>JBDGUB010000010.1:0-137638 GCA_042216245.1 Halobacterium sp.
TCACGGGTGGGGAGCTCGTCGAGTACGGCGACACCGAACAGATCTTCGAGAACCCAGAGAGCCAGCGCGTCGAAGACTACATCACCGGCAAGTTCGGGTGACAACTATGGCACGAGAGAGCTACCAGGAGAAACTCGAGTCGCTGCAGAGCGACGTTCTCTACATGAGCGAAGTGGTGACGGACCGCCTCCGGCTCGCGCTCGAGTCGATGGCCCAGAAGGACGAGGACACCGCCTGGGACGTCATCGAGGGCGACGACGAGATCAACCAACTCTACCTCGACCTCGAGGAGGACTGCATCGACCTGCTCGCGCTCCAGCAGCCGGTCGCCGGCGACCTCCGGCTGATCGCGTCCTCGTTCAAGATCATCACGGACCTCGAGCGCATCGCCGACCTCGCGGTGAACCTCGCGGAGTACACCCTCGAGGCCGGCCGCGACGCCTCCCCCGAGGTCGACGTCCAGGCCACCGGCACGCAGACCGTCGAGATGGTCGAGGACGCGATGGACGCGTACGCCGAGGAGGACATCGACGCGTGCTTCGAGGTCGCCGAGCGCGACGACGAGGTCGACGAGCGCTGCCGGGAGGCCAGCGACACGGTCGTCCGCGACCTCATCGAGCGCGAGGTCGACGCCGACACCGAGGAGGCGGAGATCGAGGCCATCATGCAGGACGTCTCCCGGCTCCTGTTGACCATCCGGGACCTCGAGCGCGTCGGCGACCACGCCGTCAACATCTGCGCGCGCACCGTCTACATGGTCGAGAAGGACGACTCCCTCATCTACTGAGGCGCCCCGGCTTCTTCGTCCACACCCGGCGCGGTCCCGGACCGAGTCGGAACCGGGCAGTGCGTCTCAGTTCGCCTCCCGAGGCCTCGATACCGCTCATAGCAAGGCGTTTTCCCGGCCCCGCCGTGGGTTCACGCGATGCCCAGCGTGGACGCCCGCTTCGACGAGCGGCTCGCCGTGGCGACCGAGACGTACCTCGACCAGCTGGACGCGTGCGTCGCCCGGCTCCCCCGGCTCGTCGACGCGTTCGAGGACGGGGACGGCTACCGGGAGACCGCCACCACCATCGGGGACCTGGAGTCCGGCTGCGACCGCACGCACCGCCGCGTCAGCGCGCTCGTCGGCGACGCCGACGTCCAGGACCTCGGCATCCGGCTGAGCCGCGTGCACCTCCACGCCGGTCAGACCATCGAGCTCTACCACGCCCTGGACGCGGTGGCGAACGCCGCCGAGCAGTTCGCCGACGACCTGGTCGCCATCGGGCCGCCGCGAGCGCCGGAGCTGCTGGCGTTGCTCGGCGAGATGGCGGCGTGCGCCGCCGACGCGATGGCGGCGCTGGAGACCGCCGTTACGGGGTTCCTGACCGTGCTCTGCGAGCCGAACGAGTCGGTCTCCGTCGCCGACGCGGTCGAGGACGTCCGGGCCGCCGAGAGCGACTGCGACCGGCTGCGGTCCCGCGTCGTCACGCGCGCGTTCGGCGACGGAGAAACCGACCAGCCGCTCGTCTACCGGGCGCTCGCCGACCGCCTGGACGCGGTCGTGGACGCGATGGAGGACGTGACCGACCGGATGATACGGCTCGCCGGCACCGAGCTGTCATTCGACGTCGAGCCCGAACCGGAGGCCGCGAACGGCGCCTAGAAGGGAGCGTTCACGTCGTCGTCGAGGGACGGGCCGTCGGACGCGCCTGCCTCGGTCGGGTCCGTCGCGTCGGGGTCGGCGTTCTCGGCGTTCAGTTCGTCCGCGAGTTCGCCGCGCTCCTCGAGTTCGGCGAGGATGTCGCTGCCGCCGACGAACTCGCCGTCGACGAACGTCTGGGGGATGGTCTCCCAGCCGCTGTGGTCCTCGAGGGCGTTCCGGAACTCCTCGAGGCTCTCGAGGGCGTCGACGGTGTGGACGTCCGGCCGGTGCCGGGCGACGAGGTCGACTGCCTTCTGGGAGAACCCGCACTGGGGCATCTGGGGGGTGCCCTTCATGAAGAGGACGACCTCGTTGTTCTCGATGGCGGTCGCGACGACGTCGTCGACGGCGTCCTGCTCCATCGAGCTGTCGAGGGGGTCGAAGGCCATACGAGCCGTACGGACGACGCGGAGAAAGGCCTTGCGTCGCTAGTCGTCCGCGCCGACGCGGATGACCTGGAGCAGCGACTCGACGGGGACGTCGTCGACGTCGCCGAGGCCCTGTTTGTCCGCGAGGACGCCGCACGCGACCGGGGTGCCGCCGCTCTCGCGGACGGCGTCGACGGTCTCCCGCATCGTCGTGCCGGACGTGACTGTGTCGTCGACGACGAAGCACTCCCGGCCCTCGACCTGCGCGAAGTTCCGGGAGAAGCTCCCGCCGAGGTTCTCGATGTCGCCTTCCTCCCACTGGTGCTTGCGGGGCGTGTACGTCGCGAGGTCGGTCTCGAGTTCGTTCGAGACGGCGGTGGCGAGCGGGACGCCGGCCTTCTCGACGCCGACGATGAGGTCGACGTCGTGGCTGTGGTCGCGGAGCGCGTCCGCGAGCGCGACGCCGACCGCGGACAGGCGGGCGCCGGCCTCCCCGATGTTGCTCCAGTCGACGTGGACATCCTGCGGGCCGCCCTCGGGTTCGTCCTCGACGGGGGCGGCGGTGCCGGCGCGCTCGACCAGCCAGCTCGCGGTCTCCCGGGAGACGTTCAGTTCGTCGGCGATCTCGCCGCGGGAGAGGCCGCGGGCCGCGAGGTCGGCCGCGCTGTCGATGAGGTCGTCTACGTTCTTCATTGGGTGTGGAATTGCACCGCCGTTTTTATGGTCGTTTCGTCGTCGCGGAACGCTGCCTCGAAGTCCTCGAGGTCGTAGACGCCCGTGACGACGTCCTCGAGCAGCCAGTCGGGGAGGCCCGCGAGCGTCTCGACGGCCGCCTCGAAGTGGTCGACGCCGGAGTTGACGCTGCCGAGGAGGGCCTTGTTCTCGAGGACGAGTTCGCGGTGGAGGTCGCTGCCCGCGACCTCGAACTCCCAGCCGGCTTCGGGGACGCCGAGGAGGGCGCCGACGCCGTTCGGCGCGAGCGCGTGCACGGTCTCGAAGGCGTGTCTGGCGTGGCCGGTCGCCTCGTAGACGAGGTCCATCGGCTCGTGGGCGTCCGGGATCTCGTCGACCGGCGTCTCCCGGGAGTCGACGTACGTGGCGCCGAGTTCCTCGATGACGCCGATGGTGGGGTCGGGGCGGTCGCGGCGGCCGAGGCAGTACGTGCGCTCGAAGTTTTCGAGCATCGCGAGCGTGAGCAGGCCGAGGCTGCCGTTCCCGAGGACGAGCGCGGACTCCGGCCGCCAGTCGAACGACGACCGGGACGCTCGCGCGAGTTCGAGGGCTTTCTCGGTGATGCTGACGGGTTCGACGAGGAACCCGAGATGCGCGAGGTCGCCGGGGACGGGGACGAGGTAGTCGGCGGGACTCGTGAAGTACTCGGCCATGAAGCCGTGGGCGCCCTCGATGCCGCGTTCGACGTACTCGCCGGGCGGCGCCATGTCGGGTTCGCCGCGCTCGAAGTACCCGGCGCCGCCGTTCCGTGGCCGGCGGACGGTGGGGGCGACGACCTGTCCCGCATCGAGGTCTGTGCCGTTGGGGTCTTCGACGACCCCGACGGCTTCGTGCCCGAGGACCAGGTGGTCGTCGCCGGCGGGGAAGCCGCCGTGGCTCCCCTGGATGACTTCGTGGTCGGTGCCGTCGACGCCGACGCGGAGCGTGCGCACGAGCGCTTCCCCGGGGCCGGGCTCCGGGCGTGGTTTCTCGACGACCCGCGGCCGGCGGTCGTCGCGGGTCACGGCGATTGCGTCCATGCAGTCCACTCCGCACCACACCGACAAAAGATTTATTCTATTTCGAGTAAGTATTCTAGGGGTCAGGCGCGCGGTGCGGCCACCGGCGGCAGCGAGCCAGCCGCCACGAACCGATTTACGTGTCCGCCACGTCTCCCCCGACCATGCAGCAGTACGACCGGCTCTACGCGCTCTACGACGAGTTCGACGCCGAGACGCTCCGGGCCTACCAGGACTTCGTCGACCTCTTCCCGCCGGTCGACTCCCGGGTGGCCCTCGAGTACTGGGAGTCCGCCAGCGACGAGCTCGCCGACCGCAAGGACGAGATCCGGGCCGCGTTCCACGACGAGGACGCGTTCGCGGACGTCGCCGCCCGCGCGACCCGCGACCAGGCGTTCACCGCGCTCGACCTCCACGGCAAGTACGGCCGGGGCGTGAACGTCCTCGTGCTGGACGTCGACGAGACGCTGCGGTCGGCCGGCGGCACGGACAACGAGATTCCGCGGGAGACGCTGCACCTCCTGACCGAGTTCCACGAGGCGGGCGTCCCCATCGTCATCTGCACGGGCCAGACCCTCGAGAACGTCAAGGGCTTCCTCGTCCAGGGGCTCGGCGACGAACTCGTCCACTCCGGGGACGTCTCGGTCGTCTACGAGGCCGGCACCGGCGTGTTCACGCCCGGCCACGGCCCGGACACCAAACAGCTGCTGTACGAGGACCTCGGCGAGGACGTCCGGAGCGTCTTCGACAGCGTGCGGGCGCGCGTGCTGCCGGACGCCCCCGAGTCGGTCCGCCGGGGCTGCCACCTCCAGGGCAACGAGTTCAACGTCACGCTGAAGCCGAACTACGAGATCGGCAGCGACCGCGCCCGCGACCTCATCGACGACGGCCTCGTCTACCTCCTCGACCTCCTCGCGGACTGCATCGAGGGAGCGACCCGCGACCACGTCCGGGGGTTCTACGCGGACGCAGACCCCGAGATCGCTGGCGTGCTCGAGGCCGCGGACGCCCACCCCGGCTCGGTGGCCGTCCCCGACGGCGTCCGCGAACTCCTCGAGCGCGTCGACGTCGCGTACTACGAGGCCGACGCCGCCGAGATCGCGTCCCGGGAGCTGAACAAGGTCGTGGGCGTCCGCGCGGCGTTCGACGTGCTCGGCGTCGACGACCCGTTCGCGCTCGTGATGGGCGACTCGAAGAGCGACCTCCGGGTCATGGAGTGGGTCGCCGACGAGGACGCCGGCGTCGCGGCGGCGCCCGAGCACGCCTCCGAGCGAGTGCTCGAGCACGTGCGGGCCACCGACGAGCTCGTCTTCGACCGCGGCGCCGCCGACGAGGTGCTGCGGACGGCGTGGGCGCTCAACCGACTCGCCGACTGAGACGGATCGGGAGAGCAGAAAAGGTGGCGGCCGAATCGAGCGTGGTCAGGCGAGTCGGAACCGGACTGTGTCGCCCGCGTGGACGCTGCTGGACGCGCTGAGGGGTTCGCCGTCGGGGGACTCCCGGACGACGACCGTGTCCGTTCTGAGCCGAGACCCCTCGAGGACGCCGGCCCGGACCTGCGGGCCGAACTCCTCGGCGAGCGCGTTCACGACGTCCGCGACGGTGGCGTCCTCGTCGACGCCGACCCGGGCGCGGTGCGTGCCCGTGCGGGCGGCGAGCGTTCCGGTTAGCTTCACCTCGACGTCCATGCTACCGTCTCTCGCGCGCTCCGACTAAAAGTTTACTCACCTTCGAAAAACAATCGCGGGGAATCCCGGGTGCTTATGCTCGCGGCGGGCGACCCGCCACGTGATGCCCGCTCACGCGCCCGCACCCGGCAGCGACGACCCCCTCGATCTCCACGGGGTCGTCCCGCCGACCGTCACCGCGTTCGACGCGGACGAATCGCTGGACGCCGAGACGACCGCCGCGCACGCCCGGTTCGTCGTCGACCGCAGCGCCCACGGCGTCTTCCCGCTCGGGACAAACGGCGAGTTCCCGATGCTGACGCCCGACGAACGCGACCGCGTCGTCGAAGCCGTCGTCGACGAGGTCGGCGGCGACGTCCCCGTCATCGCGGGCGTCGGCGCGCCGAGCACCCGGCAGACCGTCGCGCACGCCGAGCACGCCGAGCGCGTCGGCGCCGACGGCGTCGTGGTCGTCACGCCGTACTACTACCCCCTCGACCGCGAGGCCGCCGTCTCGCACTACCGCCGGGTGTGCGCCGCCGTCGACCTCCCGGTGTACGTCTACCACATCCCCTCGAAGACCGGCAACGAGCTCGGGCTCGACGCGCTCGCGGAGCTCGCGGCCATCGAGAACCTCGCCGGACTGAAGGACTCCTCGAAGGACGTCCCGTGGCTCGGGCAGGCCGTCGACGCCCACCCCGAACTGACGTTCCTCGCGGGGTCGGACTCCCTGCTCGTGCCCGGACTCGACCTCGGCTGCGCGGGGATGGTGTCCGCGGTCGCGAACGCGTTCCCGGGGCTCGTCGTCGACCTCTACGACGCCTACGACGCGGGCGACGAGGACCGCGCGCAGGACCTCCAGAGCACCGTCTACGAGGTGCGGGACGCGCTCAAGCGAGGGCCGTACATGGCGGGCGTGAAGACCGCGCTCGACCTCCGGGGGTTCGACGCCGGCCCGCTGCGGTCGCCGCTGCGTGGGATGGACGACGACGCGCGCGGCCGCCTCGAGAGCGACCTCGCGGCCCTCGACCTGCTGTAATCCACAGATTTACACTGAACCGAGTGAACTACGAGCCATGAGCAAAGACTACGCCGACCTCCACGACCCGAACGCGGAGTACACGATGCGCGAGCTCTCCGCCGAGACGATGGGCGCGGACGGCCAGCGGCCGGCGCAGCGAGACCTCGAGATCACGGACGTCCAGACGACGATGGTCGACGGGAACTTCCCGTGGACGCTCGTCCGCGTCTACACCGACGCGGGCGTCGTCGGCACCGGCGAAGCGTACTGGGGCGCGGGCGTCCCCGAACTGATCGAGCGCATGAAGCCGTTCGTCGTCGGGGAGAACCCCCTCGACATCGACCGGCTGTTCGAGCACCTCGTCCAGAAGATGAGCGGCGAGGGCTCCGTGGAGGGCGTCACCGTCACCGCCATCTCCGGCATCGAGATCGCGCTCCACGACCTCGCCGGGCAGGTCCTCGGGGTGCCCGCGTACCAGTTGCTCGGCGGGAAGTACCGCGACGAGGTCCGCGTGTACTGCGACTGCCACACCGAGGCGGAGGCCGACCCGGAGGCGTGCGCGGACGAGGCCGAGCGCGTCGTCGAGGAACTCGGGTACGACGCGCTGAAGTTCGACCTCGACGTGCCGTCGGGCCTGGAGAAGGACCGCGCGAACCGCCACCTGCGTCCGGGCGAGATCCGGCACAAGGCCGAGATCGTGGAGCAGGTGACGGAGCGCGTGAAGGACCGCGCGGACGTCGCGTTCGACTGCCACTGGACGTTCTCCGGCGGGAGCGCGAAGCGCCTCGCGAGCGCGCTCGAGGAGTACGACGTCTGGTGGCTGGAGGACCCGGTGCCGCCGGAGAACCTCGAGGTTCAGGCGGAGGTCACGAAGTCCACGACGACGCCGATCGCGGTGGGGGAGAACCGCTACCGCGTCACCGAGGAGCGCCGACTGATCGAGAACCAGGCGGTGGACATCGTCGCGCCGGACTTGCCGAAGGTCGGCGGGATGCGGGAGACGCGGAAGGTCGCGGACGTCGCGAACCAGTACTACGTCCCGGTGGCGATGCACAACGTCTCGAGTCCGGTGGCGACGATGGCGTCCGCGCAGGTCGGCGCCGCCATCCCGAACAGTCTCGCCGTGGAGTTCCACTCCTACGAGCTCGACTGGTGGGCGGACCTCGTGGAGGAGGACGTCATCGAGGACGGCCACATCGAGATTCCGGAGGAGCCGGGGCTCGGCGTGACCCTGGACATGGACGCTGTCGAGGAGCACATGGTCGACGGCGAGGAGTTGTTCGACGCGGCGTAGCGGCAGCGGAGCTTCGTCGGGCTCGCCAGACGAGCGGTAGCGAGTCTGGCGGCGTTCGACCCTGCGTAGCAGGGTCGAGCGAGCGAGTCGCAGCGCGAGCGCAGCGAGCGACCGTCTCGCTACGTTCGACGAAGCGTAGCGGTAGCGGAGCCGCGTCGGGCTCGCCAGACGAGCGGTAGCGAGTCTGGCGGCGTTCGACCCTGCGTAGCAGGGTCGAGCGAGCGAGTCGCAGCGCGAGCGCAGCGAGCGACCGTCTCGCTACGTTCGACGAAGCGTAGCGGTAGCGGAGCCGCGTCGGGCTCGCGGCGCGTCGTTCTCCAGGGAGAATTTTCGGTCGGATTCCTTTAGCGTCGGTCTCGACGCGTGTGAGCGCTGTTTCCGGAGGAGGGTGGTATAAGTTAACGTGGTACTAACCTCGCTTTCAGTCGTGATAGTTCGTCAGACGGAGCGACGACGGTCGGCGGACGCAGGGCCCGAGTGGTTGTGTCACCGACATAAAGTTTATCTACGCGCTGAGGCTACACGGACGTATGCCCGGGTGGGAGTGTGCGATTGTCGACTGTGGGTCGGCGTTCGAGACCGTGGAAGCCCTGCTCGTGCACCAGGTCGCGGACCACGACGCCCACGAGTGCGAGATCTGCGGCGAGACGGTCCCCGAGGGCTACTTCGCGATCAGGCACGGCCTCGAGGAGCACACGCGCGCCGAGTACGTCCGGTTCTACGACGGCGACGCGAGCGCGATCCGGGAGCGCGAACGCGTCCTCGACGACGTCGCCGACGCCCTCGACCCCGACGTCCTCGAGGACCTCCTGAGCGACGAGCGCGCCGACGCGCTCGACACCTCCGAGCCCGCGCCCGCGACCACGAGCTGACACACGCCGTCGTCGCACCCCGAACACTTCCCACCCACTCTTCCACCCCCAGTTTGGCCGACAGCGCGGCTGCTGACAATTCGTGAGAGCGCGAGGAAGACTGCTCGGGGTCCCCGTGATACGGGAGCGCTACCGTTCTTCCGAGTCTAGCACGCGAATCTGGTCGCCGCGCACCGTCACCGGAATCGGGACCGTCGCCTCGTAGAGTTCGACGGTGACCTGGTCCTTGCTCTCGTCGATGCGCTGGACCTGGGCCTTCTCGCCCTTGAACGGACCGGCGATGAGTTCGACGATGTCGCCCTCCGCGATGCCCTCGACGTCCGGCTTCGGGGAGAGGAAGTGCTCGACCTCACTGATGCCGGACTCCCCGGGAACGAGGCTGCGGGCGTGCGGAATCTCCTCCATCACGCGCTCGATGACCGCGGAGCCGTCCGCCTCCACCATCACGTAGCTGGTGAGCGCGTCCGGCGCGAGCACGGCGTGGATCTCGTCCTCCTCGCGGTTCGCGATCATGCTCGCGACCGTCTGCTCTTGGCTCGCGGTCGTCTTGACGGCGTACACGCCCATCTCTAGATCACCGACGTGACGCCGTTCATCACGAGGAAGATGAGGAAGCCGATGAGGCCGATGAGGAAGATGCCCGCCGCGGCGATCTTCGCGATCTGGGAGAACTCCTCCCACGAGGGCGTGCTCGCCAGTCGGAGCACGCGCGTGTACGCTGAAAGCTCTAGGGGAACGTCCATGTGGGAGTCCACGCGGCGCTCGCATTTTTATCTATTGATGCGAGCGCGGGCCTGGTCGCGCTCCGATGCCTCCGTGATCGGGTCACTCAGCGACCCACGCCAGGGGCGTGTAGCTACTCTCCAGCTGCCGGTCGACGGGCAGCGACCCGGCGACCGTCCACCCGTCGGCACCCTCCAATAGCAGCGTTCCTTCGTGCGTCGCGGCGACGACGTCGCCCTCGACGGCGGTCATCCCGGTTATCGTCTCCCCCGGCCGCGGGTGGTCGACAGCCTCCGCCGGCGCGCCGTCCCGGGACGCGAACAGCGCGGGGTCGGCGTCGTCCTCGACCCACGTCGACGTGTGCGCCAGCGCCGCCCCCGCGTAGGCGTCGCCTTCGTGCGCGAACAGCGACCGGACGTACCGCTGGTCGTGGGCGTCCTCGAGGCGCGTCCACGACCGCCCGGCGTCCGTCGTCCGGTACAGCCCGTAGCCGGTCGCCGCGACGAACTCGCTCGGGCCGAGCACGCGGAGTTCGTGGACGTCGTCGTGGACGCCCGCGTCGCGTTCGGTCCACGTCTCCCCGCCGTCCTCGCTGACGTGGACGCCGCCCACTTCGACGCCCGCGACGACCTGGTCGGGTGCGTCCGGGTGGACGTACACGTCCCGGACTTGCGCGAGGTCGTCGTGCCGCGGGAGCCGCCAGTCGTCCCGCGACGGGAGCTCCTGGAACCCCTCGAGTTCGCGCCAGTCGAGGGACTCCGGTAGCTCGCCGCTCTCGGCATCCGTGGCGTAGACTGCCGCCGGCCTCGTGCCGGCGTACAGCGTCCCGGCCGGACTCCAGCCGACCGAGTACACCTTCCGGGTCGGAACGCCGAGGTCGCGCCACTCGCTCCCGTCGGGCGAGTGGTAGAGGCCAGTCACCGTCGCCGCGAACACGCCACTGACTCCATCGAACTGGCGGACGCGCATCGTCGCGGCACCGTCGAGTACGCGTTCCGCGGTCACGTCGCTACCGTCGAAGAGACCCTTGACAGCGTAGACGCCGTCCTGGCTGCCTGCGATGAGCATGAATCAGAGTCCGTCCTCTGAGCGGGTAAGTGCTTCCTGAACGAGATTTTTGATCTGAAGTCGACACTTCTGCGTTCACTAGCATTCGCGGACCGACGGGTTCGGAGAACCCGAGGGCCGCGATTCACCGAGCGCGAACGTCGTGAGCGCTCGGGCCGACGACCGACCGCAGGGAGAGAGGAGGTTTTTAGCGTAGCTTTTGCCAGTGAGGGCGGCGAAGCCGCTCGAACGCAGCAAAAGGTACTATTCCACGTAGTCGATGTCCTCGATGTCGCTGGCGCCGCCGTCGGGCTCGGGATCCGGCTCGGGCGCGTCGTTGCGGCCGTAGATCTGGGGGGAGTCGACGCCCGTGACGACTACCATTGTGCGCATCTCGCCCTCGATGTCCTCGTCGATGCTGGTCCCCCAGATGATGCGGGCGTCGGGGTCGATGCGGTCGTAGAGCTGTTCGACGACGCCCTCGGCCTCCTCGATGCTCATGTCGGGGCCGCCGGTGACGTTGACGAGCGCGGAGTTCGCGGAGGAGATGTCGACGTCGAGGAGGGGGCTGCGGAGCGCGGACTTCACGGAGTCCGCGGCCTTCGCGTCGGAGTCGGCTTCGCCGAGCCCGATCATCGCGACGCCGCCCTTCTCCATGACGGTGCGGACGTCGGCGAAGTCGAGGTTGACGAGGCCGGGCTTCGTGATGAGTTCCGTGATGCCCTTCACGGAGCGCATCAGGACCTCGTCGGAGACCTTGAACGCCTCGCGGACGGGGAGTTTGCCGACGGAGTCCAGGAGGCGGTCGTTCGGGACGACGATGACGGTGTCCGCGACGTCGCGGAGGCGCTCGAGGCCGGCTTCCGCGTTCGTGCGCCGGACTTCGCCCTCGGCGGTGAACGGCGTGGTGACGATGGCGATGGTGAGCGCGCCGGCTTCGCGGGCGGCCTTCGCGACGACGGGCGCGGAGCCGGTGCCGGTGCCGCCGCCGAGGCCGGCGGTGACGAACACCATGTCCGAGCCCTCGATTGAGTCCCGGATCTCGTCCTGGGACTCGAGGGCGGCTTCCTCGCCGACCTGGGGGAGGGAGCCGGCGCCGCGGCCCTGGGTCTTCTGCTGGCCCATGAGGATCTTCGTGTCGGCGTCGATCTCGACGAGGTGCTGGACGTCGGTGTTCGCGGCGACGAGGTCGGCGCCGTGGATGCCTTCCTCGGCCATGCGGTTGACGGTGTTCGACCCGGCGCCGCCGCAGCCGACAACCGTGATGCTCGTCTGGAGTTCTTCGAGGACGTCCTCGAGTTCGTCGTCCGTCATCTCCCCCGTCGGGACGTTCGCGGACGACCCGCTCGGCTGGACGTCCCCGGCGTCCGAAGCCGAGTCGTCGGCCTCCTCGGCTTCGTCGATGGCGTCCTGCACAATCGAGTCCATTGTTGGGTAACGGGTAGCGTGTGAGGGTTAATTACCTTTCCCCTCCGCGTCGGACGGGCGTCGCACGCGCTCACGCGTCCGCTCGCGGACCCCGACCGAAACCGTGATGCGTTGGGTTCGGGACACGTCGCTCGGCGCGACTTCGGCGCCGTCGACGTCGACCGGGACGCCGTTCGCGAGTTTGCCGAACTTCGGGCCTTCGGGGACGCCGAGTTCGGCGGCGGCCTCGGGGTCGAAGGCCTCCTTGACCGCGGTGAGTTCGCCGTCGTCGCGGGCGACAGACTCGTACTCCGTAGCGAGCAGGTCGGCGATGTCGTCGACGAACGCGTCGTAGGCGGCTTCCTCGGAGAACGCCGCGGCGCCGGCGAGCCGGTTGCCGTTCTCGTCGGTTGCGACGGCGAGCGCGCGACCGAGGCCGGCGGCGACGGTGGCTTCGGGGTCGACGGCGTGCGCGGCGTCGAGGAGGTCCGCCGGGAGGTCGACCACGAGGTAGCCGTCGTCGTACCCCCGGGCGGGGTCGCCGAACCGGAGGCCGTCGTCGACCGACTCGACGTCGCGTTCGAGGGCGTCGGCGAGCGCGAGGGGGACGCCGTCCGTCTCCCGGACCCACGTCTCGCTGACGACGCGGTACCCGAGGTCGCCGACGACCGACTCGACGGCCGGGTGATCGCCGTCGACGACGGCGTGCGCGGCGTCGCTGGCGTCGAACATCGCGTCCACGACGTCCCGGTGGGCGCGGGGGTCGCCGAGGTCCGCGAGGCTCCAGTCCGCGGCGACGTGGCCGACCGCCCAGTCGGTGTCCGCGAGGATGCGGGTCGGCCGGGGCGCGTAGTGCCCGCCGCCGAACGCGACCAGCGACCGCTCCGTCCGGGCGTCGGCGCCGGCGAGGTCGAGGATTGCCTCGGCGACGGCGCGGGCGCCGGCGTCGTCGCGCCACTCGGACTCGCTGCTCCCGAGTTCGACGAACATCGACGGCGCGCCGGCGGCCGTCGGGCCGTGGTGCGTGCACTCCATCGCGACGTCGTAGCCGTCGGGCGCGTACTCCCGGAGCGACGCGACGACCTCGCGGTGGGCGTTCGGGCACGCCGGCGCCAGGCTCCGGTCCTCGCCGCCGTACTCCGCGTCGCCGAAGTTCCCCGTGTAGTGCGCGCTCAACAGCGGGCCGGTGTCGCCGCTGTGCCGGGACGCGAACACCACGAACGCGGGGTCGTCGAACGCGTCGGCGACCCCGTCGAGGTCGAGGTGGAGGGGCTCGAACTCGCGGAGTTCGAAGTGCTCGCTGCGGTACGCGCCGTCCCCGACTCGCTCGAAGTCCCCGCGGGCCAGCAGCTGGTCGCCGATGGCGACCGACGCCTCGTCGGCCTCGCTCACGACGATACCGATCACGGACTCGCGTACGAGTCGGCCCGTAAAACGACTGCCGTTCCCGACCCGGAGCCGGACTCCGAATCGAGTCTCGCCGGGACGGGTGCGGTCACGCGAACGCCGAGCGGGCGTCCCCGACCGTCCGCCGGACGAGCTCCACGACGGCCGCTCGGCGCCGCACGAACAGCACGGCGGCGAGCGCGAGGTACACCGCGGTGTACGCGTACAGCACGAGGATGCTGAGTTCGGTGGCGTGGGGCTCCGCGACGGTCTGGATGATGGCGAACTCCACGAGCACCTGCGTGAGGAACAGCACGAGCAGCGTGACGCCCTCCCAGACGGCGACCACCAGAGCGGCGAGGGGGTGCCGCAGTCGGGCTCACACCATACCTACTGTCTCCACCAAGCGCACCCTAACGCTTGTGGTGGGCGTTAACAGGGGACGGTGGAACGGAGCGGGAGGCGGGGTTTCCGGGTCGGTCAGTCGCCGCCGTGGGGGCGCTCGCTCTCCTCGAGGCGTTCGCCGGAGGCGTGGACGCTCACCATGCGGACGAGCCGCTGGAGGTCCTCACTCCGCCTGGCGAACAGCGCGAGCGCCAGCACGATGTACAGCGCGCTGAACCCGAGCAGCGCCTCGTAGTGGTGGAACGCCGGGTGGAGCTGCGCGAGGAAGAGGGCGAGCAGCGCGAGCGCTTCCCGAGCGCTGATGGTGAAGTTCACGAGGATGGCGAGCGCGAACAGGCTCTGGGCGGCCGTGAGCCAGATCTCGCCGGCCTGCTTCTCGTCGAACGGGAGCACGCCGTACTGCCCGTAGGAGATGCTGTAGACGACCACGAGCGTCCCGATGAGCAGCGTCCACTGGTTGAGCTTCGAGGAGATGAGCGCGTTGAACCCGGCGGTCGTCCGCGCCTTGTTCACGAGGTAGGCGACGACGATGAGTTCCGGGCTCTCGGACGCCAGCGGCGCCACCCACTGTATCATGAGGAACGGCTCGATGCCCATCTGGATGCCGACGGCTTCGAGGCCGTGGGCGAACGGCTCGACGGCGGTCATGATGAGCAGCCCGGAGTACGCGAACAGCGAGAGGACGACGGCGACGCGGTGCCGGCGGACGAACGCCTGGAAGTACGCGGGCACCCCGACGTGGGCTTCGTCCTCCTCGACGCCGCCGCGGACGATGAGGAAGATGTACGAGGCGTAGAGGCCGACGAGGAAGACCATGTCGACGATGCCGATGCCGCCGCCGACCGGGACGAAGAACGCGAACACGGTGGCGACGAACAGGAAGAAAATCTCGGTGGCGATGCTCGGGTCGAGGCGGACCCTGTCCGCGAGCAGGCCGTCCTCGCGGACGATGGCGACGTCGCCCTCGCTCTGGATGCGGTAGATCGAGTAGAGGGCGATGCCGGACCACCCGAGCCCGATGAGGATGCGGTTCGCGCCCGTCATGTTCGCGACCGCGAGGTTCGCGGCGTGACACCCTCTCGCGAGTTCCTCGCGGGCGGTGTTGATCTCGGCGGCGGGGAGCTGGCTGACGTGTTCGACGAACCCCGGCGGGAGGGCGGCGCAGGCCTGCGAGGTCGCGCCGCCGGCGCCCGCGTTCCACGCGTAGAGGGCGTCGACGGCGTACTCGGGGGCGACCGCGAGCACGGCGAGCACGGCGAGGGCGAACGCCCGCGGGACATCCTTCTCCGCGGTCTCGGCGCCCCACGCCAGCAGGAAGGAGGCGCCGAGGACGGCGAGGCCGCTGACGCCGACTGTCCCGACGTGACTGAGGCCGTAGGCGCTCGGGCCGCCCGACAGCCAGACGGTGAGCCAGGGAAGCGTCAACAGCACGGCGCCGGCTACCGCCGCCAGCGGGTGCTGGAGTCGCTCAGTGAGCATGCCTAAACCGGAGGCTAAAGCGAAGGTAACCCTTGCGGTTTAGGGGAGCAGGAAGTAGAGGAAGCCGACGTAGCCGCCGACGAGCGCGCCGCCCTCGAGGCGCGTGATGCGGTCGCCGAGGGACATGATGGCGAGCGCGACGAACGTGAACGCCAGCATCACGGGGAGTTCGAAGCGCGCGGTGGAGGGGTCGACCGTGATGGGGACGACGAGCGCGACGACGCCGATGACGGCGAGGACGTTGTAGATGTTGGAGCCGACGACGTTCCCGATGGAGAAGTCGGCTTCGTCGCGGAGCGCGCTGACGACGGACGTCGCGAGCTCGGGGACGGAGGTGCCGAACGCGATGATGGTGAGGCCGATGAAGAGGTCGCTGAACCCCCACGCGGAGAGGACGCTGCGGCCGCCGACGATGAGGCTCCGGGAGCCCGCGAGGAGGACGAGGATGCTGCCGGCGAGGACGGCGTACTCGCGGAGGCCGGCGGTGGTGTTCTCGTCGTCCATCTCGACGTCCTCGGGGAGTTTCACGTCGCCGGCGCGCTGCGCGCGGTAGTAGAGGTAGCCGGTGAACGCGGCGAGCAGCACGAGGAGGACGGCGCCGTCGAAGGTCGCGAGCCGGCCGTCGAGCGCGAGCGCGACGAGCGCGACGGCGGCCGCGAGCATGAACGGGCCGTGCTGGTAGAGGAGGTCGCGGTCGACTTCCATCGGCCGGAGGAACGCGGCGGTCCCGAGGACGAGGCCGATGTTGGTGATGTTGGAGCCGACGATGTTCCCGAGGGCGATGCTGTCGTCGGCCGTGAGGCCGCCGATGGAGCTGACGAACAGTTCGGGCGCGGTGGTCGCGAACGCGACGATGGTGACGCCGACCGTCGCGGCTCTCACGCCGTGGGAGAGCGCGAGCGCCGACGCCGCAGACACGAGGAGTTCGGCACCGACGTAGAGTAACACGATGCCAGCGAGGAGTATCCCCGCACTGACGAGTAGCGATTCGGGCATACCGCTCGGGATTCGATTGGTGGACAAAAGCGATTCGGTGTCAGTACCAATTATGAGAACGCCGCGAGTTGGTGGGGTATGGACGTCTACGGACTCGTCGGGAACCCGGTGGGGCACTCGCTGTCGCCGCCGATGCACGAGGCGGCGTACGACGAACTCGGGCTGGACGCGCGGTACGTGACCTTCGAACCGGAGCCGTCGGACATCGAGGCCGCGGTCGGGGGCGCGGACGCGCTCGGGCTCGCCGGCCTGAACGTCACGGTCCCGTTCAAGGAGGACGTGCTGTCGGTCGTGGACGCCGACGAGCTGGCGGCGCGCGTCGGCGCGGTGAACACGGTCGACTTCTCGGGCGCGGAGCCGACCGGGCACAACACGGACGCGGCGGGCGTGCGGCGCGCGTTCTCCCACCACGGCGTCGAACTCGCGGGGCGGACGGCGGTCGTGGTGGGCGCGGGCGGCGCGGGGCGCGCGGCGGCGTTCGCGCTGGCCGACGCCGGCGCCGCGGTGCACGTCGCGAACCGGACCGTGGAGACGGCGGCGGCGCTCGCGGCGGACGTCGGCGGGGCGGCGCACGGACTCGACGAGCTCGGCGACGTGGTGCCCGACGCGGACGTGCTGGTGAACGCGACGACGGTCGGGATGGACGAGGACGAGTCGCCGGTGCCGGCCGGCGCGCTCCACGCAGACCTCGCGGTGCTGGACGCGGTGTACTCGCCGCTCGAGACCAGGCTGCTCCGGGACGCCGAGCGGGCCGGCGCGACCACCGTGGACGGGGCGTGGATGCTGCTCTTCCAGGGGGTCGAGGCGTTCGAGCTGTGGACGGGCCGCGACGCGCCACTCGACGCGATGAACGACGCGCTCCGGGCACGGCTTTAAGTACGGGCGGAGGAATATACACTGGTAATGGGACTGCTCTCGAAACTCAAGTCGATGCTCGGGATGGAGTCGGACAGCACCACCTCGGGGAGCGGCGTCGACGTCACGGTCGAGCGCGAACCCGCCGCCGAGTCGGAGCGCGCCGTCAAGGAACCCGAGGGGGAAGCGCCCGCCGAGGAGGCGTCCGAGGCGGCCGGAGACGTCGAGGAGCCCGTCGCGACGGAGTCCGAGGCGGCGGCGTCCACGGAGTCGCTGGTCGACGAGGAGCACGCCGAGGACCCGACGCGGGCCGCCGAGCCCGCCGAGGCCGCGATCGCGGAGGACGAGTCCGGCGGCGAATCCGACGGCGAGTCCGAGGACGAGGCCGCCGACGGCGAGCCCGTCAGCGTGGTGAAGGGCATCGGCCCGGCGTACGCCGAGCGCCTCGAGGAGGCGGGCATCCACACCGTCGACGAGCTCGCCGACGCGGACCCCGAGGACGTCGCCGAACGCACCGACCTCTCCGCGAAGCGCGTCGGCCGCTGGGTGGAGAACGCCCAGGACCGCGACTGATGGGTTCGGCGACGGATGCGTGAGCAGCGGGCGGCGGTCCGCACCGACCGGGAGTCGCTGCGAGCTGCCGCAAGCGACGCCGCGAGCGACGCGCGCGCCGTGGTGGTCGCGCGCCGCCCCGACCCGGACCCATTCGACGCGTACCGGCGCGCTCGCGGCGACGAGCCCGGTTTCTACTACGAGACCACGGGCGGGAGCGACGGCTGGGGGTACTTCGGCGTCGACCCCGCGGACGTCGTGACCGTCGAGGCGGGCGAGGCGGGCGCGCTGGACGCGCTCGAGGCCCGCGTCGGCGTCGACCTCGTGCGGGGCGGCTGCGAGGTCCCGTACCCGGGCGGCCTGTTCGGCTGGCTGTCCTACGACGTCGCCCGCGACCTCGAGGACTTGCCCGCGGACGCCGTCGACGACCGCGGCCTCCCCCGCCTGCAGTTCGGCGTCTACCCCGCGGTGGCGGCGTGGCGCGAACCGTTCGGGGCGGGCGACGACGTGCTGTTCGTCGGCACCGCGGCTATCGACGGCGGCTTCGACGGCGGCTTCGAGCGCGCGCGCGACCGCGCGCTCGCGCTCGCCGACCGCGCCCGGGACGGCGACCCGGGCGTCGGCGACCCGCCAACAGACGAGCGCGGCGGCTTCGAGAGCGCGTGCGGCCGGGACGCCTTCGAGGACCGCGTCCGCGCCATCAAGGAGTACGTCCGCGCCGGGGACACGTTCCAGGCGAACGTCAGCCAGCGCCTCGAGGCGCCGGCGAGTGTCCACCCGGTCGAGGCGTACGCGGCGCTCCGGGACGCGAACCCCGCGCCGTACTCGGGGCTCGTGGAGTTCCCGGGCGTCGACCTCGTGTCAGCCAGCCCCGAACTCCTCCTGGAGCGCCGCGGCAGCAGTCTCGTCACCGAACCGATCGCGGGCACCCGGCCCCGGGGCGACACCGAGCGGGCGGACGAGGCGCTGGAAGCCGACCTGACGAGCGACGAGAAGGAGCGCGCCGAGCACGCGATGCTCGTCGACCTCGAGCGCAACGACCTCGGGAAGGTCTCGGCGTACGGGAGCGTCGAGGTCGCGGAGTACCGGCGCGTCGACCGGTACAGCGAGGTGATGCACCTCGTCAGCGAGATCCGGGGGCGGCTCCGCGACGAGTGTTCGCTCGCTGACGCTATCGCCGCGGTGTTTCCCGGTGGAACTATCACGGGCGCGCCCAAGCCCCGGACGATGGCGTTGATCGACGAGGTGGAGGCCACCAGGCGGGGGCCCTACACGGGCAGCGTGGCGGCCGTCGGCTTCGACGGCGACGCCACACTCAACATCGTCATCCGGACGCTCGTCCGGCACGCCGACGAGTACCACCTCCGCGTGGGCGCCGGCGTCGTCCACGACTCCGACCCGGCCGCCGAGTACGCGGAGACCCTCGACAAGGCCCGCGCGCTCGTGTCGGCCATCGACGACGCGCTGGACGGCCGGAGCGACGTACTCGCCGTGGACGAACGGGACGGACGCGGCCAGCGTGCGAACCAGGATTCGAGCGCGGACGCCGACGACGCGGAGCCAGGCCCGGGTTCACATGACGGGGAGGGGGCGTCGTGACGCGCGTCCTCGTCGTCGACAACTACGACTCGTTCGCGTACAACCTCGTCCAGTACCTCGGCGAGCACGCCGACGTCACCGTCCGGCGGAACGACGCCGTCGACGTCGAGGGCGTCCGCGAGCTCGACCCGGACGGCGTCGTCGTCTCCCCCGGCCCGGGCACGCCGGCCGACGCGGGCGTCTCCGTCGACGTGTTCCGCGACCTCGCGTACCCGACGCTCGGCGTCTGCCTCGGCCACCAGGCGCTGTGCGCGGCCAACGGCGCCACCGTCGGGCAGGCGCCCGAGGTCGTCCACGGCAAGCCGTCAGTGGTGCGCCACGACGGCCGCGGCGTCTTCGCCGGCCTCCCCGACCGCGTGAAGACGGGCCGGTACCACTCGCTGTCGGTCCCGGAAGCCGAGTTGCCCGACGCCCTCGAACCGTCGGCGTGGACCGAGGACGGCGTCGTGATGGCCGTCCGGCACCGCCGCCGGCCGCACGCCGGCGTCCAGTTCCACCCGGAGAGCATCCTCACACCCCACGGCAAACAGATGATTCGTAGCTTCCTCACCACATGCAGTACCACGTGAACGGCGAACTGGTGGACGCCGCGGACGCCACAGTCGACGTCCGCGACCGCGGGTTCCAGTACGGCGACGCCGCGTTCGAGACGCTGCGCGCGTACGGCGGGCAGACGTTCGCGTGGCCCGCCCACGAGAACCGCCTCCGGGCGACCTGCGACGCCCTCGGCATCGACCACGGCCTCTCCGGCCGCGACCTCCGCGCCCGCGTCCACGGGACGCTCGCCGCGAACGACCTCGCGGACGCCTACGTCCGCCTCTCGGTCACGCGCGGCGTCCAGTCCGGCCGACTCGCGCCCGACAACGATGTCGACCCCGGCGTCGTGGTCGTCGTCGAACCGCTCCCGCGGGGCGGCGTCCACGGCGAGCGCGTCTGGGACGACCCGGCGACCGCGCGCACGGTCGGCGTCCAGGCCGTCCCGGACGCGAGCATCCCCGCCGTCGCGAAGACCCACAACTACCTCGACGGCGTGCTCGCGCGCATCGACGCGGGGGACGCCGACGAGGCGCTGCTCGTGGACGGCGACGGATTCGTCACGGAGGGCGCGTCGAGCAACGCGTTCTTCGTCGACGACGGCGTCCTCCACACGCCCAGCCTCGACCTCGACGTCCTCCCCGGCATCACGCGGTGGGCGGTCCTCGAGCTCGCCGACGAACTCGGCGTCCCCGTCGAGGAAGGCCACTTCGAGCCGGCGGACTTCTACGCGGCCGACGAGGCGTTCTTCACGAACACCACGTGGGAGGTCCGGCCGGTCGCGCGCCTCGACGACGCCACCTACGAGACGTGCCGGGTCGGCGCCGCGCTCGCCCGGAAGTTCGCCGAGGAGGTCGAGCGCCGCCACTACTGACGGCCGGGATTCGTAGCGTTCAAAGCCGGACGACGGATACCCCCGTACCGATGAGCGACGAGCGCATCGCGGGCGTCGACGACGTCCCCGACGACGACAGCCTCCTGTTCACGGTCGGGGACGGCGACGAGGAGCGCGAAGCCATCCTCGTCTCGCTGTCGGACGGCTCGGTCGCCGGCTGGCTGAACTACTGCATGCACTGGACCGACGTCGAACTCGACACCGGCGACGGCGCCGTCCGCAACGGCGACGTCTACCTCACCGACCCCGACTACGAGTTCGTGCGGCGGGGCGGCACCGCTGACGACCCCGCCGACCTGTCGACGTCCCGCGGGGCGGGCCTCGGTTTCTAGTCGCTCACAGGTGTATTCGCTGCAGGAGGTTCGTGCTGCCGTCCCCGGCCGCGTAGAACTCGACGGTGGCCTCGTCGCCGGGACAGTATGCCCAGTCGCCGCTCCCGCCGATGTCGACGTCGACGGCGGGATGTGACTCAACTTCGTTCGCGAGCGTCTTCGTCGAGCCGACCGTCGACGACGACGGCGACTCCCACACCGTCTTCTTCCGCGTGCCGCCCTCGTCGCTGACCAGCACGTAGATGCGGTCGGCGTTCTGGTAGCTGATGAGCGTCGCCTCAACGACGACTTCCTCGCCGGTGCCCGTGCAGTCACCGCCCGAACCGAAGTCGACGACGTCCGTCGACGCTGACACGCCGGCTAGCGGCGGTTCGCCGACGCCGGTGCCGACGTCACCGAGGAACACGAACGCGCTCGCGGCAGCGATGACCGCGACCAGCACGAGTAACACTACACCGATAACCTCGCTCTGCGCGCGCTCGTCCGCCAGCGACGACATCATGCAGTGACGTTCCCGAGATACCCGTATAAACGTTGGCGGCGGTGCTCGCGCGACGGGAGGACGGGCGCTCAGACCGCCTCCACGACGAACGCGGGCTCCTCGATGCCCTCGTGCTTGCACTCCGGGCACCGCGACGGCACGTTCACGGGGTCGTCGAACTCGTCGAACCCGCAGTTCCGGCAGACCGGCGGCCGCACCAGCAGCTCCTCGTCGGTGTTCTCCAGGGTGTCCGAGAGGTGCCGGACGTGCGTCAGCGCCGTCCCGCGCGCGATGGAGAACTCCTCTGCGAGCCCGCTCGGCGTCCGCGGCTGCTCCCTGAGCGCGTCCAGGATGCGTTCACGGGTCGTCTGGTCGTCCATACGCGTACCCCGAACCCGGATGAAAAAGGACTTATCGGACGCGGGGGACCGTCGAAGCATGAAAGCCGTCGTCCTCGCCGGCGGGTACGCCACCCGCCTCTGGCCGATCACGAAACATCGCCCGAAGATGTTCCTGCCCGTCGGCGACTCCACCGTCATCGACGAGATCTTCGCCGAACTGGAGGCCGACGACCGCATCGAGGAGGTGTTCGTCTCCACGAACGAGCGCTTCGCCGACGACTTCCGAGACCACCTCGCGGACAGCGACTTCGAGAAGCCGACGCTCACGGTCGAGGACACCACCGCCGAGGACGAGAAGTTCGGCGTGGTCGGCGCGCTCGCCCAGCTCGTCGACCGCGAGAACGTCGACGACGACCTCGTCGTCGTCGCCGGCGACAACCTCATCTCCTTCGACCTCTCCGAGTTCGTCGACTTCTTCGAGGCGAAGGACGCCCCCACCATCGCCGCCTACGACGTCGGCAGCCACGAGCGCGCGAAGTCCTACGGGCTCGTCGACCTCGACGGCGACGAGGTCGTGGACTTCCAGGAGAAACCCGAGAACCCGAAGAGCACCCTCGTCTCCATCGCCTGCTACGCGTTCCCCCGGGACACCGTCCCGAAGCTCCAGACGTACCTCGAGGAGGGGGAGAACCCCGACGAGCCCGGCTGGTTCGTGCAGTGGCTGCAGGCCCGCCAGTCCGTCCACGCGTTCACCTTCGAGGGCGCGTGGTTCGACATCGGCACCCCGGAGTCGTACCTCGACGCGGTCGCGTGGACGCTCGACGGCGACAACCTCGTCAGCGACGACGCCACCGTCGAGAACACGACGCTCGGCGAGAACGTCCACGTGATGGCGGGCGCCGAACTCGTCAACTCCAGCGTGCACAACTCCATCATCTTCCCGGACGCCAGCCTCCACGACTGCGACGTCCGGAACTCCATCATCGACGAGCAGACCACCCTCGAGGACATCGACTTCTCGGGCGCGCTCATCGGCGCCCACACCACCATCGAGAACTCGAACTGACCGCCGCGGGCGCTTCTATCCGGACGGCGCTGCAGATTCGCCGTCAGTCCGCGAGCCGGGCGTCCGTGACCTCGACGTGGCCGCGGTCGCCCTCCCAGACGGTGTCGTACTCGAGTTCGATGCGGCGGTCCATGTGCGGGCCGTCCGTCACCAGCGTCTCGAACTCGCCGCCCTCCCCGAGGACGTGGACGCCGTACTCGTCGTGCAGCGCCTCCAGGTCCGCGAGCGCGTCCCGGTCGAGGGTGCGGCCGAGCCAGGACTCGTCGAGGCCGTACGCCGCCACCTGGATGATTCGGATCTCGAAGCCGGCGTCGAGCATGTCGTCGGCGAGCGCGCGGGGGTCCCGGCGCCACAGCGGCGCGAACAGCTCGCAGCCGAGGCGCTCGCACATCGCCTCGATGCGGTTCGTCTGGAACTCGCTCTCCACGGCGCCCGCGGTGACGCCCGCGAGCCCGCCCTCGAGGTCGTCGGCGAGCGCGCGGAGCGCCGCCTCCATCGGCTCGAGTTCCGCGTCGCCCTGCTCGCCCGCGTCCGTCGCTTCGCCCGCCGCGAAGTCCGCGGGTTCGACGTCGACGAGCGGGACGCCGACGCTCTCCGCCGCGAGGCCGGCGAGCCGGGTCGCCGGCACGTGGTACATGTAGGAGTCGCCCTCCGGGTGGACGGTGAGCAGCCGGCCGACGTCCAGGCCCTCCTCGAGCGCGCGGTACAGCGCCCACGAGGAGTCCTTCCCGCCGGAGAACAGGCTCACCCACTTGCCGTTGCTCATGGCCGCCCTAGTGGGCTCGCGCTGAAAGCGCTACTGTTGTTCGGGCGCGCGCTCCACGTCGTCGAACTCGACGCCGCTGAAGTGCGTCGCGACCCGGATGCCGACGATGCTGACGAACACGCCCAGCACGACGAACACCGCGAGGCGCTGCCCGGGCGACAACGCGAACCCCTCGACGGAGAGCGCGCCGACCTCCATCGCGGGCACGCGCAGCGACGACACCACGTCCGCGCGCTCGACGAAGTAGGCGGAGAACCCGCGGACGACGAGGCCGACGGCGAGCACGCCGAACGGGAGGTTAAGGAAGCTCGTGCGGACTTCGTCGCGGCGGATGAACTCGTCGAACAGCCGGCCGGCGCTCGCGGCGAGCGCGCCGAGCGTCACCCACGGGACGGCGTAGTACGTGAACGTCATCGCGGACAGCAGCGTCCCGGCGTTCCCGGGGAGGTCCGAGACGCCGAGCGCTCCCGCGAACACGCCGACGAGCCCGAGGCCGAGCGCGACGACGTACGTGACGATGGAGACGCGGCCCGAGTAGAGGGCGTTCCGGGCCTGCGTCGGGAGCGTCGCAAGGTAGTCGTCGACCCCGATGCCCTTGTAGAGGAGGAACAGCCCGATGACCGTGGTGATGGAGGCGGCGGCGACCGCGAGGCTCCCGGTCACCATCATCAGCGCCGGGAACACCAGCAGCACGATGCCGAGCGGGACGAGGACGGTCTGGCGGAGCTCCTCGTCGGCGAGGAACTGCTTCAGGAGGTAGTACGTCGACTCGAGGTCGCGGGCCTGCCGGACGACGACGCGGTCGACGGCGTCCACCTGGAGGCGGCTCTCCACGATGGGGACGACGCGTTCGTCCTCCGCGCTGTCGATGACGACGACCGCGGAGTCCGGGTCGTAGCGCTCGATGAGGTCGTCGAGCTGTTCGGCGACCGAGCGGTCCGCGCTCACGCTGTCCCCGCTCCCGGAGACGGCGGCGACGACCGCGTCGTCGTCCTCGTCGCGGAGGTCGCGGGTGACCCGCAGCGCCTCCAGGAGGGTGTTCACGCTGGAGTCCTCGGGGTCGGCGACCCCCATCTCCGTGACGAGGGACTGCACGGCCTCCCAGCCCGCGACGGGCGTGCGCAGCCCGGTCCTCCCCGGGATGTCGCCCGTGCGGTCGACGCAGACTACCAGCGTGCGCATCTGTCAGTCGAACGGTCACGCCGCCGGGATAAAAACCCCGCGTTGGTCCACACCGCACCCGCCTCGTCACCCACGCGCCCGCCTCGTCACCCGGCGCCGTCGGCGCGCGCTACCGGAACCGGAACCGGGACGCGTCGTCGTCCCGGACGGCCGACCCGACGCCCGCGCCGAACGCGTAACTCGCTTCCGCGGCCGCGGTCCGCACCCGGCCGAAGAGGCCGCGCGGCGGCTCGAACTCCCTGACGCGGACGTCGTGGCCGAGCGCCGACGCGAGGTAGTCCTCGGCGGCGTCCCGCGTCCCGAGTTCGTCCACGAGCCCGGCGGACGCCGCGTCGCTGCCGACGTACACCCTCGCTTCCGTGTCACGGACGTCGTCCGGGGAGAGGTCGCGGCCGTCCGCGACGCGGTCGACGAACTCGTCGTAGAGGTCGTCGACGATGCCCTGGAGGTAGGCGCGCTCGTCCTCGTCGAGATCCCTGAGCGGGTTGCCGGCGTCCTTGTACTCGCCGGCGACGAACCGCTCGTAGTCCACGCCGAGCTTCTCCGCGAGGCCGGTCGCGTTCAGCGTCGACCCGCGGACGCCGATGCTGCCGACGACGCTGGTCTCCCGCGCGACGACGTGGTCGCAGGCGCTCGCGATCCAGTACCCGCCGCTCGCGCAGACGTCCGTCGCGTACGCGACCGTCGGCCCGTCGAAGTCCGCGACCGCCTGTCGGATGTCGTCGCTGGGCACCACTTCGCCGCCGGGCGTGTTCAGCCGGACGAGCAACGCCTCGGTGTTGCTGTCGGCGTCCGCGCGCTCGACCTGCTCGACGACCGCGTCCGCGGGGAGCCGCCGCGGGTCGCCCGGGAGGCGGTCGCCGCCGTCGCGAGCGATCGGGCCGTCGACGGGAATCTCGGCGGTGTCGTACGCGCCCAAGAGGCTGTCCGCCACCGACGCGGACGCCCGCAGGATGACCAGCGCCGACGCCAGCGTCAACACCACGCCGAGAACCGTCGGGTCGCCGGCGGGCACCGCGACGAACAGCGCCCACCCGAGGCCGGTGCCGGCGGTCGCGCCCGCCGCGAGCACGACCAGTCGCGCCGCTCGCTTCGGAATCGTGTCCATGCCCGACACGTCGCCGGCCGGCCCGATAACTCACGTGGCCGGCGCGACCAGCGCTGTGGCTACGCCGCGGAAAATACGGAGAGAGAAACCGCCTCAGCTACAGGTGGCCGGACTTCTGGAGCTTCCGGAGGTCCTCGGTGTCGAGGGTCTCGCCCTCCTTGAAGCGCTCGTAGATCTCCTCGGCTTCCTCGCGCGCCTCCTCCTGCTCTTTGGCGCGCTCGTCCTTGCGCTCCTCTTCCTCCTGCTTGTCGAGTTCGCGGAGCCGCTTCTGGACGCGCACGAACGCCTCGTGGTGGGCGTCGGCGGCCTCCTGGGCCTCCACGAACTTCTCGTGCATCTCGTCGGCCTCGTCGCGGATGTCGTCGGCCTCCCGGTAGGCCTCGATCATCTGGTTGTGGTGCTCCTGGGCCTTGTCCGCGAGCTCCGTCACCTTCTCGTGGTGCTCGGAGGCTTCCGCGCGGACCTCCTCGGCCTCGTCGACGAGCTCCTCGAGGTCGCCGGACTCCTCGAGTTTCTCCTTGCGGTCCTGGTACTCCTCGCGCTTGTTCTCGATCTTCTCGATGAGTTCGCGCTCCTCCTCGGTGGAGAGGACCTCGGTCTGCTGCTTGAACTCGAGTTGCTCGATCTCCTCCTTGAGCTCCTCGAGGTCCTTGCCCTCGTCGAGCTCGAGGTCCTGCTTGCGCTGCTCGACCTCGTCGAAGAGCTCGTTGGCTTCCGCGTTCAGCTCGTTGCGGACTTCCTTGTGCTCCTGGACGCGCTCGTTGAGCTCGTCGCGCTTCTCGCGGTGCTCCTGGGCCTCGTCGACGTTCTCCCGGGTCTTGGCGTTGAGCTCGTCGCGCTCGGACGCGCGGGAGCTCGCGAGCTGGTTGAGCTCGTTCCGTCGGTCCCGGAACTGGCCGGCGTTCTTGATGAGCTGGCCCTTGGATTTCTCCTGGAGTTCTTCGTCAGTAATTAGTTCGTCTGCGCTCGATACCTCGATGGTTTGTTCTTCCTCAGCCATTGTTCAAACCTCTATGCCATACTGCTGGAGCAATCCGCACAGCCGCCGCTCGGGGTGTGACACGGTCCGGTCGGAAGGAGAGCATCCTGTCATTCTCTCTCGGGCTGTGCGGTGAACGCTCGCAGCGTTCTGGTGACAGATAGTAAGCCGCGACACCACTTAAAATTTCCGTATGGTACGCTACCGCAAACAGTTGGTAGACGGTCTCACAGCCGTGTGAACGGCTCCCAACCGTCGGGGGCGGGTACATAAACCGGCCGCGGAACGTCGCACACAAGTGCGCCCACGGCCTCGCGGCGACCATGGAAGAAGTCGTGCACGCACGCGGCCACGAGCACGTCACCGCCGAGCACGCCAGCACCCTCGAGGTGACGACCGACGACTACCTGACGCCCGCGGGCGACTGCATCGTCGGCATCGAGGCCGACCGCGCGCCCGCCAGCTTCGACGCCGAGTTCGTCGCCGCGTGCCGCGACGCGGACGCCACCATCACGCTCGTCCTCGAGGCCGGCGGCCACCGCGAGGCAGTGGTCGGCCGCGGCCACCCCGACCTCGAGTTCGCGAGCGACCGCAGCATGGTTGGCCGCACGAGCACGTACGTCGACGACCGCACCGTCTTCGTCGACGCCGGGAAGGCGGCCGGCGACCTCGACCGCGACCTCGTCGACGCGCTCGCCGACGGCGCCGACCTCACGGCGACGCTCCGCGTCGAGTAGGCTTTTTGCGCTCGCTCCCCGACGCCCCCACATGGACGACGAACCCGCCGTGAACATCTCCGGCGGCGACGCGGGCGGCGGTCGGTTCGCGGAGTTCGACGACGACGCGGACACGCGCGCGGCCGCGGTCGTCGCCGAACTCGGCGACATCTACTGGGAGAAGACGTACGGCGGCCGGGACGCCTTCGAGTGCCTCGTCCGCACTGTCCTCAGCCAGAACACGAGCGACGTCGCGAGCCAGCCCGCCCACGACGCGCTGCTGGAGCGCTACGACGACGGCAGCGACCTCGCGGCAGCGCTCGCGGACGCCCACCGGGACGAGCTCGCGGAGACCATCTCCGCCGCGGGCCTCTACAACCAGAAGTCCGAGACCCTGATCCGGCTCGCGAACCGCGTCTGCGAGGAGTACGGCGGCGAGGACGGCTTCGACGAGTTCGTCCGCGACGGCGACCCCGACGAGGTCCGGGACGCGCTCCTGGACAGGAAGGGCGTCGGCCCGAAGACCGCCGACTGCGTGCTGCTGTTCGCGGGCGGGAAGCCCGGCGTGTTCCCCGTGGACACCCACGTCCACCGGGTCGCGCGCCGGATGGGGCTGGCGCCGCCGGACGCCGACCACGAGGGCGTGAGGGGGGCGCTCGAGGCGGCCGTGCCCGCGGACGCCTGCGGGTTCGGGCACACCGCGATGATTCAGTTCGGCCGGGACTACTGCTCGGCGCGCAAGCCGGCGTGCCTCGACGGTCCCGAGGCCTGCCCGCTGTACGACTACTGCGACCGCGTGGGCGTCGACGAGGTCGACGGCGAGGTCGTCGACCCCGCGGACGCCGCCGGCGCTGACTGACGGGAAGCCGTGGCGAGTGACCGCTCGGCCGCCTCAGAGTCTCTTCCAGCAGGTGTCCGCGAAGGTGGCCAGCGGGACGTCCGCCGACGAGTCCACGCCCACGAACAGCCCGCTGTACTCCTCCTCGGCGAAGTGGAACGCCGTCAGTTCGTCGAAGCGGTGCATCGTGCAGTGGAGGTCGCCGGCCTCGAAGAGGTCCTCGAGGTGCTCGCGGCTGATGCCCTCGAGGATGAGGTCGCGGTAGATGTCGTCGCCCACTCGCTTTAGTTTCGGGTCCACGTCGTCCCGGACGTAGCGGACGTGGTAGCCGTCGCGGTCGTACTCGGCGACGACGCGGAGCGCCTCCCCGGTCTCTTCGCGGAGTTCCTCGACGAGCGCGTCCCCGGACATGCGACCGTGTAGCACACGGGGACGGTTCAAACCTGCGGCGGGCCCAGTGCCGGAATAAATCAGCCGGCGCTCCCGCTGACGGTGGTGTTGTCCCGGTAGTCGAAGTCCTCGCCGGCGGCGGGGCCGGCCGAGAGGAACGGGAGGTTGAGCTCCCACTCGGCGACCACGTGGAACCGCGCGAACGGGTTCGCGAGGAAGTCGCCGAGCGGGCCGACGCCGTCGAAGTGCAACTGGAGGTCGACGACGACCACCCGGGTGTCGAGGGCGGTGCCGACCGCGCTGAACCCGAGGTCGCCGGCGCCCCCGAGGTTCGTCAACAGGTCGAGGTGCAGCCAGAACGTGATGTGTGGGCTGTCGCCGCCGACGTCGAATCGGTGGCCGCCTGCGCCCCCGACCGGCGGGCCGGCCGCTGCGGCGCCGACGAACGTCGTCGACACGACCATTCCGGCGAGGGCGGCGGCGAGCGCGCGGGCGAACTGCACGCCTGCCGGTACCGGGAGCGCGACCTTAGGCCTGTCGGCGGCGGCGAACCGGGGGACTGCGCGGCCCTACAGGAAGCGGAACGTCTCGAGGTTCTTCGGCGCGAACGTCCGCATGTTGAACTCGTGGTAGAGCGCGCTCGAGAGGTCCTGCGTGGAGGACTCGTCGCCGTGTACGCAGAGCACCTTCTCCGGCCGCGGGTTCATCGTGCGCACGAAGTCCTCGAGGCCCTGGCGGTCGGCGTGCCCGGAGAACCCGTCGACGGTCTCGACGTCCATGTTCAGGGAGAGCCGTTCCGTGCGGCCGCCGTCTCGGCTGTCCGGCATCGGGATCTCGTCCCAGCCGGACTGGATGCGGCGCCCGAGCGTCCCCTGGGCCTGGTAGCCGACGAACGTCATCGTGGACTCGGGGTCGGGGCCGATGTGCTCGAGCCACGACATGATGGGGCCGCCGGAGACCATGCCGGACGTCGAGAGGATGATGCACTGGTCGCCGTCCGCGACCTCCTTGCGCTCCTCCTCGCCGCCGTCGATGTGGTTGAACTGGGGTGCGAGGAAGGGGTTCTCGTCCTCGTGGAAGATGCGGTCGCGGAGGTCGTCGCGGAGGTACTCGGGGTAGGTCGTGTGGATGGCGGTCGCCTCCCAGATCATGCCGTCGAGGTGGATGGGCATCTCGGGGATGTCGCCCTCCCGCATCGCCTCCTCGAGGACGAGCATCATCTCCTGGCTGCGGCCGACCGCGAACGCCGGAATGAGCACCTTCCCGCCCTTCTCGTAGGTCTCGTTGATGATGCGCTTGAGTTTGCGCTCGGAGTCCTCCTGGTCGGTCTGGTAGTCGTTCCGGCCGCCGTACGTGGACTCGAGGACGAGCGTCTCCACGCGGGGGAAGTCGTTGACCGCGCCGTTGAACAGGCGGGTGTCCTCGTAGTGGATGTCCCCGGAGAACGCGACGTTGTAGAGGCCGTCGCCGATGTGGAAGTGGGAGACGGCGGACCCGAGGATGTGGCCGGCGTTGTGGAACGTGAGCTTGACGTCCGGCGCGATGTCTGTGACGTCGCCGTACTCGAGGGGGATGCAGTGCTTGATGGCATCCCGCACCATCTCGGAGTCGTACGGCGGCGTCCGGCCCTCCTTTGCCGCGACGTCGAGGTAGTCCAGCGTGAGCAGCCCCATGAGGTCGCGGGTCGGCTCCGTGCAGTAGATGGGGCCGTCGTAGCCGTACTTGAACAGGAGGGGGATGAACGCGGAGTGGTCGAGGTGCGCGTGCGTGAGCACGACGGCGTCGATGGTGTTCGCGCCGCCCGCGAGCGCCTCCTGGACCTGGAGGTAGGGGACTTCGTCCTCGCTGCCGGGCTTGTCGCCGCAGTCGATGAGGATGCGGGTCTCGGGCGTCGAGAGGATGAAACTCGCGCGCCCGACCTCCCGGCAGCACCCGAGGGTGGTGATTCGGACGTACTCGTCGTCGCTCATCTCCTCGCGGTGGATCTGGCGGCCGACCTTCTCGAGGATGTCCCGGCGCTCCTCGCGCTCGGACTTGAGGAAGTTCCGGACGTTCGACACCGTCGAGGACTCGATCGGGGGCGTGCGCACGACCTCGGGCGTCCAGCCCGCGGCTTCCGTGATCTCGCGGAGCGTGGAGCCGTGGCGCCCGATGACCATCCCGGGCTTCTCGGCCTCGATGACGACTTCGCCGGTGTCCTCGTGGAAGTCGAGGTTGGTGACGCCGGCGTCGTCGGGGATGACGTCGAGAATCTTCTCGCGTGCGCGGTCCGGGCTGGACAGCACTTCGGGGTCCGGGCGGACCGTGATGCGTTTCCGGAGCTGGCTCGCGAGGTTACGGATCAGGTCGCCGTCCTGGGCGAACTGCTTGGGGTCCCGGGTGTAGACGACGAGCTCCGGCCCCTCGTACTTGACGTCGGTGACGGAGATGTCCGGCGGGATTTCCTTGGCGATCTGCTCCTGTAACTCCTCGAGTTGCTGGTCTACAGTGCTCATGGTCGTTGGGAATGTACTCGGCAGTCCGCGTCTCCGTGCCGGCTGACGCCGCTCACCGGCCGGCGTACGCCGGCGGGCGAGCGGTCCTGAGAACGTGGTGTTCGCGCCCACAGTGTCGTCATGCCAGTAGGGAGAGCGGCAGTCCCGGCCGGATGGCGGCCGGGCCGCGGGGATGAGTACACGAGAACCCGCTTGGTCGACTCTATACGACTCTCGTTATAAAAGCCTTCGCAAAGTTGGTAGGTGTGCACGCACCAGCGGACGCATGGAACTCACACCCGACTCGGTCGCCCGCGAGTCCGCGTGGGTGCACGACCGCGCGAGCGTCGTCGTCCCCCTCGTCAACGACGTCCGGGACTCGCTGGGCGAAGCTTTCGGCACCGACGTCGACGCGGTCACGGCCGCCCAGTACCACGACGCCGTCGACGACGTGTTCGCGGACGGCGACCGCGCCGTGAACGTCGCCGCGCTCGTCGCCGTCCTCCGCGACCTCGACGTCCAGGGCGACTATCCGGGGTTCGTTGTGGACGAACTGCTCGGCCGGGAACTCGCCGCGATGCTGGCCGGCGGCCAGCCGCGCCGGCTGCTCGCCGAGGCGACGTTCCACTACGCGGACGTGGCGACCGACGTGCCGGGCGAGGCCGGGCGCGACGACCTGGACGCGGCGCTCGCGGCGGGGTTCCAGACGCGGCTCCCCGGCTGGTCGTGGACCGAGGGCGACAGCCCGTTCGCGGTGCCCAGGGACTGAGCGTCGACGACGGGGGAAGGTGGCCTACCGGCTCCAGGCCTGTTCGACGCAGTGGCTGTCGGGTACTGCGTCACGATAAATCGAGGCGGCTGGCTGGCGCGGAGGACTACTCGCTTACGTCGAGCTCTTCGTCGGGTAGTTCGGGGGCCTCGGACGGCTCCTCTGTGGCCTCGAGGGTGCGCTCGACTTCGCGTTCGCGGAGTTGTTCGCGCTTCTTCTGGCCTTGCCGCTCGCGGCCACGCTTCGTGTCACCCATGGTGTGAGGGTCGCTCCCACGCCACTTAGTTCTCCCGACGACACAGTTATCTGCCCCGACCGACCAGAGGTCTGGGAGTGCGCGAAGCGACCCTGTGTTACCCCGTGGACGGCGACCGCGTCCTCCTCATCGAGAAGCAGCGCGGCGTCGGCGACGGCAAGGTGAACGGTCCCGGCGGCAAACTCGAGCCGGGCGAGACGCCGCGGGAGTGCGTCGTCCGGGAGGTCCGCGAGGAGGTCGGCGTCGACGTCGACCCCCGGAAAGTCGGCGAGCTCGAGTTCGTGTTCGGCGACGAGCCGTTCATGTTCGTGCACGTCTACCGCGCGGACGACCCCGAGGGGGAGCCCGAGCCCTCCGCGGAAGCCGAGCCGTTCTGGTGTCCCGTCGAGGACATCCCCTACGACCGGATGTGGGCGGACGACCGCTACTGGGTCCCGCACCTCCTCGAGGACACGACGTTCCGCGGGTTCGCTCGCTTCGACGCGGACGGCGACGAACTCCTCGACTGGGAGTGCGAGACGGACGTCGACTTCGAGTGAGGGGGCGAGGGCAGAGGCGTTCCGGCGGAGGCAGAACTGCGACGTCCCAGGGACGGCCGGGGGCGCCGGCCGCCTACACGAGGACGGCGTTGAACAGGACGCCGACGAGCACGCCGATGGTGACGACGGTCGCGGCGTACACCGCGAGCAGGCGGCGTTCGAACAGCTTGTTCAACAGCAGGAGGTTCGGGATGCTGACGCCGGCGCCGCCGACGACGAACGCGAGCACGGTCATGCCGAGGAGGAGGTAGGGCAGCGTCTCCACGAGGAACGAGACGGCCTCGCGTGCCGCGGCGCCGAATCGCTGGCGGTGGGTGCGCGTCGTCGCCGCCTGGTCGCCGCAGCCGCAGTCGACGGTTCCGCCGTCCGTCGCGAGCGCGCCGCTCCGGTCGCTCCCAGAGCTGTCGTCCGCGACGCGGACGTCCTTGGCATCGTCCTCGAGGCCGAGGCGGCCGATGAGGACGCCGCCGACGACCGCCGCGGTGAACGTGACGGCGACGTAGTACGCGGTCACCTCCAGCCCGAAGAGCCCGACGAGTCAGATGACGGCGAGTTCGTTCACGAGCGGGGATGCGAGCAGGAAGGACATCGACAGCCCGAGCGGGGAGCCGGCCTGCAGCAGGCCGGCGAGCACGGGGACCGTCGAGCACGAGCAGAACGGCGTGACGGCGCCGAGGCCGGCGGCGGCGACGTTCCCGGTGCCCTCGTCGTGGCCGCGGAGGGTGCGTTCGACGCGCTCGGGCGGGAAGTACTCCTGGGCGAGCCCGACGAGGAACGACCCGCCGAGGAACAGGGGGACGAGGACGACCGCGAGGTGGACGAAGAACGCCCAGAAGTCCCGGAGGCCGGCGACGAGGTCGGGGGACGGCATCTCAGGCGTCCTCCTGGACGGCGTCGGCGAGGTCGAGGAGTTCGAACACCGCGGTGTCCGCGATGCGGTAGTAGCTCCACTTGCCCTTCTTCCGGGACTTCACGAGGCCGGCGTCCCTGAGCTTCCGGAGGTGGGTGGCTACCGTGGACTGCGGGGCGTCGAGCAGCACCTGGAGGTCGCAGCCGCAGCACTCGGACTCCCTGAGGGCTTCGAGGACGCGGATGCGGTCCTCGTTCGCAAGCGCCTTGAACACGGCTTCCTTGCCGGCGGCGCGGTCGCCGGCATCGACTTCGCGGAGGGTGTCGACGCGGTCGTCGGGGTCGTCGTACAGTCGTTCGAGCGCTTCGTACGCGTCGTCCGGGGGTGACCTGGAACCTGTCATATCGTGTTCGTTCGAACTGGGTTGGTCGTGTGGCGCGTCACTTCTCGCTCGCGGAGGGGTCTGATTGGACGACTTCGATACCGTCGCAGCCGCAGTCGTCGCCGTCGTCCGCCGAGTATCGGTCGAGAAGCCGGTCGTACAGGCGGCCGAGTGCGTCTGTCACCAACACGTCGTATTGTGCTTCCACGATACAAATAAAGATTGTGGAATCGTGATTACACGATTCGTCTTGCGGTCAGTCGAGCGGTGCGTGCCGCGACGGCCGCAGGTGGCGACGTCCGGCTCGGCGGCGAACCGGCCTTCACGGGATTTAAGAGCGAGTCAGGCGAGGTTTGGAGTAATGAGCGACGAACAGGAACTCGGCATCACCGAGTCCAGGGAGCACAACCCCGGCGAGTGGTACGCCGAGGTCGTCCAGAAGGCGGAGCTCGCGGACTACGCGCCGATGGGCGGGTTCATCGTCACCCGGCCGCGGGGGTACGCGCTCTGGGAGGCCATCCAGGACAACCTCGACGCGTGGTTCCAGCAGACCGGCGTGGACAACGCCTACTTCCCGATGTTCATCCCGGAGTCGTACCTCGAGCGCGAGAAGGACATCGTCGAGGGGTTCGACCCCGAGGTCGCGTGGGTGACCCACGGCGGCCACGACGAACTCGAGGAGCGGCTCGCCGTGCGCCCGACCTCCGAGTCCATCATCGCGCCGTACATGGCCCAGTGGGTGCGCTCGCACCGCGACCTCCCGCTGCGGCTGAACCAGTGGAACTCCGTGGTGCGCTGGGAGGCCACGGAGACGAAGCCGTTCTTCCGCACGAAGGAGTTCCTCTGGCAGGAGGGCCACACCGCGCACGCCACCGACGAGGGCGCGTGGGCGGAGACGACCCTGCGCCTCGACCAGTACCAGCGCCTCTACGAGGACGTGCTCGCGATGCCCGTCCTCCGCGGGAAGAAGCCGGACCACGACAAGTTCCCGGGCGCGGACACGACGACCACGGTCGAGGCGCTGATGCCGGACGGGAAGTCCGTGCAGGGCGGCACCAGCCACCACCTCGGGCAGTCGTTCGCGGACGCGTTCGACATCACGTTCGCCGACGAGGACGAGAACGAGCGCACCGCGTACACGACCTCGTGGGGGCTGTCGTGGCGTTCCATCGGCGCGCTCGTGATGAGCCACAGCGACGACCAGGGGCTCGTGCTGCCGCCGACGGTCGCGCCGAAGCAGGTGGTCATCGTGCCCATCTGGCAGGAGGACACGAAGGAGGACGTCCTCCAGTACAGCACCGAACTCGCCGCGGAGCTGGAGGCGGCGGGCGTGCGCGTCCACCTCGACGACCGCGACGAGAAGAACCCCGGGTTCAAGTTCAACGAGTGGGAGCTGAAGGGCGTCCCGGTGCGCTTCGAGGTCGGGCCGAACGAGGTCGAGGACGAGGAGGTCACCGTCGTGCACCGGCCGGACGGCGAGCACGCGGTCGAGGACCGCGAGGGCATCGTGGGCGCGACCCACGACCACCTCGACGAGGTCTACGACAAGCTCTTCGACCGGGCGGCCGAGCGCCTCGACGAGAACGTCCGGGAGGCCAGCGAGCGCAACGAGATCCTGGGCACCATCGGCCAGCACGGCGGCTACGTGAAGGCGCCGTGGTGCGGCGACGAGGCCTGCGAGGCCGAGGTCAAAGACCAGGTGCACGCGGAGATCGTGATGGTGCCCCTGGGCGAGGACTCCGCGGCGCGCGCCGCCTCCGAGTTCGGCGGGGAGCGCGTGCCGGAACCCGAGCACGAGGGCGAGGACTGCGCGGTCTGCGGCGACCCCGCGGAGGAGACGGCGTACTTCGCGAAGTCCTACTGAGGACCTTAGCTTCCCTTAATGGCGACTATATTTCCCTTAGTGATTCAGGAGTAGCGTTTTACCCGAGTGTGCCACCGTCTGCCACATGCACCAGTCCGACGCGACGAACGACGCCGCGCTCCTCGCTGACCCCGAGGACGCGCGCTCGAACTGCGGGGTGGGCGTCGTCGTGGACCTCGACGGCGGCCAGTCCCACGGCGTCCTCGCGGACGCGCTCGACGTCCTCGAGAACCTCGAACACCGCGGCACCACCGGCGCCGAAGCGAACACGGGCGACGGCGCCGGCGTCCTCGTCCAGACTCCCCACGAGTTCTTCGCCGACGAGTTCGACGGCCTGCCCGACGAGTACGCCGTCGGCTCCCTCTTCCTGCCCCGGGACGACGACGAACGCGCCGCCGTCGAGGCGACGGTCGAAGACGCGCTCGCCGACCACGGGCTCGCCGTCGACGCCTGGCGCGACGTCCCCACCGACAACGCCGACCTCGGACAGACCGCCCTCGACTCCGAACCGTACGTCGCACAGGCCCTCGTCACCCCGGACGGCTGCGAGGACTTCGAGACCGCGCTCTACGTCGGCCGGCAGGCCGCGGAGGCCGCCGTCGACCACGACCGCTTCTACGTCTGCTCGCTCGACGCGGACACCGTCGTCTACAAGGGCCTCCTGAAGGGCACCCAGCTCGCCGACTACTACCCCGACCTCGCGGACGACCGCGTCGAGACCGGGTTCGCACTCGTGCACGCCCGCTTCTCCACGAACACGCTCGGCGCGTGGCACCTCGCCCACCCCTACCGGACCGTCGTCCACAACGGCGAGTTCAACACCATCCGCGGGAACGTCAACTGGATGCGCGCCCGCGAGGCCGACCTCGACGCCCCCGGCCTCACCGACGACGAACTCGAGACCGTGCTCCCGGTCATCGACGACCCCGACCAGTCCGACACCGCGAGCGTCGACAACGCCCTCGAACTCCTCATGCAGTCCGGGCGGTCGCTCCCGCACGCGCTCCGCATGCTCGTCCCCGAGGCGTGGCGCGAGAACGACGACGTCGCGGGCGCCCGCGAGGACTTCTACGACTACCACGCGAGCCTCGTCGAGCCCTGGGACGGCCCCGCGCTCGTCGTCGGGACCGACGGCGACCGCGTCGGCGCCGTCCTCGACCGGAACGGCCTCCGGCCGTGCCGCTACGAGGTCCGGGACGACGGCCGGCTCGTGATGGCGTCCGAGCAAGGCGCCCTCGAGGCGGACGCCGGCGACGTCACCGAGCGGGGCCGCCTCCAGCCCGGGCAGCTGTTCCTCGCGGAGCCCGGCCGGGGCGTGCTCTCGGACGCCGAGGCGTTCGAGGACCTGACCGACGACCGGTACGGCGAGTGGCTGGACCGCGAGCAGCGCCGCCCCGACCCCGACCCGGACCCGCTCCCCCGCGACCCGGTCCCGGACCTATGCGCCGAGCAGGCGCTGTTCGGGTACACGCGGGACGAACTCGACGAGCTCGTCGAGCCGATGGTCCGCGACGGCAAGGACCCCGTCGGGTCGATGGGCGACGACGCCCCGCTCGCCGGCATCTCCGAGTTCAACCACCCGCTGGCGTCGTACTTCCGCCAGCTGTTCGCGCAGGTGACGAACCCGCCGCTGGACTACCGCCGGGAGGACTGCGTGACCAGCCTCGAGACCCGGCTCGGCCGGCAGCGCAACCTCCTCGGGGAGACGCCCGAGCACGCCCGCCAAGCCGTCCTCGACAGCCCCGTGCTCGCCGACGCCGACCTGGACGCGCTCGCCGACACCGACCTCGAGTCGGTGACGCTCGACCTCGCGTTCGACCCCGGCGGCGACCTCGAGTCCGCCGTCGAACGCGTCCAGCGCGCGGCCGCGGCCGCCGTCGAAGACGGCGCGGAACTGCTCGTGCTCTCCCAGCGCGCCGCCGGCGAGGACGCGGTTCCGGTGCCGTCGCTGCTCGCGACCGGTGCCGTCCACCACCACCTCGTCCGCGAGGGGCTGCGGGCGCGCGTCGGCCTCGTCGTCGAAGCCGGCGACGTGCGCACCGTCCACCAGCTCGCCGCGACGGTCGGGTACGGCGCGGGCGCGGTGAACCCCTACCTCGCCGTGCAGTCCGCCCGCGACCTCGCGGCGGGTTCCGACGGCCCCGACGAGGCGGAAGCGGTCGCCGCCTACCTGGACGCCCTCGAGGACGGCCTCCTGAAGGTCATGTCCAAGATGGGTATCTCGACGGTGGCGTCCTACCAGGGCGCCCAGATATTCGAGGCCGTGGGCCTGGACTCGTCGGTCGTCGACCGGTTCTTCACCGGGACGCCGAACCGCACGGAGGGCGTCGGGCTCGACGCGCTCGAGTCCGACCTCCGGGAGCGCCACGAGGCGGCGTACGGCGAGGACGCCGGCGGCGGCCTCCAGCGCACCGGCGAGTTCACGAACCGGACGTCCGGCCGGTTCCACCAGTGGAACCCCCAGACCGTCCACGGCCTCCACGACGCCGTCGAGAACGGCGACTACGACGCATTCCGGGAGTACGCGGCGAACGTGAACGAGCAGGCCGAACAGCTCCAGACGCTGCGCGGGCTCCTCGAAGTGGCGACCGGCGACCGGGAGTCGGTCCCCGTCGAGGACGTGGAGCCCGTCGAGGACGTCGTCGAGCGGTTCTCCACGGCGGCGATGAGCCTCGGGTCCATCAGCCCGGAGGCCCACGAGACCAACGCGCAGGCCGCCAACGCCCTCGGCGCGAAGGCGAACACGGGCGAGGGCGGCGAACCGCCGGAGCGCTTCGACACGGACCGCGAGTGCGCCATCAAGCAGGTGGCGTCGGGGCGCTTCGGCGTCACGTCCGAGTACCTCGCGGCCGCCGACGACGTCCAGATCAAGATGGCGCAGGGCTCGAAGCCCGGCGAGGGCGGCCACCTCCCCGGGTCGAAGGTCAACGAGATGATCGCGGACGTCCGGTGCTCGACCCCCGGCGTCGGCCTCATCAGCCCGCCGCCACAGCACGACATCTACAGCATCGAGGACCTCAAGCAGCTCGTCGCCGACCTGCGGGCGGCGAACCCGGACGCGCGCGTCCACGTCAAGCTCGTCTCCGAGGCGGGGATCGGCACGGTCGCGGCGGGCTGCGCGAAGGCGGGCGCGGACTGCATCCACATCTCGGGGCACTCCGGCGGCACGGGCGCGAGCGCGAAGACCAGCATCAAGCACGCCGGCCTCCCCTGGGAGCTCGGGCTCGCGGAAGCCAACCAGCTGCTCCGCGAGACCGGGCTGCGGGACCGCGTCACGCTCCGCGTCGACGGCGGCCTGAAGACCGGCCGGGACGTCGCGGTCGGCGCGCTGCTGGGCGCCGAGGAGTTCGCGTTCGGCACCGCGTCGCTCGTGAGCGCGGGCTGCGTGATGGCGCGCATCTGCCACACGAACAACTGCCCGACCGGCGTCGCCACCCAGGACCCCGAGCTCCGGGAGCGCTACCGCGGGACGCCCGAGCGCGTCGCGAACTACCTCCGGTTCGTCGCGCGGGAGCTCCGCGAGATCGCCGCCGACCTCGGGTTCAGCGAAATCGACGAGCTGGTCGGGCGCGTCGACTGCCTCGCGCAGTCCGACGTCGACCACCCGAAGGGCCGGCACGTCGACCTCTCGCGGGTGCTCGCGGAGCCCTCGGGCGGCGCCCGGACGCGGACGCGCGGCCAGGACGCCCCCGACGTCGGCCTCGACGAGGACCTGATCTCGGCCGCCGAGCCCGCGCTCGCCGACGGGGAGCGCGTCTCGCTCTCCCGGACGGTGTCGACCAGCGACCGGTCCGTCGGCGCGCGGCTCTCCCACGAAGTGAGCAGCCGCCACGGCGGCGACGGCCTCCCCAACGACTCGATTCACGTCTCGCTGTCCGGGAGCGCCGGCCAGTCCTTCGGCGCGTTCCTCGCCCCGGGCGTCACGCTCTCGCTGTCGGGCGCCGCAAACGACTACGTCGGCAAGGGATTGTCCGGCGGCACCGTCGCCGTCGAGACGCCGCCGGACGCGGGCTTCGCGCCCGCCGAGAACACGCTCGTCGGGAACGTCGCGCTGTACGGCGCGACCGACGGCGAGTGCTACGTGAACGGCGTCGCCGGCGAGCGCTTCGCCGTCCGGAACTCGGGCGCGCACGCCGTCGTGGAGGGCGTCGGCGACCACGGCTGCGAGTACATGACCGGCGGCATCGTCGTGGTGCTCGGTGACGTCGGCCGGAACTTCGCCGCGGGGATGTCCGGCGGCGTCGCGTACGTCCACGACCCCGACGGCGGCTTCGAGGACGACTGCAACACGGAGATGGTGCGGGTGTCCCGGGACCTCTCGGCCCGGGACGAGGCCGCCGTCCGCCGCCTCGTGGAGAACCACGCGGCGCGCACGGACAGCGAGCGCGCGGCCGCCCTGCTCGACGACTGGTCGTCGGCCGTCTCCGAGTTCGCCGTCGTGATGCCCGATGCGTACCGGGACGCCATCGACGAGCGCCCGGAGGCGGACGCGCGCCGGTCGCTCCCCGAGAGCGCCGTCGAGGCCCCGCCGGTCGCCGGGAACGCCGACTGACCGCGTCGGGGAACTACCGTCGAACCACCGCCGTCGAACCAAGGCCGTCGGACGGGCGGAACCACGACCGGTCAAACGCCCATTTGAGTCCTGACAGCCTATTTACCCCTGTCGCGGGAACGTCCCGGCGTGTCCGACTCGTACACCCGTCGGAGCGCCCTCGCCGTGTTCGGAACGGGGCTGGCGGCGCTCACCGGCGCCGCGACGCGGCCGTCCCAGTGCAGCGCCGACAGCGCCCCGAGCGCAGCGGACTGCGGCGGCGCGCTCTCCCTGACGGGGGCGGACCCGGTGCGCGCGAACGGGTCGAACCCGCGGTTCGTCGCCGCGAACGACGGCGGCGGCCCCGTCAGCGTGCGCGCCGGCGAGTGGCGCGTGTACCGCCGCGAGGCAGGCGGGTGGCGCCTGCGCGAGTCCGGCGACGGCGGCGCGACCACGACGCTGGCCCCCGGGGAGGAGACCGCGTGGGTGCTGCTACTCGGCGACGACGGCGGCCGGTCGTCGGTGTTCACGACGACGGCGTCGACCACGCGGTACGTCGGCCCGGTCTCCCTGGCGCCCGGCGAGTACGCGTTCCTCGTGCGCGGCGACCGCGACGGCGACTCCGTCTCGGCCGCTGCGTCGTTCACCGTGAGGCGGTGAGGCAGTGCGGCGGTGCGGCAGTGACGCGGTGCGACAGTGAGGCGATGGGGCAGTTAGGGGATGGGGTGAGGCGGTGCGGCAGTGAGGCGATGCGGCAGTGACGTGCTTCCGCGGTAGACGCCCGGAATGGCCACCGTTTTGCCGGCCGCGCCCCCAGGCTACGGCATGACCGGCGCGCTCGTCGTCGGCGGCACGCAGTTCGTCGGCCGCCACCTCGTCACGGAACTGCTCGACCACGACTACGACGTCACCCTCTTCAACCGCGGGGAGCACGAGAACCCGTTCGCGGACGACGACCGCGTCGACCGCGTCGAGGGCGACCGCACCGAGCGCGCCGACCTCCTGGACGCGCGGCGCGCCGTCGACCTCGACGTCGTCTTCGACTGCGTCGCGTACAAGCCCCGCGAGGTCGAGGCCGCGACCGAGGTGTTCGCGGACGTCGACGCCTACGTGTACGTGTCCAGCGGGGCGGCGTACGCCGACGACGACGTCCCGAAGCGGGAGGGCGAGACCGCCCTCGAGACGTGCTCCGCCGAGGAAGCGACCGACGACTCCTGGGAGACGTACGGCGCGCGGAAGGCCGCCGGCGACCGCGTCGTCTTCGGCGCCGCGGACCGCGGCGTGAACGCCATGTCGGTCCGGCCGCCCGTCATCTACGGCCCCCACGACTACACGGAGCGCCTCGCGTACTGGGTGGACCGCGTCGCCGAACACGACGAGGTCGTCGTGCCCGGGGACGGCACGAACCTCTGGCAGCGCGCGTACGTCGAGGACGTCGCCGAGGGCCTCCGCCTGGTCGCCGAGGAGGGGACGCCCGGCGAGGCGTACAACGTCGGCGACCGGAACGCCGTCACCCTCGACGGCATGCTCGACCTGATCGAGGACGCCCTCGCCGCGAGCGTCGAGCGCGCGTACACGAGCCCCCGCGAGCTCTCCATCGTCGACCTCGCCCCCGGGGACTTCCCGCTGTACCGCGGCCACCCCCACCTCCTGGACACCTCGAAGGTCGCCGCGCTCGGCTACGAGTCGACGCCGCTCGCGGACGCGATGCAGCGCACCGTCGACGCCCACCGCGAGCACGGCCGCACCGGCCCGGAGGACGCGCCCGACCGGGAGACCGAACGGCGGCTGCTCGACGTGCTCGGCACGGTGTGACTCGGGACGGCCGGCAAGGAACGGTGTCGCGCGTGACTGCCTGACAGACCCACCGAATCCTTTTCACGGGGAACGCCGAACGCTGCAGTGGAGCTGACCGATGACCTGGCTTCTCGTCACGTGACGCCGCGCGCGTCCCCGACAACGCACCGCAGCCGACCGACTCACGCGACACACCCATGGAGATACGAGAAGCCACCCCCGAGGACGCACAGCCCGTCGAGACCGAACTCCTCTACCCCGGATTCCGGGAGACCGCCGCCGTCGACCCCGAGTTCTCCGAACTCGACGAGGACGGCGTCGCCGACGCCGGCGTCGACCGCTGGCTCGGCGACGACGACCGCGCCATCTTCCTCGCCGAGGTCGACGGCGACCTCGCCGGATACATTGCCGGCGTCCGCAACGACAGCCCGGACATCTACGAGCGCGGCGCGTACACCCACGTCGACGGCCTCTACGTGAAAGAAGACTACCGCCGCCGGGGCGTCGCCACCGCGCTGTTCGACCGCATCGAGGCGTGGGCCGCCGACGAGGGCTGCGAGTACCTCGGCGTGTCCGCGCACGTCGACAACGACGCCGCCGTGTCGATGTACGACGACGCCTTCGAGCGGAAGTTCCTCAGCTACCGCCGCCCGGTCGACGGCGACCACGCCGACGACCGCGGAGACGACGAGTAACCGGGGCGTCGACGACCAGCGACGCCGCGGACGCGGGCGGCGACGACGCCGAGGGCGGCGACGAGTAGACTTTTACTCGCGCCCCGGCGACGTTCCCCCATGTTCGAGAAGTCGAAGTGGATCAGCCTCCCGCGGAACGTCGTGGTCGGCCACGACGTCCTCGCGGAAACGCGGGAGGTCGTCGTCGACACCCACCTCACTGGGTCGCCGCTCGTCGTGACGAGCCCGACGCCGAAGTCGGTAGCCGCCGACCGCATCGTCGCGCAGTTCGAGGACGCCGGCGACGACCCCGAACTCGTCGTCGTCGAGGAGGCGACCTTCGACGCGGTCGAGGACGTCCTCGAGGTCGCCCGAGAGGTCGACGCCGACTACCTCGTCGGCGTCGGCGGCGGGAAACCAATCGACATCGCGAAGATGGCCAGCGACCACCTCGGCACGGCGTTCGTAAGCGTGCCGACGGCCGCGAGCCACGACGGCATCGTCTCCGGCCGGGGCTCCGTCCCCGAGGGCGACACCCGGCACTCGGTCGCGGCGGCGCCGCCGGTCGCGGTCGTCGCGGACACGGACGTCATCGCGGACGCGCCCTGGGAGCTGACGACGGCGGGCTGCGCGGACATCATCTCGAACTACACCGCGGTGAAGGACTGGCGGCTCGCCAACCGCCTCCAGAACCTCGAGTACAGCGAGTACGCGGGCTCGCTCAGCCAGATGACCGCGGAGATGCTCGTGGACAACGCCGACTCCATCAAACCGGAGCTCGAGGAGTCCGCGTGGGTCGTCGTGAAGGCCCTGGTGTCCTCGGGCGTCGCGATGTCCATCGCGGAGTCCTCGCGGCCGGCGTCCGGCAGCGAGCACCTCTTCAGCCACCAGCTCGACCGCGTCGCGCCCGGGAAGGCGCTCCACGGCCACCAGGTCGGCGTCGGCTCCATCATGGCGGAGTACCTGCACTCCGGCGAGCAGGGCCAGTGGCGCGCCGTCCGGGACGCGCTCGCGAGCCTGGACGCGCCGACCACGGCGGACGAGCTCGGCGTCACCGACGACGAGGTCCTGGAGGCGCTGACGTCCGCCCACGAGATCCGGGACCGGTACACGATTCTCGGCGGCGGCATCAGCGAGCCCGCCGCCCGCGAGGTCGCGCGGAAGACCGGCGTCATCTAGGGACGTCCTGCGGTCGCGCCATCTCGTCCCTTTCCGGCGGTCACCTGACGGTCTCGTCGAGCGTCCAGAGCGCGAGGCCGCCGACGAGCACGTGGACGCCGTAGGTCGCCAGCCGGAACAGCACGAGCGTGGACGCGAGCACGCCGAGCGGGTGCCCGGTCAGGAACACGAGCAGGCCGCCGATGGCGGCGTCCATCGTGCCGATGCCGCCCGGAATCGGGATGGCGAGCGCGAACCCCGCCAGCGGCATCGTCAACATCACGACGAACAGCGAGGACGCCAGGCCGACCGCTTCGAGACAGAAGTAGAGGGGGAGCGCGCCGAACAGCCCCGCGACGTGCGCGGCGAGCAGAGTGGCGGCGAGCCGGCGGCGGTCGCGGGCGAGCGTGCCGACGCTGTCGAAGAAGCCGTCGAGGCCCTCGCGGACGCTCTCGCGGTCCAGGCGGTCGTCCAGTCCGGGGTAGAGCCGACCGACCGTCCGCCGGGTGAGCGCGGACACCCACAGCACGAGGTCGACGACGCGCTCGCGGCGCGACGCGACCGCGCGCCCGGCGACGAGCACGAGCCCGAGCATCCCGGTGAACGCGGCGAGCGCGACCGGCGCGGCGCCGACGTCCCGGCCGTTGCCGACGTTGCCGACGACGCCGACGGCGGCGACCGTCGCGGACGCGACCATGTTCAGGAACTCCCAGCTCGCGACGCCGGCGACGCACTCGCTGACGTCGGCCTCGTCGGTCTTGCTGACGGTGTAGGCGATGAACGCGCCGCCGCCGACGTTGCCCGCGGGGACGACGCCACGCACGAACATCGCGGCGAGCGCGGCGCGCCGGGCGACCGACCCGCCGCGGGTCCGTGGGGGGAGGTCGAGGACGACGCGGACGCCCTCGCTGCTGACGAACAGGCCGACGAGGGAGGTGAGGACGGCGACGGCGAACACCGCGGCGTCGGCGTCCCGGAGGTTGCTGGCGACGCGCTCCCAGCCGACGCCGTACAGGAGGGCGGCGACGAGCGCGAGCGCGACGGCGAACCGGAACGCGACGCGGCGGCGGTCGAACTCCACACCGGAGTCTCGCCCACCCGGTCAAAAACGGTTGCGGTCGCGTAGGCGCTGGAGGCGCGCCGAGACCGCGGGGTGGAGGGAGACGGCGTCGACGAGCTGCGGGCGGTCGGCGGGCAGCAGTCCGCGGTCGGCGAGCGTGGCGAGCGCGCGCTCCATCGCGGCGGCGCCGACGCGGTCGGCGGCGTACGCGTCGGCGTCGTACTCTGTCCAGCGGACGGCGGGCCCGGCGAGCAGGAGGAGGACGCCCGAGGCTGCTGCGGCGGGCAGCAGCGCGTCGAGGACGCCGACCGCCACCAGGAAGAGGGGGACGAGTGCGAGGCCGGTGGCGAGGAAGCGCGCGAGGACGTGGCCGCGGCGGTGGTGGCCGGCCTCGTGGGCGACGACGGCGGCGACCGCGGCGTCGTCCAGCGTCTCGAAGAGCGCGTCGGTGACGAAGACGTACCGGAAGCCGGGGACGACGCCGACGGCGACGGCGTTCGCGACGGGGTTGCGGTCGGTCTCGAGGACGCGGACGCGGAGCCCCGCGGCGCACTCGGGGACGTCGGCGCGTTCGCTGGGCGTCGGCAGCCGTACGGGACCGAGCCGGGCACCGGCGACGGGGAGGACGCCGACGACGAGGAGCGCAGCCAGGGCGACGACGGCGAGCCCGGGGAGGCCGTCGGGGGCGAGCAGCCACGCCGCGACGACGACGAACGCGGGCGTCGCGAGCAGCGTCGCGCCCGCGAGGTACCGCCGGACGACGCTCGGGTAGTCCGGCGGCCGGCCGGCGACGGTCGCCCACGCGGGCCGGGTGCCGAGGTGCGCTGCGAGCGCGGGGAGGACGCCGCCGACGGCGACGGTGCCCGCGAGCGCGACGAGCACGCCGACCTGACTGGGGCCGGGGAGGGCGGCGACGACGGCGTCGTCGAGCAGGGAGTCGGTCGCGAGCGCGACGCCGCCGACGCCGGCGGCCGCCTGCAGCAGGCGGTTCGCGCGCCGGAGCCGGGTGGCGGCGGTCACGCGGTCGGCGGCGCGGACGGCGAACCGGCCCGCCGCTCGGCTCGCGGCGTACGCGAGGAGCGGCGCGGCGAGGAGGGCGGCCAGATGCATTCGTCGACGCGTACGCGGCCGGTCCACTAAGCAGCGGCGGTCGGGGTGGCGGCGGAACTGAATCCCGGCCGGCCGTCAGACGTGGCGGTCGAGGAAGTCGACGACCGCGCTGTAGGCCTCGATGCGGTTCTCGAGTTTGGCGAATCCGTGGCCCTCGTCCTCGAAGACGAGTTTCTCGACGGGGGCGTGCTCGCCGGCCTCCGCGGCGATCTGTTCGGCCTCACCGACGGGGACGCGGGGGTCGTTCTCGCCGTGCAGCACCAGTAGGGGCGCGCGGATCTTCTCGGCGTTCGCGATGGGGCTGATGGACTCGAGGAACTCGCGGTCGTCCTCGAGGCTGCCGTACTCGGCCTCGCGGTGTTCGCGGCGCCAGTCGCCCGTGTTCTCGAGGAACGTCACGAAGTTCGCGATGCCGACGACGTCGACGCCCGCCGCCCACAGCTCGGGGTACTCCGTGAGCGAGGCGAGCACCATGAACCCGCCGTAGGAGCCGCCGTACGCGACGATGCGGTCCTCGTCGACGTCGCCGCGGGCGGCGAGCCAGTCGACGCCGGCTTTCCCGTCCTTCACGGCGTCCATCCGGTTCCGGACGTTGTCGAGGTTCATGAACTCCTTGCCGTACCCGGAGGAGCCGCGGACGTTCGGCTCGAAGACGGCGTAGCCGTTCGCGGCGAAGTACTGGCGGACGCGGTGGAACCACGGGCGCCACTGGCTCTCCGGGCCGCCGTGGTAGTGAACGATGGTCGGGTGGGGGCCGTCGCCCTCGGGGAGCGTGAGGAACGCGGGAATCTCGAGGCCGTCGAAGCTCTCGTAGTGGACGAGCTCGGGTTCGCGGAACTCCGAGCGCGGGATGCCGGCCGTTGACGCGCGCGTCCAGCGCTCGGCGTCCCCGGACTCGACGTCGACGACGTGGACGTTCTGGTTCTCCGTGGGCGTGGACACCGCGACGGCGACGCGGTCGGCGTCCGGCCCGAAACTCAGCCCGAAGACGACGCCCGCCGGGAGGTCGGGTTCCGGGTACTCGTCGAGAGTGGTGCCGTCGGCGTCCGCGAACGTGAGTTCGCTGTACCCGTCGACGTTCCGGACGTACGCGAGCCGCCCCGAGTCGACGTCGACGGAGACGGACGTGACCTCCCAGTCGCCGCCGTCGACGACGACGTCGAGGTCGCCGGTCTCGGGGTCGAGGAGCGCGAGGTACCGGGTGTCCGACTCGTAGTCGGTGGTGACGTAGACGCCGTCGCCGTCCGGCGCCCACGCCACCGAGGACAGCCGGAAGTCCGCGTCCCAGGGCGTGGCGTGCGTGCAGTCGCCGGACGCCAGGTCGAGGACGTGGAGGTCCTGGTCGAAGTTCGAGTGGCTGTCGTGGACCAGGAGGCGGTCGTCGCTCGGCGACCAGCCCGCGGCCGCCGGGTAGTCGAAGCGGTCGCCCTCGAGGACGAGGTCGGCGTCCTCCCCGGTCTCGTCGCGGCCCTGCACGTAGACGTCGAAGGTCGCCTGGTCGCGGCGGTTCGCGGCGTACGCGAACCGGTCGCCGTCGTGGCTCCAGCCGCCCCACTGGTGTTTGGCGTCCGGCGCGGCGGTGAGCTGGACGTCCTCGCTGCCGTCCGCGGACAGCCGGTAGAGCTGCACGAACTCGTCGCCGCCCTCGTCCATGCCGTAGACGAGTTCGTCGCGGGTCGGCGAGAACGACGCCCACGCGACGCGCTCGTCGTGGAACGTCAACTGGTCGGGCCACGCCTGCGCGTCGTCGACGCGCCACACCTGGTTCGAGCCCGTCGCGTCCAGGAGGAAGGCGAGTTCGCCGTTCGGGCCGACCGTCGGCGCGCCCGCCTCGCGGACGTTCAGGTACCGCTCGATGTCGTAGGCCATGCCGGGTTCCTCCGCCCGGACCGGGGATAGCCGTTCGGGTCGCGGAACCGGGGTCGGCTTTATTTCCGTTCCCGTGGTAGGTGCTAGGGCATGACACAATCATCCGACGTCGAACTGAGTGACGCGGACGAGAACGTGCACCACGTCTGGGACAACTCGCTCGACCCGGTGGCGACGGTCCAACCCGGGGACGTCGTCCGCTTCGAGTGCCGGGACGCCGTCGACGGCCAGGTCGGCCCGGACAGCACGGCCGCCGACTTCGGGGACGTGAGCTTCGACCCAGTCCACCCCCTGACTGGGCCCGTCTACGTCGAGGGCGCCGAAGCGGGGGACGTCCTCGAGGTCGAACTCCTCGAACTGGAACACAAGCGCTGGGGGTACACCGGATTCATGCCCGGCGACATGGGACTCGGACTGCTCCCCGAGGAGTTCGAGGACCCAGGCTACCACGCCTGGGACCTCGAGGGCGACGTCGGCCACTTCGTCGACGGCATCGAAGTCCCCCTCGACCCGTTCCCGGGCACCATCGGGACCGCGCCCGCGGAGGACGGCGAACACGACACGCTCCCGCCGAGGGACGTCGGCGGCAACATGGACGTCAAGCACCTCACGGCCGGCTCGACTGTGTACCTCCCGGTCGAAGTGGCGGGCGCGCTGTTCTCGACGGGCGATTGCCACGCCGCGCAGGGCGACGGCGAGGTCTGCGTCACGGGCGTCGAGGCGCCGATGTTCGTGACGGCGCGGTTCGACGTGCGCTCGGATATGGACGTCGAGCAACCCCAGTTCGAGTCCGACCACCCCTACACGCCCACCGGGGCGGACGAGCCGATGTACGGCACGACCGGCATCGCCCCGGACCTGATGGACGCGACGAAGAAGGCGACCCGCCACATGATCGACCACCTCCACGAGGAGCGCGGGCTAACGCGGAGCGAGGCCTACATCCTCTGCTCGGCGGCCGTCGACCTCAAGGTCAGCGAAGTCGTCGACGCGCCTAACTGGACCGTATCGGCGTACCTCCCCGAGAGCATCTTCCCCGAGTGAGCAGCGACACCGGCTCGGGGCTAGGCCGGTCAGCAGACGGACTTCGCGTCCACGCCCATCTCCTCGAGTGCGTCGACGTACTCCTCGTACGCCGCGTCGACGGCGCTCTCGGCGGCCGACTGCGCGCGCTCCCAGTCGGCGGCGCCGGCGCAGACCGCGTCCAGCAGGTCGGCGACGCTCGCGGTGTCCTCGCGCGTGTCGGCTTTCAGGTCGCGGAACAGGTCCGCGCGGGCCTCGTCGGCGTCGTTCACGAAGTACCCGACGAACTGGGTGAGCGTGCGTTCGGCGACGAGCCCGCGGCCGACGGCGGCGCCGGCGCGCGTCACGGCGTCGTCCTGCTCGCGGAGGAACGCGTGGAGCGCGCCCGCCTCGGCGTCGACGTCCGCGCCGAGCGCGTCGGCGACGCGGTCGTAGTGCTCGCGCTCCGTCTCGGCGAGGCCGCGGAACGCCGCCGCGGCGTCGCCCGCGCTGTCGTCCGCCCAGTCCGCGAACACGCGGGCGGCGGCGGCCTCGCTGGCGGCGGCCCGCCGGAGCACCGTCGCCGTCGCGAGGTCCGCGCCCGTCACCGCGACGAGGCGCTTCGAGGACCCGAGGCGGTCGAGTTCCGTGGCCTTCGCGCTCTCGACGGCGTCCCGGAAGTCGTCGGCGTCCATGGCTGCTCTTTGGCGGCCCCCGGACGTGAGTTTTTGCCACGGGCGCCCGTAGTGGGGGTATGAGCGCGCCCTCGGTGACCCCCCGCGAGCTGTACGACCGCATCAGGGACGGCGACGTCAGCGTCCTCGACGTCCGCGACCGCGACGAGTTCGAGGCGTGGCACGTCGACGGCCCCGGCGTCACCGCCGAACACGTCCCCTACGTGGAGTTCGTCTCGGCGGGCGTGAACGGCGACCCTGCCGGCCTCGTCCCGGACGCCCTCGCGGAGCCGGTCGTGGTCGTCTGCGGCGTCGGCGAGGCCAGCGGCGAGGTCGCCGCCGACCTCCGGGACGCGGGCGTCGACGCCGTGAACCTCGAGGGCGGCATGGCGGCGTGGGGCGACCTCGTGGTCGCGCACGACCTCGGGAACGGCGTCGTGCAGTACGAGCGCCCGTCGAGCGGCTGCCTCTCCTACCTGGTCGCGGACGGCGGGGAGGCCGCCGTGGTCGACCCGCTGGCCGCCGCGGTCGACCGCTACCTCCAGGGCGCGGCCGGCCTCGGCGTGACCGTGGAGTACGCCGTCGACACGCACGTCCACGCCGACCACGTCTCCGGCGTCCGGGAGCTCGCCGAGGAGGTCGGCGCCGAGCGCGTGCTGCCGGCGGGCGCGGCGGACCGCGGCCTCGAGTACGACGCGACGCTGGCCGCGGACGGCGACCGCCTCCCAGTGGGGGACCGCGAACTCGTCGTCGATCACGCGCCCGGGCACACGTCGGAACTCGTCGTGCTCGAGTGGGGCGGCGAGCTCCTCACCGCGGACTGCCTGTTCCTCGACGGCGTCGGCCGCCCCGACCTCGAGGACGCCGACCGCGCCCGCGACCTCGCCGGCCGGCAGTACGACACGGTCCACGACGTCGTCTTCGCCCACGACGACGACGCGCGCGTCCTCCCGGGGCACGTCGACGCCGACGCCGAACCCGGGGATTCCGGCGGATTCGCGGAGCGACTCGGGGACGTCCGGGCGTCGCTCGCGCTCGCGGACCTCGACCGCGAGGCCTTCGTGGAGCGCGTGACGACGGACCTGCCGCCGCGGCCGGCGAACTACGAGACCATCGTCGCCGTGAACCTCGGCGACCGAACGCTCGACGACGACGCGCTCGACCTGGAGCGCGGGCCGAACAACTGCGCGGTGTCCTCCACGGGCGAGTAACAGGTAGCCCCCAGGCGAGTGACGGACCGTCCCGAAGCTAGTCGTCGTCCGGCCAGTAACGGGCGGTCCCGAACCTAGTCGTCGTCCGCCGCGGCCTGGTCCGCGGCGGCCGCGTCCTGCTCGATGCTCGGCGGGTACTTCCCGCGGTCGAGTTTCAGGTCGGACTGCGGGCGCGCCATGCACGTCAGCGCGTACTCCTCAGCCTCCTCGTCGGTGAGCCCGCGGGCCGCCGGCTGCGTCACCTCGCCGTCCTCGATCTTCGCGGAGCACGCGAGACACATCCCGACCCGGCAGGAGTACTCCTGGGCGATGCCCGCCCGGAGACACGCCTGCAGGACGGTCTCCGTGTCGGCGACCTGGATCTCCTCGCCGGTCCCGACGAACTCCACGGTGTACTCGGTCATGTGCGTTCGATTGCGGGAGCGCCGATAAAACGCTTTCCTCCGCCGCGTCCTCCCGAATCCGACGAATTGTCCATAAAGAGTTTTCCTCGCGGGGAGCAACTCGGGGGTATGACCACCCACGAGTACGACGTGCTCGTCGTCGGCGCCGGGACGTCGGGCTGTTACACGGCCGCGACGGTCGCGAACGCCGGCTACGACGTCGCCGTCGTCGAGCGGAAGTCCGCGGAGGAAGCCGGACACATCGCGTGCGGGGACGCGCTGAAGGGCGCGGACGCGTTCCCGGAGGCCATCCCGAAGTCCAAACTCGAGTCCGCGTTCACGAACACGGGCGTCGACCACGGCCGCTTCGAGATCCCCCAGGAGGACACCGTCCTCGAGATTCCCGTCCCCGGGGAGCTCGCGGTCGTCGACCGCTGGGAGTACGGCCGGTGTGTCATCCGGGGCGCCGAGGACGCCGGCGCGGAGTTCCACTACGACGTCGTCGTGGGCGACGTCCTGCAGGACGACGACGGCAGCGTCACGGGCGTCGTCGGCCGGCGGAACGGCGACGCCATCACGTTCGAGGCGGACGTCGTCGTGGACGCCGCGGGCGCGCTGTCCATCCTCCAGGACAAGGCCGACCTCTCGGACGCCACGTTCGACACGAACGTCTCGTACTCGCAGTTCTGTTCGGCGTACCGCGAGATCGTCGAGGTCCCCGAGGAGGTCGAGTGGGACGACGCGCTCGTGTTCAAGCCGACCGAGCGCGCCGCCGGCTACCTCTGGTACTTCCCGCGGACGAGCACGGAGATCAACGCCGGCCTCGGCTTCCAGATGAACGAGGAGCCGATGCAGCTCGTCGACGACCTCAAGCGCGACCTCCGGCACCGCCCCGAGTTCGAGGGCGCCGAAGTGAAGGACAAACTGGGGGCGGCGCTGCCGACGCGCCGGCCGTACGACTCCGCGACCGCGCCCGGGTTCATCGCGGTCGGGGACGCCGCCGGGCACGTCAACCCCACGACGGGCGGCGGCATCGCGGGCGCCGCGTACGCCGGCAAGTACGCGGGCGAGCAGGCCGTCGACGCCATCGAGGACGGCGACGTCTCGGAGGCCGCGCTCTGGGAGTACAACGAGCGCGTGATGGACCACTTCGGCGCGCGGTACGCCGGCCTCGACGTCTACAACATCCTCTCGACGGCCGTCGACGTCGACGACCTCATGGGCTTGCTCGCGGCGCTCCCCGGCGAGAAGCTCGCGGAAGCCCTCTACGCGGGCAGCGCGGACTTCAGCCTCCGACTGAAGGCTGTGACCGCGCTGAAGTCCTTCGGCTACTGGGGCCAGATCTGGAACTTCTACAAGACGAAACAGGTGGCCGACCGCCTCATCGAGCACTACGAGGACTACCCGAGTTCGCCCGAGCGGATGGCGGACTGGCAGGCCCGCCGCGACGACATCATGGACGACGTGTACGCCGTCACCGGCGCCGACCCGAAGTACTGACGTCAGCACGCTTCTCCCGCAACCCAGCGGACTGACGCTCGCGCTCTCGCCTATTCTCCGGGCCGTTCGGCGGCGACGCGCAGGACCGCGTCCGTCAGCGAGTCGACGCCGATGCGGATGGAGCGCTCGTCGACGTCGAACGTCGGCGTGTGGTGGCCGCCCGGGTGGTCGGTGCCGACGCAGACGTAGCTCGCGAGGCCCCCGGTCTCCTGGACGCGGTTCATGAGGTAGGTGGCGTCCTCGCTGCCGCCGAGCGCGTCCCGCTCCAGGACAGTGTCGACGTCCGGGTGTTCGCCGGCCTCGGCTGCGAACGCGTCGACGAGCGCCTGGTCGCTGCGCGCGCTCGGCGCCTCGCCCTCCGTGGAGAGTTCGACGTCGCACTCGTGCATGTCGGCGGCCGACCGCAGGACGCGCTCGGCCTTCTCCTTCATGTACCGCATCAGGTCCGTTGTCTCGCCGCGGACCTCGCCCTCCACGAACGCGTCCTCGGGGACGATGTTCGTCGCGGTGCCGCCGCCGACGCGGCCCGCGTTCACCCTGGTGGCGCCGTCGTCGTGGCGCGGAATCGCGTAGAGGTTCTGGACCGCCGTCGCCATCGCCTGCACGGCGTTCCGGCCGTCCTCGGGGTGCGCGCCGGCGTGCGCGGACTCGCCCTCGAACGCCGCGAGCACGTGGCTCACCGCGAGGAAGCCGCCGACGCCCGCGACGACCTCGCCGGTCGAGTGGTCGAGGCCGAGGTGGACCGCGTAGAGGTAGTCCACGTCGTCGAGGTGGCCGCTCACCGCGACCGCCTTCCCGCCGCCGACGCGCTCCTCGGCCGGCTGGAAGACGACCTTGAATGTCCCCGCGAAGTCGCTGTCAGCGACGGCCTCGAGGACGCCGACGCCGATGGCCGCGTGGCCGTCGTGCCCGCAGGCGTGCATGTAGCCCTCGTGTTCGGACCGGAATCCCTCCCGGGCGGGCTCGTGGTCGTCGCCGTCGGACTCCGTGATGTGGAGCGCGTCGATGTCGACGCGCAGGGCGACGGTCGGGCCGTCGCCGCGCTCGAGGACGGCAACCGCGCCCGTGTGGCCACCCGCCATCTCGTCGACGAGGTCGGGGTCCGCGCCGTCCGCGAGGGCGCGCTCCCGCCACTCCGCGAGCGTCTCGTCGTCCGGCACCGCCATCCGCGCGTCCGACGCGACCGCGTCCGGGCCGACGTGGAGTTCGTCCACGCCGACGCGGCGGCACGCCTCGACGACGCGCGCCGTGGTGTAGAACTCGCACCACGCCGGTTCCGGGTGTCGGTGGAGGTCCCGCCGCAGGTCGCGGAGCGCGTGCTGCTGGCTCATGCCAGTACCTCGGGCCGCCGAACGCAATAAAGGTGTCAGAACTCTCGACGCCCGACCGCCCCCGGCGGGCGCCGATTCGCCGCCCCCGCCCGGCAATACCTGTCACCGACTCCAGACAAGCTATTTGTACACACGCGACATCGGCGTGAAACATGATACCATGAGTGGCAGAGACGACGACGTCGAGGAGGAGCTCTCGGAGGAGCTCGCGGAAGCCGAGGAGTCCGGCTCAGTCGAGGGCGAGACGGTCGAGTTCTACGGCGGCAAGTGGATGAGCGCGTTCCCACTCGTCTTCTTCGTCGCGTGGGCCATCGTCCAGAGCGGACTGCTCAGAATCGGTGACACCACCGGGCTCGTCGCCGGGATGCTCGTCGGCCTCATCCTCGGGCTCTTCTTCGTGAAGGGGTCCTGGAAGGGGTACGCGAACACCATCTTCGAAGGGATGACCCGCCGGGTCGCCGCCACCGCCGTCGTGGCGTGGCTGTGGGCCGGCATGTTCGCCGACACCATCCAGGCCGGCGAGTTCGTCAGCGGCCTCGTCTGGGCGGCCGACGCGGCGGGCGTCGGCGCGTCGCTGTTCCCCGCGATCACGTTCGTCCTCGCGGCGCTGCTCGCGACCGGCATCGGCACCGGGTACGGGACGACGGTCGCGTTCACCGCGCTGTTCTTCCCCGCGGGCGTCCTGCTCGGCGCGAACCCCGTCCTGCTGTTCGGCGCCATCCTCTCCGGCGCCGCCTTCGGGGACAACCTCGCGCCCGTCAGCGACACCACCATCGTCTCCGCGGTCACCCAGGACGCCGACATCGGGGGCGTTGTCGCGTCCCGGTTCAAGTACGCGATCGTCGCCGCGGTGATCGCGTTCGCCGGCTACGTCGTCGCCGGGTCGTCCATGCAGGGCGTCGACGTCGCCGGGAACGCCCAGCAGATCCTCGTCGGGAACGCCGAACCCGCGGGCCTGCTCCACCTGTTCTCGATGGCCGCCGTCATCGGCACCGCGGTCGCCGGCCGGCACATCGTCGAAGCCATCTCGTGGGGCATCGTCGTCGCGTTCGTCTTCAACGTCGTCGCCGGCCTCGCGCCCGTCTCCGACATGATCGTCTTCCGGGCGTCGGAAGACCTCGCCATCGCGCAGGACCTCGCGTTCCTGCCGTTCGTCGAACTCGTCGACACCTCGCAGGCCGGCGTCAGCGCGGGCGTCGGCGGCAGCCTCTACACGGGCGCCCAGGGGTTCTTCCCCCTCATCGTGCTCGTGTTGCTCATCGTCGCGGGCGCCCAGATCATGATCCGGGGCGGTGGCTTCCGCGCCATCCAGGACTGGCTGCTGAACTCCGTCGCCACCACCGTCCGGCGCGCCGAGGCGACGATGGTGCTCGGCACCGCGTTCGTCAACTCCATGATCACCATCAACACCGCCGCCGAGATCGCCATCGCGCCGTACATCGCGCGCCTCGGCGAGCGCTTCAACATCAACGGCTACCGCCGCGCGAACATCCTCGACGCGAACACGTCCGCGCTCGGGTACATCTTCCCGTGGTCCGGCGGCGTGCTCGTCGGGTACACCGTCATCCAGGGGCTCCCCGAGGAGTACGACTGGTTCACGCAGGCGATGGTCGTCAACCCCGTGGAGGTCGTGCCGTACGTCTTCCACGGCTGGATGCTCGTGACGGTGTTCGTGATCGCCGCGCTCACCGGGTTCGGGCTGGAGTACACGAGCGACCGCGAGTCCGAGGAGGTGGCGCGCCTATGAGCCTCCTCGGGAAGTACACGAAGGGCTGGTCGTTCCGCACGAACAAGCCGAGTTTCGACGAGGGCGACGACCTCTCCGTGTTCGTCACGGGCACCGAGGACGGCGTCCCCGTCGCGCGCGTCGGCGACTCGAAACTCCGGCTCGTCGACGCCCCGGACGGCCTCGTCGACAAGCGCGTTCGGCTCCGCGTGACGTCCTTCGACGACGACACGCACACGGGCGAGGCGGAGTACCTCGAGACGGTCGGCGAGAGCGCGTTCTAGACGCGCCGCTGTCCGATTTTTTCGACGGCCGAGAGAGAAGCGAGCGCGGTCAGGCGGACGAACCCAGCGGCTTGACCTGTTCCAGTTCGGCTTCGACGTGGACGCTCGACGGGAAGTCGCGCTCCATGATGGAGCGCGCGAGGTCGTCGTGGCCGTGGAGCTCGATGCGTCGCCGGTAGACGGTGTAGTTCCAGTTGTTCGTCTTCTCGTCGCCGCCGAGCCGCGCGTACAGCGGGACGCTGATCTCGTCCGGTGCGTCGGAGTGGGGGCCCTTCATCTCCGCGCCCTTCCGCCGGCACGTCTCCTTGATGTCGGAGACGACGCCGTCGAGGGCCGCGCGGTCCCCGCTCTTCAGAGAGAGTTTAGTTACGAAGGTCATGGCTGGGGGGTGCTGGTACGCAATGACGCGTTCCACCGTGAAAAAGCGTGTGCTTGGCCGCGGAGCGTGCGAGTCGGTCGCTCGGTCCGACATTCTCTTAACTGCCGGTCGTTTATGTACGGTCAATGACGGTCGAAGCGACCAGCGCCGGAGCGATCCTGTTCCGCGACACGCGGGACCGGCGCGAATACCTCCTCCTGAAGAGCCGGCCCGGGGACTGGGAGTTCCCGAAGGGCGGCGTGGAGGGGGACGAAGAGCTCCAGCAGACGGCGATCAGAGAAGTACAGGAGGAAGCCAGCATCGAGGACTTCCGCCTCGTCGACGGCTTCCGCGACGACTACGACTACGTGTTCGAGGCGAACGGGGACCGCATCCACAAGACGGTCCACCTGTTCATCGCGAAGTCCTTCGAGGCGAGCGCTGAACTCTCGAACGAACACTCGGACCTGCAGTGGCGAGACTACGAGCAGGCGATCAACACCATCACGCAGGACGGCCCCCGGGAGATTCTCGAGGACGCCCACGAGTTCCTCGAGGAAGAGGAGATAGAGGCCTGACCGGCCGCCCCGTCCGGGGCGCGGCCGCGTAGCGGCAGCCACGCCGCGACACCTGTCGCGCCGGCGACCACCACTCTTCCTCGGCGACAGCGAAAGAGGTACGTCGCTCGCTCGCACGACTGTGGTCGTGGCCGACTCCGAGTTCGGATTCGAGTTGCGGGTGTGCGCGTGGGCCGAACGGCACTGGCGGCCGGACGGCGACCGCGTGCCGTCGTTCGTCGCGCGCCAGCTCGGCACCAGGGACCGCCGCTGGGACACCGTCGTCGTGGAAGTCGACCCCGACGGGCTCGCCCAGCGCGGGCACTTCGGCGGGCAGCGACTGGACTCCGACCTCCTGCACGTCGTCCGGCACGCCCCCGAGGACTGGGCGTTCTACCGGGACGCGCTCCCGCACCCGGGCTACCCGTGGCGGTACGTCCGCGAGGCCGTCCACCGCGCCGCCGACCGCGGCGTCGTCGAGACCAGGCGAAAGGGTAACCGGATCGAACTCCGGCGGAAGTGGGCGTACCCGGACTGGGTCGAGCGCGTCGTCGCCATCGAGAACAAGCCCGACCTGGACGCGTCCGCGGCGGACGCGCTCGCGGACCAGCTGGAGCGGGACGTCGCGCTCGCGCTCGCCGACGAGGTGTGGCTCGCGACCGAGTCCGACGGCCAACGCGTGGAACGCGCGCTGCTCGCCGAGATGCCCGTCGAGGCCGGCATCCTCGTCTTCGACGACGGCGACGCGTCCGTCGAGTGGCGCCCGCGGTCGCTGAACCCCGCGTCCGCCGGCACCCGCATCACGGACCGGCCGTCGGGCGGCGAGTTCGACCAGTCGCCCGCGAGCTTCGAGTACGTCGACGCCGACTGGAAGGCCGAGAAGCGCCTGGAGATCGCGGAGCGCGCCTACGAGCGCGGCTGGCGGTCGTACGTCGACACGATGCGGCCGGACTGCCGGCACTTCGACGTCCGCCGGGGCGAGCACGGCTACCTCCCGTACTGCCGGGCGAAGGACCGCGAACAGACGGCGGCCGAGTGCGCTGGCTCGTGTCCGGAATACGAGCCCGAGCCGCCAGCGTGGCGCCAGCAGGGCTGGCCGCTGGACGGCGGCCCGGGCGCGGCGGTCCGGCGCGTCCTCGAGGACCGCCGCGACAGACAGCGCTAGAAAGTCGACGTTCGCCGTCGCCCACGTCCGTCGCCTACTCCTCGTCGCCCTCGTCGGACTCCACGTTGACCTCGTCGCGGGGCACCGCGAGCCTGTACGTCGGCACGGTGCGGTGTTCGACCTCCACGATGCCCTTGCGCTTCAGCGTCTGGAGCGCGCGCCGGACGTCCCCGGACGCCAGGTCGCTCGCCTCCGGGAACGCGTCACGGACCGCGTGCAGCACGCTGACGACGCTCTCGGCGCGCTCGTCGGGGCCGGCGATGACCGCGAACACCTTCCGCTCCGTGTCGGACATGTGGACGGCGGGCGCCTCCCCGTCCTCGGGCGCCGCGCCGACGAGCGCGGCGGCCTCCGTCGTCGCGCGAATCATGCTGTCCTCGTCCCGGTAGTAGTAGTCCCGCAGCGTCTCCTCGAGGTACTGGTGGACCTCGCTCCCGCTTTCCATCCCCCAGCGCTCCTGCAGCTCGCCGTTTTTGGTCGGCTGGAGTTCCACGACGTCCGCCAGCCGCTCGCGGTCCTCCTCGGAGAGCGTCATAGCCCCCGTTTCTCCGGGGCGGTATTTCGGGCTTGCGAAGGGGGTCGGGCCGAGCGAGCGTCGAACGCCTCGACCCCACTCGGGCGCGCCGCGCCATCCCGGAGTCTTATACTCGCGGTCGCCGTCCATCCGGACGTGACAGACACAGTCAGCCTCGACGTCGACGACGGCGTCGCGACCGTCACCGTCGACCGACCGGACAGCCTGAACGCCCTGAACGTGGAGACGCTGCACGCGCTCCTGGGCGCGTTCGACGACGCCGCGGACGCGGACGCCCGCGCGGTCGTCCTGACGGGCGCCGGCGACCAGGCGTTCGTCGCGGGCGCGGACATCTCCTACATGGTGGACATGGACACCGCGGAAGCCCAGGCGTACGCCGACCTCGGCCACGAGGTCGCGAACCGCATCGAGTCGTTCCCCGCGCCCGTCGTCGCCGCCATCAACGGCTACGCGTTCGGCGGCGGGATGGAGCTCGCGCTCGCCTGCGACCTCCGCGTCGCGTCCGAGCGCGCCGTCCTCGGGCAGACGGAGATCGACCTCGGCATCATCCCGGGCTGGGGCGCCACCCAGCGGCTCCCCCGGCTGGTCGACGACGAGACCGCGCGGCGACTAATCTACTTCGGGGACCGCCTCGACGCAACGGACGCCCACGAGGAAGGCCTCGTCGGGGAGGTCGTCGCGCACGACGAACTCCGCGAGCACGCCGCGGACCTCGCCGCCGACCTCGCCGCCCAGCCCGCGACCGCGCTCCGCGCCGCGAAGGAGGCCATCAACCAGAGCCACGAGACCACGCTGGCTGCCGGCCTCGACTTCGAGCGCCGGACGTGGGCGGGCCTGTTCGGCAGCCACGACCAGCGCGAGGGCATGGAGGCGTTCCTCGAGGACCGCGAACCCGACTTCGAGTGAGACCGGGCGCCGGCTCCCGGCCGGACGACACCCGGACGACACCCGGACGGCCCAGGTCGCCGACCCGGGAACTGGACCGAGCGCTCGTCCGGTAGCGGCGCCGAGAGCCGGCCGAAACAGGGGGCTTAACTGCGACGAATCGCTACGTCTGGTATGGAATTCTGCGACGAGTGCGGCTCGATGATGAAAGCAGAGGACGGCCTCTGGGTCTGCGGGAGCTGCGGGAACAAGCAGCCGAAGAACCCCGACGCCTCCTACGTGGTCACCGAAGGCCAGGAGGAGACCGAGATCGTCGACGTCAGCGACGCCGAGGACAAGGGCCTCCCGACGACGGAAGTCCACTGTCCGGAGTGCGGGAACGACCGCGCGCACTGGTACATGCAACAGATCCGGTCCGCCGACGAGTCCGAGACGCGCTTTTTCATCTGCACGGAGTGCGAGCACCGCTGGCGCGAAGACGACAACTAGACCGCCGCGCGCTGCCGCCACAGCCGCCCCGGAGTTCAAGTACGAGGACGCGACCAGTCCTGCGCGTGACCTGACAGCACGCGGGGCGGTCACAGCGGCGAGGCGGCGAGCCGCCCCCACGGACAGCCGCCGGACAGCTACGGGTTCCGCGCGAACAACAGGTAGCCGGTGTGGCCGACGCCCGCGGTCGACGGCCGCGACCCGCGCTCGTCGAAGTCCATCTCGCGCTGGATCGTCTCCACCGTCTCGACGCCCGCGAGCCCCGCGTCGCGGGCCGCCTGCTCGGCGGCGCGCGCGTTCTCCACGAACGGCGAGTAGACGGCGACGAACCCGCCGGACACCAGGAGGTCGCCGGCGCGCTCGACGACCGCGGGCGCGTCCTGGGTGTCCAGCGTCAGCAGGTCGAACCCCGAGAGGTCCTCGAGGTGTTCGGTCACGTCGCCGGCCCGCACCTCGACGCGGTCCGCGACCGACGCGAGCTCCATGTTCTCCCGGGCGACCTCGGCGAACTCGGCGTCCTGCTCGAACGTCAGGACGTCGGCACCCATGCGGCCGAGGTAGGCCGCGAGGACGCCGGTTCCCGTGCCGGCGTCCAGCACGCGGTCGCCGGCGGCCGCGCCCGTGTGCCCGACGACGAGCCCGATGTCCTTCGGCATCATCGGCGCGCCCGTGCGCTGGAAGTGATTGAAGAGGTCGGGGGCGCGGAGCTCCCGGACCGTGAACGGCTCGCCGAGGTGGGTTTCGACGGTCTGCCCGGGCTCCGGGTCCGTCGGGGCTTCGACGACGCCGAGGTCGGTGTGGAGTTCCTCGCCGGGCGCCACGAGGAACTCGCGGTCGCCCCGAACGAGCAGCATCACTCCAGCCGGTCGATGGCCGCCGCGAGGTCGCCGTCGGCCGCCTCCAGGGCGTCGCGGGCCTCGTCCTCGCTGGCGCCGGTGCGCTGGACGACGATGTCGACGTCGCCCTGGGGAATCCCCTCGCCGCCGGCGTCAGTGCCGTCGGCTTCCTCGCCGCCGGATTCGCCGCCGGCCTCGAGTTCCGCGGCCTCGCGCTCGCTCGGCTCGCCGATGATCTGGTAGGTCTCCTGCCCGCGGGCGTCCATCTTCGTCACGTCGGGGTCCGAGAACACCAGTTCGGTGCCGTCGGCCTGCTTGATGACGACCTCGCTGGCGTCGATCTCATCGACGTCGATCCCCATCTGTTCCATCATCTGTTTCATCTTCCGTGGGTTCATGCCGCCGCCTCCAAACATACGCGAACGCTCGCGTCGCGGGAAGAAAAGGATGGCGAACCCGAGTAGTGCGCCGTAGCGCCGACAGCCGCGCGCTACGCCGCGTTCGGGGCGTCGCGGTGACTCACTCGGCTTCGACGCCGTCGCGGACCATCACCGCCATCCCGGTGTCGAAGTCCCGCATCGACTGCGCGTCGAGTTCGGCGCGCCCGACCGCGACGAGGTCGCCGCGCTCGTGGACGACGGCGACCTCGTCGCCAGCCCGGACGGCGTCGTCGACGTCGCCGACGAACTTCGCGAAGACGTTCTTGCCGTCCCGGACGAACGGCTCGCTCTCGTCGCCGACGACGACGCGCGCCGCCGGGTACTCGAGGGCGTCCGCGAGCCGCCGGCCGCCCGCGACGCCGAGCGTGAGTCGGCCGTCGAGGCCCACGGAGACGAGCCGGCTGCCGTCCTCGCGGGCGACCTGCTGGGGGCGGCCCGTGCTCGAGCGCCGGACCTCCAGGTCCTCGCCGTGGGGGAACAGCGCCGCGCCGGCCGCCGCGCCGAACTGGTAGTCCGCGACGGTCCGGAGCGCCGCGACGTCCGCGTCCTGCATGGTTGCCGGTCGGCAGGCCGCGCGTAAAGCCGCTTCGGGTCGGCGAGCCGGCGTCGAATCCGCGGCGTCAGCGTCAGCTACGGGAGAGTGGATGCGCTTATGTGACTCGGGGGGTTACCGGCGTCCATGGACGACACTACGAAGATCGGTATCGCGGGCGTGTTGCTCGTCGCGAGTTCGGTGCTGCTGTTCTGGTCGGGGCTCGACCCGTCGGCGACGATGACGCTGCTCGGCGCGGCGGGACTGGCGACGACCGGGCTTGCGGCGGCATCCCTCCTGATGGGGAGCACGGGCTCGGACGGCCGGATGGTCTAGAGCAGGAACGTCTCTTCTCGCTCGCTGAGGTCGACGAACGCGTCGGCGGCCTCGACGAGCTCCTCCGACGCCGACGAGGAGAACGCCATCACTTCGACGCGCACGCCCTCGTGGCGGAGGTGGTGGCAGAGCCGGGAGAAGTCGCCGTCGCCCGTGCAGAGGACGATGGTGTCGACGTGGTCCGCGAGCGCGACGGCGTCGAGGCTGAGCCCGACGTCCCAGTCGGCCTTCTTCGACCCGTCGCCGAACGTCTTGATGTCCTTGATCTTGGTCTCGAAGCCGATGTCGTGGAGCGCGTCGAAAAAGCGGTCCTCGTCCTCGGCCTGCGCGCGGATGACGTACGCGATGGCCCGGCTGAGCTGGCGGCCCTGCACGGCCTTCTCGAGGAGCGACGAGTAGTCGATGTTCTGGGAGTAGACGCTCTGTGCGGAGTGATAAAGGTTCTGCGCGTCGGCGAGGACGGCGACGCGCTGCCCGGAGTGAATCGGCGGCATACCCCCGCTACGGGTTCGTCACGTAAAGAAAGTACGCGCTGGTCGTCGCTTCGCCTGTCGTTCCAGAGTGGTGGCCTCGCCGAGGTCGGTCACGCCGACGGCGTCTCGAAGCGCGCGAGTTCGAGCGTGTCCGGGTCGAGTTCGTAGTAGTGCTCCCAGGCGGGGGCGAGCGAGCGCACGCGCGTCTCGCCGAACGTGCTCTCGGCGTCCTCGTGGTGGTGGCCGACGAGACAGAGGTCGGGTTCGACCGCCTGCAGAATCTCGTCGATGTACTTGCAGCCGACGTCGTATTCCTCGGTGACGGGGAGGCCGTGGGGGGCTTCGTGCGCGATGAAGACGTCGACGTCCTCGAGTTCCTTCGCGCGTTCGACGTCCTCGCGGACGAAGTGCCGGCGGCGGTCGCCGTGCAGCAGCTCCCGGGGTTTCTCGAACTGCGTCGGCGCGTAGTTCCCGGAGAGCCCGGCGACCCGGAGGCCGTGGACGTCCTCGACGGTGCTGTGGAGGAGGACCGCATTCGAGACGTCGCCGCTCTCGACGCGGCCGTGGCGCAGGGACTCGACGACGTCGAAGTCCTCGTTGTTGCCGGCGACGAAGTACGTCGGAATCGGGAGGTCGTAGTACATGAGGTCCCCGGCCTGGAGCGCGACGTCGGCGTCCGCGTCGCGGTACGCGGCGAAGAGCGCGCGGCGGCGGTCGGGCGTGGCGGCGTGGGCGTCGCCGAGGACGAGCATCCACCGGTACTCCGGCCAGAGGACGCAAAAAACCCCCGAATGCGTCTCTCCGGGAGCGGGGGATGGCGGGTCTGGTGGGCCGCGGGCCGCGAGTCTGTCAGCGGCGCGCGGAGCGCCCGGACGCGAGTCCGGCAGGCGTTGACCCCGGCGACAGGCATTTACCGGTGTGGGTCGCATCCTGGGGTATGACCGGCGTTCCCTCCGACGCGACCGCGGCCCCGGGGAGCGCCGTCTCCTTCTTCGGGAAACGCAAACGCGGCACAGCCACTCGATAGGCTCGCCGCGGGCGTAGCACCCCCGTGCCGGGTTCACGCGACGGGCACCACTCGCTAATCGGCGTTTCCCAGCACACACCAATGGAACTCAGCACACCAGTGGACGGCGTCTACCCCGCGATGACGACGCCGTTCACAGACGACGGACGCATCGACTTCGAACGACTCCGAGCGCACGCCCGGCGCCTCGTCGACCGCGGCGTCGACGGCCTCGTCCCGGTCGGGACGACGGGGGAGAGCGCGACGCTCACGCACGACGAACACGTGGAGGTCGTGGAGGCGGTCGTGGACGCGGCCGGCGACGACGTCCCGGTCATCGCGGGCGCTGGCAGCAACTCGACGCACGAGGCCGTCGGACTCGCCGGCCGGTCCGCGGACGCGGGCGCCGACGCGCTCCTCCTGATTTCGCCGTACTACAACAGGCCCGAACCCGAGGGCATGGAGGCTCACTACCGGGAGGTCGCGGACCGCGTGGACGTCCCCCAGGTCGTCTACAACGTGCCGTCGCGGACGGGCCGGAACATCGCCGTGGAGACCGCCGTCTCGCTGGCGAGCCACGAGAACGTCGTCGGGTACAAGGCGGCGAGCGGTGACGTGAGCCGGGTCAGCGAGGTCGTCGAGCGGACGCGCGGCGAGGACTTCACCGTGCTCTCCGGCGACGACGGCCTGACGCTGCCGATTCTCTCCGTGGGCGGCCGGGGCGCAATCAGCGTCACGGCGAACGTGGAACCGGAGCGCGTCGGCGACCTCGTGTGGTCGGCGCTCGACGGCGACCTGGCGGCGGCCCGCGAGCGCCACCACGAGCTCGCGGCGCTGAACCGCGCGCTGTTCGCGGAGACGAACCCGATTCCCGTGAAGGCCGCCCAGGAGATCCGCGGGCACGGCCCCGCGAACTACCGGTCGCCGCTCTCGGCGCTGTCCGACGACCAATACGACACCCTCGAGTCCGTGCTCGCGGACCTCGAGGCGGCAGAGGTACCCGCATGAGAGTCGGGGTGACTGGCGCAACCGGCCGGATGGGGCGGACTGTCCGGGCGGTCGCCGGGGAGCGCGGCCACGAGGTCGCGTTCGCGACGACGCGGGACCCGGACAGTAACTCGGCGGACACCGACCTCGATTCGGCCGGCGAGTTCGGCGCGCTCCTCGAGTCGCGCGCGCCGGACGCGGTCGTGGACTTCACGGCGCCGGCGTCGAGCGTCGAGTACGCGTCCGCGTGCGCCGACGCCGGCGTCCCGATCGTGGTGGGGACCACGGGGTTCAGCGACGGCCAGCGCGCGTCGCTGCGCGCGGCCGGCGAGCGAGCGCCGGTGCTCCTCGGCGCGAACTTCTCCCGGGGCGTCCAGGCGCTCCTGGACGCGGTCGAAGCCGCGGTGTCGGCGCTCCCCGAGTACGACGTCGAGGTCACCGAAACCCACCACAACGGGAAGGTGGACGCGCCCAGCGGCACCGCGAACCTCGTCCTGGACCGAATCGACGACGCGCGCGGGACGGACGCCGACCGCGTCCACGGCCGCGAGGGCGACCAGCCCCGCGAGTCGGGCGAGGTCGGCGTCCACGCGCGCCGCGCCGGCGACGTGACCGGCGAACACGAGGTCCTGCTCGCGGGCAACAGCGAGGTCCTCGAACTCGCGCACCGCGCGGGCTCCCGGGACGTGTTCGCGGCCGGGGCGCTCGACGCCGCGTCGTGGCTCGCCGACCAGTCGCCCGGCTTCTACCGGTTCTCGGAGGTGGCGTCGGCCGTATGAGCCTCGAGAGCGAGATCCGCGACCTCTGGGCGCGCCACGAGGCCGGCGACCTCTCGGCGGACACCGCGTCGGCCGGCGACGCCGACACCCTGGACGCGTTCCTCGACGCCCTGGAGGCCGGGGACGTGCGCGCCGCCCGCGAGGACGGCGGCGAGTGGGCGGCCGTCGAGTGGGTGAAGCGCGGCGTCCTCCTGAACTTCGCGCTCCGGGAGACCGAGCGCCGCGAGTACGGCGGCGTGGCGTACCACGACGTCCTCCCGCTCCGGGCCACCGACGACCTCCTGGCGCGAGGCACCCGGAACACGCCGGACGGCACCGTGCTCCGGCGGGGCGCGCACGTCGGCGACGACTGCATCGTGATGTCGCCGGCGTTCGTGAACGTCGGCGCGCACGTCGGGGACGGCACCCTCGTGGACTCCTGTGACACCGTCGGGTCGTGCGCGCAGGTCGGCGAGGACGTCAAGCTCGGCGCGAACACGCTGATCGGCGGCGTCCTCGAGCCCGTCGAGGACGCGCCCGTCGTGGTCGAGGACGGCGTCTCGCTGGGCGCAGGCTGCCGGGTCACGTCCGGGTTCGTCGTCGGCGAGGACTCGGTCGTCGGCGAGAACACGCTGTTGACGCCCCGCATCCCCGTCTACGACCTCGTCGAGGAGGAAGTCCTGTACGGCGAACTGCCGCCGGAGCGCCGCGCATTCACGCGGTTCGTGGAGTCCTCGGTCGGCGAGCACGACCTCTTCGACGGCGGCGCGTACAAGCCCGCGGTCGTCGCGATGGACCTGGAGGCGGAGACGCTGGACGCGACCCAGCGCGAGGAGGTGCTGCGGTCGTGACGGGGGCGCCCGCGGTTCGACGGCTCGCGGACTGGTCGGCCGGCGACCTGCGGGCGCTCGCCGCGGAGTACGGCACGCCGCTGTACGTCCAGGACCTCGACCGCGTCCGAGCGAACTACGACCGGCTCGCGGCGGCGTTCCCGGACGCCGACGTGTGTTACGCCGTGAAGGCGAACGCGGGCCGCGCGGTCCTCGCGGCGTTCCGGGACGCGGGCGCCGGCGCGGAGTGCGCGTCCGCGGGCGAGGTGTACCGCGCCCTGGAGGCCGGTTTCGAGCCCAGTGAGATTCACTACACGGCCGTCAATCCGCCCGGCCGCGACCTCGAGTACGTGCTCGACGCGGCGCCCGAGGCGACGGTCGTCGCGGGCGCCCGGGACACCGTCGACCGGCTCGCGGAGCGCGGGTTCGACGGCCGGTTCGCGCTCCGCGTCCACCCCGGCGTCGGCGCCGGCCACAGCGACGCGGTGGCGACCGGTGCGGACGCGAAGTTCGGCGTCCCGCACGGCGACGCGCTGGGCGTGCTCGCCGACGCCGCCGACCGCGGGTTCGACGTCGTCGGCGTGCACGCGCACGCCGGCAGCGGCGTGCTCACCGACGCGGACGTCGCGACTCACCACGAGGTCGTCGAGCGCGTCGCCGCCGTCGCCCGCGAATCGCCCGTGGACCTGGAGTTCGTGGACGTCGGCGGCGGCTTCGGCGTCCCGTACCACCCCGACGAGGAGCCGCTCGACCTCGACGCCGTCGCGGCCGCGACCCGGGACGCGCTCGCCGGCGTGGACGCCCGGCTCGTCGTCGAACCCGGCCGGTTCCTGGTCGCGGACGCGGGCGTCCTGCTGACCGAAGTGAACACCGTGAAGCCGGCCGGCGGCGCGACGCTCGCGGGCGTCGACGCCGGCATGACCGCGCTGCTGCGGCCCGCGCTCTACGACGCCTACCACGACGTCCGGTCGCTCGCGCCGGACGCCGGCGACCGGTCCCGGGCGGACGTCACCGTGGTCGGCCCCATCTGCGAGAGCACGGACGTCCTCGCCGAGGACCGCAGCCTCCCCGCGCCGGCGCGCGGCGACGTCCTCGCCGTCGGGAACGCCGGCGCGTACGGCATCGAGATGGCGTCCCAGTACAACTCCCGGCCGCGGCCCGCCGTCGTCGCCCTCGAGGGCGGCGACGCCCGGCTCGCCCGCGAACGCGACTCCCTCCCCGCACTCACTGCACACGAACGATGATTCCCTACGACCGATACCACGGCACTGGCAACGACTTCGCGATCGTCGACGCGTCCAACCACGTCCCGGACCGCGGGGCGTTCGCCGAGACGCTGTGCGCGCGCCTCGGCGTCGACGGCGTGCTCTTCCTCGCGCTCGAGACCCGGTACACGCCGCCCCGCGCCGTGATGACACTCGTCCAGCCCGACGGCTCGACGGCGGACATGTGCGGGAACGGCGCGCGCTGTGCCGCCCGGTGGGTCGCCGAGCAGACCAGCGCCGACGCCGTGATGCTGGACACGCAGGCGGGCACCCGGCGCGCCGACGTGGACGGCGAGACGGTGACCGTGGAGATGGGCGCGCCCGAGTTCGACCCGGCCGGCGTCCCGGTCGTCAGCGAGGACGCGATGGTCAGGGGGCGCATCGCGGGCTACGAGGTGACGGCCGTGAACACTGGCGTCCCGCACGCCGTCGTCTTCGTCGACGACGTGGACGACGTGGCACTCGAAGCCGACGCGCCCGAAATCCGGCACCACGGGGTGTTCCCGGAGGGCGCGAACGTGACCTTCGCCTCCCCGGACGGCGACGGCGGCTTCCGCCAGCGCACGTTCGAGCGCGGCGTCGAGGGCGAGACGCAGTCCTGTGGCACCGGCGCCGTCGCCGTCGCCGCCGTCGCGCACCGCGAGGGACGCTGCGGCGAGCGGGTGTCGGTACGGCCGCCCGGTGGGACTCTCCGCGTCGACCTCTCAGGGGGTCGCGCGACGCTCCGCGGGCCGACCGAGTACGAGGGCGAGGGCGAAGCCGACCCCGAACCCGCCCGACAGGTCGATGCCTGAGTTCGACCCGCCCGCGTTCCACGAGCGCGCCGTCCGCACGCCCTCCCACGAGGACGTGTCCGGGATGCGCGACCTGCTCGTCGACACCCTGCGCGAGCACGGCCACCCGCCCGACGTGGACGACGCCGGAAACGTCCTCGCGTCCCGGGGAGAGGGGCGGCCGCACGTCGTCCTGAACACGCACATCGACACCGTGCCGCCGCACGTCGAGTATTCGCGGGACGGGGACGTGGTTCGGGGGCGGGGCGCGTGCGACGCGAAGGGGCCGCTGGCCGCGCTCCTCGCGGCGTTCCTCGCGGTCGACCCCGCGAAGGGCCGGGTGACGCTCGCGATTACGCCCGACGAGGAGACCGAATCGGCGGGCGCAGACGCGCTCTCCCTCGACGCGGACGCCTACGTCGTCGGCGAACCGACCGACCTCGCGGCGTGCACGAGCGCCCGCGGTCGCTTCCAGGCGACCGTTTCGCTGTCCGGCGTCGGCGCGCACGCCGCCGACCCCGCCTCGGGCGCGAACGCCGTCGCCGCCGCGGAGCAGGCGCTCGCCGCGATTCGCAGGTTCGACGCGGAGCGCGGCCCCGACCGCCACCCGGAACTCGGGCCGCCGACGCTGACGCCGACGCGAATCCGGGGCGGGGACGCCGCTAATCGGGTGCCCGACGACTGCGATGTCGTCGTGGACCGGCGGACGGTCCCGCCGGAGACACAGGAGTCGTTCTTCGCCGACTTCGAGGCGCACGTCCGCGACGCCGTGCCCGAGGACGTGGGCGTGGACGTGAATCCGGTCGAGCGCGACACGCCGTTCCTCGAAGCGTTCGACACGCCCGACGACGCGGACGTGGTGCGCGCGCTCCGGGAAGCGGGCGCGGCCGACCCGAAACCGTTCGGCGCCGCCACGGAAGCGTCCTACTTCGCCGCGGACGCGCCGACGGTCGTGTTCGGACCGGGCGTGCTGGCCGACGACGATGGACCGGTCGCGCACGCCCAACGCGAGTACGTGCGCCGGTCGGACGTGGAACGCGCCGCAGAGGTTGTGACGGACGCGCTCGCCGCGCTCGTCTGAGCCGCTCCGAGAGAACAGTCGGCGTCAGGCGTCCCGGGCGATGTCGGCGCCGAGGCCGGTGTAGGACTCGGGCGTGAGCGCGAGCAGTTCCTCGCGGACGTCCTCGTCGACGTCCAGGGACGCGAACAGCTCCTGGAAGTCCTCGAGGGCGACGCGCTCGCCCCGAGTGAGGTCCTTCACGCGCTCGTAGGCGTCGTCGTGGCCCTCGCGGCGGAGAATCGTCTGGACGGCCTCGCCGATGACCTCGGGGTTCGCGCGGAGGTCCTCGCGCATCGCGGCCTCGTTCGGCGCGACCTTCCCGAGGCCGTCGCCGAGCTTCGAGTACGCGAGCAGGCAGTACGCGAGCGTCGCGCCGACGTTGCGCTTCACCGTGGAGTCCGAGAGGTCCCGCTGGAGGCGGCTCGTCGTGAGGTAGTCAGCGAGGAAGGAGAGGTCGCTGTTGGCCTTCGAGAGGTTGCCCTCGGCGTTCTCGAAGTCGATGGGGTTGACCTTGTGCGGCATCGTCGACGACCCCGTCTCGGAGTCCGCGGCCTCCTGGCCGAGGTACTTCCGGGAGACGTACAGCCAGGCGTCCCGCGCGAGGTCGAGGAGGACGTTGTTCGCGCCGCGGAGCGCGTCGAACAGCGCCGCGAGGTCGTCGCAGGGGTTCACCTGGGTCGTCGGTTCGACGTACTCGAGGCCGAGGGAGTCGACGAACTCCCGGGAGAACGACCGCCAGTCGACGTCCCGGTAGGCGGCGTGGTGGGCGGCCCACGTGCCCGAGGCGCCAGCGAGCTTCCCGGCGAGGGCGTCGGCGGCGTCCTCGACGCGGGCGGTGGCGCGCCCGAGGCGGGCGGCGTAGACGGCCATCTCCTTGCCGAACGTCGTCGGCGTCGCGGGCTGGCCGTGGGTGCGCGCGAGCATCGGGAGGTCGGCGTACTCGTGCGCGAACTCGGTGAGCTGGTCGCGGCGCGCGCGCAGCTCGGGGACGAGGACGTCGCGGACGGCGGGCTTCGCGAGCAGGCGGTGCGCGAGGTTGTTGACGTCCTCGCTGGTGAGCCCGAAGTGAATCCAGGCGTGGGCGCGGTCGGGCGCGTGCTCGCGGACGAAGTACTCGACGGCCTTCACGTCGTGGTTGGTGGCGTCGTACGTCTCGGTGCCCGCCGTCTCGATCCGCTTGACGAGTTCGGCGTCCGCGGACTCGAAGGACTCGTAGGCGTCCCGGAGGTCGGTGCGTTCGTCGTCGGTGAGCTCGAGGGGGACGGCGTCGAGGTCGGCGAGCGCGAGCAGGTACTCGACTTCGACGCGGACGCGAGCGCGCATCAGCGCGGCCTCGCTCGCGTACGCGGCCAGCGGCGCGGTGCGGTCGGCGTACCGGCCGTCCAGCGGCGTCACCGCGTACAGCGGGCTCTGGTCGGTCATGGGAGCGAGTGGCTTCGCTCGGGGCAAAAGCCTGCCGGTCCCCCGAGACCACACACGTGCATACCGCGTCCGCCATTCTGCGAAATATCCCGATTTCTATCGTCGAACGTGCATACTTCGCGGCGTGGAACCGCAACCACTTTGCGGGTCGCGGGCGCAGTGACTGGTATGACTCGCATCGCTGGACTCGCCAGCAACCGCGGCCGCAACCTCCTGCACGTCGACGACCTGGAACCCGGCGGCGCCGACCTCGCCGTCGTCGTCTCGAACCACGCCGACGCGCCCGTCCTCGACGCCGCCGCCGACCGCGGCGTCCCGACCGAGGTCGTGGAGCGCCGCGACGGCGAGTCTCGGCGCGACCACGAGCGCCGGCTCGTGGACGCGCTCGCGGACTACGACGTCGACCTCGTCTGCCTCGACGGCTACATGCGCGTCCTCTCTGAGGTCTTCCTCGACGCGGTCCCGCTCACGCTGAACGTCCACCCGAGCCTCCTGCCGGCGTTCCCGGGCGCCGACGCCCACGAGCAGGTCCTCGACGCGGACGTCTCGGTCACGGGATGTACCGTCCACGTCGTCACGAACGCGGTCGCCGACGACGGCAGCGTCCGCGAGGACGACATCGACGCCGGCCCCATCGTCACCCAGGAGCCGGTGCCCGTGTTCGCCGACGACGACGCCGACGACCTCAAGGAGCGCGTACTCTACGGAGCCGAGTTCGAGGCGTACCCGCGGGCCGTCCGGTGGTTCGCCGAGGGCGACCTCGAGGTCACCGCGGACGGCGTGGAGACGCCGGCCGACGTCGGCGGGGACTTCCCGGCGCGCCGCCTCGCGAGCGCGGACCGCGCGGACGCGCTCCGGTACGGCGAGAACCCCCACCAGGACGCCGCCGTCTACCGCGACGACACCTGCGCGGAGGCGAGCGTCGTGCACGCCGACCAGTTGAACGACACCGCGAAGGACCTCTCGTACAACAACTACAACGACGCGGACGCCGCCCTCGGCCTCGTGAAGGAGTTCGAGGACCCGGCGGCCGCCGTCATCAAGCACACGAACCCGGCGGGCGCGGCGACCGCTGACACGCTCGCGGACGCGTACGCGGACGCGCTCTCGACGGACGCGAAGAGCGCGTTCGGGGGCATCGTCGCGCTGAACCGGACCTGCGACGCGGCGACCGCCGAGCGAATCGCGGACTCGTTCAAGGAGGTCGTGGTGGCGCCCGACTACACGGACGACGCGCTCGACGTCCTCACCGAGAAGCAGAACTTGCGCGTGCTCGCGGTGGGCGAGTTCGGCCCCGAGCAGCGGACGGAGCGTTTCGCGGAGAAACCCATCGTGGGCGGCCGCCTCGTCCAGGAGCGGGACCGCTGGGCGCCGACGCTGGAGGACTTCGAGGTCGTCACGGAGCGCGAGCCGACGGCCGAGGAGCTGGAGACGATGCTGTTCGCGTGGCGCGTCCTGAAGCACGTGAAGTCCAACGGCATCCTGTTCGCGGACGGCACGGAGACCGTCGGGCTCGGCGTCGGCCAGGTGTCGCGCGTGGACGCCGTGGAGATCGCGGCGGAGAAGGCCGCGCGGGACGCGGGGGGGAAGGACGCGGACGGCGCCGTGATGGCGTCGGACGCGTTCTTCCCGTTCCCGGACGGCATCGAGGCGGCGGCCGAGGCGGGCGTGGAGGCGGTCGTCCAGCCGGGCGGGTCGAAGAACGACGACGAGGTCATCGAGGCCGCCGACGAGCACGGGATGGCGATGGTGTTCACCGGGCATCGGTGCTTTCGGCACGACTGAACAGCGTGAAGGAGTTGCCGAAAGCTCGGAAATCGAGCGAAGCGAGATTTCCGGTGTTTCCGCCACGACTGAGCGCTAGCGAGGGAGTTGCGGAAACTCGCGGCGCGAGCCTGCGAGCGACGCGGTGCTTCCGGCACGACTGAGCGTCAGCGAAGGAGTGCCGGAAGTTCGATTGGCGAGCGTGGCGAGCCAATCGGTCGTTTCCGCCACGACTGAGCGCTAGCGAGGGAGTTGCGGAAACTCGCGGCGCGAGCCCGCGGGCTCTGCCAGCCGCATTCGGGGAGGGGGCGGCTGGAACGCGAAACTATCTGTTTCCTAGCGTCGTTGCTACCAGAAGTCTTTCAGAAGTGCGGCGGAGGGGAGGGTGGAGCGCGGAGTCGGGATGACAGCGGGGTGGAGGGCTGGCAAGCGATTCTGTCAGCGGGGTGGGCGCGCTCCACTCGGTTCGACGGGGTGTAGTATCAAAACCCCTGTGTTTGGACAAACAGCTGTTTGACGTATCGCTACTCGTAGCTGATGGTGCGCGTCGCGGTGTTGGCACCCCAGTCGAGGGTGACGTCGAACTCGCTGGCGTCGCCGGCGTCTGGCGCGGTGGCGTCCACGGTGACCGTCTTCTTCGTCGCCGCGGGGACGTCGAAGGACGTGCGGAACGGCGCGCCCGACGTGCCCTCGACTTTCGTGACGAACGTCATGGCGTCGCCGGCGTTGTCGACGGTGAGGTCGACGGAGAAGCCGGCGCCGCTGGCGACGCTGTCGGGCGCGGTGACCTTCGTCACCTCGAAGTCGACGGTCTGGGAGATGGCCTGGATATCGCGGGCGGTGAACTCCCAGGTCGCGGTCGTGTCGCCGGTGTCGAGGTCGACCGACGCGGTGTACGGCGTGACGTCGTTCGGCACGGGGTACGCGGCGGCGAACTGATTGAAGCCGCCGCCGAGCGGGAACACGGGGTCCGTGAACGTCGCGTCGTTGATGGTGAGCGTGACGTTCTGGGGGACGAAGGACTCGTAGTCGCTGATGGCGTCGACCTGGAAGGTCACGACGACGTACCGCGTCGTGTTCCCGGCGTGAACGACGCGCTCGCTGCCGTCCCGGGAGACGACGAACGCCGTGGAGGACGCGTCGGCGACGGCGATGGCGCGGTCGCCGGAGAGGCTGACCTCCTCGCCGAAGGACAGCGGGCCGGAGGTCGTCGTGGTCTGCTGGGTGGTCGTCTGCTCGGTCGTGTCTGTCGGCTCGGTCGTCGTGGTGGTGGAGGAGTCGTCCTGGCCGCCGAGGCAGCCCGCGAGGGCGAGGGGGACCGTGGCGGACGCGGAAGCGAGGAAGCTTCGTCGATCCATACCCCGGAGTAGTACGACCTACGTAGAAGTGGGTTCGGATAGGTAAAACAGCCGTTTCACGAACCCTGCTGCCGCGTCCCACGGGTTCGGGGAGCACAGCTGCGCCCGGACGCTCCCGGGACGGACCCGCGTCCGACAGCCTAATGCGGTGGGGTACGTTCGGTCCGACTATGCGATTCGACGAGGCGGCGAACTTCCTCCTCGACCTCCGCCGCTACCGGCCGAAGCCCGGCACGGACTCGACGGCGGACCTGCTGGACGCGCTCGGCGACCCCCACGAGGGCCCGACGTACGTGCAGGTCGCGGGGTCGAACGGCAAGGGCAGCACGGCCCGCCTGGTGGAGTCGGCGCTCCGGGAGGCCGGCCTGGACGTCGGGCTGTACTCGTCCCCGCACTTCGACGACGTCCGGGAGCGCGTGACGGTGAACGGCCGCCAGCTGTCGGAGGCGGCGCTGACGGAGTTCGTCGAGGCGGTGCGGCCGCGCGTGAACGAGCGCGCCGCGGACGGGGACGCGCCGACGTTCTTCGAGGTGGTGACGGCGATGGCGCTCTGGCAGTTCGGCCGCGAGGACGTCGACGTCGCCGTCCTGGAGGTCGGCATCGGCGGGAAGTACGACGCGACGAGCGTCGTGGAGCCGGCCGCGAGCGCGGTGACGTCGGTGACCCTCGAGCACACGGGCGTGCTCGGGGACACGATTCCCGAGATCGCGCGCGACAAGGCGCACGTCGCGCCCGACGGCAACCCGCTCGTGACGGCGACGACGGGCGACGCGCTCGACGCGGTCCGCGAGCAGGCCGGCGAGGTGGTTACCGTCGGCGACGGCGGCGACGTCGAGGTCGCCTACGAGGGCCGGACGAACCACACGGAGGCCGCCGTCTCGCTGTCCGGCGACGGCTGGGCGGTCGACGCGAGAATCCCGCTGCTGGGCGCGTACCAGGCCGAGAACGCCGGCGTCGCGGCGGTGCTCGCGCGCCAGGTCGCGGACGTCGACGAGGAGACCCTGGCGCGCGGGTTCCGGAAGGCGTACTGGCCGGGGCGCTTCGAGGTGATGGGCGCCGACCCCGTGGTCGTCCTGGACGGCGCGCACAACACGGGCGCGTGCGAGGCGCTCGCGGAGACGGTGGGGGAGTTCGACTACGACCGCCTCCTCTGCGTGTTCGGCGCGATGCACGACAAGGACCACCGCGGGATGGCGGACGCGCTCCCGACGCCCGACCGCGCGTGGGTCTGCGAGCCCGACACCGACCGCGCGGAGGACGCCGACGTCCTCGAGACCGTCTTCGAGGACGCGGGCGCCGGCGAGACGACGGTGACGCGCGCGGTGGAGTCCGCCGTCGCGGCCGCGCTCGAGGCCGCCGGCGAGGACGACTTCGTGCTCGTCACGGGGTCGCTGTTCGCCGTCGCGGAGGCGCGCTCCCGGTGGACGCGCACGAACGTCCCGAAGCAGGTGCGGGACCTCGAGGACGCCCGCGAGACCCTGGAGGACGCGCACGTGACGCCGCCGGGCGTCTGGCGGATGCGCGGGAAGGGCGTCCACCGCGTCGTGAAGACCCGGGTGCGCAAGCGCCAGGCGCAGTACCTCAAGGAGGAGCTGTTGAGCCTCGGCGGCGAGTGCTCGCTGTCAGGGCTGAACGCCCAGCCCCGCGGCACCCTGGACGCGGTGCTGATGGGGACGCTCGCGCAGTTCAAGCGCCTCTGCGAGAAACTCGACGGCCAGCCGTACGGCCTGGCCGTGTTCGCCGACGACCTCCGGGAGACCCTCGACATCCAGACCGAGCCCGAGACCCACGGCTACCCCTGGGAGGACGGCACGGCCGTGATGGGCATCCTGAACGTCACGCCGGACAGCTTCCACGACGGCGGCGAGTACGAGGCCGTCGAGGACGCCGTCGCGCGCGCCGAGGCGATGGTCGAGGCGGGCGCGGACATCGTGGATGTCGGCGGCGAGTCGACGCGGCCGGGCGCCGACCCCGTCCCACTCGAGGCGGAACTGGACCGCGTGCTCCCCGTCGTCGAGCGCGTCAGCGACCTCGACGCCCTCGTGTCCGTGGACACCCGGAAGGCGGAGGTCGGCCGACAGGCCCTCGACGCGGGCGCGGACATCCTCAACGACGTCACGGGCCTGGAGGACCCCGAGATGCGGTTCGTCGCCGCCGAGCACGACGCGCCGCTGGTCGTGATGCACTCCATCAACGCGCCCGTCGAACCCGGCGAGTCCGTGCACTACGACGACGTCGTCGAGGACGTCGTCGACGAACTCCGCGAGCGCGTGCTGCTCGCGGAGAAGGCCGGCCTCCCCCGGGAGAAGATCATCGTCGACCCCGGCATGGGGTTCGGGAAGTCCGCCGCGGAGAACTTCGAACTCCTCGACCGCACCGACGAGTTCCACGCGCTCGGCTGCCCGGTCCTGGTCGGGCACAGCCACAAGTCGATGTTCGACGCCGTCGACCGCTACCCCGACGACGGCGGGTACGCGACTGCGGCCGGGACAACCATCGCCGCCGACCGCGGCGCGGACATCGTGCGCGTCCACGACGTCGAGGAGAACGTCGCCGCCGTGCGCGTTGCACAAGCGGCCCGCGACGGCGTGAACGAGTCAGAGTAAGCCCGCGCGCTCCTGGGCGTCCTCGTAGACGTCGAGGTACCGCTCGAGGAAGTGGTCGTAGTCGTACTCCGCGAACGACTCGTCGACGGCCTTGCGTTCGAGGTCGCCCGCGGCGACCAGGCACTCCACGATCTCCTCGTCGTTGGTCGCGCGGAACCCGCGCTCGTAGGTCTCGACGAGTTCGTGCGCGCTGGACTCCGCGTGGTACTCCACGATGCCGACGCAGCCACACGCCAGCGCGCGCAGCAGGTCGAGCGCGAACGGCGTGCGTTCGGCGGTGTGGACGTAGACGTGGGCGTTCTTGAGCACCTCGACGCGCTCCTCGACCGAGCAGTCGCCCGCGAACTCGACGCGGTCGTCGATGCGGAGGTCGCGGGCCTGGCGCTCGTAGCTCTCGCGCTCCGGGCCGTCCCCGAGGATGGTGCAGTTCCAGTCGTACTCGCGGAACTCCGCGAGCGCGAGGAACAGCGACTCCAGGTTCGCGTCCTCGTTCAGCCGGCGGCTGAACACGATGTCGCCGCCTCCCCCGGGGACGGCGCGCCGAATCTGCTCCACGTCGATGCCGGTCGGAATCACCTCGACGTCGTCGCCGTTCCCGCCGCACTCCCGGACGCTCGTCTTCACGGTCCGGGACGGCGCGACGACGACGCTCGGCTTCCGCGCGGCGTACCGGTACGCCCGCCCGCGGAGGCCGTCGGTCGCGTCGTGGGGGTCGTACCAGTCGCAGACCAGGGGTGCGCCCGCGAGCAGGCCGCCCCAGCGGGCGCCGTACACGTGGCCCGGCGTTCGACTCGTCGCGTGCACCACGTCGGGGTCGACGCGGCGCAGCACCGCGGCCGCCTTCGGCGCGAACCACCGCTGGCCGCGCTCCTCGGTGACCGCGTGATAGGTCACGTCCTCGTACTCGAAGGTGTCCGGTTGGCCCTCCCACCACTGCGCACAGCAGACGTGGACGTCGTGTCCGCGCTCGGTTAGCAGGTCCGCGAGCAACTGCAGCCGGTCGACGTCGTCCCCGCTGGCGTGGTGGGCGGTCGTCTCCGAGACGAACGCCACGCGCATACTCGCCGCCACGGAGTACGCCACTAAAAACGGTTCTGTTCGGGGCCGCGACCCCGCACGGGCGCGCGCCCGGCACCGCCGAGTGCCCCATGACGAGTGCAGCACCGGACCGCGGGCGGCCGACGGCGACACCGGGCTGGCGAGCCGCCGGCGCGAGGGGAACCGTAAACCGCTAATCCCGGCCCCGCCAACGTGTGGGTGTGCCGACGACACGGGTCGACCTCCACGCGAAGGTGTTAGACGAGGACGTCGTGGACCGCGCGAAGGCCGCGGGCATCGACGTGCTGGTGTACGCGCCGCACTTCACGCGACTCCCCGATATCCGGGAGCGCGCCGAGGCGTACTCGGACGACGACCTGCTGGTGGTGCCCGCCCGCGAGGTGTTCACGGGGTCGTACCGCGACCGCAAGCACGTCCTCGCGGTCGGCCTCGAGGACTGCGTGCCCGACTTCGTCACGCTGGACGGCGCGCTCACGGAACTGGAGCGCCAGGGCGCCGCGGTGCTCGCCCCGCACCCCGAGTTCCTCACCGTGAGCCTGGACGCCACCGACCTCAGCCGGTTCCGGGAGCGCGTGGACGCCGTGGAGACGTACAACCCGAAACACCTCCCGCACCACAACCGGCGCGCCGCCGCGCTCGCCGAGGCGCACGCGCTCCCGGCGTTCGCGTCCTCGTACGCGCACCGCGCGGCGACCGTCGGCGAGGCGTGGACGGAGTTCGACGCCGACATCGACACCGAGGCCGACCTCGTGGACGCGCTCACGTCCGGGGCGTCGCGGCGCGTCGGCCACCGGTCGGGCGTCCGCCACGAGGCGCGCTGTCTCGCGGAGAAACTCCACCTCGTCTACGAGAACACGTGGGAGAAGGTCGACCGCCTGCTGCTCTCCGGGATGGAGCCCACGCACCCCCGCCACATCGCGTACAGCGGCGAGTTCGACGACGTCGCCGTCTACTGACCCAGTCCGCCGCAGTCAGTCCCGCTGGCGTCACAGGAACGCCTCAACGGCGTTCGTCGGGACGAACTGGGGGGCGACGTACAGCACGGCGGCGACGGCGGCGAGTTCGAGGACGGTCACGAGCACCGTGACGGCGCTGGCGTACTCCGAGGACGTCGAGACGCCGATGGGGAGGCCGTACTCGTCGTCCAGGAGGGGGTAGAACAGCGCGATGCCGCGCTTGCTCCCGACGACGTCGAGGACGTAGTGGGACGCGACGCCGACCCAGACCCACTCGAGGTTCCCGAAGTAGAACGGGAACGCGTACAGCACGGCGAGCACGGGGAGGTTGTGGAGGGTCTTCCGGTGCTTCCCGAAGTCGGTGTCGACGTCGGGGAACAGCGCGCCGAGGACGACGGGGACGAGGAGGGCGGCGACGGTCTCGATGGTCTGCAGGTCGCCGGCCGGGTAGCGCACGTACGCGAGGCCGACCGCGAGCAGGACCGCGTTCAGGACGTGGTCGCCCTTGTTCATCGATTGAGTCCTGCCGTCGAAGCTACGTGACGGTTTCGAGTTCGGCTTCGACGGCGCGGAGCGCACGCCGCGCGATCTGTTCCTTGATCTGGCGTCTCTCGCCGTCGAACTCGTGGCGTTCGACGGTCGCGTAGGAGTCGCCGGTCCCCCAGTCGGCGGCGTGCGCGACGCCGACGAAGACGGTGCCGACGGGCTTCTCCTCGGTGCCGCCGGTGGGGCCTGCGATGCCGGTCGTGGAGACGCCCCACGTCGTGCCGGCCTGGTCGCGGACGCCGCGCGCCATCTCGCGGGCGACCGGCTCGCTGACCGCGCCGTGTTCGTCGAGCAGTTCGCGGTCGACGCCGTGGTCGAGTTTCGCGTCGTACGTGTACGTCACGTACGACCGGTCGAAGTAGTCACTCGACCCCGGGACGTCCGTGAGCAGCGACCCGACGAGGCCGCCGGTGCAGGACTCCGTCGTGGCGATGGTGTGGCCGGCGTCGCGGAGCGCGTCCCCGAGCGTCTCCTCGACCGGCGGGTCGGCGGCGTACTCGCGCATACCGAGAGCTACCGGGCGCCCGGGGAAGAAACTGGCGGCGGGCGTCGGGACGGACGGTGCGGGCCGGCCGCGAGCCCGGTCGCATCCGGCGCCGACGGACGCGGGACCAGTCGACGGGCGAAAGACACACGTGCCGGGACGCGAACGCTTCCGTATGGAGTACGAGGAGCCGCTGTTCTTCCGCGTGATGGAGTACGCGGCCCGCGCGGACGGCGACGTCATCGACATGGTGTCCGGGAACCCCGACTGGGGGTCGCCGCCCGGCGTCGCCGAGGGCCTCCACGAGTACGCCGACACCGGCGGCGCGGACTTCCAGTACCCGCCGAGCGAGGGCATCCGTGAGCTCCGCGAGGAGATCGCGGCGCGCCGCGGCGTCGACGAACAGCAAGTGGTCGTCACGTGCGGCGGCGGGGAAGCGAACTACCTCGCGATGGGGCGCGCGCTGGAGCGCGGCGCCGGCGACGAGGTCGTGATGACCGACCCCGTCTACCCGTACTATCCCGGGAAGACGACGATGCTCGGCGGCACCCAGCGGTTCGTCGAGACGGCGCCCGACGGCAGCCTCGACCCCGGCGACGTCCGCGACGCCGCCAGCGAGGACACCGCGTGCATCGTCGTGAACACGCCGAACAACCCGACGGGCGCGGTGTACGGCGAGGACACGATGGCGGAACTAGTCGAGGTGGCCGAGGAGTGCGACGCGTTGCTGGTCAGCGACGAGGTCTACGACCACTTCGACTTCTCGGGGCGGTTCACGAGCGCGCTCGCGTTCGACTCCGAGCACCGCGTCGTCACGAACTCGTTCTCGAAGACGCTCGCCATCACGGGGTTCCGGGTGGGGTACGCGGTCGCGCCCGAGCGCCACGCCGACCCGATGAAGTCCCGGCACATGCTCACGAACGTCGCGTCGAGCCGGCCCGCGCAGGCCGCCGTGCTGCACGCGCTCCGCGAGACCGGCCCCGAGTACTACCGCGAGAACCGCGAGCTGCTCCGGGAGCGCGTCGAGACGTTCACGGACGCCCTCGACGACGCGGGCGCCGAGTACACGACGCCCGACGGCGCGTTCTACGTGCTCGCGCGCTTCCCGGAGTTCCCGGGCACGCTCGAGAACACGTTCGAGCTCATCGACGAGGCGGGCGTCGCGGGGATGCCCGGGTCGGGGTTCGGCGAGTCGCGGGCTGACTGGCTGCGGTTCGCGCTCGTGACGCCGCGCGTCGAGGCGGCCGCCGACCGCCTCGCCGCCTACTTCGACTGACCGGGCGGCGACCGACGGATTCACCCTCCTGGGTGGCCTGCCACGAACATGGACGAAATCGAGGTCGAGGCCGTCGACTCCCTCGACCCCGGCGTGTCGACCGGGACCGCGGAGTACGTGCTGTACGGCGGGAAGGGCGGCGTCGGGAAGACGACGATGGCGGCGGCGACCGCGCTCGCGAGCGCGAACGACGGGACGGCGACGCTCGTCGTGTCGACGGACCCCGCGCACTCGCTGTCTGACACCCTCGGGACGGAGATTCCCGCCGAGCCCGCCCAGATTCGGGAGGACGCGCCGCTCTGGGCGGTCGAGATCGACCCCGACGACGCGCTCGACCGCGCCGGGATGTTCGGCCAGGACGGCGGGTTCGCTGGCGGCCTGGACGCCCTCCTCGGCGGGACCGCCGGGGACGCCGCGGAGGACGCGGCGATGATGCCGGGCGCCGACGAGGCCGCGGCGATGCAGTTGCTCCTCGAGTACATGGACGACGACCGCTTCGACCGCGTCGTCGTCGACACCGCGCCGACCGGCCACACGCTCCGGCTGCTGGAGCTCCCCGAGGTCCTCGACTCGATGGTCGGGCGGTTCATCCAGCTCCGGGAGCGCTTCGGCGGGATGATGGACGGCCTGAAGGGGATGTTCGGCGGCGAGGACGAGTCCGCCGAGCAGGGCCTGGGCGACCTCGACGCCGTGAAGGAGCGCGTCCGTCGCCTCCGGAGCGTGCTCACGGACCCCAACAGGACGGACTTCCGGGTCGTGCTCGTCCCCGAGGAGCTGAGCGTCCTGGAGTCCGAGCGCCTCGTCGCCCGCCTCGACGAGTACGGCGTCCCCGTCGGCACCGTCGTCGTCAACCGCGTGATGGAGCCGCTGGCGGACGTCGCGGACGTCCCCGCGGACGCGTTCGTCTCCCCGAACCACGAGGACTGCGAGTTCTGCGCGCGCCGCTGGGACGTCCAGCAGCAGGCGCTCGCGGACGCCCAGGACCTCTTCCGGGGCGTCGACGTCAAGCGCGTCCCGCTGCTCGCCGAGGAGGTCCGCGGGGAACGCCCGCTCCGGGTGGTCGGCGCCTGCCTCCGGTGAGCGCGGTCGGCGCCTGCCTCCGGTGAGCGTGCTCGACGACTGCCGCCGGTGAGAACGCAGCCGGCAGACGAGCCTCGGTAGACAGCTGCGTTCCGTTTCTCAGGCGACGTACTTCAGGAGCACGCGGTAGCCGGCGTCCAGCCAGCGGTCCGGCAGGAACCGCGCGAGCACGCCGAACCGGCCGGGCGCCGCGACCGGGTACCGGGGCTTCGGGTTCGGGCTGACCGCTGCCTCGGTGATGGCTTCCGCGACGCGCTCGGGTGGCACCGCGCCGACGCCGTTCACCGCGCTCGCGTCCTCGAAGAACGAGTAGACGCGCTCGTAGGCGCCGCTGCGGTCGAGGGCCGCGAGCTCGTCGCTCGCGCGCTCGTCGAAGTCCGTCTCCACGGGCCCCGGTTCGACCACCGCGACGTCGACGCCGTGCTCGGCGACTTCGCCGCGGAGCGCGTCGCTCATCCCCTCGAGCGCGAACTTCGAGCCGTTGTACGCGCCCATCCCGGGGGTCGCGACGCGCCCGGAGACGCTGGAGACGTTCACGATGGTGCCGTCGCCGCGCTCGCGCATGTGCGGGAGCGCGGCGCGAATCAGGCGGTGGGGGCCGTAGACGTTCACGTCGAACTGGCGGTGGAGGTCCCGCGTCGGGACGTCCTCGAGGGGGCCGAGCTGCGCGAACCCCGCGTTGTTCACCAGGCAGTCCAGCCGGCCGTGCTCCGCGACCGTCTCGTCGACGACGTTCCGGCACTGCGCCGGCTTCGTGACGTCGAGTTCGGCGGTCTCGCAGCCCGCGTCGGCGAGCTCCGCGAGGTCGTCGGTGTCTCGCGCCGTGGCGACCACGGTCCACTCCTCGGCGAGCAGCGACCGCGCGGTCGCCGCGCCGACGCCCGACGAACACCCCGTGACGAGTGCGACGTTCTCCATACGCCGGGTGTCGGCGCCCGGTTAATTAACGCTTGAGTAGTCGAGCCGGCGCGGCGCTCGAGTGGTCGGGTCGGCTCGACGGCTACGTCAGTTCCCCGAGCCCACCGGGCGGTCACTTCAGTTCCTCGGCGTACCGGTCGGCGAGCCGGGTCGGCGCGGGGAGCTTGTACCCCGTGCAGGTGGCTTCGACGACGTCGACGGCGGTCTCGGCGGTCACGCGGTGGCCGGGGCTGACGACGAGCGGGTTGACGTGGCGCTTCCCGGGGTTCGGGTACTGCCGGGACTGGTAGGCGTACCCGACGACGGTGCCGTCGGGGGCGTCCATGGAGTCGTCGGCCTCGATGGCGACCCGGGCGCCCTCCGGGAGCGGGTCGTCGAGTGGCTCCCGGGGCGTCCCGCAGAGGAGGTTCTTCGCGACGCCGACGGCGGGCGCCTCGAAGAGGACGCCGACGTGCGTCGCGATGCCGGCCTGCCGGAAGTGGATGCGGCCGCTGCCGTCGAAGACGAGGACGTCCGGCTCGACGGCCAGGTTCCGGAGCGCGTCGACGATGGCGCCGCCCTCGCGGAACGCCAGCAGTCCCGGGATGTACGGGACGTCCAGCGGGGCGCGGCCCTCGGCGCGCTCGACGACGGCGCCGTCTCGGATGGCAACGGCCGCGCTCACTGACTCGTCCTCGCGGAACGCCTGGTCGACGCCGACGACGACGGGGCCGCCCGCGTCGCCCAGGCCCGCCTGCTCGTCCGGCGTCTCCTCGATCGCGGCGTCCGCGGGGTCGAAGCCGAGTTCGTCCTCGAAGGACGCCTCGGCGGCGATGTCCCGCTGGAGCGCCGCCATCTCGTCGTGGCTGCGGTCCGGGTCCGGGAGGTACTCCGGGCGGGCGACCTCCATGTCAGCGGCGCCTCCGGCCCGGGCCGCCCGGGCCGCCGGGGCCGCCGCCGAACTGGAGCTGCTGGGGCGCGCGCTCGCCCTCCCGCTTCAGTTTCGCGCCGTACAGCACGCCGAGGCCGAGGCCGGCGAGGTGCGCGATCTGCGCGACGCCCCCGCTGCCGATGCCGCCCGCGGTCGACGCGAAGATGGAGTACGCGGCGAACAGCCCGGTCGCGAGCCACAGCGGCATCGGGATGACGAAGTAGAGGTAGATGCGGAGGTTCGGGTTCAGCACCGTCAGCACGCCCATCAGTGCGGCGATGGCGCCGCTCGCGCCGAGGACGGCGGCGCCGACGTTCAGCGCCGGCTGCAGCGGCGCGCCGAACCACGACGGGTGCATCGCTATCGACGCGCCGACCTGCGCGAGGCCGGCGAGCGCGCCCGCGGCGACGAACAGCGCCGCGAACTTCCGCGACCCGATGCGTTTCTCGACGACGGGCCCGAAGAAGTACAGCACGACGCTGTTCAACACGATGTGCGTGAACCCGCCGTGCGCGAACACCGCCGTGACGTACGTCCACGCGTAGAACGGGTGCGCGGAACTCACCGTGAACAGCGCGTACCACTGCCGGCTGTACGCCTCCACGCCGAACGCTGGCGCGACGAGGTACTGCAGGAGGAACGTGAACCACATCACGGCGAGGAAGAAGAACGTGAGGTTCCCGCGGAAGTACGCCACGAGGCCGCCCGGTCCGGTGTCGACCGGGAGGCGGTCGGCGAGCGTCCGCGACTCGCCGCCGCGCTGGTTCACGCTGTCGTCGAACCCGCTGTCGAAGACGCCGTCCGGGTCGCCCCACTCGTCGAGGCCGGGGCAGTCGTGGTTCTCCGGGAGGCGGTGTTTCGAGCAGTAGGTGCCGCCGCAGAGCCGACACTGGTATGGCATCGATTCCTGTTCGCCACACCGGTCACACGTCGCCATTACGGGGGAGTTAGGGGTGACCGGGGTTATTGTTTTGGGTCGCGGGGGCGGCGGCCGCGGGGCTTTTGCCGGTGTGTGCGGAAGGTGACGTATGCGCGAGTACGAGCGGAAGCAACTCCTCGAGCGGGTGGACCGCGAGGGGGCGACGGTGGGCGCCGCCATCCCGGACGAGGTCGAGGTGCAGGGGGAGGAGTTCGCGCTGCAGTCGTTCGTCTTCGAGGTGAAGCGCCACGACGAGGTGCCGGCGGAGCTACGGGAGGAGGTCGACGAACTGAAGAAGCGGCTGCGCCGGGAGCGCCTGCAGCGCCGCGAGCGCCTCGAGGACGGCGACGTGACCCGGGAGGAGGGCGAGCGCATCGCGGAGGTCCTGGTGGGCCTGGACCGCGCGCTGAACGCGCTGGAGTCCCTGGGGACGACGAGTCTCGAGGCCGAGGCGGAGGCGAACGAGCGCGCGGACCGGAAGCGGTGGTTCTCGTTCCTGAAGGACGCGCTCGGCCACGACGACAACGAGGGGATCAGGCGGTGAGCCGGAACAACGAGGTCGCGTCCGTCCTCGAGGAGTACGCGGACCTCCTGGAGGCCCAGGACGTCGGGTACAAACCGAACACGTACCGGCGCGCGGCGTCGAACATCCGGGACTACCCCGAGGACGTCGCGGACCTCGCCGCGGAGGGCGCCGACGCCGTCCAGGAGATCGACGCGGTCGGGGACTCCATCGCGTCGAAGGTCCTCGAGTACCTCGAGACCGGGGAGATCGAGGAGCTGGAGGCGGAACGCGAGAAGCTCCCCGTGGAGATGGCGGAACTGACGTCCGTGGAGGGCGTCGGCCCGAAGACCGTCAAGCAGCTCTACGACGCGCTCGGCGTCCAGGACCTCGACGACCTCGAGCACGCCGCCCGCGAGCACGAGATACAGGACGTCGAGGGATTCGGTGCGAAGACCGAGCAGAACATCCTCGACCACATCGGGTTCGCGCGGCAGGCCCAGGAGCGCGAACTCCTCGGGGACGGCCGCCCCATCGCGGAGGACGTGCGGGCGTTCCTCGCGGACCTCGACCCCGTCGAGCGCGTCGAGGTCGCGGGGTCGACGCGGCGCTGGCGGGAGACCATCGGGGACGTCGACGTCCTGGTCGCGAGCGACGAGGGGGAGGCCGTCGGCGAGGCGCTCGCGGACTGGGACCGCGTGGACGAGACCCTCGACCTCGGGCCGACGAAGACGAGCGTGCGCAGCGGCGACCTCCGCGTCGACCTCCGCGTCGTCGTCGACGACGAGTTCGGGTCCGCGCTCCAGTACTTCACGGGGAGCAAGGACCACAACATCACGCTCCGGAACCACGCCATCGAGCAGGGGAAGAAGGTCAACGAGTACGGCGTCTTCGACGTCAGCAGAGAGGCGCGGAGCGCCTCAGGCAGCCGGACAGAGTCCGGCGACGACGTCGAGGACGCGGACGCCGGCCAGCGCGTCGGCGAACTGCTCGCGAGCGAGACCGAGGACGCCGTCTACGACGCGCTCGGCCTGCCGTTGATTCCGCCGGAGCTCCGGGAGGACCGCGGCGAGGTCGAGGCCGCCCGCGACGGCGACCTCCCGGACCTCGTCGAACCGGGCGACGTCCGCGGGGACCTCCACGTGCACACGGACTGGTCGGACGGCGACCAGTCCGTCGAGGAGATGGTCGCGGGCGCGGCGGAGTTCGGCCACGACTACGTCTGCATCTCCGACCACGCCGAGGGCCCGGGCGTCTTCGGGGACGCCGGGCTCACCGACGAGGACGTCCGCGAGCAGGCCGACGAGATCGAAGCCGTCCGCGGGGAGTACGACGTGACGGTCTTCCACGGCGTCGAGGCGAACGTGGACGCCGACGGCGACGTCGTGGCGTTGAGCGACGACACGCTCGCCGACCTCGACGTCGTCGTCGCGAGCCCGCACAGCGGCCTCGGCGAGGACGGCGGCGACCAGACCGAGCGCCTCGTCAGCGCCGTCGAGCACCCGTCCGTGGACGTGCTCGGACACCCGTCGGGTCGACTCATCAACGAGCGGCCGGCGATGGAGTTCGACCCCGAAGCCCTCGGCGAGGCCGCGGCCGACGCCGGCACCGCCCTCGAGGTGAACAGCAACCCCCACCGGCTCGACCTCTGGGGGAGCGCCGTGCAGGCCGCCGTCGAGGCGGGCGCGACGCTCTCCACGAACACGGACGCGCACTCCGCGACCGAGTACGAGCACGTGGAGTACGGCGTCCACACCGCCCGCCGCGGGTGGGCAGAGACCAGCGACGTGCTGAACGCCCGCGACGCGGACGGCGTCCGGGAGTTCCTGCACTGACGGATGGACGTCCTCGTGGACGCGATGCTCGGCGACGTCGCGCGCGTCCTCAGGATGTGCGGCCACGACGCCGCCTACTGCCTCGACCGCGGCGTCGAGGCCGACGACGAACTCCTCGCGCTGGCCGAGCGCGAGGGCCGCGTGGTCGTCACGCGGGACCGCGAACTCGCGGCGCGCGCCCCGGAGAGCGTGCTCGTCGAGTCGAAGGACACGGACGAACAGCTCGCGGAGCTCGCCGACGCGGGCGTCGGTCTCGCCCCGACGCCGGGCGCGCGCTGCGGCGCGTGCAACGGCGACCTCGAGCGCGTCGACGCGGACGCCGACCTCCCCGAGTACGTCGCCGACGACGCCGACCCGGTCTGGCGGTGTCGCGACTGTGGGCAGTACTTCTGGCGGGGGAGCCACTGGCGGGACGTCGAGGAACGGCTCGCGGGCCTGTGACCGGCGTCAGCCGTTGCGCTCCCACCAGTCGCAGGCCTCCATGTCGTCCATCTCTTCCTCGTAGAGCCCGCAGTACGGCTGCATGCCGTCGCCCGTGTTCTGGTAGTCGAAGTGCGTGCAGTTCCCGCAGTACTCGTCCGGGCCGGGGCCGTCGGTCGCCGGCCGGTCGTCGAGCGGGGACGTGATGTCCTGCGTGCTCGCGCCGCCGTCCGAGACGGACGCTGACGCCGCGGGACCCGGCGAGGGGTCGGGCGTCGACGTCGACGCGGTCGACGACGACGCGTCCCCGACCGGGGGTTCGGACTGGTTCGCGCGCGTCTCCTCGTCCGGGTCCTCCACGCCACCGAACACGCCGACCCCGCCGAACGTCCCGGAGGACAGCGCCTCCCGGGCGTCCACGACGTTCTCCGCCGCGACCTCGACGGTGTGGGTCTCGCCGTCCTTCGTGACGGTGAGTTCCACCGTGCCGCCGGGGTCGTTGCGCGTCTTGAACGTCGCGACCGCCGTGAACAGGCACCAGAACGTCGTGATGATGCCCGCGAAGTAGACGAGAACGAACGCGAGCGTCGCCGTCGACGGGACGCCGCCCGACCCAGGGACGTAGAGGTAGGGGTAGGTCGCGCGGAACATCATCACGCCGAGCACGGTGAGGCCGGCGCCGACGGCGGCCGCCGCGCGCTGGAGCTTGTTCGCCGGCAGCACCGTGAAGATGCCGACGAACACCGCTGGGACGCCGAGCCCGGCGAGGATGCCGGCGATCTCCCGGCTCTCGTACTGCCCGAAGCCGTTGTTGATGAGGACGCCGGTGCCGCCCGCGAGGATGCCGCCGACGACGAGCAGCGCGCCGGCGGCGAACAGCCCCGTGCCGAGGTAGACGCGCTGCTGGCTCGCCTCCCCCGCGCGCCGGTCGTAGGTCTCCCCGAGGCTCGTCATGGACGCCCCTTGTGTGTCCAGGGTAAAAACACTACGTCAGACGCGGGACGCTTCGAAAGCTTGAATCCCCGGCCCGCCGAAGCGACGCACATGGCTGACGAATCCGAGGCGGAAGACGAGGGCCCCGCGGTCGAACTCGGCGAGGGCGAGTCCGTGGAGGGCGCGCCGCTCGCGCGGGTCGCGTCCCGCCTGACGTGGGCGCTCCAGAAGAGCGAGGTCGTCCGCAAGGAGGGCGACGCCGTGATCCGCACCCCCGACGGCCCCCAGCAGCTCGCGGACGTCCTGGAGGACGTCGACAACACGTACTTCGAGACGCGCCGCGAGTTCGAGGACGACGTCAGAGCCGTCATCGGCACCGGCCCCGTCCAGACCGAGTAGCCGGCCACGGCTCCGGCAGTTCTTCCAGCGCCACCCGAACCACCGGCTGTCCCCCCACCCACGGGACGGGGGAGTTCTTCCAGCGTTCTGAGAACCGCGGGGCAACCATTTTATCCCCCGTGAGTGATGCGAGTGCATGAGCGTTCGAACCGCGTACGAGAATCTGCTGTGGCGGTCCATCTCGCTGGTCGGCGCCGACGGGAGCGTCGAGCGGAAGATGCTGACCGCGGTCGGACTACAGTTCCTCGGCGCCGTCGCGATGGCGGTCCTGGCGGTGTTCACGACCGGCGTCGTGCAGGTCGCGGGAGTGGGTGCGACCCTCGTGCTGTCCGGGGTCGCGTTCTTCAACACGTACCTCGTCGCCGAACGGGACTTCGTCCAGCCGCTCGTGGACCTCGAGGACGCCGCGGACGACATCGCCGCGGGCGAGTTCGAGCGCGCGGACATCCCGGACTCCGAGCGCGACGACGAGGTGGCGAGCCTCGTGGCGTCGTTCCGGGCGATGCAGGGGAACCTCGCGGTGGCGTCCCGGCAGGCCGACGCGCTCGCCAGCCAGGACTTCGACGCGCCCGCGCTCGACGAGGACCTGCCCGGGACGTTCGGCGCGAGCATGGCCGAGATGGCCGACAGCCTGGAAGCCCACACCGCCGAACTGGAAGCCCAGCGGGAGCGCCTCGAGCGCCAGTCCAACAACCTCACGCGCCTCGTGGAGACGCTCTCGGCGGCGACCGACCAGGCGCGGGCCGGCGACCTCACGGCGACCGTCGACGTCGACTCCCTGGACGTCGGCGAGGAGCACCGCGCCGTCGTCGAGGACTTCAACGACCTCCTGGAGACGCTCGGCGGCACCATCGCGGACATCCAGTCGTTCGCCGACGACGTGCTGGCGGTCTCCCGGGAGACCGACGGCCGCGTCGACGAGGTCGCCGAACACAGCGACGAGGTGTCCGCGTCCGTCAACGAGATCGCGGCGGGCGCCAGCCAGCAGACCGAGCGCCTGAACGACATCGCCGCGGAGATGGACACGCTGTCGGCGTCCGTCCAGCAGATTGCGGCGAGCGCTGACGACGTCGCCGACACCGCGCAGTCCGCGGCCGACCGCGGGGAGGCGGGCCGCGAGCAGGTCGAGGACACCATCGAGGAGCTGCGGGACCTCCGCGAGCAGAGCCAGGCGGTCGCGGAGACCGTGGAGGCGCTCGCCGAGGAGGTCGACCGCATCGACGGCATCACCGACATCATCGAGGACATCGCCGAGGAGACGAACATGCTCGCACTGAACGCGTCCATCGAGGCCGCCCGCACCGGGTCGGACGGCGACGGGTTCGCGGTGGTCGCCGACGAGGTCAAGAGCCTCGCGGAGGAGACCCGCGAGCAGGCCGGCGACATCTCCGAGCTCGTGGAGGCGGTCACCGCGAAGGCGGACGAGGCGACCGCCGCCATCGAGGAAGTCGACGCGGAGGTCGAACGCAAGATCGACAACACGGAGTCCGTGCTGCGGGACTTCGAGGCCATCGTCGACGAGGTCGAGGACGTGAACGCGGCCGTCCAGGAGATCTCGGCGGCGACCGACCAGGGCGCGCAGTCGACGACGGACGTCGTCGGGATGGTCGACGAGGTCGCGAGCGTCAGCGAGGAGACCGCCGCGGAGGCCGCGACGGTTGCGGACGCCGCCGAGGAGCAGACCGAGGCGACCGACGAGGTCGCCGACCGGATGGACGAACTCGCGGACCGCACCGCGTCGCTCACCGACCTCCTCGACGACTTCGACGTGCCGGCGGCCGCCCGCGAATCGGCGAGCGGCGGAATGGACACCGGTGGACGGACCGACGCCGACCCCGGCGAGGCGGCCGTGACCGACGGCGGCGACCCCTCGGAGTTCGACTGGGGCACCTAGGGCCGACTGCCGAGCCTTTTTCTCCGGCGGCGTCGTTCGTTCGCGTATGCTCCCGATCGACCCGAGCGACCTCGACCCCGAGGACTACGGCGAAGAACAGGCCGTCCTCCACATGGACCACGACGACGCCGTCGAGCACGTCCGCGAGGCGTTCGCGGACGCCGGGTTCGGGTTCCCCGTGGAGTTCTCGCCGTCCGACCTCCTGAACGACAAAGTGGACGCGGACCGCGACCCCTACTACGTGCTCGGCGCGTGCAACCCCGAGGTCGCGGACCGCGCGCTCGACGCCAGCGACCGCCGCATTGGCGGGCTGTTCCCGTGTAACGTCGTCGTCTGGCAGGAGGAACCGGGCGTGCAGCGCGTCTACCACGTCTCCATCATGCGCATCGCGCGCCTCGTCGGGATGGCGCCCGACGACGAAGAGTGGGCGAGCATCGTCGAGGAGACCGGCGAGTACGTCGACGAGGCGTTCACGAACCTCGACGCCGAACGCCGCGACTAGAACCCGAGGCGGCTCGACGACTCCGGCGCGTACTTGACGGCGACGTACAGCAGCGCCATCAGCGTCGCGTTGTAGAGGCCGTGGGCCACCGCCGGCACGACGACGTTCCGGGTCCGCTCGTAGACGTACCCGAAGACGATGCTCGGCACGAACAGCACGCTGATGGTGACGGCGACGGCGCCGAGGCCGCCGGTGAGCGCGAAGATGTGCAGCGGCGCGAACGCCGCGGACGCCAGCAGAATCGACGGCCACACGTCGAAGCGCTCGCGGAGCACGCCCTGGATGACGCCCCGGAACAGGAGTTCCTCGCCCGGCCCGACGAGCACGAGCATCAGCGGGACGAGGTACGGGATGATCTCGGGGTGGTTCATCGCCGTCGTCGCCGCCTGGTTCGACGCCGCCTCCACGGACGCGAGCGTGATGAGCACCTGGAGCGCGTACACGACGACGAACGCGACGAGGTACGCGCCCACGGTGTACTTCGCGTCCGACCGGTCGGGGAACTCCGCGGGGACGAACGACCACGAGCGGTCGCTCCGCCACACGTACAGCCACGCCGTCAGCGGGAACGCGACGCCCTGGAGGGAGATCATCGAGAGGCCGAGCGCGCCGACGCCCCCGAGTTCGTTGCCCGTCGCCGCCACGTAGACGTTCGCGAACACGACGGCGACCGGCACCGCCAGCACGAACCCGAGAATCGCGAGTCCGAACGCGACGCCGACGACCGTCAACTTCCGGGAGGTGGCCTCGTCCATGGCCCGGGGTTCGCCGCGAACCGCGAAAAAGCCCGGGGCTTCGACGTGGGTTACGCGAACTCGGAGAGGTCGGACTGGACGCCCGCGACCATCGCGGACTTCCGGCGGAGCGCCCCCAGGGACACCGGCAGGTGGTCGGCGACCTCGCGGACCGCGCCGTGGAACGTCTCCGCCTCCCCGGGTTCGCCGTCGAACGCGTTCCGGACGCTCTCCCGGACCTGCCAGACGCCGACGGGCGCCCAGTAGTCGTCGCTGACCTCCCGGAGCACCAGCGCCTTCGCCTGCCGGCCGACCTCAGAGAGGTGTTCGAGGACGCCGAGTCGCGCCGCGTAGTACGCGCCCGCAGTCTCGTCGACGTACCCCGAGCGCCCCTCGTAGCCCTCGCTCGCGGACGCCATCCAGAGGTCGCCCTCGGGGTCGGGGTTCCAGATGCTGCCCGGCGCCTTCATCTCGACGAGCTCGTACTCCCAGCGGCCTGGCGCCAGAATCACCCAGTACCGGTTGCCCATGTACTCGTTGACGTGGACGGTGACGCGGTCGACGCTCGGCGCGTCCCGAATCGTCCCCCGGAGGTACTGGCCGATGGTGTCGTCGACGGCCGTGATGGACCACCGCGTCGGGACGAGCCGCCGGTGCTCGGACTGCCCGAGTGCGCCCACCGACAGCACGCGATTGATGTCGTAGACGTCCAGCCCCCGCCGGTAGAGGTACGTCATCGCGCCCGCCGCCGCCCAGTCGTCGTCCTCCAGGGTCTTCTCGACGTACCGCGGCACGTGGGGGTTCTCCGTGAGGTCCGCGGACTCCGCCTGCGCGTTCGGCCCCGACGGCGCGTTCGCCGCCGGGGTCGCGTACTCGTCGGGGTCGAACTCCGGCGCGTCCGACAGCCCGATCTCGACGTCGACGGGCCGGTCCGCCATCGCGACCTCGCGCTGCGTCCCCACGAACCCGTCCCAGACGTCGTGGACGTTCACGTTCGCCGCGCGCCGCGAGTTCAAAAGTCCCGTCCGGTACTGCAGGACGTTGTCGATGCCGAGGCCCTCCTGGTACCACTCGCCGCTCGTCGCGAACTCCTCGGGGTCCGCGTCCCCCGCCACCGGCGACAGGATGCCCGCCGACACGTTCGGGTACGACGACCGCCCGACGAACACCGAGGGCGCGGTCGCGCCGACCAGGGAGTCCCCCTGGACCGCCGACTCGAACCCCGACTGCACGTCGTCGATGAAGTCCAGGACCTCGTAGGACTTCTCGTCCGCGAGACGCCGCCGCTGGACGTCCTTGTCGGGCTCCAGCCCCTCGATGTAGTCGTCGAGTTGCACGCCCGGCCGTACGCACCGGAGTCGCTTAATCGCACGGGTCGCCGGCAGGACGGCCCTCCGCGAACTCCGACGTCGTCACCGATTCCGTGACAGCCTCGAAATCTCCGCCCGTCGGGGAGTGCCCGGGCCGAGATCCACCGGCGAATCAACCGACAGAACCGCCCGACCGACCAACCGACAGAACCGCCCGACCGACCAACCGACAGAACCCGCCAACTGACCAGTTGGCAGAAACGCCCGACCGACCAACCGGTCGGCGGGTGGGAACTCGAACGGGGCCGAGCGCTCGCGGCGCGAGACGACGCCAGGACCGCAGGAGCGAGCAATGCGAGCGACGAGGACCGCAGCGAGTCAGGTGCCGCGAGCGCGAGGGGGCGTTCGTGGAGGCGCCGTCGAGAACGGAAACTACCGCGTCCGATTCAGTAGCTAGTCAGCTTTCGCCTGCCACTCGCGGACGCTGTCCGCGCTGACGCCGGAGACCTGGTCGGCGACGGCTTCGGGTTCGGCTTCGGCGAGGTCGCCGACGTCCTCGATGCCGGCGTCCTCGAGTTTCTCGGCGGTCTTCGGGCCGATGCCGTCGAGGACTTCGAGGCCCCTCTGGCGCTGGCGTTCCTGGTACTCCTCGTAGTTGCAGATGGGGCAGCCGAGCTCCCAGGGTTCGTCGTCGTCCTCGCCGTCGAACACGAGGAGTTCCGGGAGGTCGTGTTCGTCGCAGTAGTCGTCGGTGACCTCGATGTCGCCGCGGCGCGGCAGCGGCAGCGAGTACTCGCAGTCCGGGTACCGCGTGCAGCCGACGAGCCGGCTGCCGGACGGCAGCTGCTTGATTGCGAGGTCGCCGCCGTGCTCCCCGCCGCACTCCGGGCAGTCGCCGATGACGCGGTCCTCGGACTCGTCGGCGGCCTCCGCGGCGCACAGCGGGCAGCCGTGGACGAACGTGTTCCGGCCGGCGAGCATCTTCACCTCGTTGAGGTCGTGTTCGTCGCAGGCCTCGTCGAGGACGATCGGTTCGCCCGTGGACGGCAGCGGGAGCGTGAACCGGCACTCGGGGTAGCCGTCGCAGCCGACGAAGTACGAGCCGGTGCGGCTGCGGCGCACCAGGAGTGTGTCCCCGCACTCGGGGCACGGCCCGAGGGTCTTGTCGGCCTTCAGGGACGTCCGGAGGTGTTCGCCGATGTCCTCGCGGGACGCCGTGAGCTCATCGAACACGCGGTCGAGGAGCTCGCGGGACTCCTCGGTGACGTCGTCGAGGGTCTTCTCGCCGTTCGCGATGGCGGTCATGTCCGCCTCGAGTTCGGCGGTCATCTCCTCGCTGACGACGAGGTCGGCGTACTCCTCGGCGGCCTCCACGACGGCCTTCGCGAGCGTCGTCGGGCGCGGCGGGTTGTCCTCGATGTACCCGCGGTCGTAGAGCTTCTCGAGGGTGTTGTGGCGGGTCGAATTGTGTACCACGATACCACCTTCCACCGCGAAATTCGGTGCCGACTCGTCGATCGTCAGGTCGTAGACCGGACCGTCGTAGTCGCGCTCGGTGATAGAGGTGACGACCGTCGAAGCGGGCTTACCTCGAAGCGTTGCGTACACCGATTCGCGGTAGCTATCAGTCGAGTACCGGAACGTTCGGTTGTCGTCGTGGCTTCGATTGCTTCCCTCGATGTGTCGTTCCACGTACCCCTCGCCGTCCAACTCCGACAGCGTGGTTCGGACGACCGCGACCGTCTCGTCAAGCCGTTCGGCGAGCTCGAATGTCGTCAGTGCCTCGTCGTCAATCGTTTCCAGCACTCGAGCCTTCCGGGTGGTCACCTTGTACCGTTCGAGTCGCTGGATACCACGATAGAACTTCTCGTCCGCCGCAATGGGGACGGTGTCGAGGAATCGTTCGAGGTCGCACCGGCCACGAACGTACAGTTTGTGCTGGGACTCGTTCAGCGTGGATTCGATACCGTGTCGGTCTAGCATCTCGGCGACACCGTCGAGGAGCGCGTGGTCGATGTTCGTGATGAACACCTTCCCGTCGGTCGAGATGTGGCCTTCGTCGTCGAACAGTGCGCCGACAAAAACTGGTTCGAGTGGCTCGGGGACCCTCGGACATCCGTCCTCGGCCACCGATTCCAGCACGAACGTGAGGATGCGTGCGACCGCGCTCGGAACGTGTACCTGATATTTCCGCTTGTGGTGCGGCTTGCGTCCCTCCCGCGAGGTCGCGCTCGGCTCGACGCCGAACAGCGTCTCGATGTCTTCGACAAACCGGTCAACGAGCCGCTCGTCCGTGTTGTGGTAGCGAATATCGACGACGTTCTCCTCGTCGTTCACGTGAATCGACCCGTCGCCGAGGAGTGAGCCCAATACACGGGCGAGCGCCGGCGACCAGTCCAGCGGGAACGGGTTCTCGACTGTCGTCTCGTAGTTCAGGCCGTGAATCGCGTCCGGACGGATACCGACTTCACCGAGCAGCCACACCGGGACGTCCATGTCACCGTTCTCGTAGCGCGTGACCTGCGGACGGTGTGTGTCGAGACGCTCTGCGAATTCGGCCTGTGTCTCCCCCTCGGAACGCCGGCAGTCGGCGAGTACATCACCGCAGTCGACACCGTAGAGCTTGGAGTCTTTGTCGCAGCCTGCGGCGAACTCGCGCCACGTGACCACCGTCTCGTCGACCGTCGCGTCCACGCTCGGTGACTGCCGAGTAGTCAGCAGGCGGTCACCCTCGTCAACCGCTGCCAGTGGCTTCACCACCGCCGCCCCGTCTTCGACCAGGTAAACTGGGTGCTCGCCAGTCGCACTGAACGAGCCCGCTTCGGTATCGACACTGTAGACGTGTTCGTCGTCGTTCAGCGGTCGTTCACTGACGAGCGTCTGCTCGCGATCGACGATACGCTCGGTTCGCTCCTCGAACGAGAGCGTGGTCGGGCCGTCCTCAACCACAGCAACGTCAGTGTTACCGTCAGCGAGCGCGACTTGCCCGCTTTCGAAGAGTTCCGAGACTGGTATCCGTGTTACGTCGCCGGAGTCATCTCGCACGAGGACCTTCGAATCATCCGTCAGACACTTCGTGCCAACCCCCAGTTCCTCCATGGTCTCGATGAGCCGGCTCTGGCCGTACCGCCGCGGCGGCTGGGTCTGCTTGGCTTCCATGCGCGCGTCGGCGAGCGCGAGCGCGTCGCCCTCGTCGACGTCCGGGACGTAGTTCTCGCTCGTGTTGAAGTACGGGTAGACGTCGTGGTAGCCGCGCTCGACGAGGCGCTTCCCGTTGGCCTTCAGGGACTCGCCGTCGGCGTCCGCGACGACGCGGAGGTGCTCCCAGACGGCGGGCTCCGCGAGCGTCGCGAAGAACCGCCGCACGACGAGCTCGTAGACCTCCCACTCGTCCTCGGAGAGCTGGTTGCGGTCGGGGAAGTCCGCGGTCGGGTGAATCGGCGGGTGGTCGGTCGTCTCCTCGTCGCCCTCCGTCGGCGAGAGGTCGTCGTGCTCGAGGAGGGAGTCCGCGTCGTCCCCGAACACGGTCCCGGAGAACGCCTCGAGGAGTTCGCGCTCGTCGAGGTCCTCGGGGTAGACCGTGTTGTCGGTGCGCGGGTACGTGATGTACCCCGCCGTGTAGAGGTCTTCCGCGATGCTCATCGCGCGGCCCGCGGAGTACCCCAGGGAGCCCGCGGCGCGGATGAACTGCGTGGTGTTGAACGGCGCCGGCGGGTCGTCGCTGCGGGTGCGCCGCGACACCGACTGCACGACCGCCTCGCCGGCCGACTCGAGGACGTCGAAGGCGGCTTCGGCGTCGGCCTCGTCCCAGACGCGTTCGGCCTCGTTGCCGGCCTCGTCCTCGTAGAAGTACTGGGCCTCGAACTCGACGCCGTCCTTCGTCAGGTCGGCGAACAGCTCCCAGTAGTCGTCGGGCTCGAAGGCCTCGATCTCGCGTTCCTTGTCGACGATGAGCTTCAGCGTCGGCGTCTGCACGCGGCCGACGGAGATGAAGTCGTCGCCCATCTGGCGCGCGGACAGCGAGAGGAACCGCGTCAGGGCGGCGCCCCACATCAGGTCGATGATCTGGCGGGCTTCCCCCGCGGCCGCGAGGTCGAAGTCGATGTCGTCGGGGTCCGCGAACGCCGACCGCACCTCGTTCTCGGTGATTGAGGAGAACCGCACGCGCTTGACGGGGACGTCCTCGTTGACCTCGCGGACGAGCTCGTAGGCCTCCTTCCCGATGAGTTCGCCCTCGCGGTCGTAGTCCGTCGCGATGACGACGTCGTCGGCCTCGCGGGCGAGCCGCTGGAGCGCGTTCACGATGTCCTCCTGAGTCGGTTCCTTCACGACGTCCGCGTGGACGAGTTCGGCGGGTTCGACGTCCCGCCAGTCCGAGTACTCGGGCGGGAAGTCCACGCCGACGACGTGCCCGGAGAGGCCGATGCAGCGCCGGCCGCCCCACTTGTAGACGTTGACGCCGGTGACGGTGTCCGTCGACGCCCCTCCCTCCGAGAGGATGTCGGCGATGCGTCGCGCGGCGTTGTTCTTCTCTGTGACGATGAGTTCCACGGTGTACCTCCACCCGACTCGGGTGGTCGTTACGTCCGGTAAGCCGGGCCGGCGGGTAAAGATTTCGCTGCCGAAAACCGCCCGCAGGCGGCGGGGCAAGGCGCGCTCGCGTGGGCGGTCGCAGTGCGTGCGAGCACGCGCAAGAACTACCCGGTGGGCCGGCGAACGCTCGGCCGTGAACCGCTACGACGTCGGCCGCTGGTTCGGCGCAGTGCTCGTGGTCGTCGGCGCTGCGGCCGTCGCGGCGACGTACCCGCCGGAGCTCTCGCTCGGCGCGCAGGCCGCCGCGCTCGCTGCCGCGGGCGTCCTGTTCGTGCTCGCCGGGACGCCGAACCGACTCCGCGACCGCGTCGGCCCGCACCGCCTGATGGGCGTCGGCGACGTCGTCCTCGGGGCCTCCATTGTGGTTTCCGGGCTCGCCGGGGTCGGCGGTGACGACGACCTGGTCTACCTCGCCGCGACGCTGCTCGGCGGCGCGAGCCTCGCGCTCGTCGGCCTGCTGTACGTCTTCCGCCCGACGGAGTTCGGGCTCGGCGAAGACGGCTACCCGGAGTCCTCGACCCGATAGAACATCCCTTTCGACGCCGGCCGCGCTCGACGCCCGCCCGGGACCGGGGAGCCATCCCCGCGGCCTCCAGGAGTTCCACGAAACGCACCGGCGGCCGGGACTTCGACGCGGACTTCAGTCCACAGAAAGCGTTTACGGGGGCGCTGCGACGTGTCCGGTATGCGCCGCCGCGCCCTCCTCGCGTCGCTAGCCGCGGGCGCCGCCAGCCTCGCCGGCTGCACGCAGTCCGGCGGCACCGCCGGCACGACGACGTCCACGACCGACCGGACGACGACGAACAGCACCACGACCACCGGGGAGCCCGACGAGCCCGCGAACCTCCCCGAGCAGTACGCGAGCGTCGTCGACCTCGAGACCGGGCCGCGGACGTACGCGTTCGCGCCGACCCACCGGTACACGGACGACGACGCGAACGTCGCGCTGTGGTTCGACCGCACGGGGACGGCCGACCACCCGCCGGTGCTCCGCGGGTGGCTGGAGAACGGCAACGAGTACGCCAACACGTTCGACGTCCACTGGATTCCCGCGGTCGGCGAACTCCACTCGAGGTCGCCGCAGGGGGACGACGTCGCCGCAACCCTCGAACTCGCGCCAACGGACGCCCACGACTTCGCGACGACCGTCGCCGAACTGGAGCGGGACTCGCGGGGGTTCTGGCGCGCGACCGAGCTCGGCCCGTGGGTCGAGGAGCGGGTCCGGCTGGACCCCGGCGAGCGAGTTACGCTCGAGTACGCGGTCGTCGGCAGCCCGGAGACGACGGGGCGCCCGACCGGAACCTACCGGTTCCGGGGCGACGACCGGGACGCCCGCATCACCGTCTGGGACACCGCCAGCCCCGGCCCGGAGGCCGAGTCCCGGTTCGCGGGCCGCGACCTCCCCGCGTTCGAGGGCGACCAGACGGTGCAGTGGTACCACGACGCCGACGCCTCGACGCCGGTGTTCGTGCGGCCGTCGACCGAACGCCTCGAACTCGACGGCCGCCTCCAGGTGACGGCCGTGAACCACTCCCGGGAGACGGCGCGCTGCGGCCACTGGAACCTCTACAAGCTCGTCGACGGCGAGTGGTTCAGCGTCGGGCCGTGGGGCCACACCGCGGACTGCCGCGGGCTCGTCCCCGGCGAGACACTGACGTGGTCGCTGCGCGCGTTCAACGGCGACGTCGTAGCCTGCGAGTGCGAGGGACTCGGCATGACCCGGGGCTACCTCGGCGGCGGCGAGTACGCCGTCGTCGCGGGCTACGGCCACCCGGCGGACGAGAGCGCCGCGCTCGTCGAGTTCGTCGGCGACCGGATTCGCGTCACGCTCACCGAGGGCGCCACCGTCGAGCGCGACGGCGGCTCGGTCACCGTGACGTCGAGCAAGTACGGGGACGGCGACGACGTCCCGGACGCGACGCTGACGCTGACCCGGACCGACGGCGCGGACGAACGCCTCATCGCCGAGCAAGTCATGCAGGCCGGCAGCGGCTGGTTCGGGCCGCGGCTACGCGGCCTCCGGAACGCGCTCGCGCCGATGGAGACCGGCGTCGAACGAGTCGTGGTGCGGACGAACGCGCGCGTCGCGGAACGCGCCGTCGGCTACGACGAGCAGCCGCGGCGGTTCCGGTTCCGGGGCCAGGCCTACGAGCTCACGGCCGACCTCCCCCAGGAGTAGCGCTCGCGAGCCACTCCACAGAATAGCGCCCGCGAGCCACACCCAGAAAAGCTTCCGCGAAACCGGTTTCGTGACGCGGGACGGGTGACGCGGGACGGGTGAGGCGGGACAGGTGACGGGTGACCCGGAGGCTAACGCGGTACGAGTGACGCGGGGCGGCCGAATCTCTCGGGTCGCCCGCTCTAACTACGCGAGTTCCTCGCGCAGCAGTTCGTTCACCTGGCCGGGGTCGGCGCTCCCGCCGGTCTTCTGCATCACCTGGCCGACGAGGAAGTTCAGCGCGCCCTCCTCGCCCGCGTGGTAGTCCTCGACGGCGTCGGGGTTCTCCTCGATGGCGGCCTCGACGGCGGCCTCAACCTCGCCGCCGGTCGTCTTCCCGAGGTCCTCGCGCTCGACGACCTCGTCGGGCTCCCGGCCCTCGTCGAGCATCTCCCGGAGCACGACCTCCTCGGCGTTCTTCGCGGTGATCTCGTCCTCCGCGACGAGCTCGATGAGCCGCTCGAACTCCCCGAAGCGGTCGGCGACGTCGTCGACGTCGAGCCCGCGGTAGTTGAGTTCGCCGAGGATGTTGTCCGCCACCCAGGTCGCCGCCAGGTCGGGGTCGTACTCGTCGGCCATCTCCTCGAAGAGGTCCGCGACGGACTTCCGGGACGTGAGCTTCGACGCCGTCTCCGCGCCGACCCCGTACTCGTCCCGGAAGCGCTCCCGGCGGGCGGCCGGCAGCTCCGGAATCGGAATCTCCGCCTTCCAGTCCGAGACCTCCAGGGGCGGGATGTCGGCCTCCCGGAAGTACCGGTAGTCCTTCTCCTCCTCTTTCGACCGCATCGAGACCGTGATGCCGCGGCTCTCGTCCCAGTGGCGGGTCTCCTGTTCGACCTCGCGGCCGCGCTGGATCTGGTTGCGCTGGCGCGTGATCTCGTACGCCAGCGCCTTCTCCGCGCCCCGGTGGCTGGAGATGTTCTTCACCTCGGTGCGGTTCGCCGCCGCGAGCACGTCCTCGCTCGGGCCGCCGTCGCCGTCGAGTTCCGCGGCATCGACCATCGAGATGTTCGCGTCGACGCGGAGGCTGCCGTCGCGCTCCGCGTCGAAGACGCCGAGGTACTCCAGGACCTCCGTGAGCTTCGCGAGGAACGCCCGCGCCTCGTCGGCGCTCCGGAAGTCCGGGCGCGTGACGATCTCCATCAGCGGCGTGCCCGCGCGGTTGTAGTCGACGAGCGTGTAGTCGGCGGTGTCGATGCTGCCGCCGACGTGCTGGAGGCTCCCCGGGTCCTCCTCGAGGTGCGCGCGCTCGATGCCGACGGTGCGGCGTTCGCCCTCGACGGTCACCTCGAGTTCGCCGTCCTGGCAGATGGGGGCGTCGTACTGCGTGACCTGGAAGCCCTTCGGGAGGTCGGGGTAGAAGTAGTTCTTCCGGTGGAACCGCGTGCGCTCGGGGATGTCCGCGTCGATGGCCTTCCCGAGTTTCACGGCGGCCTCGACGGCGCCCTCGTTCAGCACGGGCAGCGCGCCCGGGAGGCCGAGGCAGACCGGACACGTGTGCGTGTTCGGCTCCGCGTCCGCGGTGTCCGTCGAACACCCACAGAAGATCTTGGTGTCCGTCTCCAGTTGCACGTGGACCTCCAGGCCGATGACGGCCGCGAGGTCCCGTTCCTGCGCTTGCTGGCTCATTGCGTCCGGGTTCGGGGCCCGGTAGTGAAAGCATTACGTCTGGGCGCAGCGGCGACGCGCGAGCTGGAGCGCCGACTGGCGTGCCGGCGGGCCGCGCCCCCATCCCTCGGACACCGTTCCAACAGCCCCCTGACCGTGCTAACTCTCCACATCCTGGGGCTGTTCGCGATAGCGCGGACTGAGGGCCCGAGAGCCACGTTTCCCGCCCGTTCGTTCGCGAACGTCGACACGTGTCTGACGCGCGTCCTACTCACGCTTTTACGGCTCGAGCGCCGTGCTCCTGCTATGACCGAGGACGCCGACCGCGTGGAGGAACTGGAGGAGCGGGTCGCCGAACTGGAGGCGACCGTCCGCGGCCTCACCGAGGAGCTGGTGGACGCCAGCGAACGCATCCGCACCCTCGAGGCGGAGCTCGACCAGTCCCCGAGCACCGAGGAGCTCCGGGAAACCCGCGAGGAACCGCCGGGCGTCGACGCCGACGATGGCGCGGGAGACGAAGCGACTAAAGGCTCGGGCGGCGAGGAGCAGGACAACGAGGAGTCGGGCATGGACGACATCATCGTCGCCTGAGGCCGGCATCGTCACCCCATGTACATCGACGAAATCGTCCTCGAGAACTTCAAGAGCTTCGGCGGCACCACGAGGATCCCCTTCTACGAGGACTTCACCACCATCAGCGGGCCGAACGGCTCGGGGAAGTCCAACATCATCGACGCCGTCCTGTTCGCGCTCGGGCTCGCCCGCACGTCCGGGATGCGCGCGGAGAAGCTCACGGACCTCATCTACAACCCGAGCCACGACGGCGACGGCGAGGCCGCCGGCCCGAAGGAGGCCAGCGTCGAGGTCGTCCTGAACAACGAGGACGGCGCGCTGTCGCGGTCGCAGGTCGCGACCGCCGCCGGCTCGGAGAACGTCGGCGACGTCGACACCATCACCGTGAAGCGCCGCGTGAAACGCACCGAGGACAACTACTACTCGTACTACTACCTGAACGGCCGGTCCGTGAACCTCTCGGACATCCGCGACCTGCTCGCGCAGGCGGGCGTCGCGCCCGAGGGGTACAACGTCGTGATGCAGGGCGACGTCACCGGCATCATCAACATGACCGCGGGCGAGCGCCGCGAGATCGTCGACGAGATCGCGGGGGTCGCGGAGTTCGACGCGAAGAAGGAGGACGCCTTCGAGGAGATGGAGGTCGTCGAGGAGCGCATCGGCGAAGCCGACCTCAAGATCGAGGAGAAAGAACAGCGCCTCGAGCAGCTCGCCGACGAGCGGGAGACCGCACTCGAGTACAAGGGCCTCCGCGACGAGAAACAGGAGTACGAGAGCTACGCGAAGGCCGCCGAACTCGAGGAGAAACGCGAGGACCTCGAGGCGACGCGGGAGGACGCGGCCGCCCGCGAGGCCGAACTCGAGGACCTCGAGGATGAGCTCGACGAGCGCCGCGGCACCGTCCTCCGCCTCGAGGAGGACCTCGAGGACCTGAACGCGGAGATCGAGCGGAAGGGCGAGGACGAACAGCTGGCGATCAAGCGCGAGATGGAGGAGATCAAGGGCGACATCTCGCGGCTCGAGGACAAGGTCGAGACCTGCGAGGAGAAGATCGAGGGCGCGGAGAACGAGCGCCGGCAGGCGTTCGTTGAGATCGACCGCAAGCAGGAGCAGATCGAGGACCTCGAGGACGAGATCAAGGACCTGAAAGTCGAGAAGGCGTCCGTGAAGGCGGACGTCCAGGAGAAGCAGAGCGAGCTCGCGGACGTCGAGGCCGAGATCGAGTCCGTGGACACGGAGTTCGACGAGCTGAAGGCCGAGCTCGCGGAGAAGAAGGAGGCCCTGGAGGACGCGAAGAGCGAGCGCAACGACCTCCAGCGCGAGCAGGACCGCCTGCTGGACGAGGCCCAGCGCCGGTCGACGGCGATCAGCGAGGCCGAGGACGACCTGGAGGACGCCCGCGAGCGCATCCCGGAGATCGACGCGACCCTCGAGGACCTCCAGGACGAACTCGAGAAGGCCAAGCGGAACCGCGAGCAGATCGTCGACGTCGTCGAGGACCTCAAGCAGGAGAAGACCGAGCGCCAGGACGACCTGGAGTCCGTGGAGGACGACCTGTCGGCCGCCCAGGAGGAGTACGCGCGCCTGGAGGCGCAGGCCGACCAGTCCGGCGACTCGTCGTACGGGAAGGCCGTGACGACCGTCCTGAACAGCGAGAAAGACGGCGTGCACGGGACCGTCGGGCAGCTCGGCGGCGTCAGCGAGCAGTACGCGACCGCCTGCGAGACCGCGGCGGGCGGCCGGCTCGCGAACGTCGTGGTGGACGACGACGGCGTCGGCCAGCGCTGCATCGAGTACCTGAAGTCGCGGAACGCGGGCCGCGCGACCTTCCTCCCGATCACGGAGATGCAGAACCGGTCGCTGCCGAGCGCGCCGAACGTGCCGGGTGTCGTGGACTTCGCGTACAACCTCGTGGACTTCGACCCCCAGTACGAGGCCGTGTTCTCGTACGTGCTCGGTGACACGCTCGTCGTCGAGGACATGGAGACCGCCCGCGACCTGATGGGCGACTACCGGCTCGTGACCCTGGACGGCGACCTCGTGGAGAAGTCCGGCGCGATGACCGGCGGCAGCCGGTCGGGGTCGCGGTACTCGTTCTCGAAGTCGGGGAAGGGCCAGCTGGAGCGGGTGGCCGAGCGCATCCAGCGCCTCGAGGACGAGCGCGAGTCAATCCGGCAGGACGTCCGGGAGATCGACCAGCGCCTCGACGACGCCCGCGACCGCCGGCAGGACGCCACCGAGCAGGTGCGGTCCATCCAGAACGACATCGAGCAGGCCGAGCGCGAGCGCGAGGACGTCGAGCAGCGCATCGACGACCTCGAGGAGCGCATCGAGGAGCTGCAGGGCGAACGCGAGGACGTCGACGAACAGATGCAGGCCATCGAGGCCGACATCGACGACCAGCAGGAGGTCATCGCGGGCCTGGAGGCCGACATCGAGGAGCTGGAGGCGGAGCTCGCGGACTCCCGGATTCCCGACCTCACCGCGAAGAAGGAGGACATCGAGGCGGAGATCGACGACCTGGAGGACCGCATCGACGACCTGGACGGCGAGCTGAACAGCCTCCAGCTCGAGAAGGAGTACGCGGAGGACGCCGTCGAGGACCTCCACGACGACATCGAGGACGCCCAGAACCGGAAGGCCGAACAGCAGGAGCGCATCGCCGACCTCGAGGACCAGATCGAGGCGAAGGAGGAGACCCTCGAGGAGAAAGAGGCGGCCGTCGCCGAACTCGAGGCCGAACTCGCGGACCTCAAAGAGGACCGCGAGGACCTCAAGGACGACCTCCGGGAGGCGAAGAGCGCGCGCGACGAGAAGGCCAGCGAGGTGGAGAAGGTCCAGAACCGCCTGGAGAGCCTGCGGAAGGCCGAGAGCCGACTGAGCGAGGAGATCGAGGAGCTGGAGGACGCCGTCGGCGACTACGACCCCGAGGAGATCCCGGACCTCGACGAGGTCGAGGAGAACGTCCGGCGCCTCGAGCGCCGCATGGAGGCCCTGGAGCCCGTGAACATGCTCGCCATCGACGAGTACGACGAAGTGGAGGCCGACCTCGAGGACCTCCGGGAGAAGCGCGAGACGCTCGTCGAGGAGCGCGACGGCATCCAGGACCGCATCGAGCAGTACGAACAGCAGAAGAAGTCGACGTTCATGGACGCCTTCGAGGCGATCAACGACCACTTCCAGCGCATCTTCTCGCGGCTGTCCGCGGGCAGCGGGGAGCTCGAACTGGAAGACCCCGAGGACCCCTTCGAAGGCGGCCTGACGATGAAGGCCCAGCCGGCGGACAAGCCCGTCCAGCGGCTGGACGCGATGAGCGGCGGGGAGAAGTCGCTGACCGCGCTGGCGTTCATCTTCGCGATCCAGCGGCACAACCCGGCGCCGTTCTACGCGCTGGACGAGGTGGACGCGTTCCTGGACGCCGTGAACGCCGACCGCGTCGGCGAGCTCGTCGACGAGCTCGCGGGGGACGCGCAGTTCGTCGTGGTGAGCCACCGGTCGGCGATGCTCGACCGCTCGGAGCGCGCGATCGGCGTGACGATGCAGGAGGACAACCGCAGCGTCGTCACGGGCATCGACCTGTCCTCGCAGGGGGCGGTCGCGGATGACTAGCGGGGACGACCGCGGCGACTCCCCGGACGGGGAGGAGCGAGCGCGGGCGGCCGACGGCGGGAGCAGCGGCGTCCCCCTCGACATCACGGGCCACGAGGACCGCGAGCGGGAGCGCGAGAGCGGCGAACGGCAGGAGGGCAGCGGGCAGCACGGAGCCGGCGAGCACACCGGAATCAGCGAGCAGCACGGAACCGGCGCGCAGAACGGGTCCGGGCCGGTGGACGCCGAGACGCTGCTCGAGGAGTCGCCCGCGGACCCCGAGCCCGACCCGGAGGACGACGAGGCCGAGCCCGTGGAGTTGCTCGTGCAGCTCGCGAAGGACGGCGAGATCGAGCCGTGGGACATCGACATCGTCGCGGTGACCGACAAGTTCCTCGAGAAGCTCGACGAGGTCGACCTGCGGACGTCGGGGCGCGCGCTGTTCTACGCGAGCGTGCTGTTGCGCATGAAGAGCGACGCGATGATGGGCGTCGGCGAGGACGACGAGGAGCCCGAGGACGCCGCGGACGACCGGCCGCCGTGGGAGGCGCCGCCCGACGGGGACGGCGGCGCGCCCGCCTACGACCCAGTGGACGCCCTCGAGGCGGAGATGGACCGCCGGCTGGAGCGCAAGCACGCCCGCGGGAACCCGGAGACCCTCGAGGAGCTCGTGCGTGACCTCCGGGACGCCGAGCGCGGGTCGTGGTGGAAGGAGTCCCGCGAGTACGACACCTCCGACAGCCCGCAGGGGTTCCGGCGCGGCGTCCAGGAGCTGGACTACCGGTCGGGCGACGACGTCCGGATGGACGACGAGCCGACGCAGGCGGAAGCGCTCGGCACCGCGCACGACGAGGACATCGAGGCCACGATCGAGGACGTCGAGGCCGTCCTCACCGAGCAGTACGGCGCTGGGCGCACGGAAGTCCTCTACGAGGAGGTCGCGGACGCCGGCGGGTCGCGCGTGGAGACGTTCCTCGCGTTACTGTTCCTCGCGCACCGCGGCGCCGTCACGCTCGAACAGGACGACCTGTTCGGGGACCTCTGGGTCTGTAACGAGGACGTGGCGGAACGCGAGCAGCCGGCGGCCGCGGACTAGAACTCGAACCAGTCGGTGACGCGGCCGGACTCGTGGAGGCGCCAGCGCTGGCGCGCGCCCCCGGTCTCGGTCGTCTCGATGGTGAGCGTCGCGTCGAACAGCGGTTCGAACGTCGCGAGCACGTCGTCGTCGACGGTCGTGGAGACGTGGGCGTGCCCCATGCCGTCGGCGTCCCGCACTTCGCCGGTGAGCATGTGGAGGAACCGGAACAGCGCGTCCTCGGCGGCTTCGCCGCGGTCGACGGCGTCGAAGAACGGGTCGAGGCCGTCGAGGCAGAGCCGGACTTCGCCGGGGCCGTCGGCGCCGGTGGCGACGCGGTCGAGCGCCCGCCGCGTCGTCTCGAACACCGCGCCGAAGTCCGCGAGGGCCGGGACGTGGTCGTACCATGGTTCGTCGGCGTAGCGCGCGACGACCGGCTGGGGCGCCGACGGCGACGCGGCCGCGGCGCTCCGCGTGCTCGGGCTGGCGTCGACGACGGCGAACGACCCGGGGTCCGTGCGGCGCGGCCGGTGCCGGTCGAGGACCGTCTGGACGTCGGCGGCCGTCGTGAGGAAGACGTGGTGGCGGTCGAGTTCGGGGGCGCCGAGCAGGCGCTCGCAGGCCGGGTCGCGGCCGGGCGCGTCGCTGGCGACGAGGACGTTGCAGCCCCCGCGTTTGAGCTCGGCGAGCTCGTTCGAGAACGCTTCGGCGTCGACGTGACCCCCCATTGTCTACGCTAACCAACGGGGCAGTAGTATTTACATTTTGGGTCCGAGTGCTCGAATCTTACGCGCTCCGACGGCCTAGAAAGGCGTTCGGGTCGCGGGCGGGCGAGCACCGGCCTGCCGTCGACCCCTCAGAGGTAGTCGCCGAGCAGTTCGTCCACTCGCTCGCGGGTGTCCTCCGGGATGGCCTCGGTCGGCGTGTTCACGGTGCCCTCGAGGCTCGTCCCGCAGTCGCAATCCCGCTCCGCGGGCATCGTCTCGATGGCGCGCTCGACGGTCTCCTTGATGGCGGTCTCGTTCGCCGCGGCGTTCTCCAGGACCTCCTCGAGGGTGACCTCGCTGTCCGCCTTCCAGACGTCGTAGTCCGTGACGCCCGCGACGGTCGCGTAACACATCTCGGCCTCCCGCGCGAGTTTCGCCTCGGGGATGGCGGTCATCCCGACGAGGTCCCAGCCCTGGGACTTGTAGAACTCCGACTCCGCGCGCGTCGAGTACTGCGGGCCCTCGATGCAGACGTACGTCCCGCCCTTCTCGGCGTCCGCGTCGGCGGCCTCGCTGGCGGCGTCGTGGAGGTGGTCGACCATGTGCGGACAGTACGGGTCCGCGAACGGCTGGTGGACGACGACGCCGTCCCCGAAGAACGTCGAGTCGCGGTGTTTCGTGCGGTCGAATATCTGGTCGGGGACGACGAGCGTCTGGGGCGGCAGGTCCTCCCGGAGGCTGCCGACGGCGTTCGACGCGAGCACGCGCTCGACGCCGAGCTGCTTGAGCGCGTAGATGTTCGCGCGGTACGGGAGGTTCGTCGGGTCGCGCTGGTGGTCGGGGCCGTGCCGCGGCAGGAACGCGACCTCCGTGCCCGTGTCGCCGAACTCGCCGACGGTGACGGGCGCGCTCGGGTCGCCGTACGGCGTCGTCGTCTCGACCTCGCGGACGTTCTCCAGTGGGAGGGCCTCGTAGATGCCGGACCCGCCGATGAAGCCGATCATGCACCGACGTGCGCGGCGGACGAACCTAAACGATGCGCTCCGGGCCGGCCGCCCTCGGTGGCAGACTCACTCGGTGTCGCCGGCGTCCCGGTCGCGTCTGGCGGCCTCGTAGGCGGCGCGCACGCGCTCGAAGAGGTCGCGGCCGACGCCGGTGGACAGCCGGGGTTCCGCGGTGGCGAAGAACTCGTCGAGGCGGTCGTACTCGGTGAACTCGGCGGTCTCGCCGGGGTCGTAGCGCTCCTCGCGCTCGTACAGGAGGGCCTGGACGCACATGTCCACGAGGTCCATGTCCTTCACGAACCTGGCCTCCGGGCTGTCGCGGTCCTCGTACGTCTCCCAGTCCGCCCGGACGTCCTCGCCCAGGGCGTCCGCGAGCGACGCGACGGTTTCGCGCTCGCGGGCCTCCTTCTCCGCGTCGGTGACGTCGGGCTCGTGCGCGGGGTCGGCGCGCGTCGGCACGTCGCCGAGTTCGGCCTCGCCGACGTCGTGGAGGACCGCGAGGCGGAGCGCGCGGTCGGCGTCGACGCCCGCGTCGTCGGCGTACGCGAGCGTCAGGAACGCCACGCCCCAGGAGTGCGCCGCGACGGACTCCGGGGCCCCGACGTTCCGGAGCTCCCAGCCCGTCCGCGTCTCGTCCTTGAGTTCGTAGGCGGTGAGCAGCGCGTCGAGGTCCTCAGGCATCGACGCGGCGCTTCCACTCGTCGTCGCCGGCCTTCACGAGGACCTCCCGGCGCACCATCTCCTCGAGGACCTCGTCGAGGCGGTCCGGCTGCGCGATCTCCATCTCGATGCGCTCGACGTCGTGGTAGTCCGCGAGCAGCCGGCGAATCTCGGGTTTCGTGTACGGGCCGTCGCCGTCGGTCTCCATCACGCCCGAGACGATGTCCACCATGTCCTCGATGAAGTTCCAGGGGTAGACGACCCACGCCCACTGGTCGAGGCGCTCGCCGACGAAGTCGGGCTCGAACTCGCTCGTCTGGAGCAACTGCAGGGTCGCCGTCCGGATGTCGTTGGCGTCGCGGTCCTGGACGTACTCGAAGGCGGTCTCGATGGAGCCGCCGGTGTCCGCGATGTCGTCGATGATGAGGACGTCCTTGTCCTCGACCGAGCCCTCCGGCATCGGGTACCGGACCTCGGGCTCCCCGGACTTCTCGGCGGTGCCGACGTAGTGTTCCATCTTCAGGCTGGTGAGGTCGTTCAGCCCGAGGAAGTCACAGAGGCAGCGGCCGGCGAACCAGCCGCCGCGCGCGAGCGCGACGACGACGTCGGGCTCGAACTCGTCGGCCTTCACCTGGTCGCTCACGTCCCGGCAGAGTCCGTAGATGTACTCCCAGTTGGTGATAGTGCACTTGAAGTCGTCCGGGAGGTCACTCATTGCGTGTTGGCAGTCGCTCGCGTCGCCACTTAACCGTTTACAGGCGTTCTCGGGACGCGCGGCCGACCGGGACCTTCCTTGTGCCGGGAGGCGTAGCGGGGCGTATGCGACCACCGACGCGCCGCGACGCCCTCCGACTCGCCGCCGCGGGCTTCGTCGCGCTCGCCGGCTGTTCGTCGGACGGCGGCGGGACGGAGACGACGCAGACGTCCGCGACGACCGAGCAGACGACGACCGCGACGACTACGACCACCGAGCGGACCACGCAGACGACCACCAGCCCCGACGCTCAGCGCGAGACAGCGCTGCGAATCACCCGACTGCTCGGCGACGGCGACTTCGAGGCGGTCCACGGCCTGCTCGCGGAGCGCGTCCGCGAGCAGTCGTCGCCGGACGGCCTGCGGTCGGCGTGGGAGCAGACCACGGCCGAGTTCGGTCCGTTCACCGGCACGTCGGGCGTCGAGCGCACGACGGCGAACGGGAACGACGTACTGGTGGTGCGGGCGACGTTCGAGGCGGGCGTGTTGTCCGTCGTGGTGACTTTCGACGACGCGGACGAGATAATCGGTCTCCGGTTCGTGTCGCCGCAGTCGGCGTACTCGCCGCCCGCGTACGCCGACCAGTCGGCGTTCTCCGAGACGGACCTCTCGCTGTCGTCGCCCGCCTGCGAACTCGGCGCGACGCTCACGACGCCCGCGGACGGCGCCGACGCCGGCGTCGTGCTCGTCCACGGCTCCGGGCCGAACGACCGCGACGGCACGCTCGGGCCGAACAAGCCCCTGAAGGACATCGCGTGGGGCCTCGCCTCGGAGGGCGTCGCCGTCCTGCGGTACGACAAGCGGACGTACGCCTGCGACGCGGCGACCGACGAACTCGGGTTCGGCCCGCTCGTCGTGGACGACGCGCTCACCGCGCTGTCGCGCCTGCGCTCCGAGACCGACGTGAGCGAGACGGCCGTCGTCGGACACAGCCTCGGCGGATACGCCGCGCCCCGCATCGCCGACCGCGACGGGGACGCGTCGGCGTTCATGCTCGCCGCGAACTCCCGACCGCTGTACGCCATCGTCCCCGGGCAGATTCGCTACCTCGCGAACCTCGACGGAAGCGTCGGCGAGGCGGAACGGGAGCAAATCGAGGCCGCCGAGGCGACGGCCGACCGCCTCGCGAACGGGAACTACGAGGACGGCGGGTTCGCGTGGGGCGCGTCGTTCTGGCGTGACGTGGCCGACTACGACCCGGTGTCCGTCGCGGCCGAGTTGGACGCGCCGGCGTACGCCCTGCAGGGCGGGAGAGACTATCAGGTGAGTCCGACCGAGGACTTCCCGGCGTGGCAGGAGGTGCTGCCGAACGACCGCGCGCGCCTCTACGACGACCTGAACCACCTCTTCATCGCGGGCGAAGGCCAGCCGAATCCGAGCGAATACTTCCAGCCGGGGAACGTCGCCGAGGCCGTCGTCACCGACCTCGCGGAGTGGCTGACCGCCTGACGCGGGCGAATCGTTTTGTATCGCTGTCGCGACTCGCTAGGCATGTTCGACGCGATTCTGTTTCCGACGGACGGGAGCGACGGCGCGGACGCCGGCCTCGACTTCGCGCTCGACGTGGCCGACGCCCACGGCGCCACGCCCCACCTCGTGAGCGTCGCGGACACGTCCCGGAGCGCGGTGGAGCGAACCCCCGACGTGACCGAGACGCTGGAGAGGAACGCCGAGCGCGTCGTCTCGCGGGCGGCACAACGAGCGCGCGAGCGCGCCGTCGACGCCACGACCGAAGTCCGACAGGGGACGCCGCACCGCGAAATCTGCGACTACGCCGCGTCGGCGGGCGTCGACGCGATACTGATGTCGACTCGGGGACGGCGCGGTCTCGAACGGTTCCTGCTCGGGTCCACGACGGAGCGCGTCGTCCGGCGCTCCGAGGTGCCGGTGTTGACACTGCGCCCCGACGACGGCGCCCACTATCCCTTCGAGTCCGTGCTCGTGGCGACCGACGGGAGCGACTGCGCGGACGCCGCCCTCGACAGGGGCGTCGCGGTGGCGGACGCCGAGGGCGCGGCGCTCCACCTGCTGTCGGTCGTGGACGTGACGAGTCTCGGCGCGGACGTGCGCAGCGACATCGCGGTGGACGCGCTCGAATCCGGCGCGAACGCGATTCTCGACGACGCCGCGGCGCGCGCGAACGGCGCGGGCGTCGACCCCGCGACCCGGGAGGTGGCGTTCGGGTCGTCGATTCACCGCGCGATTCTGGACTACGTCGACGAGTGCGACGCGGACCTCGTGGTCGTCGGGACGCACGGCCGCACCGGCTTCGACCGGTACGTTCTCGGGAGCGTCGCGGAGTACCTCGTGCGCACCTCGCCGGTGCCGGTGTTGACGGTGCGGGCGCCCGAGGAGTGACGCCGAGAGGAAAACAGGCAACACGCGGGCCCGACAATCGGCGTGCATGACAGAGACGCGGGCGCTGCTCGTGGACGCGTTCACCGACGAACCGTGTTCGGGGAACGCGGCGGGCGTCGTGCCGGACGCCGGCGACCTGACCGACGACCAGATGCAGGCCATCGCGGCCGAGCTCGGCGCCAGCGAGACGGCGTTCGTCCGGGAGAGCGAGGAAGCGGACCGCCGGATTCGGTACTTCTCGCCGACGACCGAGGTGGACCTCTGCGGGCACGCGACGGTTGCGACGCACGCCCACCTGTTCGCCGACGGCGTTATCGAGGCGGGCGAGCACACCCTCGAAACGAACGTCGGCGCGCTCGACATCGAGGTGACCGAGGAGGGCGTGGTGTGGATGACGCAGAACGACCCGGAGATTCGCGAGGTGGACGTGTCCTACGAGCGCGTCGCCGAGGCGACGGGCACGGACGGGGCGGCGCTCCGCGGCGCGAGCGACGACCTGCCGCTGGCCGTCGCGGACACCGGCCTGCCGTTCCTCGTCGCGCCCATCACGTACCTCTCGGACTTGGGGGACGCCGACCCCGACTTCGACGCGCTCGAAGCGCTCGCCGACGACGTGGGAGCGGCGGGCGTCTACGCGTTCTCGTTCGACGCGCTGGACGGCGACGCGACGCTCCACGGTCGCGCGTGGGTGCCGGGTCTCGGCATCGACGAGGACCCCGTGACGGGGACGGCGAGCGGCGCGGCGGGCGCGTACCTCCGGCACTTCGACGCGTTCGGCGGCGACATGGACGCGGAGATGGTGTTCGAGCAGGGACACTTCGTGGACCGGCCGGGCCGCGTCCGGGTGCGGGCGGCGGACGGCGGCGCGCCGGCGGTCGGCGGCACCGCAGTGGAGACGTTCGACGGCACGCTCCGGGTGCCGGAGAAAACGGACGACGAGATTCTGGAGGCCTAGTCCTCGGCCTCGCTGAAGTCGAAGGCGTCGTCGTCGCGGAGTTTTCGGAGTTCGCGGTTGACCGACTGGAGGTCCGTCTGCATGTCCGAGAGGCGGTCGTCGAGCACGCTGACGATGTCGCTCTTGACGTGCTGGGTGTCGAAGGTGTCCGCGAGCGCCTCCTCGTTGGCGGCGGTCAGGGTCTTGTACAGCGCCCACGCCTTCCCGAACCGGTAGACGAGCAGGCCGAGGACGGCGACGGCGATGCCCGACCCGGCCGCCGAGAGGAACGCGCTCACCGACTCGGTCTCGAGGGCGGGTTCGGCGAGCAGGGCGCCGACCGCGACGAGGCCGAGCCCGACGATTGCGAACAGCGACGTCACCAGGAAGTACTTGCCCGCGTGCACTGCGGAGCGTTTCGCGTCCATGGCCGGCCCGAGGGAGTGCGGCGGCTAAAATCCTCCGACGAGAACAGTACTCGGAACCGAGTTGTGACGTCTCGGCGGCTCTCGCCGTTCGCAATCTTCTTATGCGCTTTCCCGGTGTATTCACCTGCCACATGGCTGTACGCTGGCTGGAGGACATACGGGCCGACGACGTCGACAGCGTCGGCGGGAAGGGCGCCTCGCTCGGCGAACTCACGGACGCCGGGCTCCCCGTCCCGCCGGGGTTCGTCGTGACCGCTGGAACGTACCGCACGTTCATCGAGGAAGCCGGCATCGACGACGAACTGTTCGCCGCCGTCGACGTCGACCCCGAGGACTCGGCCGCGCTCGCCGACGCCGAAGCGCGCGCCAAGGACCTCATCCTGAACACCGAACTCCCCGACTCGATTCGCGACGACATCCTCTCCTCGTACGACGACTTGGACGACGGGCAGGCGTTCGTCGCGGTGCGGTCGTCCGCGACCGCCGAGGACCTCCCGGACGCGAGCTTCGCGGGCCAGCAGGAGACGTTCCTGAACGTCACCCGCGAGGACCTCGTCGACCGCGTGAAGCGCTGCTGGGCGAGCCTGTTCACGCAGCGCGCCATCTACTACCGCGAGGAACAGGGCTTCGACCACGACATCGTCGACATCGCGGTGGTCGTCCAGCGCATGGTCGACGCCGAGAAGTCCGGCGTGATGTTCACGAGCCACCCGTCGACGGGCGCCCACGAAGCCATCATCGAGGCCGCCTGGGGCCTCGGGGAAGCCGTCGTCTCCGGCTCCGTCTCCCCCGACAACTACCACGTCGACCGCGACACCGGCGAACTCGAGGAGGTCACCGTCGCGGACAAGAAACTGATGCACGTCAAGGACCCCGAGACCGGGGAGACCGTCGAGCGGGAGGTCCCCGAGGAGAAACGCGAACAGCGCGTGCTCTCGGACGACGAGATCGCGGACCTCGTCGCCATCGGCGAGCGCGTCGAGGAGCACTACGGGACGCCGCAGGACGTCGAGTGGGCGATGGCCGACGGCGACGTCTACATGCTGCAGTCCCGGCCCATCACCACCATCAACGAGGACGAAGACATGGCCGAAGAGTCAGCGAACGGCGGCGAAGCGCTCGTGAACGGACTCGGTGCCAGCCCCGGCGTCGCGTCGGGCGCGGCCCGCGTCGTCACCCAGCTCGACCAGCTCGACAAGGTCGGCGAGGGCGACATCATCGTCACCGAGATGACCACCCCGGACATGGTGCCCGCGATGAAGCGCGCGGCCGGCATCGTCACCGACGAGGGCGGCATGACGAGCCACGCCGCCATTGTCTCCCGCGAGCTCGGCTGTCCCGCCGTCGTCGGCGCGACCGACGCCACTGACGTCCTCCACGACGACCAGATCGTCACCCTGGACGGCGACCGCGGCGTCGTCACCGAGGGCCGGACCGAGCCCGAGGAGGAACGCGACCCAGTCGAGGAAGCCCGGCCGACGACGCCCGTCAAGCCGATGACCGCGACCGAAGTGAAGGTCAACGTCTCCATCCCGGAGGCCGCCGAGCGCGCGGCCGCGACGGGCGCCGACGGTGTCGGCCTGCTCCGCATGGAGCACATGATTCTCTCGACGAACAAGACCCCGGAGAAGTACATCGCCGACCACGGCGAGGAGGCCTACGTCGAGGAGCTCGTCTCCGGCATCCGCACCGTCGCCGAGGAGTTCTACCCGCGGCCCGTGCGGGTCCGCACCCTGGACGCGCCGACCGACGAGTTCCGGCAGCTCGAGGGCGGCAGCGACGAACCCCACGAGCACAACCCGATGCTCGGCTACCGGGGCATCCGCCGCAGCCTCGACCGCCCGGACGTCTTCGAGCACGAGCTCTCGGCGTTCGCGGAGCTCTACGAGATGGGCTACGACAACGTCGAGATCATGCTCCCGCTCGTGAACGACGCCGACGACGTCCGGCAGGCCCGCGAGCTCATGACCGACGCCGGCATCGACACGGAGAAACGCAGCTGGGGGGTCATGATCGAGACGCCGGCCGCCGCGCTGTCCATCGACAGCCTCGCCGCCGAGGGCATCGATTTCGCGTCCTTCGGCACGAACGACCTCACGCAGTACACGCTCGCGGTCGACCGGAACAACGAGAACGTCGCGGACCGCTTCGACGAACTCCACCCCGCGGTCCTCGACCTCATCGAGACCACCATCGACGCGTGCCGCGAGCACGACGTCGCCACCAGCATCTGCGGGCAGGCCGGCTCGAAGCCCGACATGGTGGACTTCCTCGTGGAGACCGGCATCTCCTCTATCTCCGCGAACATCGACGCCGTCCGCGACGTCCAGCACGAGGTCAAGCGCGTCGAACAGCGGCTCATCCTGGACTCCGTCCGGGAGTAGCCGGCCACCGCCAGACGTTTCACGGTTCTTTCCGTACCGCGGGCGTATGCTCGCCTTCCACGCCGCCTTCCTCGCGCTCGTCGCCGGGACGACGGCGTTCTTCGCCGCGGTCGCCGCACTGAACGTCCGGCACGCCGAGCGGACGGTCCGGGAGCGCGCGGACTGGCTCGCGGACACCGTCGGCGTCGACGACCCGGACGAGCTACTGGACTACCACCGGCTCGGGACGGCGGCGTCCCAGCTGGAGGCGGTCGCGACCCTCGGCGTCGTCCTGCTCGTGCTGTACTCGGGGCTGTACGGGGACGCGGTCGCGTGGCTGTACGGCGCCGTCGCGAACGACCTGCTGGCCGGGGTCGCGCTGTTCGCGAGCGCGACCGTGTTCCTCCAGGTCGTCAGCCTGCCGTTCGACGCGTTCGAGACGTTCGGCGTCGAGGCGGCGTTCGGGTTCAACGAGCAGTCGCCGCGGCTGTTCGCCCGCGACAAGCTCGTCTCGACCGCGGTCGCCGTCGTCTTCGTCGCCGTGCTCGGCGCGGGCGTCCTGTACACCGTCGAGGCGTTCCCCCGGTGGTGGTGGGTCGCCGCGACCGGGGTCGTCGTCGCGTTCCTGCTCGCCACCCAGATTATCGTCCCCCGAGTGGTGATGCCGCTGTTCTACGACTTCGACCCCGTCACGGAGGGCGACCTCCGGGACGCCGTCGAGGACGTCTTCGAGCGAGCCGGATTCACCTGCGACCAGGTGTACGTGATGAACGCGAGTTCGCGCTCCGGGCACTCGAACGCGTTCTTCACGGGGTTCGGGCAGACGAAGCGCGTCGTGCTCTTCGACACGCTCGTCGACCAGCTCGGGGAGCGCGAACTCCAGAGCGTGCTCGCCCACGAGCTCGCGCACTGGAAGAAGGGGCACATCTGGCAGAACGTCGCCGCGAGCGCGCTGCAGGCCGCCGTCCTCCTGTTCGTCGCGCAGTTCCTCCTGGAGACGACGTGGCTCTACGGGATGTTCGGCGTGCCCGAGCACGCCGCCGCCGGCCTCCTGCTCGCGGGCCTCTGGCTGCAGCCCCTGAACCGGCTCACGCAACCCATCCAGAACCGGCTCTGGCTCGCGAACGAGCGGGAGGCCGACGCGTTCGCCGTCGACGTGATGGGCGACGGCGACGCCCTCGCGGGCGCGCTCGCCGACCTCACGAGCGAGAACCTCGGCAACCCGTTCCCGCACCCCTACTACGAGGCCTTCCACTACCAGCACCCGCCCGTCCCCGAACGCATCCGGTACCTGACCGCGGACGAACCCGGCGGCGAAGCCGGGGACGGCGGCGAGTCGACCGCGGCGTGACCCGCCCCCCGCGTTCGTCGTGGCCGGACTCCGAGACGGGCAGGTGAGCCACTCGCCGCCCCGGAACCGTTGCCGGTCTAGCAGGGCGCCGCCGAGACGCTGACCGACAGCCAGCGCGCCGACCCGAGAGCGGAACCGCTAAATCGCTCCCCTCACTCCCTGGGAACATGACGCGCGCGGAGACGCTGCCGGCGCCCCAGGACTTCGACCGCGTGCTCTCCTCGATGTGCACGCAGCCCCACCCGGCCGCCCGCGACGCCGCGGTGCGGTTCCTCGCGGACAACCCCGGGGACCCCGCGACGTACCCGACGGTCGCCGACCTCGAGACCGAGGCCGTCGACACGCTCGGGGACGTCGTCGGCCTTGAGGACCCCCACGGGTACGTCGGCTCCGGCGGCACCGAAGCCAACCTCCAGGCGGTGCGGGCGGCCCGGAACCTCGCGGACGGCGACGCGAACGTCGTCGCGCCGGAGAGCGCGCACTTCTCCTTCCAGAAGGCGGCCGACGTCCTCGACGTCGAACTCCGGCTCGCCCGCCTCGACGACGACCACCGCGCAGACGTCGACCACGTCACCGAGCTCGCGGACGACGACACCGCCGTCGTCGTCGGCGTCGCGGGCACCACGGAGTTCGGCCGCGTCGACCCGATTCCCGCGCTCGCCGACGTCGCCGACGACGTCGACGCCAACCTCCACGTCGACGCCGCCTGGGGCGGGTTCGTCCTCCCGTTCACGGACCACGACTGGGACTTCGCGGACGCCGCCGTCGACACGATGACCATCGACCCCCACAAGATGGGGCAGGCGCCGATTCCCGCCGGCGGCTTCCTCGCGCGCGACCCCGCCACCCTCGACGCGCTGTCCATCCGGACGCCGTACCTCGAATCCGACGCGCAGCCGACGCTCGGCGGCACCCGGTCCGGCGCCGGCGTCGCCGGCGCGCACGCCGCCCTCGACGCGCTCTGGCCGGACGGCTACCGCGACCAGTACGAGACCTCGCAGGCGAACGCGGAGTTCCTCGCCGCCGAACTCGACTCCCGGGGGTACGACGTCGTCGACCCCGTCCTCCCGCTGGTCGCCGCCGAACTCCCCGACGGCGAGTTCCAGGCGCTCCGCGACGACGGCTGGCGCATCTCCCGCACCGCCAGCGGCGAACTCCGCGTCGTCTGCATGCCCCACGTCACCCGGCGCATGCTCGAGTCCTTCCTCGCGGACCTCGACGACGCCCGGTGACCGCCCGGCGCCTGCGGCAGTCCGGTAACGTTTAACCGTCGGCGGCCGCGCCTCACGAACGTGACTCCCGCGGCGCTCCCGCTCGCCATCGACATCCAGGTCTTCGAGGACGCCGTCCGCGCAGCCACCGGCTGGGGCGGCCTGCTCGTCATCTTCGTCTACTCGTTCCTCATCGCGTTCGTCCTCCCGCTGCCCAGCGAGATCGTGCTCTGTCCCGCCGGCTACGTCTGCGCCGGCGGCGCGACGCTCGGCCTCGGCGTCCCGGGCCCCGTCCTCGTCGCGCTAGTCGTCGCCGTGAGCGGCGTCGGGAAAGCCCTCGGCAGCCTCATCGCGCTGTACGTCGGGCACGGCGCCAGCCACTCCGGCGTCGTCGTGCGGGCGTGCCGCCGGCTCGGCTTCGACCCCGTCGAGTGGTCGAAGTCCAAGATGGTCGCGCTCGTCCGCCGGTACGGCTACGCCGGCATGGCCGTCGGCCTCACCGTCCCCGGGTTCCCGGACACTATCTCCATCTACGCCTTCTCCGTCATCGAGAAGGACTACGCGAAGTTCGCGGCCGCCACGTTCGCCGGGAGCGTCGGCCGCCTCGTCCTCACCATCGGCGTCCTCGAGGGCGTCCTGTTCGTCGCGTAACTGGTCCCCCGCTGTCAGGAGGGTGACTTCCCCACCGGGACGCCGGCCGGTGCGCCGGCGGCGTCCGCGGGACAATGGTTATGCCGGCCCGCGTTCATCCCCGGCGTATGACACGCCTGCGTTCGGACCGACTGGTCACCGGCGGGCTCATCATCCTCGTCGGCGTCCTCCTGTTGCTGTCGACGACGGACTACGTCGCCACCGAATCCCTCTGGGACTTCCTCCCCGCCGTCTTCGTCGCGCTCGGCGTCTGGGCGCTCGTCCGCAGCCGCTTCCGGAACCTCATCGGACCCGTGATGGTCGTCGCCGTCGCCGGCGCCTACCAGGCACGGAACCTCGGGTACGTCACCAACCAGCAGATCGGGACGTGGTGGCCGCTGTTCGTCGTGCTGTTCGGCGTGCTCTACCTCGTCAACCGCGAACGCCGCACCCGCGGCGTCTCCGTCAGCGAGACCGACGCCGGCGAAGTCAGCCTCGTCAGCCTGTTCAGCGGGACGCAGCGCCGCGTCACCGGCAGCGGCTTCCGCGGCGGCGAGGTCGTCGCGGTGTTCGGCGGCGGCGAACTCGACCTCCGGGACGCCGAGGTGTCGGACCCGGCCGCCTCCGTCGAGTGCCTCGTCGCGTTCGGCGGCGCCGAAATCCAGGTGCCCGAGGACTGGACCGTCGACCTCGACGTCCCCAGCCTCTTCGGCGGCAGCGAGGACAAACGCCCGCCCAGCGGCGTCGACGGCGACGTCGACCTCGTCGTCACCGGCCTCGCGCTGTTCGGCGGTGTCTCCGTCGAGCGCTGACGATACCGGAACGCCACGACGCAACCAGCGGGCTTTAGGCACGCGCCGGCAGAAACAGCGAGTATGACCTACGAGGACTTCCCGACGGACGACCCCGCTGTGGTCACCGCCGGGTTGCCGTACGCGAACGGCGACCTGCACATCGGCCACCTGCGGAGCTACGTGGGTGCCGACGCCTTCGCGCGCGGCCTCCGGAAACTCGGCCAGCAGACCGCCTACGTCTGCGGCAGCGACATGCACGGCACCCCCATCGCGGTCGAAGCCGAACAGGAGGGCGTCAGCCCCGAGGAGTTCGCGCTCCGCCACCACGAACAGTACGAGGAGACGTTCCCGAAGTTCAACGTCGACTTCGACCAGTACGGCCACACCCACGACGACACCAACACCGAACTCACGAGGGAGTTCGTGCGCGCGTGGGAGGACAACGGCCACGTCTACGAGAAGGAGATCGACGTCGCGTACGACCCCGACGCCGACCAGTGGCTCCCCGACCGCTTCGTCGAGGGGACGTGTCCGTACTGCGGCGAGCACGCGCGCGGCGACGAGTGCGACGAGGGCTGCCAGCGCCACCTCGAACCCGGCGAGATCGAGGACCCCGTCTCCACCATCACCGGCAACCCCGCCGAGTACCGGAAACGCGAACACAAGTTCCTCCGGCTCTCGGACTTCCAGGAGCACCTCCAGGGGTTCATCAACCGCCTCGAGGGCACGAGCAACGCCCAGAACCAGCCCCGGGAGTGGATCGAGGGCGACCTCCAGGGCCTCTGTATCACGCGGGACATGGACTGGGGGATCGACTACCCGGGGGAGAGCGTTGCTCGGGACGAGCAACGGAACGAGAGCGGCGACGCCGCGGCCGGCGCGGAGGACCTCGTGCTGTACGTCTGGGTTGACGCGCCCATCGAGTACGTCTCCACCACGAAGCAGTACAGCGAGCGCTCCGGCGCCTTCGACTGGGAGTCCGTCTGGAAGGACGGCGACGGCGAGGTCGTCCACGTCATCGGCCGCGACATCATCCAGCACCACACGGTCTACTGGCCGTCGATGCTGGAGGCCGCGGACTACGCCGAGCCGCGCGCGGTCTGCGCGACCGGGTTCGTGAACATCGACGGGAAGGGGCTTTCGACGTCCCGGAACCGCGCCATCTGGGCCGACGAGTACCTCGAGGAGGGGTTCCACCCCGACCTCCTGCGGTACTACCTCGCGACCGCCAGCGGGTTCGAGCGCGACGTGAACTTCTCCTGGGACCGGTTCGCGGAGCGCGTGAACAGCGAGCTGGCGGACGTCGTCGGGAACTTCGTCTACCGCGCGCTGCTGTTCGCGAACCGGAACTTCGGCGGGACGCCGGACGCCGACCTCAGCGACGAGGTGGAGGCCGAGGTCGCGGAAGCGATGGACGACTACGAGGACGCGCTCAACGACTACGACGTCCGGTCGGCGGGCGAGCGCGCGGTCGCGCTCGCACGGTTCGGCAACGAGTACATCCAGCGCAACGAGCCCTGGAAGCTCGACGACGGCGAGGCGGCGCCGGTCATCCGGGACTGCGTGCAGCTCGTGAAGGCCGTCGCGGTGCTGCTGCAGCCGTTCCTGCCGGAGAAGGCCGACGAGGTGTGGGCCCAGCTCGGCGAGGACGCCAGCGCCGCGGACGCCACGGTCGCGGACTGCCTGCAGGAACCCCCCGAGAGCTTCGGCGAGCCCGCGGAGCTCTTCGAGAAGGTCGAGGACGACCGCGTCGCGGAGCTCGACGAGAAGCTCCAGGCGAAGATCGAAGCAGCCAGTAGCGAGGCCTCCGAGGAGGGAGACGTGACTGAATCCGAGACCGAACTGGAGCCGCTCGCCGACGAGCGCGTCGGCTTCGAGGACTTCCAGGCGCTGGACCTGCGGGTCGGCCGCATCGAGGCGGCCGAGGGCATCGAGGGCGCCGACGACCTGGCGCGCCTCGAGGTCGACATCGGCCACGAGACCAGGCAGATCGTCGCCGGCATCAAGCAGCTGCACGACCTCGACGAGCTCCCCGGGACGAAGGTCGTCGTGGTCGCGAACCTCGAGCAGGCGGAGCTGTTCGGGGTGGAGTCCGACGGGATGGTGCTGGCGGCCGGCGAGGACGCGGACCTCCTGACGACGCACGGCGACAGCGTTCCCGGGACGAAGGTGAAGTAGGGCGAGCAGGCGGCGTCGGCGCCGGGGCGTGGTGCCGCGCTATCGAGTCCGCGCGCCCCGGGCGATTTCTCAGGTCACGCGCGAGGTTGGTCCCGGTCTGGTACTTCAAGGTTCGCTCCGAGAAACGGGGGAGAGGGGCTGGGAGTCGCCCCGGGGTGGTGCCGTCAGTCGATGTCCTCGACGACGTCGCCGAGGTCGTCGACGTGCATCGCTTCCATCGTCTGCATCTCGATGCCGTAGCGCTCGGCCGCGATGGAGGCCTCGAGGGCGGCCTGCCGGCTCTCGGCGTCGAAGAGCAGCAGGACGTCGCGTTCGCCGAGGAGGACGTAGGCGTCCCGGAGCTCGCAGTCCCGGGTCTCGAGATCCTGTCGGAGGTCGCCCCAGATGGACGCGAGTTCCTGGGCGTTCTGGAACTCCCCGGTCTCGACGTTCGCGAAGGCGGCGTAGGTCGGCATAGATTCGGGTTGCGGGCGGACCGTAAAAACCCCTGTGGCTGATTTGGTACTCGGATTCGAGTGAATTGCGTGGCTTTTTGCCGGATGGCGCCGTAGCCCGCCCCAATGAGGAACGCGAAGATCGTCTGTACGCTCGGACCGGCGACAGACGACGAGGCGTCCGTGCGAGCGCTCGCGGACGCGGGGATGACCGTCGCCCGCATCAACGCCAGCCACGGGTCGCTCGAGGACCGCGGCGCGCTGATCGAGACGGCGCGCCGCGTCGACGACGCGACCGAGAAACCCGTCGCCGTGATGCTGGACACCCAGGGCCCGGAAGTCAGGACCGCGGAGACCGACGAGGCGGTCCGCATCGAGGAGGGGACCGAGGTGGCGTTCGCGCCCGGGGAGACGTCGACGCCCGAGCGCGTCGGCCTCTCGACGAGCATCGCCGCGGCGGAACCCGGCGACCAGGTGCTGCTGGACGACGGCCGCATCGAGGCGGTCGTCGACCGCGTCGGAGGCGACACCGTCTACGCCCGCGTGGCGTCCGGCGGCGACCTCGGCAGCCGGAAGGGCGTGAACGTCCCCGGCGTCGAACTCGGCCTCGACGTCGTCACGGAGAAGGACCGCCGCGACCTCGAACTCGCCGCGGAGAAGGGCGTCGACTACGTCGCCGCGAGCTTCGTGCGGGACCGCGAGGACGTCCTCGAGGTCGGCCGCGTCCTCGAGTCGTTCGGCGCCGAGATTCCGGTCGTCGCGAAGATCGAGCGCGCCGGCGCCGTGGAGAACCTCGACGGCATCGTCGAGGCGGCGGACGGCGTGATGGTCGCGCGCGGCGACCTCGGCGTCGAGTGCCCGATGGAGGACGTCCCGATGATACAGAAACGCATCATCCGGCGGTGCCGGGACGCCGGCGTCCCCGTCATCACGGCGACCGAGATGCTGGACTCGATGGTGCACGCGCGCCGCCCGACGCGCGCGGAGGCCTCGGACGTCGCGAACGCCGTCCTCGACGGCACCGACGCGGTGATGCTGTCCGCGGAGACAGCCGTCGGCGACGACCCCACGCGGGTCGTGGAGACGATGGACCGCATCGTCCGCGAGGTCGAGGGCAGCGACGACTACGCGGAACTCCAGGAGCAGCGCGTCCCGGAGGCCGACGGCGCCGCGAAGACGGACGCGCTCGCGCGGTCGGCGCGCTACCTCGCCCGGGACATCGACGCGTCCGCGGTCGTCGTCGCCTCCGAGTCCGGGTACACCGCCCGGAAGGCCGCGAAGTTCCGGCCGCGGGTGCCCGTCGTCTGCGCGACGCCGTCCCACCGGGTGCGCCGGCAGCTCGCGCTGAACTGGGGCGTCCACGCCGACTACGCGGAGGTCGCGGAGGGCGACGCGACGACGGTCGTCGAACGCGCCGTCCAGGCGGCCGTCGACTCCGGCGTCGTGGACAGCGGCGACACCGTCGTCGTGCTCGTCGGGATGATGACCGAACTGGAGGGCGCGAGCACGACGAACACCCTGAAAGTCCACGTCGCCGCGGAGACGCTCGCCGTCGGCCGGTCAATCGTCGACGGCCGCGTCACGGGCACGGTCGCCGCGCTCTCGGACGGCGACCTCTCGGACGCCCCCGAGGACGCGGTGCTCGTGCTCGAGGCCGGCTTCGAGGGCGAGTTCCAGGGCGACCTCTCGAAGCTCGCCGGCATCGTGAGCGCGGACTCCGGCATGACGGGGTACGCGGCGATGGTCGCCCGCGAGATCGGCGCGCCGATGGTCGGGAACGCGGACCTCGCGGACCTCCGGGACGGCGACCGCGTCACCGTCGACGGCGAGCGCGGGATCGTGTACGCCGCCGACCAGTGACCCACGAGTTTTTGGGCGTCGCGAGCCAACCGACGGTATGGCCGACGAAGACGGGTCGTGGCGGTTCGACCTCGACGAGGTGGGGCCGGACGCGGAACCCCGCCACGAGCCGATAGAACCGGGGTCGCCGAGCGCCGAGAACGTCGCGTTCTTCGTCCTCGGCGTCTCCTTCATGCTGGCGGTGTTCTGGTTGCTGCTGTTCGGGTGACCGCCGCGGCGGCGTAGCGGTAGAGTGGGCAGCAGCCGACGGGACAGCGCCGGACGGCGGCGCGATTCGTGCCGGCTCCCCGACCGGTTCGGCGAGTAACGGTTTTCCGGGTCGCCGTGCAAGCACTGGCATGGTCGAGTTGTTCGGGCTGTCGCTGGCGTTGGTTCTGGTGCTGGTCGGCACCGGTCTCACCGTGGCGGAAGCCCTCATTCCCGGGAGCCAGGTCATCGTCATCGGGACCGCACTCCTCTCGGCGGGCCTGTTCGGGCTGTTCTTCCCGTCGCTGGCGACGCCGCTCGTGTTCGCGATCATCGTGTTCGGCGTGGGCGCGGTGACGCTCGTCGCGTACCGTTACCTGGACGTCTACGAGGGGTCGGGCCGGGGCGCGAGCCTGGACGCCGCGGACTTGCGCGGCGAACGCGGGTACGCCCTCGAGGAGGTGACGCCGCGGAGCGGCCGCGTGGAACTGGACTCCGGCGGCTTCGACCCGTCGTACAGCGCACGCACCGCGTCGGGGGCAATCGCGGAGGGCGAGCGCGTCGTCGTCGTGGACGAGGGCGGCGGGAACGTCCTCACCGTCGAACCCGTCGAGGAGTCGAGTGGCGGGGAGGCGCGTTCCGGAGGGGCGGCCGGCGGGGAAGCGGGCGCCGAGGAGTCGGACGGCGGGCGCTGACGGACCGCTCGCGCACCAACACTTATTGTCCGTCTCCCGAAACGACACGGCATGGTGTTCACCCCGCTGTTACTCGAGAACCCGGCCGTCACGGTCGCCGGACTCGTACTGCTGCTGCTGGCCGCCATCGCCCTCTACAAGACGGTCATCATCGTGGACGCCTACGAGAAGAAGGCGCTCACCGTGTTCGGGGAGTACCGCGGCCTGCTCGAACCCGGCATCAACGTCGTGCCGCCGTTCGTGTCCCGGACGTACACGTTCGACATGCGCACGCAGACCATCGACGTGCCGCGGCAGGAAGCCATCACGCGGGACAACTCCCCGGTGACGGCGGACGCCGTCGTCTACATCCGAGTGCGGGACGCCAAGCGCGCGTTCCTCGAGGTCGACGACTACAAGACCGCGGTCTCGAACCTCGCGCAGACGACGCTGCGCGCGGTGCTCGGGGACATGGAGCTCGACGACACGCTGAACAAGCGCCAGGAGATCAACGCCCGAATCCGGAAGGAGCTCGACGAGCCGACCGACGAGTGGGGGATTCGCGTCGAGAGCGTGGAGGTCCGCGAGGTCAACCCGAGCCAGGACGTCCAGCAGGCGATGGAGCAACAGACGTCCGCGGAGCGCAAGCGCCGCGCGATGATCCTCGAGGCCCAGGGGGAACGCCAGTCCGCCATCGAGAAGGCCCAGGGGGACAAGCAGAGCGACATCATTCGCGCCCAGGGGAAAAAGCAGTCCCAGATCCTGGAGGCGCAGGGGGACGCCATCTCGACGGTGCTGCGCGCGAAGTCCGCGGAGTCGATGGGCGAGCGCGCCATCGTGGAGAAGGGCATGGAGACCCTGGAGTCCATCGGCGGCAGCGAGTCGACGACGTTCGTGCTCCCCCAGGAGCTCTCGAGCACGCTCGGCCGGTACGGGAAACACCTCTCGGGCAGCGACGTCGCGACCGAGGGCACCGAACTGGAGAGCCTGGAGTTCGACGCGGAGACCCGGGAGCTGCTGGGGCTGGACGACATCGACGAGATCATCAACCAGATCAGCGAGGAGGCGGAGTTCGACACCGAGGAGCTCGAGGAGGCCGCGCAGGCCGTCAAGGAGGGCGCCGACGAGGGCATCGGGTCCGCGGAGGAGATCATCGAGGAGATGGACGAGGAACTCGAGGACAGCGAGAGCTGAGCGGGGTAGTGCGGCCGGTACTCGCGTTCGCCGTCGCGGGCTCGGGTGCGGTAGCGTACCGAACCCTTTTCTCCCGGGGCACCGTACTGACAGCCGAATGGGCATCGACGAGGACAAGCGCTCGACGCTCCGTCGGTTCGCCGCCGTCGGGGCCGCCAGCCCGCTGACGCGGCTCGCCAGCGACGACGACGGCGGCGACGCGAGCGACGTCCGGGACGCCATCACCGGCTACCTCGCGACGACGCCGGGCGCGCACTTCTCGAAGCTCCGCGACGACCTCCAGCTCGGCACGGGCGAGACCCAGCACCACCTGCGCCGGCTGCTCGAGGACGGCGCCGTCGAGAGCGAGCGCGACGGCGACTACAAGCGGCTGTATCCCGCGGGCCAGTTCTCCGCGTTCGAGAAGCGCGCGCTCGGGTACCTCCGCCGGGAGACCCCGCGGGGGATGGTCGTCGAACTCCTCCGGAATCCCGAAGCGTCGGGCGCCGACCTCGCGGACGCCCTCGGGGTGTCGCGGGCGACCGTCAGCAAGTACGCCGCACAGCTCGAGGACGCGGGACTGCTCTCCCGCGAGGACGGGTACGCAGTCCGGGAGCCGGAGGTCCTCGTCACGCTGCTCGTGCGGTACGCGGACTCCTTCGACGCGGCGACCGCCGAGTTCGCGGGCGACGCCGCCGACCTCCTCTCCTACGACCCGTGAGACGCCTCTCCGACGACCCGTGACGCGGCCGGTTCGCCGAAGCTAGCAGGCACGAACTCCCGGAAGCGAGTGCTGTGCGGGAGTCGGAACGCGGTCCGGCGTGGACCGCGAGAGAGACAGATACTGACAGTGAGCGGTTCGCCGGCGGTGCCGCCGGGCGGATGACGGGCCCGGCGTCAGGCGCTGACCGTCCGTGTCAGGAGTCGAACACCCGGTCGGGCCTCGACCACCGGTTCAGGCCTCGACCTTCCAGGTGGTGCTCGAGGAGTACCCCCAGCGTTCCACGTCCACGTCGAACTCGCCGTCCTCGATGGCGGGCATGTTCGCGCCGACCTCCTTCGCGGAGAGGTCGAGCTCGTCGCCGATGAGCCGGGACTTGAAGTACGTCCGCTCGTCGGCGTGCTCGCGGAGGTACTCGAGGATGCGGTGTTGCTTCGGCGTCAGCGCCTGGCTCGCCGCGGCAGTCGCGCTCATACCTGCAGGGAGGAGCCGTTCCCCCAAGAGGGGTTTGGTACGAGCGGTAAACCCCGTCGTCGTGTTGCGGTTTCCGGAGTCAATCCGCGGGTCCGGGCGGCCGGAGACGCCCGGGTTGGTAGGTGCGGTTAACACGCGGCGCCGTCGGTTCGGCGACGCCGGCAATCGCAGTCAGAAGGTACTTACAGGCCGCGCGCCGACTTCTCCGGCAATGACCGATTCGGGCGTCGAGGTGAGTGTCGTCCTCCCCGCGTACAACGAGGCCGACACCATCGAGACGACGGTGCGGACGACCCTCGACACGCTCGCCGCGTTCCTCCCCGCGGGCTCCTTCGAGGTCGTCGTCGCGGAGGACGGCTGCGACGACGACACCCCGGAGATCGCGGACCGCCTCGCCGCCGAGAACGACCGCGTCCGGCACTTCCACAGCGACGACCGCCTCGGGCGCGGCGGCGCGCTCGACGCCGCGTTCCGGGACGCGAGGGGGGACACGCTCGTCTACTTCGACACGGACCTCGCGACGGACATGCGGCACCTCGAGGAGCTCGTCGAGAGCGTGCGGTCGGGCGACTACGACATCGCGACCGGGTCGCGGTGGATGCCCGGGAACGCCGCGGACCGCCCCGCGAAACGCGGCGTCCCGTCCCGGGGGTTCAACTTCGCCGTGCGCACGCTGCTCGGCTCGGAGCTCCGCGACCACCAGTGCGGGTTCAAGGCGTTCAGCCGCGAGGCCTTCGAGGAGCTCGTCGACGACGTCGAGGACGAACACTGGTTCTGGGACACGGAGATGCTCGTGCGCGCGCAGCGCCGAGGCCTCGACGTCAAGGAGTTCGCCGTCGACTGGACGCCGAAGGGCGACTCGAAGGTCGACCTGGTCCGGGACGTCTTCGGCATGGGCAGCCAGATCCTGCGGTGCTTCTGGGAGTTCTCCGTGAGCCCGTACGCGAACCGCCGCACCGGCATGGTCGTCGGCACCCTGCTGTCCGTGCTCGCGTTCGCGTTGATGTTCGTGTACGTCGACGTGGAGGCGTTCGTCGACGCCGTGTCGAACGCCGACCCCGCGTTCGTCGCCGCGGGCGCCGCCGTCTACGTGCTGTCGTGGCCGCTGCGCGGGCTGCGGTACCGCGACATCCTCTCCGAGCTCGGGTACCGGGAGGGCGTCGGGTTCCTCACGGGCGCGGTGTTCATCAGTCAGACCGGGAACCTCGTGATTCCAGCGCGCGCCGGCGACGCCGTCCGCGCGTACGTCGTGAAGGCCCGGCGGGGCGTCCCGTACACCACGGGGTTCGCGTCGCTCGCCGTCGAGCGCGTCTTCGACCTGTTGACCATCACGGTGCTCGCGGGCAGCGTGCTCGTCGCGCTGGCGGCGTTCTCCCCGGGCACCCTCGGCGACCTCGCCGCGACGGCGTCCGGCGAAGGGCTGACGGGACAGGAGTCCGCGGCGGTCCGGCAGGCCGTCGTCGTCGCGTCCGCCGTCGGCGCGCTCGCCATCGCGTCCGTCGCCGCCATCGTGTGGTCGGCGCGCTCGGACTCGAACTACGTCCGCCGCGTCGTCAACTGGGCGAGCGACGACACGTACACCGAGTACGTCGCCGGCGTCTTCGAGCGCTTCGTCGGCGACGTCCAGCGCGTCGCCGCCGACGGGCCCGCGTTCGCGCGCGTCGGCGCGTCCAGCGTCCTCATCTGGACCATCGACGTCGCCACCGCGCTGCTCGTGTTCCTCGCGTTCGGGCTGAACCTCCCGCTCGTGAACCTGCTCGCGGTCGGGTTCTTCGCAGTGAGCGTCGGGAACCTCTCGAAGGTCATCCCGGGGCCGCCGGGCGGCATCGGCATCTACGAGGCGGCGTTCGCGGCCATCGTCTCGACGCTGCTCCCGGTGGCGTTCGCGACCGCGGTCGGCATCGCCATCGTCGACCACATCGTGAAGAACGTCGTCACCGTCGCCGGCGGCGCGGTGTCGATGACGTCGCTGAACGTCTCCCTGACGGAGGCCGTCGACGGCTCCGACGCCGACCTGGACGCCGAGGCCGTCCCGGGCGAGGACTAGTAGTAGTCGGTGACGAACGGCCCGAGTGCGCCCGCGACCGCAGTCCGGAGCGCCTCGGTGCGGTCCGTCGCGCCGCCCGTGAGCACGCCCGCGGCGCCCTGGTTCTCCGCGACGCCCGATGCGTCCAGCAGGTCGTCCATCACGGGCCCGAGTTCCTCGCCGGCCTGGAGTCTGGCGGCGACGTCATCCGGGAGGCGGAGCCGCGGCCCGCCGCCGAGTTCGACGCGGTCGCCGTCGGTCGCCGCCGCCCACATCACCAGGAAGAGGGCCGAGTCCTGCTCGGCGACGCCTCCTTCCAGGCCGACACCCAGGTCGAACTCGCCCGCGGCGAGCGCGCGCATCGCGCGGTTCCGCGCGCCCTCGACGGTCTCGTCGTCGCCCCACGGCTGTTCCGACACGCCACTCTCCACGGACACGGCTTCGACCGTCGCGTCGGGGAGCGCCCGCGCGACGGCGTCCCGCTTCACCGGGTTCCCGGAGCCGACTGCCACTCGCATACACCGAGTCGGGGCGCGGGCCGCCTTAGGCCTCCCGGACGCGGCAGCGAGTCACGCCCCGTGGAGGCGGTCCGCGAGCGCTTCGAGGCCGTCGAGGAGGCGCGGACTCGGCTGGTTCAGGAGGCTGTCGTCGACGACGTGGACCGCGGCGTCGAGCCCCCAGCGCGCCGACGGGTCGCTGTCCACGCTGTCGCCCTTCCCGCAGACGTGTACGACGGCGTGGTCCGGGCCGGCGGCCCGGACGCGCTCCGGGTCGACCTCCCGCGAGCGCTCGCCGGCGTTCGCGAACGGGTACCGGCCGCCCGCGGCCTCGACGACGTCCGGCACCCAGTTCCCCGCGGCCATCGGCGGGTCCGACCACTCCTCGCAGTAGACGACCGGCCCGGCGTCGGGCGTCCGGCGACGCACGCGTTCCACGCGCTCGCGGCAGTCGGCCTCGAGGTCGGCGCCCGCGTCCGGCAGCCCGACGGCGTCGCCGATTGCCGCGAACGACGCGAGGACGTCGTCCAGCGTCGCCGGCGCGGCGTGGTGGACGTCGAACCCCCGCTCAATGAGGTCGTCCCGGATGTCGGCCTGGAGGTCGTCGCTGGTCAACAACACGTCCGGGTCGAGGTCGGCGACGCGCTCGAGGTCGGGGTTCAGCCACCCGCCGACCGGCGTCGCGTCCACGTCGTCGTGGTGCGTGACGCCGACGAGGCGGTCGCTCCCCCCGAGGGCGTCGACGACCGCGGTGGCGCTCGGCGCGAGCGAGACGACGCGCATACACGCGGGTTCGACGGTCGCCCGTATAAACGTCCGCGGTCGCGAGAGACGGCGTCGCTGACACGTGTCTCGGCCCAGGTTCGACACGCTTAAGGGCGAATTGGGCTAACGGCTTGTCTACGACTCATCCGGGTTTTCCGGGGGGACTTACGCCAATGACAGATGCACGCATGCGTTCCCGAGAGCAGGAGCGCACGGACGAGGAAGAGACGACGGACGGCTGCCCGGAGTGCGGCGGCCTCGTCGTCAACGACGAAGAGCACGGCGAGTCGGTGTGCGCCGACTGCGGCCTCGTGGTCGAGGAGGACGGCATCGACCGCGGCCCCGAGTGGCGCGCGTTCGACTCCAAGGAGAAAGACCAGAAGAGCCGCGTCGGCGCGCCCACGACGAACACGATGCACGACAAGGGGCTGTCGACGAACATCGACTGGCGGGACAAGGACGCCTACGGGAACAGCCTCTCGTCGAACCAGCGCCAGAAGATGCAGCGGCTCCGCAAGTGGAACGAGCGCTTCCGCACCCGTGACGCCAAGGAGCGCAACCTGAAGCAGGCGCTCGGCGAAATCGACCGCATGGCGTCCGCGCTCGGCCTCCCGGACAACGTCCGGGAGACGTCCTCGGTCATCTACCGGCGCGCGCTCGAGGACGACCTGCTGCCCGGCCGGTCCATCGAGGGCGTCGCGACCTCCTGCGTGTACGCCGCCGCCCGCCAGGCCGGCGTCCCGCGCTCCCTGGACGAGATCGCGGACGTCTCCCGCGTCGAGAAGGCCGAGATCGCGCGCACGTACCGCTACGTCGTCCGCGAACTCGGCCTCGAGGTCGCGCCCGCGGACCCCGAGAGCTACGTCCCGCGGTTCGCGTCCTCACTCGAGCTCTCCGACGAGGCCAGCCACCGCGCCCGCGAACTCCTGAAGACCGCGAAGGACAAGGGCGTCCACTCCGGCAAGTCGCCCGTTGGCCTCGCCGCCGCCGCGGTCTACGCCGCCGCGCTGCTCACCAACGAGAAGACGACGCAGGCGAAGGTCAGCGAGGTCGCGGACATCTCCGAGGTCACCATCCGCAACCGCTACCACGAGCTCCTCGAGGCCGAGGACACGATTCCGGTCTGACGGAGCCAGCGACCGTCGGTTCTCGGTTTTCCGCGGTGAACGACCCGCATCCGTAGCGGTTGCGCCGGTCTGCGACGACACCGATTCGGCGGGCCCGCGGCTTTCAGGTTCCCGTCCGGGCCGAGTTGCCGGCCGGCAGTCTACTGGTGGATGACGAGTGCAGGAGGGCGGTTTGCCCGGAATTTTCGAGTTGTCGCCGGCCGTGGCGGGCGCGCTTGCCGGGGATGGTTTCGGGTTCGGGGACTCCGAAACCGTATTGCGCTAGGGCGCCACAGGGTGTCCCATGGACTTCGAGGAGTTCGTGCTCGCGGCGAGCGTCGCCGACCTCGGCGAGGCGGCGGCGGCCCGCGAGCACGCCGACGCGGTCGAGTTCCGGATGGACCTGGCGGACGACCCGCTGGCCGCCCTGGACGACTACGACGGCGAACTGCCCGTCGTCGCGACGAACCGCCCGGCGTGGGAGGGCGGGGAGGCCCAACCGGGCGAGGACCGCGTGAACGCGCTCGTGGAGGCCGCGCAGACCGACGTGGTCGCGGCCGTCGACGTCGAACTGGCGTCCCTGACGGGGGCGTCGGAGGACCGGGAGGGCGGCGAGAGCGGCGGCGCGGAGGTACTGGCGGCGGCGCGCTCGACCGAGACGACGACCATCGTCTCGAGCCACGACTTCGAGGGGACGCCGCCGCTGTCCGAGCTCGCGGAGACCCTGGGGGAGGCGTGCTCGCTCGGCGACGTCGGGAAGCTCGCGGTCACCGCGGAGACCCGGGGGGACGCCCTGGACTTGCTGCGCGTCACCCACGAGTACGACGCCGCGGGGATGACCGTCGCGACGATGGCGATGGGCGAGGTCGGCCGGCACACGCGCGCGGTCGCGCCGCTGTACGGGTCGAGCATCGGGTACGCCCCCGTGGACGCGGCGGACGCGACGGCGCCCGGGCAGTACGACGCGGCGACGCTCCGCGAACTCGTCGCCGACCTCCAGTAGACCGAGACTGGGGACGGTGCTCGCGTCGAAACGCACCAGCCCGGGGCACCGACCGCGGGCGCCGGCTGCGGTCGGAGGGTTTAGGGACGCCGGGCACCCACCACCGAGCACTGTGGTCGATCGTCGAGGACTCATCGCGGCCGTACTCGGGTTCGTCTACCCCGGCCTGGGGCACGTCTACCTCCGGAAGTGGGTGCGCGCGCTGGCGTGGTTCCTGCTCGCCATCGCGACCGCGGCGCTCGTGGTGCCGCCGTCGGCCTACGAGGCGTTCCAGACCGGGGGCGTGCAGGGGCTGCTCGAGGCCAGCGAGTCCTTCGGGCCGACCGTGACGCTGAGCCTGTTCGCGGTGCGCGTGCTGAACGTGGCGGACGCGTACCTCGTCGCGGTGCGCGAGCGCGCGGCGGACGCGGCGACCGTCGTCGACGGCGTCACCGGCGCCGCGGGCGGGGAGACGCCGACGTGTCCGTCCTGCGGGAAGGAACTGGACGAGGACCTCGACTTCTGTCCGTGGTGCACGCAGCGCCTCGACGCGGAGCCGGCGGACGCCGAATCCAGTTGAGGGCGTGACTGACCGCCCGCGGTCCGCTACCGTTCGATGATGCGTTCCTCGATGGCTTCGCCGAAGTGGCGGCCGCCCTCCTCGAGGTAGACGAGGACGTCGTCGCCCTCCTCGAGGTCGGTGACGGCAGTGCGGCCGTCCGGGGTCGCGACCTTGATGGTCTCGGCGTTCTGCAGCAGGGTCTCGATGCGGTCGCCGGCCTCGGTCTCGACTTCGACGCGGAACATCGGGCGTTTCTCTATCTTCGCGCGGCCGACGACCGCGGTCCGGGTGTGGCCGTCGCGGTCGACGACCTGGACTTCGTCGCCGCTCTGGAGTTCCGCGAGGTACTTGGTGCCGCCGTCGGGGGTGCGGACGTAGGCGTGGACGGCGCCGGCGTTCACGCGGAACGGCCGCGCGGCGACGTACGGGGACTCCGCGGTCTCGGCGTGCACGAAGAACAGCCCGCGGCTCATCGACCCGACGAGCATGCCCTCGTCGTCGGCCATGAGGCTGCCGGTGTCGACGCAGACGCGGTCGGCGCTCCCGGCTTCCTCGACGGCGGTGACCGTCGCCCAGGAGAGGTCGAGGCGTTCGCGTTCGGCGGCGTCCCGGACGTCGACGGTGCGCCGGATCTCGTCGGGGTCGTCGCTGTCGAGGAGGACGGCGTCGGCGCCGATGTCGAGGGTCTCGAAGGCGGTCTCGGCCTCCTCTGCGGACTCGACGCCGGCGACGAGCGTGGTCTCGTCGCCGATGCGCGCGATGAGGTTCTCGAGGGGGATGATGGTCCAGTCCTCGCCGACGACGACGGTGTACTCGGCGTCCTCGGCGGCTTCCTCGGCGAACGCTTCGTAGTCCTCGTCGAGGATGCGGACGTAGGCGGCGTCGGCGTGGTCGCGGCGGAGCGCGGAGAGGTCGGCGCTCCCGGAGAAGTCGCTCGGGAGGTCGACGGTGCCGTCGCCTTCGCCGTCCTTCCCGACGACGTACGCGTCGGGTTCGGGGGCGTCCTCGGGGTCGGCTTCGTCGATGACGTCGACGTCGTCGGCCTGGAACGCGGCGACGTTCACGGACCCGAGTTCGCGGACGCGGGCGACGTCGCGTTCGTCGACGAGCACCCAGTCGACGCCGGCCTCGAGGCCGGCCGTGATGCGGCGCTTGCGCTGCTCCCAGTCGCCGACCGCGTCGTCGGCTTTCAGCCAGACGGACCGTGTCATTGCAGGACGGTGGCGGCACGCGGCCTTGAACGTACCGGAGGTGCCGTGATTCGCCGCCGCGGGCGCCGTGGTAGTGTTTGCCTCTCCACCCCAACACCCAAGGTGTTGGCCTCAGTTAGCCAACACCAGCGATGAGCGACGACGACCCACGCGTTCGACCCGACGACGGGCCCGACGAGGACGTGCTCGCGGCGCTCTGCGGCCGCGGCGAGGTCCCCGTCGACCCGAGCGGCGACGGCGACCACGCCGCCTCGAACGGCCTCGCCGTCGACACGCCCGCCGGCCGCCTCGAGTTCGAGGTCTACCCCGTCGAGGACACCGGCGCCGACCACGAGCGCCACGACCCCGACGCCGGCGTCTACGTGAACCGCTGGTCCCACGACGGCTACGCCATCCTGCACATCCACGACACGGAGACCGACGAGCACTCGGTGCTCGTCCGCGACCTCCACGTCGTCGAGCGCGCGAACGACCTCCGGCGACACGGCGTCCCCGAGCGCCGCGCCGAGGTCGTCGCGCTCCGCGAGCAGGGCCTCAGCTACAGCGACATCGTCGAGGCGACCGGCGACCGCGGCCCGAACCACCGCGGCGACGTCTCAAGGCACCTCCAGGCGTTCAACGTCCAGGTCGGCAACGCGAAGTGGCTCGCGGAGAACGCCGACGCCTTCGACGTGGGGAACTGACGATGCCGGCCGACCCGCCCGCCGAGGCCGTCGCGTCCCTCCCGGAACTGAAGCAGGCGACCGTCTCGCCCGACGGCGAGCGCGTCGCGTTCTACTACACCGGCACTGGCCGCAACGAACTCCACGTCCTCGACCCCCGGACCGGGGACGTCGAACAGTGGACGGACGGCGACGCGCCCGACGCGAACGTCTGGCCGGTCGCGTGGAGCGCGGACGGCGACCGCGTCTACGTCCAGCGCGACGACGGCGACGGCGACGAGGCCTACGCCGTCTACGCGGTCGGGCCGGACGGCGTCGAGGAGGCCGTCGCGGACACCCCGGGCACGACCAAGCTCCGCGACGTCGGCGCCGACGGCGAGACGCTGCTCGTGGCGTCCACCCACGACGGCAGCATGGACGCGTACGCCGTCGACCTTCAGGAGGGTGGCCTGACCCGGGTGACGGACGTCGACCACGCCGTCTGGACGGCGCTGCTCGCGCCGGACGGGCGACGAGTCGCCATCCCGCACGACGGCGACGTCCGCCTCTGCCCGGTCGGCGACGGCGACCCGCGGGACCTCGACGTCGGCCCGGGCGACTCGTCGACCGCGCCCGTGGACTGGGGGCCGGCGGGCGACCGACTGCTCGTCTCGGACGACGCCGACGGCGCCGGCCGCAGCGGCGTCTACGACGTCGAGACCGGGGACGTCCGGTGGTTCGGGAGCAGCGACCGCGTCGAGGACCCCCAGCAGTTCCTCGCGGGCGGCGACCGGTTCGTCGCCACCCGCGACCGGGACGCGATGCGGGTGCCGGTCGTCTACGACGTCCGGTCGGGCGAGAGCCGCGAGCTCGACGTCCCGGACGGCGTCTCCCGGTTCGGGCTGAAGGCGAACCGAGTCCTGGACGCGGACCGCCTCCTGCTCACGCACTCGACGCCGCGGCGCCCCCACGAGCTCGCGGTCTACGACCTCGCGACCGACGACTACGAGCGCGTGTTCACGCCCGACACCGGACCGTTCGACCCCGGTGACTTCGTCGCGCCCGAGTACGAGCGCGTCCCGTCCGACGGCGTCCCCGAGACCCCCGCCGAGGCGGTCGACCACGACCCCTGCGAGACTCTCGACGTCGGGACGCTGTTCTACGACTGCGGCCGGCGGCCGTCCCCGCTGGTGGTGTTCCCGCACGGCGGCCCGAACCTCGCCGACCGCCGCGAGTTCGACTCCCGCGTCCAGTTCCTCTGCCGGCGCGGCTACAGCGTGCTGCGCGTCAACTACCGGGGGTCGGCCGGCCGCGGCCGGGCCTACGAGCGCGCGCTCCGCGGCGACTGGGGCGGCGCCGAACAGGGCGACGTGGCGACCGCCGTCGAGCACGTCCTGGACGCCCACGACTGGCTCGACGACGACGCGGTCGCCGTCTACGGCGGCTCCTACGGCGGATACTCGGCCTGCTGGCAGCTCGTCCAGTACCCCGGCCTCTACGACGCCGTCGCGAGCGTCGTCGGGATGACCGACCTCCGGGACGCCTACGAGGGCACCGCGCCCGAGTTCCAGGAGGGGTTCTTCGACGTCTACCTCGGGTCGCCCGACGAGAACCCCGGCCTCTACGAGGAGCGCAGCCCGGTCACGCACGCCGAGCACGCGGACGCCCCCGTGCTGCTCGTGCACGGCGAGAACGACCCGCGGGTGCCCGTCTCGCAGGCGCGTCGCTTCCGGGACGCGCTCCTCGACGCCGGCTACGAAGCCGACGACCTCGAGTACCACGAACTCGCCGAGAGCGGGCACTGGTCTCACGGCGGCGGCGTCCCGGAGCCGCTGGCGCTGGTCGAGGACTTCCTCGACCGGCGGCTGTAGCGGGCCGGCGGCCCGCGGCGCGTGCCGGAATGACACGATTTATCAGCGGACAAGGCGAATACCCCGAGGCTTGACCTCGGGGATGAAGCCGACACGCAGGGATACAAACCATTAAGACGACACATCCGTAATCAAGAGACAGCGATGGAGGACAGTC
>JBDGUB010000001.1:0-46116 GCA_042216245.1 Halobacterium sp.
TGAGCGGTCCGGTCGTGACCGCCACGGGCCTCGACGCCCAGATGAACGACGTCGTCTACGTCGGCGACGAGGGTCTGATGGGCGAGGTCATCGAGATCGAAGGCGACATCACAACTATCCAGGTGTACGAGGAGACGTCCGGCATCGGGCCGGGGGAACCCGTCGACAACACCGGCGAACCCCTGACCGTGGACCTCGGGCCGGGGATGCTGGACTCCATCTACGACGGCGTCCAGCGTCCGCTGGACGTCCTCGAGGACGAGATGGGTGCGTTCCTGGACCGCGGCGTGGACGCGCCCGGCATCGACCTCGAGAAGGAGTGGGAGTTCGAGCCCGCCGTCGAGGCGGGCGACGAGGTCGAGGCCGGCGACGTGCTCGGCACGGTCGAGGAGACCGTCAGCATCGAGCACAAGGTCCTGGTGCCGCCGCGCAGCGACGGCGGCGAGGTCGCGGACCTGAACGCGGGCTCGCACACGGTCGACGAGCCCGTCGTCGTCCTCGAGAACGGCGAGGAGATCGCGATGCGCCAGGAGTGGCCGGTGCGCGAGGCGCGTCCGACCGAGGACAAGCACACGCCCCGCACGCCGCTCGTGACGGGCCAGCGCATCCAGGACGGCCTGTTCCCGCTGGCGAAGGGCGGGACGGCCGCGATTCCGGGGCCGTTCGGGTCCGGGAAGACCGTTACCCAGCAGCAGCTGGCGAAGTGGAGCGACGCGGACATCGTCGTCTACATCGGGTGCGGTGAGCGCGGCAACGAGATGACGGAAGTCATCGAGGACTTCCCGGAGCTCGAGGACCCGCAGACGGGCAACCCGCTGATGGCGCGCACGTGTCTCATCGCAAACACGTCGAACATGCCGGTCGCGGCCCGGGAGTCCTGCATCTACACGGGCATCACCATCGCGGAGTACTACCGCGACATGGGCTACGACGTGGCGCTGATGGCCGACTCCACCTCGCGGTGGGCGGAGGCGATGCGCGAGATCTCCTCGCGGCTCGAGGAGATGCCGGGCGAGGAGGGGTACCCCGCGTACCTCGCCGCCCGCCTCGCGCAGTTCTACGAGCGCGCCGGCCTCTACACGACCCTGAACGACGACGAGGGGTCCGTGAGCGTCGTCGGCGCGGTCAGTCCGCCGGGCGGCGACTTCTCCGAGCCGGTCACCCAGAACACGCTGCGCATCGTGAAGACGTTCTGGGCGCTGGACGCCGACCTCGCGGAACGCCGGCACTTCCCCGCCATCAACTGGGACGAGTCCTACAGCCTGTACAAGGAACAGCTCGACCCGTGGTGGCGCGAGAACGTCGCCGAGGACTTCCCGGAGGTCCGGCAGTGGGCTGTCGACACGCTCGACGAGGAGTCCGAACTCGAGGAGATCGTCCAGCTCGTCGGGAAGGACGCCCTCCCCGAGGACCAGCAGCTCACCCTCGAGGTCGCCCGGTACATCCGGGAGGCGTGGCTCCAGCAGAACGCGCTCCACGAGGTCGACACGAACTGTGAGCCCGAGAAGACCTACGAGATGCTCACGGCGATCAAGACGTTCAACGACGAGGCGTTCGACGCGCTCGAAGCCGGCGTCCCGGTCGAGGAGATCCAGGACGTCGACGCCGCGCCCCGCCTCAACCGGATGGGCGTCCAGGAGGACTACCACGAGTACATCGAGGAGCTGAAAGACGACCTCACCGAGCAACTGCGTGACCTCTACTAATGAAAGAGTACCAGACAATCACCGAAGTCAGCGGCCCGCTGGTGTACGTCGCGGTCGACGAGCCGGTCGCGTACGACGAGATGGTCGAGGTCGAGACGCCTGACGGCGAGGTCAAGCGCGGTCAGGTGCTCGAGTCCACCGACGAGTTCGTCGCCGTCCAGATCTTCGAGGGCACCGAGGGCATCGGGCAGGACGCCTCGGTGCGGTTCCTCGGCGAGACCCTGAAGATGCCCGTGACCGAGGACCTCCTCGGTCGCGTGCTGGACGGGTCCGGCAACCCGATCGACGGCGGCCCCGACATCGTCCCCGACGAGCGACGCGACATCGTCGGCGAAGCGATCAACCCCCACGCCCGCGAGTACCCCGAGGAGTTCATCCAGACCGGGGTCTCTGCCATCGACGGCATGAACACGCTCGTGCGCGGCCAGAAGCTACCGATCTTCTCGGCGTCCGGCCTGCCGCACAGCGACCTCGCGCTCCAGATCGCCCGGCAGGCGTCCGTGCCGGAGGAGGAGGCCGAGGGCGAGGACAGCGAGTTCGCCGTCGTGTTCGGCGCGATGGGCATCACGGCCGAGGAGGCCAACGAGTTCATGGAGGACTTCGAGCGCACCGGCGCGCTGGAGCGCTCGGTGGTCTTCATGAACCTCGCGGACGACCCCGCGGTCGAGCGGACGGTGACGCCGCGGATGGCGCTCACGACGGCCGAGTACCTCGCGTTCGACAAGGACTACCACGTCCTCGTCATCCTGACGGACATGACGAACTACTGCGAGGCGCTCCGCGAGATCGGGGCGGCTCGCGAGGAGGTCCCGGGTCGTCGCGGCTACCCCGGGTACATGTACACGGACCTGGCGCAGCTCTACGAGCGCGCCGGCCGCATCGAGGGCGAGGAGGGGTCTGTCACCCAGATTCCCATCCTGACGATGCCGGGCGACGACGACACCCACCCGATTCCGGACCTCACGGGGTACATCACCGAGGGCCAGATCATGATGAACCGCGACCTGAACAGCCAGGGCGTCACGCCGCCCGTGAACGTCCTGCCGAGCCTGTCGCGGCTGATGGACGACGGCATCGGCGAGGGCCTCACGCGCGAGGACCACGGCGACGTCTCCGACCAGCTGTACGCGGCGTACGCGGAGGGCGAGGACCTCCGCGACCTCGTGAACATCGTCGGCCGCGAAGCGCTCAGCGAGCGCGACAACCTCTACCTGGACTTCGCGGACCGCTTCGAGGACGAGTTCGTCGACCAGGGCTTCGAGACGGACCGGTCCGTCGAGGAGACCCTGGACCTCGGCTGGGAGCTGCTGTCGATGTTCCCGAAGGAGGAGCTCAACCGCGTCGACGAGGAGCTCATCGAGGAGTACTACGTCGACAGCGAGTCCGCCGAGTCCGAGGAAGCCGCGGCCGCGGACTGACGGCTCCACTCGCGTTTCCCGTTCTTTTCACTCCGGAGCGGCGGCGCCGACCGAACACACTTGTCGCTTCGGCTATTAGTGGTACTTCGTGACGAGCTCATCCGGGGGGTTCGAGTCGCTGTCCGGGCCGGAGGCCGAGCGACTCGTCGAGACGGCGGTCGACAGCGACGTCAGCGAGGCGCTGAAAGAGCGCGCGATGGACGAGGCGCCGGTCGGTATTACCATCTCAGACCCGTCGCTCCCGGACAACCCGCTGGTCTACGTCAACAGGGCCTACGAGCGACTGACTGGCTACAGTCGGGACGAGGTCGTCGGGCGGAACTGTCGGTTCCTCCAGGGACCCGACACCCGCGAGGAGCCGGTGGCGGAGATGGCCCGCGCCGTCGCCGAGGGCGAGCCGACGACTGTACACGTGCGGAACTACCGGCGGGACGGCTCGCGGTTCTGGAACCGCGTCGACATCGCGCCGATCTACGAGGACGGCGACCTCGTGCACTTCGTGGGATTCCAGAGTGACGTGACCCGGCGGGTTCTCGCCGAATCGGCGGCCCGGGAGCGCGCGGCCCAATACAGGGAGGAACAGCGCGCGCTGGGTCGCGTGCTCGACCGCGTCGACGACCTGCTGGGGTCGGTGACCGACGCGCTCGTGCAGGCGACCACGCGGGAGGCACTCCAGCGACGGGTGTGTCGCGCCGTCACTGGGGTCGACGGGTACGCCTTTGCGTGGGTCGGCGAGTACGACCCGTGGGCCGACGCCGTGACGCCGGTCGTAGGGGTGGCGGGGGACGGCACCGAGGTCGGCGAGTTCGACCTCGCGTTCGGCCGCGACGACCCGGTGACGCGCGCGGTCGACGGCGGGCGCGTAGCGGTGGTCGACGACGCCGAGGACCGACCTGGGGGCTTTCACGGAGCGATGTTGGCGGACCGCTACCGGTCGATGGCGGCGGTGCCGCTGTCTTACCGCGAGTCGACGTACGGCGTCCTCTGCGTGTACGCGGCGGAGCCGGGGGTCTTCGACGACCACGAGCGGGAGGTGCTCGCGGCTGCGGGGCGCGCGGTGGCGACGGGTCTGAACGCTATCCGGAACCACCGACGGGTGGAGGCGAAAGACCACGCGGAGTTGGCGTTCGACCTCTCGGAAACCGACTGTTTCGCCGTGGCGGCGGCCCGCGAACTGGGTTGCGGGTGGTCGTACGTGAGCGCGGAGCGCGCGTCCCCGGACGCGCTCGCGTTACTCTTCGAGGCGGACGCCGACGGCGACGCGGTTCGTGCCGCTGTGCCGGACGAGCTCGACGTGTCGGTGGTGACCGAGCGGCCGAGCGGCGCGCTGTTCGAGGTGACGGTCCCGGACCCGTCGCTGGTGTCGGTGCTCGCGGAGCGCGGGGTGGCAGTGCAGTCGTTGCGCGCGTCGCCCGACGAGTCCCGGCTGGTAGTGCGTGCGCCCGGCGGTGACGATAGCCGCGCCGTCGCGGACGCGGTGACCGAACAGGTCCCGGGCGCGGAACTGACGGCGCTCCGTCGCGATCCGGCGAGGGACGGTCGGCGCGACCGAGCGGGGGGTTCCTCCGAGTTGACCGACCGGCAGCGCGCGGTCCTGCGGCGCGCGTCTGCGGCCGGCTACTTCGACTCGCCGCGCACCGTGTCGGGCCAAGAGCTGGCGGCGTCGATGGGATTGGCGCCGGCGACGTTCCACCAGCACCTGCGGGCTGCGCTGCGGAAGATTGTCGGCAGGGTCGCGGGCAGCGGCGACCTCCCTCCCGACCTCACTTGAATCTCGCCGGAAACACACTCATATTTTCGGCACCACAGTTAACATGGTCCCTGGCCAACAAAAGCATGTATCATGGCAACACCTGGTAATGAAGTCGTGTGGCTCTGGCTCGGCACAGCGGGCATGTTCCTCGGTATGGTGTACTTCATCGCCCGCGGCTGGGGCGTACAGGACCGACGACGACAGAAGTTCTACATCGCGACCATCTTCATCACCGCCATCGCGTTCGTGAACTACCTCGCGATGGCTCTGGGCTACGGCTTGACGACAGTGACCGTCGCGGGGGAGCAACTCCCGATTTACTGGGCCCGGTACACGGACTGGCTGTTCACCACCCCGCTGCTGTTGTACGACCTCGGCTTGCTCGCCGGCGCCGACCGCAACACGATCGGCACGCTCGTCGGTCTCGACGTCCTGATGATCGGCACCGGCGCGGTCGCGACGCTCACCGGCAGCGGCACCGAAGCCGTCTCGGCCGAAGCCGCCCGCCTCCTCTGGTGGGGGGTCAGCACCGGGTTCCTCCTGGTGTTGCTGTACTTCCTGTTCGGGGAGCTCACCAGTCAGGCGAAGTCTCTCTCGGGGGACGCCAGAACCAAGTTCGGGACACTCCGGAACATGCTCACCGTGCTGTGGCTGGCGTACCCCGTCTGGTGGCTGGCCGGCACGGAGGGGCTGCAAGCCGTCGGTCTCGGCGTCGAGACGGCGGGTTTCATGGTCCTCGACCTCACCGCGAAGGTCGGCTTCGGGTTCGTCCTCCTGCGCAGCCACAGCATCCTCGACGAAGCCGAGACGGTCCAGGAGGCGCCGACCGGCGGCGCGCCCGCCGACGCGTGACGAACCCGGCGTCGACGCGCACTCGCCACGTTTTTCGACGTGTGCGAGCAACCAGCGAGCAGTGACCCGACGCGTCGCCCGCCGCCAGGTCTCCGCTACGGGTCGTTCGCCGCCGTGGGGGCAGCCGTGACAGGCGTCACCTACGCGCAGTTCCTCGCGGTGTTCCTCGCGCCGGCAGTCGTCGCCCTCTCGGCCGACCGCGCCCGCCGCCGGACCGACGTCGCCCGCACGGTCGGCGTCGGCGTCCTCCTCGTCCTCGCGCTCGCGTACACGACGCCCTGGGACAACTACCTGATCGCGCGCGGCGTCTGGCAGTACGGCGACCGCGCCGTGGTCGCGAGACTGTGGCGGGCGCCCGTCGAGGAGTACGCCTTCGTCGCGCTCCAGACCGTCGCCACCGCGCTCTGGGTGCAGCGACTCGCCGGAACGCCCGACCCCGACTTCCGGCCGTCCCGCAGGGACGCCGCGGCCGGCGCGCTCGCCGGCCTCGCGGTCGGCGCCGTCGCCGTCGCGTTGCTCGCGCGGGACGCGACGTTCTACATTGGTGCGATCCTCGCGTGGGCGGCGCCCGTGCTCGCGCTCCAGTGGGCAGTCGGCTGGCGGTACCTCTGGGCGCGCCGCCGCCGGGTCGCGGTCGCCGTCGCGCCGCCAGCGCTGTACTTCGCGGCCGCCGACACCGCCGCCATCGCCGCCGGCGTCTGGACGCTCTCGCCGCGGTACACGACCGGAATCGCCGCGTTCGGACTGCCGCTCGAGGAGGCCGCGTTCTTCCTCGCGACGACCGTCTTCGTCGCGCAGGGCCTCCTGCTGTACGACTGGGTGCTCGCGCGATGGGGGTGACGCCGGACGACGCCGCCCGGCGCACGCTCGCCCGGCCGGCGCTCGCGGCGGGGTGGGCGGCCGTCGCGCTCGCCGCCGTCCCGGCGCTGCTCGGCGTCCACCTCTCCCCCGCGGCCCGGTACGCGCCGCTCGTCGCGAGCGTGGTCGTGTTCGGCCTCCCACACGGCGCCATCGACTGGGTCGCGCTCCCGCGCGCCGTCGCCGGCCGCGTCACGCCCCGGTGGGTCGCGGCGGTCGGCGTCCTGTACCTCGTCCTCGGCGGCGCGTACGCCGCCGCGTGGTTCCGGTGGCCGGTCGCCGCGGCGCTCGCGTTCGTCGCGCTGACGTGGTTCCACTGGGGGCAGGGCGACGTCTATCCGCTGCGCGCGTTCGCCGGCGCCGACCACCTCGACGCCAGGGGCGTGCGCGCCGGGACGCTGGTCGTTCGGGGCGGCCTCCCGATGCTCGTCCCCCTGCTCGCGCACCCGGAGACGTACCGCGACGTGGTGTCGGCGTTCGCCGCGCCGTTCGGCGGGACCGTCGGCGACCTCGCCGTGTTCGACCCGCGGGTTCGGGTCTCGCTCGGCGTCGCGTTCGCGGCGCTGACCGCCGCCACGCTCGCCGCCGGGTGGCTCGCCGCCGAGAACCGCCGGGCGTGGCGCGTCGACGCCGGCGAAACGCTCGGCCTGTGGGCGTTCTTCCTGGCCGTCCCGCCCGCGTTCGCGGTCGGCGTCTACTTCTGTCTCTGGCACTCCGTCCGGCACGTCGCGCGCGCCGTCGCCGTCGACGACGGGGCCCGGCCCGCGCTCGCGCGCGGCGACCTCGCGAGCCCGCTCCGCCGGTTCGCCCGCGACGCGGCGCCGCTGACGGCCGCCGCGCTCGTCCTGTTCGCCGCGCTCGCCGCCGTCGTCCCCGACCGCCCGACCACCCTCGCGGGGTGGAGCGGGCTCTACCTCTCGTTCGTCGCAATACTCACGCTCCCCCACGTCGCGGCGGTGACGTGGATGGACCGCGCGCAGGGCGTGCTCGGCGGCGAGCGGGACTGAAAACGTTTACCTCCCCGCAGACAGAAGACTCGTCCAAGAGACCGCATGGCTCAGGACATCAAGCCGACCCGGAAGAACCTGATGGAGATCGAGGACCGCATCGAGCTCTCCGAGCGGGGCCACGACACGCTCGAACAGAAGCGCGACGGCCTCATCATGGAGTTCATGGACATCCTCGACCAGGCCCAGGACGTCCGGGAGGACCTCGAGTCCGACTACGAGACCGCCCAGAAGAAGATCAACATGGCGCGCGCGATGGAGGGCGACATCGCGGTGCGCGGCGCGGCGGCGGCCCTCGAGGAACACCCCGAGATCACCGTGGAGTCCCGGAACATCATGGGCGTCGTCGTCCCCCAGATCGAGTCCTCGAAGGTCGAGAAGAGCCTCGACGAGCGCGGCTACGGCATCCTCGGGACGAGCGCGCGCATCGACGAGGCCGCGGAGGCCTACGAGGAACTGCTGGCGTCAATCGTGCTCGCGGCCGAGGTCGAGACCGCGATGAAGAAGATGCTCACGGAGATCGAAAAGACGAAGCGCCGCGTGAACGCCCTGGAGTTCAAGCTCCTCCCGGACCTCTACGAGGGCCAGGAGTACATCGAGCAGAAACTCGAGGAGCAGGAGCGCGAGGAGATCTTCCGCATGAAGAAGGTCAAGGCGAAGAAGGAAGAAGAGGACGGCCGCGAGGCGGAGAAGCACGCCCTCGAGGAAGAAGGTCGCGCCGAGACCCGCACGCCGTCGGACGACTAGCGGCCCGGGCCGCCTAAGTCGCCGGCGTTCGACTGTCGAGCCATGAGTTGTCCGCACTGCGGTGGCGACGAACTCTCGTTCCCCGCTCCCGAGGGCGTCCGCGAGTACTTACCGGACGACCGCGCGGGCGCCACTATCTGCACGAACTGCCTCCGGGTCGGCCCCCTGGACGACCCGCCGGCCGACTACCCCGACTTCACCGCCGTCAGCGACGCGTTCCCCGACGACGGCGAGACCGCCGCGGTGCTGGCGTGCCTGCTCGCGCTCCTCGACCGCCTCGTGCTCCACCGCGAGGACGCCGACGCCGTCGCCGGGACTGCCGAGCGCCGCGGCGTCGACGTCCTCCTGTTCCTCGACCGCCTCGCCGCGGACGACGGCCTCGACCCGCAACTCGACGTCGAGCGCCGCCGCGGGCAACTCGAACAGCTCATCTGACCACGAGGGTGCCGCCTGCCGGGACGCCGCAAGTTAACACGCCCCCGGGCGAACGCCAGGTATGGACACGGAGTGGGCGGACGCGGACCGGCTCGCGGACCTCCGGCGGGACCTCGTCGTCACGGGCGAGCGCGCCCGCATCCCCGTCGAGGCGCCGTACACGGGCGAGACCGTCGCCGAGATTCCGGCGGGCTCCGAGGCGGACGTCACCGCCGCCGTCGAGCGAGCGCGGGACGCGCAGGCCGACTGGGCCGCCCGCCCGGTCGCGGAGCGCGTCGCCGTCCTCGACCGGTACGCCGACCGCGTGCTGGACGCCCGCGACGCCCTCCTGGACGTCGCGCAGCTCGAGACCGGGAAGTCCCGCCGGGACGCTATCGAGGAGGTCTGGGACGTCGCGATGGTCGCGAGCCACTACGCCGGCGCCGCGCCCGGATTGCTGGCGAGCGAGCGCCGCCGCGGCGCGCTCCCCGGGCTCACGAAGACGACCGTCCACCGGAACCCCCGGGGCGTCGTCGGCGTCGTCTCCCCGTGGAACTACCCCGTGACTCTCGCCGTCTCGGACGCGCTGCCCGCGCTCGCCGCCGGGAACGCCGTCGTCCTGAAACCCGCGCGGGAGACCACGCACACCGCGTTGCTCGCGCGCCGCCTGCTCGTCGACGCCGGCCTCCCCGCGGACCTCCTCGCGGTCGTCCCCGGCGAGGGCGAGCGCGTCGGCGGCGCCGTCGTCGACCACGCCGACTACGTCTGCTTCACGGGGTCGACGGCCGCCGGCCGCGAGGTCGCTGCGCGCGCCGGCCGCAACCTCGTGGACTGCTCGCTGGAACTCGGCGGGAAGAACCCCCTGCTCGTCCTCGACGACGCCGACCCCGAGCGGGCCGCCCGGGGCGCCGCCCGCGCGTGCTTCGCGAACGCCGGCCAGCTCTGCATCAGCACCGAGCGCGTGTACGTCGACGACGCCGTCTACGACGACTTCCGGGACGCGTTCGTCGCCGCCACCCGCGACCTCTCGCTGGGCGCGGGCTTCGACTACGGGCCCGACGTCGGGTCCCTCCAGAACGCCGACCAGCTCGCGAAGACCACGCGGCACGTCGAGGACGCCGTCGAGCGCGGCGCCGACGTGCTCGCGGGCGGCCGCGAGCGCCCCGACCTCGGGCCGTACTTCTACGAGCCGACCGTCCTCGAGGGCGTCACCCGAGAGATGGCCGTCGCCGACGAGGAGACGTTCGGCCCGGTGGCGAGCCTCTTCCGGGTCGCCGACGCCGAGGAGGCGGTCGAGCGCGCGAACGACTCCGCGTACGGCCTGAACGCGTCGGTGTGGACGGGCGACACGGCTCGCGGCGAGCGCGTCGCGGAGCGCGTCGACTGCGGGACCGTCAACGTCAACGAGGGCTACATCGCGGCGTGGGCGTCGACGGACGCGCCGATGGGCGGCGTCGGGGACTCCGGCATCGGCCGCCGGCACGGCGACGAGGGGCTCCTGAAGTACACGCGGTCACAGACGGTCGCCGTCCAGCGCGGCCCCCGGGTCGCGCCCGGGCCGCTCCCGACGCGGCTGTGGGCGCGCGCGATGACTGCGGGGACGCGAGTGTTGACTCGCGGCCGGCGGCTGCTCGACCGCCTCCCGGGGTGGTCGCGGTGAGCGTCTTCCTCACGGGGTTCCCGGGGTTCCTGGGGTCCGCGCTCGTCGACCGGCTGCTGGACCGCCGGGACGCCGTCCACTGCCTCGTCCAGCCCGAGTACCGCGACGCCGCCGAAGCGCGCGCACGCGAACTCGCCGGCGGCGACTGGCGGAACCGCGTCGTCCTCCACGAGGGCGACGTCACCGACCCCGACCTCGGGCTCGGGGACGAACGGGACGCGCTCCCGGGCGACGTCGAGGCCGTGTACCACCTCGCCGCCGTCTACGACCTCGGCGTCTCCCGCGCCGTCGGCGAAGCCGTCAACGTCGACGGCACCCGCCACGTCCTCTCGTTCGCCGCGGACTGCGACCTCCAGGCGTTCCAGTACGTCAGTACGTGTTACGTCTCCGGCCGCCACGACGGCGTCTTCTCGGCGGCCGACCTCGACGTCGGGCAGTCGTTCAACAACCACTACGAGGCGACGAAGTTCGAGGCCGAACTGCTCGTGCAGGACGCGATGGCCGACGGCCTCCCGGCGACCGTCTACCGGCCCGCCATCACCGTCGGCGACAGCGAGACCGGCGAGACACAGAAGTACGACGGCCCGTACTTCGTCCTCCAGTGGCTCCGGCGCTGCCCCGGCGTCGCGCCGCTGCCCGTCCTGCCGGGCGCGCAGTCCACCGAACTCAACGTCGTCCCGCGGAACTTCGTCGTGGACGCCATCGACCACCTCGCGGAGCACGGCGACGCGGGCGCCGTCTACCAGCTCTGCGACCCGAACCCGCCGACGATACCCGAACTCACGCGCCTGCTCGCCGACGCCACCGGCACGCGCGTCCTTCCCGTCCCCGCGACCCGCGGGCTCGCGAAGCGCCTGCTTGACGCGGGCGTCGCCCGGTCGCTGACCGGCATCCCGCCGGAGACCCTCGACTACTTCACGCACCCGACCCGGTACGTGAATCCGGCGACGCGGCGCGCGCTCGCCGGCAGCGGCGTCGCGTGTCCCGCCTTCGAGAGCTACGTCGACCGGCTGGTCGCGTACGTCCGCGACCACCCCGACGTCACGAGTGCGGCGATGGCGTAGGTGGCGCGGCGTCTGCGAGTGACTGCGGCCCTCGCGGGTGTCACCCCGAGAGTCGGCCCAGCAGGACGACGAGGACGCCAGTGACGACGAGGACCGTTCCGGCGTACAGCGCCGGTCGCTGCGGAACGGGGGCGACGCTCGGCGACACCGCGAGCAGGCTACCGGCGCCGGCCAGCGCAATCCCGACGCCGAGCGGCTGCTGGTCGTCGACTCCGGAACTCATGGCTTCCACGTCACCCGGCTTCGCGGGCTCGGAGTGAAAAACGCAGCGGGTTGGCCGGCCGCGTCACGCCGTCTGCCGCCGGCGCAGTGAGACTTATTCGGCTCTGGGCGCAAGGACCAGTGTGGACGCCCCGCACGAGATCCTCGGCGTCGACCCGGACGCGGACGACGACGACATCCGCGAGGCCTACCGCCGCCGCGTCGTCGAAACCCACCCCGACCAGGGCGGGTCACTGGAGGAGTTCCAGCGCGTGCGCGCCGCCTACGACGCCGTCCAGGCCGGCGAGGAACTCCAGCCGAGCGACGTCGACGCCGCCGCGACGAGCGTCGACGACCAGCCGGAGGCCGTGGAGACGACCGTCGAGTACCTGAACTACGCCGTCCTCGACGACCACGGCTGGGCGCTCGACGACGCCGACCTCTTCGCGAAGGCCGACCGCGCGGACCTCGACGCCGTCGACCACGGCGAGTTCACGGTCGACCCCGGCGAGACGCTGCTGGAGGCCGCCGAGAACCGGGGGTTCGCGTGGCCGTACGCGTGCCGCGGCGGCGCGTGCGCGAACTGCGCCGTCGCCGTCACCGACGGCGACCTCTCCCAGCCGGTCGACCACATCCTCTCCGAGGACATGACCGACCGGGGGTTCCGCCTGTCCTGCAACGGCGTCCCGGTCAGCGACCACCTCCGCGTCGTCTTCAACGTGAAACACCTCCCGGGACTGGACGAACTCCGACTCCCGCCGTACCCCTTCGAACTCGCGCACGCCGACGACTGACCGGAACCCGTTTCCACCGTTGGGAATCCAGGCTGCCGGCCCGCACAGGGGAGCATCCGCGAGCGAGCGTTCAGGAGAGCGACGCTCTCGTGAGCACAGCAGAAATCTCCGATTTCTGGGGGTGGTTCGAAGAACCCGAGCGAAGCGGTTGGCCGCGCGACCGGAGGGAGCGCGGGCGCCGAACCCCACCGAAGGTGGGGTGACGGCGCTTTTTCCGCAAGTTTTTGCAAGCGACGGCGCGCGTAGCGCGCCGAGCGCTGGAAAAAGTGCGAGTGTGTGCTAGACCCCGGTGCCGTACCGGAGGAGGCCGGCGAATCCGCCGAAGGCGGTGAGGAGTTGTTCGCCTTTCTCGAAGTCGGTGGAGATGAAGTGGGTGTCGGTGCCGCGCTGGTCGGCGATCTCCATGAGGTGGTCGATGGCGTCCTCGCGTTCCTGTACCTCCGCGTCCTCGCCGCATTCCGTGCACGCGTGCTCGGGGGTGTCGCTGCGCTGGCTGACGAGTTCGCGTTCCTCGTGGCCGTTCGGGCACTCGTAGGTGACGACGTCCTTCCGGAGGTCCTCGGAGATGAGCAGCGTCTCGACGGAGCCCATGACGAGGTTCTTCCGCACTGGCTCGAAGCCGTACGTGGCGAGCTCGCCGCCGTTGAGCTCCTTGAAGAACTCCTCCATGTCGGACTTGTCGTCCATCAGGTCGGCTTCGGCGAGCGTGTCCTCGGCCATGTCGACGAGCTCCTTCAGGCCGGACTCGTCGGTGTAGGAGACGTCGAACTTCCCGAGGACTTTGTCCTGGAGTTCGTGGTGGAGGTAGTCGCCGTCGAGGAACTCGTCTTTCGTGGGGCTGGGGCCGCCGACGAGGACGCCGTCGAGCTCGTGGCGCTTCGGCACGAAGAGGTCGTCCGCCATCCCGGCGACTTCCTGGTAGAAGTTGTCGATGGCTTCGAGGCGGAGGCGAGCGAACCGCTGGGCTGACTGGCCGCCCTTCCGCTGTTTGCCGGGGACGAGGCTGCTCGCGGACTTCACGGCCTCGATGCGTTTGCCCTTCAGCCAGCCGACGTTGGCTTCCCGGCGGTCGAGGACGATGAGGCCGTAGAGGCCTTTGTCCCCGAGCATCTCCTCGAGGGGTTCCGTGAGGAACTCGCTGTCGCAGTGGTAGCGGAAGGACTCGATGGGCTGGGGCGGGGATTCGAGGACTTCCGTCACCATCTCGGTGCGGCCGCCGCCGGAGTCGACCGCGCCCGAGAAGATGACCATGCCGTTCTCCGGCGGGAACGTGTCGTAGTACCGGAGGCGGTCCTTGATGGACGTGAGGGCGTCCTGGACGTTCGTCCGGGTCTGCTTGGACTTGATGTTCGAGGCTTCGGAGTGTTCCTGGGTGACGTGCGCGACGACGTCGGAGATCTGCTTGTCCGGGGGGATGTAGATGGTGACCATTTGGGTGCCGCTGCCCTCGTAGTCCTTGAGTTCCTCGATGACTTTCTGGAACTCGTACTTGCGTCGGTCCTCGGACGGTACCTCCTCCTGCTCGCTCATTACAGTGAGGTAGCCGGCCAGCGTGTAAGTAACCTTTGACCTCGGGGGGTTCCCGCCCAACGCTTTAAGTTGCGCTCTGCGTACGCGACACACAATGACAGGGCGCGTGTTCGCCGTCGCCAGCGGGAAGGGCGGCGTCGGGAAGACGACGACGGCCGTGAACGTCGCGGCGGCGATGACGGAGGCGGGCCGGTCGGTAGTGCTCGTGGACTACGACCTCGGGATGGCGAACGTGGGCGCCGTCCTCGACGTGTCGGCGGGGGACGCGACGCTGCACGACGTGCTCGCGGGGGACGCCGACTCCCTGGACGCCGTGGCGGCGGCGCCGGGCGGGTTCGACGCCGTCGTGGGCGGAACGGCTATCGAGGACTTCGGGCGCGCGGACCCCTCGAAGTTCCGCGAGGTCGCGGACGCGCTCCGCGAGGAGTACGACGTCGTGGTGGTGGACACGGGCGGCGGCCTGAGCCACGACACGACGGTGCCCCTGGGGCTGGCCGACGACACCGTCCTGGTGTCGACGCCGCAGGTCGCGGCCCTGGAGAACACGCGGAAGACCCTCGAGCTCGCCGAGCGCGTCGGCGGCAGCGTCGCGGGTCTCGTCCTGAACCGCGTGGGCGCGAGCAGCGTCGACGTCGACGAGGAGGTCGAGTCGATGGACGTCGACGTGCTCGGGACGATTCCCGAGGATTCGACCGTCGCGGACAGCGAGGACGCCGGGGAGCCGGTCGTGACGTTCGCGCCGGAGAGCCCGGCCGCCCAGTTGTTCCGGGAGTTCGGGTACGAACTCCTCGGGGAGTCCCCGCCGGTCTCGTTCAGGGACGGCGAGGGCGAGTCCGAGGCGGCGGGCGCGGCGCTCGCCGAAGTGATGGCCGAGGAGGAGGAGTCCAAGAAGCGGTCGCTGCTGTCGCGGGTGACCGGCGGGCTGCTCGGGTCGAACGGGAACAACTAAGCGACCGGCGCGCCCGACTGTCGAACATGGCAACCGAGAACTCGATGTCGACCCGCTGGCTGATTCTCTACGTGGTGCTCGCGCTCGCCGTGCTGTACGGCACGATATCGTTCGTCGGCGCCATCTAGGCTACATCGACGCCGGCGCTTCGATGCCGAGCGCGTCGAGCGCGTTCGCGAGCGTGTGCCGGGCGGCCGCGACGAGCGCGAGCCGGGACGCCCGGACGTCGTCGTCGACGTCCGCCGCGAGCACGGGACACGACCGGTAGAACGCGTTGAAGGTGTCGACGAACTCGCGGGCGTACGTCGCGACCTGGTGGGGTTCGAGGTCGTCCGCGGCGGCCTCGACGACGCCCGGGAACCGCGCGATGGCCGCCAGGAGGTCGCGTTCCTCGTCGGTCGTCAGGACGCTCGCGTCGAGGGCGGGCTCCGCGTCCCCGGCTTCGCTCATGATGCCGCAGGCCCGGGCGTGCGCGTACTGGACGTAGGGCGCGCTCTGCCCCTCAAAGTCGAGGGCGTCCTCCCACTCGAACGTGATGGCTTTCGTCGGCTGCTTGGAGACGATGTCGTACCGGACGGCGCCGATGCCGACCTGGCGGGCGATGCGTTCGACGTCGTCCGCCGTGAGGTCGTCGTCGCGGATGCGGTCGTCCAGCCGGGAGCGCACGGCCTCCTCGGCGCGCGAGACGGCTTCGTCGAGCAGGTCGTCCATGTCGACGCCGGTGCCTTCGCGGGTGCTCATCGACTCGCCGCCGGGGAGGTTCACCCACGCGTAGAACAGCTCCTCGAGCTGGCTGGTGTCGTTCCCGAGGACGTCGAGGGCGGCGCTGAGCTTGTTCGCGTGCAGCTCCTGGTCCTCGCCGAGCACCGTGATGGCGCGGTCGAAGCGCTCGAACTTCCACTCGTGGTGCGCGAGGTCGCGGGTCGTGTACAGCGTGGTGTCGTCCGACCGCAGGAAGACGAACGACTGCTCGATGCCCCAGTCCTCGAGGTCGAGCTGCCAGGCGCCCTCCTCCTTGAACGCGTGCTCGGAGTCCTTCAGGCGGTCGACGACGTCGTGCGTGGAGCCGTCCCGGAGGAACCGCGTCTCGCGGACGAACTCGTCGAACGCCGCGGGGAGGCGTTCCAGGGTCTCCCGCATCCCGCCGAGCACCTGGTCGACGACCTCGCGGACGCGCTCGTAGGTCTCCTCGTCGCCGCGGTCGAGGCCCTCGATGATGGCGGCGATCTCCGCTTCGGCGTCCGCGACGTCGTCCTCGGGGCCGTCCTCGAGGAACTCGTTGCCCTTCCGGTAGTACCGCACGAGGTCGTAGTCGGGCTTGTCGCGCTCGGGCGCCGGGAGGTCGCTCTCGTCGAAGGTCTCGTACGCCCACGTGAACACGGCCATCTGGCGGCCGGCGTCGTTCACGTAGTACTCGGTGGTGACGTCGTGGCCGGCGTACTCGAGGACGCGCGCGACGGCGTCGCCGAGGATTGGGTTGCGGGCGCGCCCGACGTGCACGGGCCCGGTCGGGTTCGCGCTCGTGTGTTCGACGACGACGGACTCGCCGGTGTCCGGGAGCCGCCCCCAGTCGTCGTCCTGGGCGGCCTCCAGGGCGCCCTGGAAGTACGCGTCGCTCGGCGCGAAGTTCACGTACGGGCCCTGCACGGTGGCGTCCGCGACGTACTCGGCGTCGGCGAGGTCGACGGCGTCCGCGAGTTCGGCCGCGACCTGTGGCGGCGGCGCGCCCGCCTCGCTGGCGAGCCGGAACGCCGCGCTGGACGCCAGCACGGCGGGCACGTCGGCGGGCGGTTCCTCGATGCCGAGGTCCCCGGTCGGGTACCCGAGGTCGTCGAGCGCGGCCTCGAGGGCCGCCTCGACCTCCCGGCGGAAGGCGATGAACATACTCCTGGGGTGGGCGGCGTCGGCCAAAGGTGTTCTGAACCGCGACGCGTCGACCGGGGTGACTACTGGGCGTCCGCGAAGTACATGTCCTCGACCGCGAGCACGCAGACGTGTTCGCTGGTGTCGACGCCGTCGACGGTGCCAGTGACGACGAGGTCGGACGCCGGGGTCGGGCCGACCGTGACTGAGTCGCCTTCACGGAGGGACCGGAGTGGGCCCTGGACGTATATCTCGGCTTCGCGTCGGTCGGGGTGGTGCAGGTTGATGAGGTCGAACTCGGTGACGGTGACGCCGTCGACGGTCTCGCCACCTCTTGCGAGGGGGACGGCGGTGACTTCGCTGGAGCGTTCGAAGTCGACGACTTCGTAGGCGCGGGCCGTGGGTTCGTAGCCGCCTTTCGGGCCGGGAATTCCCTTGACGAGCTGGAGGGACTTCAGGCTCTGCATCTGTGTCCGGATGGTTCCGGGGCTGCGGTCGATGGTGGCGGCGATCTCCTTGCCCTTGACGGGTTCGTTGTCGCGGTCGGCGTGGATGTTCAGGAGTTCCGTCAGAATCCGGGTTTGGGCGTCTGTGAGTTCGATTCCGCTGGCGTCGACGGCTACCATGTTGGCGATGGTATCGGCGCGCCCCGCAAATGTTTATCGGTTGGGTTATTTGCGCGAACTACGTCCAGCGAATATCGACATTCAATACTTATCTATCGTGTAGGTTCTGTTGGAGGGTATGATGGGTTTTCGCCGGCGTTCTCGACGCGACCCGTGCGCGCGTCGGGAATCTGTTTAATTGATGTTCGATGGATATCGTCCACGAGTAAATATCCAATATACTTTTATAAGAATACCGGTATCTTAAGTCCGGGGAGGCGCTACCGCCGGACACGGTGGTGCCAACCAAGTGACCGACAGCCGCGCGGACTCCTCGAACAGTGGTCCCCTCAGCGACACGTCTCTGGTGTTCGCGTGGCCGGCCGTCCTCGATGTCATTCTCGGCGTTACGCTGCTCGCGGTCGCCGCGCTCCTCGTTGGACCAGCTGGCGAACGCTTCGACACCGCCACCGGCGGCGTCGTCCTCCTCGTCATCGGCGTCTACAACCTCGACCGTCACCGGCGAGGCCACCTCGAACACCCCGACACCCTACGGGTTGCAGTCCTCGTCGGCCTCTGGCTGGTCGCGTTTTCCCTCAGCGCGACCTCCCTGGCTCACCACGCGCTCACCGCCGCCAGCGTCCTCATCGGCGCCGCCGTCCTCTGCGTGAACGCTGTCGAGTTCGCGCGCCGGTTCAAGAACCGGCCGGACAAGCGCACTCGCGAACGCTCCCGGGGGACGCTGCACCTCGCCACCCTGCTCGCGCCAAGCGCCGCCGCCCGCGAGCGCGCCGGCACCGCCGCCGACCGCGCCCGCCGCGCGCTCCACGGCGACGCCCTCCGCCTCGACCTCGTCGCCGTTCTCGTCGGCGTCGTCGCCGGCCTCGGCGCGGTCGTCTTCCGGCTCATAATCTGGCTGTTCCAGTCGCTGTTCTTCGGCGCCGCCCTCAACCCCGGCGCCGTCACCTTCCCCGCGCTCCACCTCCCGAACCTCTTCGACGCGCTCGCCCCCCTCGGACCGCTCCGGTTCCTCGCCGTCCCCGCGATTGGCGGCCTCCTGGTCGGGCTCGTCGTGAAAGCGACCACCACCGCCGTCCGCGGGCACGGCGTCCCCGAAGTCCTCGAATCGCTCGTCACCGACCACGGACGCATCGACCCCCGCGTCTCCATCTACAAGACGGTCGCGTCCAGCGTCGCCATCGGCAGCGGCGCCTCCCTCGGTCGCGAGGGCCCCATCGTCCAGATCGGGAGCGCCGCGGGGTCGTACTTCGGTCGGTTCGTCGACTCCCGCTACACGCGAACGCTCGTCGCCGCGGGCGCCGGCGGCGGCATCGCCGCGACGTTTAACACGCCGCTGGCGGGCATCCTCTTCGCCCTCGAGGTCCTGCTCGCCGAGTACTACCTCAAGCACGTCGTCGTCGTCGTCCTGTCAGCGGTCACCGCCACCGCCGTCGCGCGCGCTATCTGGGATTCACCGCGGCGCCCGGTGTCCACGAGTTCCTCGTCCCAGTTCACTACGAACTACTGCGGCCCGCCGTCGAGTTCCCCCTCTACGGGCTGCTCGGCGTCGTTGTCGCGTTCGCCGGCGCGGGCGCCACCCGCCTCCTCTACGGCGTCGAACACGCGTTCCTCCGTCGTCTCGACCTGCCGGCGTACCTCAAGCCCGCGCTCGGCAGCGCGCTGCTCGGCGGGTCCGTGCTGGTCGCCGCGGCCACCGCCGGCGTCGACTCCCTCCAGGGCGCCACCTGGCTGTTCGGCGTCGGCTACGGCACCATCCACGCCGGCATCGCCGGCGAACTCTCGCTGGCGGTGCTCGCGCTGCTGGCCACCATGAAAGCCGTCGGGTTCGCGCTCTCCGTCGGCAGCGGGAGTTCCGGCGGCGTGTTCTCCCCGATGCTGTACGTCGGCGCGATGGTCGGCGGCGCGTTCGGCATCCTCGCGAACGGCGCGTTCGCCGGCGTGGCGGGCGCCGGTGCGTACGCGCTCGTCGGCACCGCCGGCGTGTTCGCCGCGGCCGCCAGCGCCCCCCTCACGGCGACGCTCGTCCTCTTCGAACTCACCGGCCAGTACTCGATCATCCTCCCCCTGCTCGTGGTGACCGTCGTCGGCAGCGAGTTCTGCCAGTTCCTGCTCCGCGGCGGCACCATCTACACGGAGAAACTCCGCGACGAGGGCGTCACCGTCCAGGAGCGCCGCATCGGAAGTCTCGAGGACCTCACCGCGAAGGACGTCATGACCGCGGACGTCGACGCCCTCACCGTCGGGACCCCAATCGAGGACGCCCTCGAGACCTTCCAGCGGACGTCCCACCGCGGCCTCCCCATCGTCGACGCCGACCGCCGCGTCCGGGGGATGCTCGTGCGCGCGGACATCGAGGACGTCCTGTCAATGCCGGAGGCGGACGACGACGGGTCTGCCGTCGCGAACGGCGGGTCGCTGGTCGTCCACACGGAGACCGAGGACCCCGATGTCACTCCCGAGACACCCGTCGAGGACATCGGCGTCACGGACGTCGTTACGGCGTTCCCGTCGACCAACCTCCTCACGCTGCTCGACCGCATGGTGCGCGCCGACGTCGGGCGCGTCCCGGTCGTCGCCCCGGACGGTACCCTCCGCGGCATCGTCACGCGCACCGACGTCATGGCGGCGTACGACCAGATTCCGATCGAGGAAGTCTCTGGCGTTCGCGACCACCCCCACGGCCCGTCGGCCTGACGCCGCTCCATGACCCGCTGTCACCCGGGGGTCGGGTGACACCATCGGCCCATCCGAGTGGGACCGGGGTCGCCCGCCGGCCTACTTGCCGAGGTAGAGGTCGCGGACGCGCTCGGAGTCCCGGATGGTGTCGGCGTCCGCCTCGAAGCGGTTCTCGCCCATGTCGAGGGCGTACGCGCGGTCGGTCACCTCGAGGGCGGCCTTCACGTTCTGTTCGACCATCAGCACCGCCGTGCCCGCCTGCCGGATCTCGTCGACGTGCTCGAACGTCCGCTCGATGAGCTGGGGCGCGAGCCCCGCCGACGGCTCGTCGACGAGCAGGAGGTCGGGGTCCGGCATGAGCGCTCGCGCCATCGCGAGCATCTGGCGCTCGCCGCCGGACAGCGTCGCCGCCTGCTGGCCGCGGCGGTCATCCAGCCGCGGGAACAGCTCGAACATCTCCTCGCGGCGCTCTCCGGGGTTCTCGGCGTGGATGGTGCCGACGTCGAGGTTCTCGCCGACCGTGAGGTTCGGGAAGACGTTCGACGTCTGGGGGACGTACGCGACCCCGTGGGCGACCATCTCGTTGGACTCCAGCGCGGAGAAGTCCTCGCCGCCGACCTCGATGGTGCCGTCCCACAGCGGGAGCTGCCTGAACAGCGCGCGCATCAGCGTCGACTTCCCCGCGCCGTTCGGCCCGAACACGAGCACGATCTCGTCGCGCTGCACGTCGATGTCGACGCCGTACAGCACCTGGAGGTCGCCGTACCCGGTCTCGACGCCGCGCGCGGAGAACAGCGCGTCGTCGAACCGCCGGACGGTCTCGATGTCGCTCATCAGTCGTACCCCCCGAGGTAGGCCTCGACGACGCGCTCGTCCTCCTGGACGATCTCCGGCGGGCCGACGGCGAGCGTCTGGCCGTTGTGCATCACGACGACGCGGTCGCAGTGCTCCATCACGACGTCCATGTCGTGCTCGATGAACAGAATCGTCCGGCCCTGGTCGTTCAGGTCCCGGAGTCGCTCGAGCAAGTCCTCGGTCAGCGACGGGTTGACGCCCGCGATGGGTTCGTCCAGCAGGATGATCTCGGGGTCCATCATCAGCACGCGCCCGAGTTCGAGGAGTTTCCGCTGGCCGCCCGACAGGGCGCTGCCGTACTCGTCGGCGAGGTGGTCGAGTTCGAGGAACTCCAGGGTCTCGTCGACCTCGGCCTGGATGTCGGCTTCCTCCTCGCGGACCCGGCCGGGCCGCAGGAGGGGGCCGAGCGCGCGCTCGCCGGTCTGGCCGCCCGCGGCGAACGCGAGGTTCTCGCGGACGGTCATCCCGCGGAACGTCTTCGGCGTCTGGAACGTCCGGCCGACGCCGCGGTGCGCGACCTCGTTCGGCGACAGCCCCTGGATGGGGTCGCCGTCCAGCCGGATTTCGCCGCCGTCGATCGCGTGGACGCCCGTGATGCAGTTGAACAGCGTCGACTTCCCGGCGCCGTTCGGGCCGATGAGTCCCGTGATGGACGCCCGTTCGACGTCGAAGCTCGCGCCGTCGACGGCGACCAGGCCGCCGAACTGCTTCACGACGTCCTCGACCTCGAGCAGCGGCGTCGACGCGTCACTGTCCGCCTCCGAGCCGTGTGTTGCGTGGTCCGTGCTCATCTGTCAGTCCTCCTCCCCGAGCGACTCTATCTCGGAGGGGTCGCCGAGCAGTCCCTCCGGCCGGTACCGGATGACGAGCACGAACAGTAGGCCGACCACGACGAACCGCAGGCTCGGGATGAACGACGGGTGGTCGGGCAGCGGGCCGACGAGCGCCGGCAGCACGCCGGTCAGCGGCTCGGGGAGCGTCGACTGGATGCCGTCGTACAGCGTCGTGATGAACCGCGTGGACTCCTCGAACGTCACGACGAGGACGGCGCCGACGACCGCGCCCGAGTTCGACGCCGCGCCGCCGAGCAGCATCGCGGCGTACACCGTGAACGTCACCGCGGGCACGAACTGCGCCGTGACGACGCTCCCGAGGTAGTGGGCGTAGACGCCGCCCGCGTACCCCGCGATCATGCCGCCGATGACGAACGACTTCAGCTTCACGACGGTGGTGTTCTTCCCGAGCATGCGGGACGCCGCCTCGCTCTCCCGGACGCCCTTCAGCAGCCGGCCGAAGGGAGCATCCATCACGCGTTCGACGAGCCAGTAGACGGCCGCGAGGCTCAGGACCGCGAACGCGAGGTACGCGACCTGCCAGCCGTCGGTGCCGAGCGCGGCCTGCCCGGGTTTCGGGACGCTGTTCATCCCGAACGCGCCGTTGGTCAGCCACGCCTCGTTGACGAGCACGTCGCCGAACACGCCGGCGAGCGCGAACGTCGCGATGGCGAGGTAGTGCGTGTCCAGGCGGACGCTCGTCGACCCGATGAGTAACGCGAGCAGGCCGCCGGCGAGCGTCGCGGCCGCGAGGCTCACCGGGAACCCCCACGGCATCGGGAGGTTGAACCAGATGGTGTAGCTCGCGTTCGTGACGGTGGACGGCGGCGGCATCGTCACGATGGCCGACGCGTACGCGCCCGCCGCGAAGAACGCGACGTGCCCGAAGTTCAGCAGCCCCGTGTAGCCGTAGTGGACGTTCAGGCCGAGCGTGAGCATCCCGTAGATGCACGCGATGGTCGCGACGGTCGCGAGGAACGCCGCCCAGCCGGTGAGCAGCGCCACTAGAACTCACCTCCCCGGATGCCCTCCGGTCTGAGCAACAGCACGCCGACGAGGATGAGGAACGCGTACGCTCGCGTGTAGTTCGCGGAGAGGTACGTCGACCCGAGGTTCATCGCGACGCCGATGAGGAACGCGCCGAGCATCGCGCCGTACGGCCGGCCGATGCCGCCGAGCAGCGTCGCGGCGAAGATGACGATGAGGTACTCGAAGCCGACGCCCGGGCGGAACGGCGAGAACAGGACGCCGTAGAGGACGCCCGCGAGCGCGCCCGCCGCCGCGGAGATGAACCACGTCTGGCGGACGACCCGGGTGGTGTCGATGCCCGCGACCTCGGCGAGCGAGCGGTTCCCGCTGGTCGCCCGCATGCGTTTGCCGAGCATCGTGTACTGGAGGAGCAAGTGGACGGCGAGCATCGTCACGACGCCCGCGGCGACGACGCCGAGCTCGAGTTTCGTGAGCCGAATGCCGAAGTAGCTCTGCCGGCGCATCAGCGGCACCGGGACCTGGCGGGACTCGACGCCGACCCACGCCCGCAGGGAGTTCCGGAGCACGAACGAGACCCCGATGGAGGTTATCAAGAGGGGGAGCGCGCCGCGCTCGGAGATCGGTTCGAAGAACACCCGGGAGACGGCGACGCCGAGCACGCCGACGACGAGGATGGCGACGGCGGCGGCGGCGGGCAGCGGCAGCGTCACGCCGAACAGGCCGCCCGCGAGGAAGACGGTGAGGTAGACGCCGTACGTGAGGAACTCGCCGTACGCGAAGTTGATGAACCGGGTGACGCCGTAGGACAGCGTCAGGCCGACCGCGCCGACCGCGATGACGCTGCCCTCGACGAGGCCGAATACGACCGTTTGGAGGAACTGCAGCTCGTTGAAAGCCATGGTGGGAGAAAGACGGGCCCTACAGGGCCTCTGGGGGCAGCCGGGCTGCCGTCTTCCACGAGCCGTCCTGTGCCTTCTTGATGGCGAACGGGGCGACGATGTCGCCGTGCTCGTCGAAGTTGATGGGGCCGACGAGCCCCTCGTAGTCGACGTCGACGCCGTCGTCGATGGCGCCGGCGCCCTGCGTGTAGGAGGTGGCCGTCTCCTCGGGGGGTCTGGCCACTTTCGGGATGGCGGACGCGATGGTCTGGCCGGTGACGTCGTCGCCGGACGCGGCGGCCTGCTTCATCGCGAGGCCGATGACGTTCATCGCGTCGTAGGTGTTGGTCGCGAACGTCTTCGAGCCCTTGTCCCAGTCGGCGTACTCCTTGATGCGCCCGAAGAAGTCCTGGAGGCGGCCGGACTCCTGGGCCGCCTGGTAGGGGGCGGCGTTCAGCCCGAGCATGCCGTTCGTGACCTTGTTGTTGCTCTGGGAGAGGAAGTCCTGGTTGGTCTGGTCCTGGGTCGCGAACCAGTTGCCCTCGAAGCCGGCCTGGTAGCCGGCTTCCGTGATCTTGATGCTGTCCTCGACGGACGCGATGAGCACCGTGATCTCGGGGTTGGACTCCATCATCGACTGGACTTCCGACTGGTAGGAGGCCTTCCCGGTGCGGATGTCCATGGCTTTCGTGACGGTGCCGCCGAACTCCTTGAAGGAGTTGACGACGGGTTCCTTGAACGACTGGAACACTTCCTTGTTCCCGACCATGAGCGCCATCCGGCTGTAGTTCTTGATGCTGTTGTACTGTTTCTCGCGGGCGGCTTTGGCGATGGCGCGGCCGCCGAGCGCGTCCGAGGAGACGGTCCGGAAGACGTACTCGCCGCCGCGGTCGTCCAGCGACGTCGTGCCCGCGGTCGGGGTGACGACCGGGACCTTGTTCTGAACGAACTGGTCGAAGACGGCGGAGATGGTGATGCTGGTCGGGCCGACGATGGCGTCGACGCCTTCGACGTTGATGAGGCGTTTCGCGGCCGACAGTGAGGCGTCCGGGGACGCTTCGGTGTCGCCCTGGACGACCGTGACGTCGCGGCCGGCGATGCCGCCCTGCTTGTTGATCTCTTCGGCGATCATCTCCGTGACCGGCAGGACGTTGGCGCCGACCCACGCGTACGTGCCGGAGAACGGGAGCAGGACGCCGACTTTCAGGTCGCCGGCACTGCCGCCCCCGCCCTGGGTCGTGGTCGTGCCCCCGCCCTGGGTCGTGGTCGTGCCCCCGCCGTCGGTCGTGGTGGTCGTGTCGCCGTCCCCGCCGCTGCCCGTACAGCCGGCGAGCCCGGCTACTGCTGCGATTCCTCCCGTCCGCCGCAGGAACTTCCGCCTACCGATTGGCATGCGACCGTATGACACAGTAGTGGGGTAAAAAGATTTGCTGTTTGGTAAGGATTGCCAATTGTTCGTCCGTTTCCGCACAGGTTCCCGCCTCGGCATTTCCCCTCGCTCGAGGCAGTGGCCGGTCCACCCCGCCGCCGTTCAGACGTCCCGGTCCCCGTTCAGACGTCCCGGCCGCCGTCGACCTCGAGGGCCGTCCCCGTGATCATCTCGGCGTCGTCGGACGCGAGGAACGCGGCGGCCTGCGCGATGTCGTCGGGTTCAGCGAGCCGGCCGAGCGGAATCGTCTCCGCCATGTCCTCGATGGAGAGCCCGTCGCTCGTGAACTCCGGGAGCATCTCCGTGTCCGTCGCGACCGGACAGATGGCGTTTACGCGGATGTCGTCCTCGGCGAGCTCGTGGGCGAGCTGCTTCGTCAGCGTGACCATCCCGCCCTTCGACGCGCAGTACGCCGAAAGCCCCGTCCGCGGCCTGATGGCGGCCGTCGACGCCGTGTTCAGGATGACGCCGCCGCCCTGCTCGCGCATCAGGGGGACGGCGTGTTTCGCGCCGAGGAACGCGCTCTTCAGGTTCACGTCCAGGATGCGGTCCCAGGTCTCCTCGGGGACGTCCTCGACGGGCGTGGACTCCTGGGGGATGCCCGCGTTGTTGTGGAGGACGTCCAGGCGCCCGTACTCCTCGACGGCGCGGTCGACGAACGCAGCCACGTCGCCGGACTCCGAGACGTCGGCCTCGACCGCGACGGCGTCCCCGCCGTCGGCCTCGATGCGGTCGACGGTCGCGGACGCTGCGGCACCGTCGAGGTCGACGACGACGACTGACGCGCCGCGCTCGGCGAACAGCGCCGCCGTCGCCTCCCCCATCCCGGCGCCCGCGCCCGTGACCGCCACGACCTTGCCACTCACTGTCATACGACGACAGAGGCGGGCGACTCACAAAAATCCGCGGTGGCCCGCAGCATTCCCCGGTTCAGTCCGAAGACGCCGACGAAGAGCGTCCTCGGGGCCGCCCGGGGCGGTCGCTGTGCCGACCCGACGCCCGCGTCGCTTTCTCCGCGTCGCTTTCTCCGCGTCGCTTTCCCCGCGTCACTCGTCCCGGGTCACTCGCCGCCTGCGGTATCGGCTGGCCGATTCACGCGCCCGGGAGGTCGTCGCCGCGCTCGGACTCGAGGTTCACCGCGACGTTCTTCGTCTGGAGGTACGAGTCCAGGGCCTCCAGGCCCTTCTCGCGCCCGATGCCGGACTGCTTGTACCCCCCGAACGGCGTCTGGTTCGTGTCCCCGAACCACTTGTTCACGTAGACGTTCCCCGCCTCGAGGCGGCGCGCCGCGCGGTGGGCGCGCCGCACGTCGTTCGTGAACACGCCCGCGACCAGCCCGTACTGGACGTCGTTCCCGATGGCAACGGGGTCCTCGTCGTCGCCGTACGGAATCACCGTCAACACCGGACCGAAGATCTCCTCCTGGGCGACCCGCGTGTCGTTGTCGACGTCCGCCAGCACCGTCGGCTCCAGGAAGTAGCCGTCCCGGTCGAGCGCGTCCCCGCCGGTCACCACCCTCGCGCCCTCCTCGCGGCCGACGGCGACGTAGTCCCGCACGCGCTCGAAGTGCTCCTCGCTGTTCAGCGGCCCCATGTCGGGGTCATCGAGGCCGGCCCCGAGCTCGTAGGCGTCGGCGCGCTCGGCGATGCGGTCGACGAACTCGTCGTAGACGGACTCGTGGACGACCGCGCGGTCCGCCGCCGAACACACCTGGCCGGCGTTCGTGAAGATGCCGCGGTCCACCCACGACACCGCCTCCTCGAGGTCGGCGTCCGGGTAGACGATGGCGGGGTTCTTCCCGCCGAGTTCGAGCGTGACGGGCGTGACGTTCCCCGCCGCCGCCTCCATCACGCGCTGGCCCGTCGCGACGCTCCCCGTGAACGTGATGGTGTCGACGCCGGCGTGGCTCGTCAGCGCCGCCCCCGTGTCGCCGCCGCCCGAGACGACGTTGACGGCGCTCTCCGGGACGCCAGCCTCGAAGCAGAGCTCCGCCATCCGGAACGCGGACAGCGGCGTCGTCGGCGCCGGCTTCACGACGGTCGTGTTCCCGGCGGCGAGCGCGGGCGCCACCCCGCGCGCGAACAGGTTCGCGGGGAAGTTCCACGGGACGATCTGCGCGGAGACGCCGTAGGGCTCCCGGACCGTGTAGTCGACCTGCCCGGTCCCGACGGGCACTGTGGACCCCTCGATCTTGTCGGCGGCGCCCGCGTAGTACTCGAAGTACCGCGCGCCGCTCAGTACGTCCGAGCGCGCCTGCGAGAGCGGCTTCCCCTGGTCGCGGCTCTCGAGTTCCGCGAGCTCGTCGGCGTGCTCGCGGACGAGTTCGGCGACCCGGTACAGCGTCTGACTGCGCTCGACCGGGTCGGTGTCCCGCCACGCGGGGAACGCGTCCCTCGCCGCCGCGACCGCGCGGTCGACGTCGGCCTCGGTCGCGACCGCGGCCGCCGCGAACACCTCGCCGGTCGACGGGTCGACGACGTCGTCGTACTCGCCGCCCGCCGGCTCGACGCGCTCGCCGCCGACGAGGAGGTCGTGTCGCTCGCTCGACCGTGTTCGGCTCATGCACAGCTATTGCGTCCCCTGTTACTTGGTATCTTCTGCCGGGGCGGGGGCTGTACCGAGGTCGCTTCGCCGGGACTTCAGGGCGCGCTGTGGTCCACAGAAGGCACTTTACGGAATCCGACGACGGTTCGAGTATGCGCGCCACCGCCCTGACCGCGCTCCTCGTGGCCGCCGTTGTCGCCGGCGTCGCCGCGCCCGTTGCCGGCTCACCCGGGACGACCACCGCTGAGGACCGCTGCGTGAACAGCGTCGCGTTCTACACCGTCACGGACCCGAACCCGCCGCCCGTCCGCATCGGGTACAGCGCGGACTCGAACGACCGCGTGTTCTTCGTGGCGTCCACGGACGGCGAGATCGTCGGCCACACGGCCCTCCAGACGTACTCCGGGCACGTCGCCGTCGACGGCCAGGAAGTCCCCCTGGACGAGGTGCCGTCCGGGTACGCGAACCTCACGGTGACCGTCTACCGGGACGCGAACGGGAACGGCCAGTTCGACGCCGACGCCGACGAGCCCTGCACGTACGGCGGCGACCGCGTCGACGCGACCCAGCAGTTCTACTTCGGGAACCGGACGACGCACCGGCCGACCGGCTCAGTCACCTCGACCGAGACGACCAGGGAAACGGTCACGGGGACGCCACCGGAATCCGGGCCGGGCGTCCCCGGGTTCGGCGTCGGCGTCGCGGTCCTCGCCGTGACTGCCGCCGCGCTGCTGGCGGGGCGGCGGTAGCGCCACGCTTTTGCCCGCGAGCGCCGAAGCCGCGGGCATGCCCAAGCAGGTGGACGACCCGGACTACCACCACGAGAACCACACCGCGGCCCAGACCTGCGGGTGGACGGCGAACGCGCTCCGCGGGGAGGGCACCTGCTACAAGCACGCGTTCTATGGGATTCGCTCCCACCGCTGCATCCAGATGACGCCGGTGGTGCGGTGCAACGAGCGCTGCGTGTTCTGCTGGCGGGACCACGCCGGCCACACGTACGAACTCGACGGCGTGGAGTGGGACGACCCCGAGGCCGTCGTGGACGCCTCAATCCGGCTCCAGAAGAAGCTGCTGTCGGGGTTCGGCGGGAACGACGCGGTGCCGCGGGAGCGCTTCGAGGAGGCGATGGAGCCCCGGCACGTTGCCATCTCCCTGGACGGCGAACCCACCCTCTATCCGCACCTGCCGGAGCTCCTGGAGGCGTTCCACGACCGGGGGATGACGACGTTCCTGGTGTCGAACGGGACGCGGCCCGACGTGCTGCGGGAGTGCGACCCGACCCAGTTGTACGTCTCGGTGGACGCGCCGGAGCGCGCGACGTTCGACGACGTGGTGGGCGCCACCGAGGACGACGCCTGGGAGAAGCTCGTGGACACGATGGACGTGCTCTACGAGAAAGACGAGACCAGAACCGTCCTCCGGACGACGCTCGTCGGCGGGGAGAACATGGCGAACCCGGACTGGTACGCGGGGTTCTTCGAGCGCGCGGACCCGGACTTCGTGGAGCTGAAGGCGTACATGCACGTCGGCGACAGCCGGGACCGCCTGGACCGGTCGGCGATGCCGGACCACGAGGACGTCCTGGCGTTCGCCGAGGCGGTGCGGGAACACCTCCCGCACGACGTGCTGAGAGACCAGCCGCAGTCCCGGGTGGCGCTGCTGGCGCGCGAGCGGGACACGTGGGTGCCGGAGCTCGAGGCGGACGCCGAGTTCTGGAGCGGGGACGCGGCGTCGGCGGACTGACGCGGCCCGGGGCACCTCCGCCGAACCCCACGGACCACTTCCAGTTTCGAGACGCGTTCCACTTCCGGTATCCTTAAGCGGAGCGCGCGGAAAGACTCGACTATGTCACAAGCGACCGGCACGCGCGAGGTCGGGTTCGACGAACTCGCCGTGCTGAAACTGCTCGCGCTCGACGGCGGGCTCCGCGGCGAGGTCAAGGTCTCCTGCTCGGACCTCGCCGACCGGCTCGACGCCTCCAACCAGACCGCCTCCCGCCGCCTCCAGGCGCTCGAGGACGCCGGCCTCGTCGCCCGCGACCTCGTCAGCGACGGCCAGTGGGTCGCCGTCACGGAGACCGGCGAACGCGAACTCGAGCGCGAGTACGAGGACTACCGCCGCATCTTCGAGGACCCCGGCGAACTCGCCCTCGTCGGCGAAGTCACCAGCGGCATGGGCGAGGGACGCCACTACATCAGTCTCCCCGGGTACAACCGCCAGTTCGTCGAGAAACTCGACTACGAGCCCTACCCCGGCACCCTGAACGTCGACCTCGACGCCGAGAGCCAGCGCGCCCGCTCCGCGATGGACGCCATGAGCGGCGTCCGCATCGAGGGCTGGCAGGACGAGGAACGCACGTACGGGCCCGCCACCTGCTACCTCTCCACGGTCGCGGCCGACGACGGCGAGTTCCCGGACGCGCACGTCATCGTCCCGGACCGCACCCACCACGACGAGAGCCAGATGGAGCTCATCGCGCCCGAGAAGCTCCGCGAGGAACTCGGCCTCCTCGACGGCGACGAGGTGACAATCCGTGTCGAAGAGCAGTAACCTCGCCGCCGTCGACGCCGCCGTCGACGCGTTCGAAGCGGGCGACCCAGTGCTCGTCCACGACGCCGCCGACCGCGAGGGCGAAGTCGACTTCTTCTACCCCGCGGAGGCGGTCACCCCCGAGGCCGTCGCGCGCCTCCGGAACGACGCCGGCGGCCTCGTCTGCGTCGCGCTCGGCGACCGCGTCGCGGACGCCTTCGACCTGCCGTTCCTCGCGGACGAACTCGACCACCCCGCCGCCGACCACGGCCACCTCGGGTACGACGACCGGTCGTCGTTCTCGCTGCCCGTGAACCACCGCGAGACGTTCACCGGCATCACCGACGAGGACCGCGCGCGCACCATCACCGAACTCGGCCGGGCGGCCGCCGACCCCGGCGGCGTCGAGTTCGCCGAGGCGTTCCGCGCGCCCGGCCACGTCCACGTCCTGCGGGCCGCGCCGTCGCTGGCGGACCGCGAGGGCCACACCGAACTCGCGGTCGCGCTCGCCCGCGAGGCCGGCGTCCCGCCCGCCGCCGTCGTCTGCGAGATGCTCGACGACGAGACCGGCGGCGCGCGCTCGGTCGCCGACGCGAAAGCGTACGCCGACCGCCACGACCTCGTGTTCGTGGAGGGCAGCGACCTGCTCGCCGCGTTCGGCGAGTGACCGTCGCCCCCGCGAGCGTCGGTCCCGGGCCTCCGTAGCGCCAGCGCGGCGGCACGGCGCCCGCCTGTTCTGTGGTAACGCCACCCACACATTTATTGTGCGCTGCCCGAGTGTGCGAACTATGGCGGAATACGGCTTACTCGCGCTGGCGCCGCCACTCCTGGCCATCGCGCTCGCGATGTACACCCGCCAGGTGCTGGTGTCGCTGTTCGCCGGCGTCTGGGTCGGCGCACTGATCGTCGAACAGTACAACCCCATCGCCGCGACCGCGCTCACGATGGACTGGCTCGTCCAGGTGGTCCGCTCGCCGTTCGACACCAAGTTCATCGTCCTCATCCTCTTCATGGGTGCGGGCGCCGCGTTCATCTACCGGAGCGGCGGCATCCTCGCGCTCGAGCACTGGATCGGGGACCGCGTCAGCACCGCCCGGGAGTCCCAGATTCTCACGTGGCTCATCGGCGTGTTCATCTTCTTCGACTCCTACACCAGCACCGTCGTCACCGGGAACGCCACCCGCGAACTCTCCCAGGAGAACCGGTCGTCCCGGGAGATGCACGCCTACATCCTCGACTCCACGACGTCGCCGGTCACGACGTTCGGCCCGGTCTCGAACTGGATCGGGTTCCAGGTGTCGATGATCATCGCCGGGTTCGAGGCCGCGCGCGTCTCCGCGGAGGAACTCGGCCTGACCGCGTTCGGGCTGTTCCTCCAGTCCATCCCGTGGAACATCTACTGCTTCATGGCGTTCTTCATGGTCGGGTTCGTCTCCATCACGCAGCGGTTCTACGGCCCGATGCTGGACGCCGAGTGGCGGGCACGCACCACCGGCCGGACCATCCGCGAGGACGCCACGCCGCTGTCCGACGTCTCCCGGGACGTCGGCGAACCCAGCGAGAAGAACCCGTCGCTCGTGAACTTCTTCGCGCCGATTCTCGTCCTCCTGGTCGTCGGCGTCGTCTCCATGTGGTACCTCGGCGGCGGCTACAGGCCCGGCGTCGACGTCTCGACGGCGTTCCGCCAGACGGACGTCGCGATGGGGCTGCTGCACGGCGCGTTCGCGTTCATGGTCACCGGGTTCGTCGGGTCGCTCGCGTACGGCACGATGGACCTCGAGGAGGCCAGCGACACCGTCATCAACGGCTTCAAGACGATGAACATCGCGCTCGCCATCATCGTCCTCGCGTGGGCCATCGGGTACGCCGCCGAGCAGGTCGGGACCGCGCAGTTCATCGTGGACGTGATGGTCGGCAGCGGCGTCCCCGGGAGCTTCCTGCCGCTGATCGTGTTCCTCGCCGCGATGTTCGTCGCGTTCACCACGGGGACGTCCTGGGGGACGATGGCGATTCTGACGCCGCTGGCGATTCCGCTCGGCTACCAGCTCGTCGGCGCGTCGGTGCTGCCCGTGCTCGTCGGCGTGCTGTTCGGCGGCGCCATCTGGGGCGACCACTCCTCGCCCATCAGCGACACCACGGTGATGTCCTCCATCTTCGCGGGGTCGGACCACATCGACCACGTGAACACGCAGATTCCGATGGCGGGCACCGCCGCGGGCGCGACCGTCGTCGTCCTGGTGCTGTACGGGCTCGGCCTGCAGTCGGCGTACGTCGCGCTGCCGCTGGCCGCCCTGCTCACGCTGGGCGCGGTGCTCGCGTTGAACAAGTGGGACGCCCGCCGGAAGGGCCTGCCCGAGGTGATGCCGACAGCCGACGAACTCGAGGGCGTCGACACCGAGGCCGCCGGGCGCGGCGAGCCCGCGGCGTCGAACGGGCGCTACGACCACCTGTCGTTCGTGCCGGTGGTCGCGATGGCGGTCGTGACGGGCTACCTGCTGGTGGTGTTCGCGTTCGCGACCCTCGGCGGGTAGAAGGACGGAGGCGGGGTCAGTCGTCGGCGACGGCGGCGGCGCCGGCGGTGGCGTCCTGTTCGCTGTAGCCGTGGCCGGTGAACGCCATCGCGAACAGCACGAGCGGCGAGAGGATGCCGAAGAAGTAGAACGGCACCCACCACCACGAGTTGGCGGCCTGCGTCCCGGAGTACAGCACGCCCGTCATGAAGACGGCGCCGGCGTGCCACGGGAAGAACGGCCCCGTCGGGGTGCCGGCGGCCTCGACCGCCCGGGAGAGGTCGCTCTCCGAGAGGCCGTACTCGTCGTAGAGCGTGCGGAGGCTGACGCCGGGGACGACGATGCTCATGTACTGCTGGGCGGAGAACGCGTTCGTGACGATGGCGGCGGCGCCGGTGCCGGCGACCAGCGACCCGCGCGACCAGACGGCCTCGGTGAGGTGGTGGGCGAGCGTCGGGAGGACGCCACTGCGTTCGAGGAGGCCGCCGAGCGCGAGCGCGGCGACGACGACGGCGATGGTCCACGCGGACCCGGAGACGCCGCCGGTGGCGAGCAGGCTGTTGACGAGTTCGCTGCCGGTCTCGGGGCTGGTGCCGTTCAGGAAGACGTTCCACGCGGTCGTGAACGACGCGCCCTGCGCGAGCACGGTGGTGAACGCGCCGGCGAACACGCCCGCGACCAGCGAGGGGAGCGCGGGGTAGCTGCGGACGGCGAGCCCGAAGGTGACGACCAGCGGCAGGAAGACCAGCGGGCCGAGCGCGTACGTGTCGGCGAGCGGGCCGCTGATGGCGGCGACGTTCGCGGCGCCGCCGTCGACGGCGAGGACGCCGAGGACGGCGTACGCGAGCACGGAGAGCCCGAACGCGATGGCGGTGCCGGTGCGCATCGCGTTGATGTGGTCGTAGAGGTCGGCGTTCGTGACGGCGGCCGCGAGGTTCGTGGTGTCCGACAGCGGGCTCTGTTTGTCGCCGGCGTACGCGCCGGAGACGATGGCGCCCGCGGTCATCGCGAGCGGGACGCCGAGGCCGTTCCCGATGCCGACGAACGCGACGCCGAGGGTGCCGACCGTGGTCCACGACGACCCGATGGCGAACGCGACGACGGCCGCGAGGATGGCCGTCGCGGGCAGGAAGACGGCGGGTGAGAGGACGCCGAGGCCGTAGTACATGAGGCCGGGGATGGTGCCGGCGCTGGTCCACGTGGCGATGAGGCCGTAGATGACGAACAGGATGAGGATGGCCTGCAGGCCCATGTGGAGCCCGGACGCGGCGGCGTCGTAGACGGCGTCCCAGTCGTAGCCGAGGCGGTAGCGCGCGAACAGCCCGGCGAAGGCGATACTCCAGAGTAGCGGTCCGTGCGGCGCGAGCCCGAGGTACCCCGAGCCGACGCCGAGGAAGACGACGACGGCGAGCACCGGCGCGAGCGCTTCCCGGAGGCTCGGGCGGTGGGCGTCGTCGATGTCTTCGTAGCGGAGCGGCGTGAACTCGCTCATCGCCCACGTCTAATTCTCTACAGTAATTAAGCTACTCGGTCAGATTATTATCGGGAATTCACGCCGGGACTCGGAGAAACCGGCAAACCTCGCGCGAACCGTCACTCGTGGTTTTATGAACAGTGACCCCCTTTCCCCGAGTATGAGCGGATTCGACGACATGGACGTCGACACCGTCTGGATGAACGGCGACTTCGTGGACTGGGACGACGCCCAGGTCCACGTCCTCACGCACGCGCTCCACTACGGCAGCGGCGTCTTCGAGGGCGTCCGCGCGTACGACACGGACAACGGCCCCGCCATCTTCCGGTGGGAGGACCACCTCGACCGCCTCTACGAGTCCGCGAAGCCCTACGACCTCGACATCGAGTACAGCCGCGAGGAACTCACCGAGGCCACCGTCGAACTCCTCGACCGCCAGGACCTCGCGTCCTGCTACATCCGCCCCATCGCCTACTACGGCTACCACTCGCTCGGCGTCTCCCCCGGCGACTGCCCGACGGACGTCACCATCGCCGCCTGGCCGTGGGGCGCGTACCTCGGCGAGGACGCCCTCGAGAACGGCGTCGAAGTGATGGTGTCCTCGTGGCGCAAGCACGCCTCCAGCCAGGTCCCGACGAACGCCAAGACCACCGGCCTCTACGTCAACTCCATGCTCGCCGGCGAGGAAGCCCGCCGCAACGGCTTCGTCGAAGCCATCGTCCTCAACAAGGAGGGCAACGTCGCGGAAGGCCCCGGCGAGAACCTCTTCCTCGTGCGCGACGGCGAGATCTACACGCCCGGGCTCTCCGAGAGCATCCTCGACGGCATCACCCGGGACACCGTCATCCAGCTCGCCGAGGAACGCGGCTACACCGTCCACGACGACGTCTCCATCTCGCGGGGCGAACTCCACACCGCCGACGAACTGTTCTTCACCGGGTCCGCCGCCGAAGTCACCCCCATCCGCCAGGTCGACAACGTCGAGATCGGGAACGGCGGCCGCGGCCCAGTCACCGAGGAACTCCAGTCCGCGTTCTTCGACCTCGTCGAGTCCGGCGAACGCGAGGAGTGGTTCCACTACGTCTAGGACCGAACGCGCGCTCACAGAACTAGCGACCGCGCCCCCGCCGACCCGGGGCTCGCGGCCTCTCTCCTCTCGGATCTCCGTGCGGAGCCGGCCGGAGCCCGGCCTACGACTCCCCGGACTCGTCCTCGCCGGTCACGAGCTCCTCGAGCTCCGTCTTCGAGTCCTCGTTCTCCCCGAAGCCCGCGCTCAGCACGCGCGTCAGCGCGTCCTCCACGCTCTCGTCGGTCTCCTCGATGTCCTCCGGGGCGACCTCCAGCACGAACCCCGTGGTGATGTTCGGCGCGGTCGGCATGAACACCACCTCGCGGCCGTCCTCCGCCGTCTTCCCGGTCTTGAAGGCGGTCATCCGCATCCCCTGCCAGGGCTCGATCTTCACGGGCTTCTGGAACTCGCCGGTCCCCCCGGAGAGCACCGTCTCGACCGCCATCTTCGACGCGTTGTAGACGATGCGGAGGATCGGCACCCGGTTCATCACGTCGTCGATGAGCCCCTCCACGATGGTCCCGAGCGCGGTCCGCATCAGGTAGCCGACCGCGAACACAACCAGCGCGAACAACAACAGGAGGATGAGCACGCGCAGCACCGGGTTCTCGATGGTCTCCTTCAGCACGCCGATGCCGACGATGCGCGAGTAGAACCAGTAGATGACGTAGAACGTGACGAGAATCGGCGCGAGAACTACCAGTCCACTCCCGAAGTCTCGTTTCCACGGTGACATACCCCCACCCTGTGAGCGAGCGCTTATCAGCCTTCGCTATCGGCCGAGCACCGCCCGCAGCGCGAACAGCATGTTCTCCTTGCGCTCCATCGCGCGCCGGTAGAAGTACGAGAACCACTTCCCGCCGTACGGCACGTACTGGTAGACGGTGACGCCGTCCGCGGCGAGCTCGTACTGGGCGTCGTCCCGGACGCCCATCAGCATCTGGACCTCGTAGTCGGTGCCGTGCTCGTCGTGGAGCGCCCGCGCGTGCTCGATCATCTCGGGGTCGTGGCTCCCCACCGCGACGCCGCCCTCGAACTCCCGGAACATGTACTCGAGGTCGTTCCGGTACGCCTCGTTCACGCGTTCTTTCTTCTTGTACGCCAGCCGCTCCGGCTCGTCGTACGCGCCCTTCACCAGCCGGACCTTCCCCGGGAGGTCGGCGAGGCGCTCGAGGTCGTCCTCCGTGCGCTTGAGGTTCGCCTGCACGCAGACGCCGACGTCGCCGTCGTACTTCGTCGCGAAGTCCTCGAACGCGTCGAGAGTGGCGTCGGTCGTCTCGTGGTCCTCCATGTCCACCCACGTGAACACGCCGTGCTCGTCGGCGACCTCGACGATGCCCTCGAGGTTCTCCCGGAACACGTCCTCGCCGACGTCCAGCCCGATCTGCGAGGGCTTCACCGAGATGCAGGCGTCCAGCCCGCTGTCCGCGACGTCCCGGACGAGGTCGCGGTACGCGGCGGCGTCGTCGTCGGCGGGCGGCCGCTTCTCGTAGTGCTCGCCGAGCAGGTTCAGGATCGCGTTCACGTCCCGGTCGTTGAGGTCCTCGACGTGCTCGAGGGCCTCCGCCGGCGACTCCCCGGCCACGAACCGGCTCGCGATGGGCGGAATCATACGTCAACCTGTGGCGTGCCGTCCCTTAAACGACGCGCTCCCGGCGGCGCGGGCGCGGCCCGTCAGCCACACGCTACGGCCCGAATGGCCCGAACCCGTGGACCGAACCCGGAACCCACGGGTTTTTGCGTCGGCCGCGTCCACCGGCGACCATGGACCTCGCCGCCACCGTCGCCGTCGCGTTCTGGGCGATGCTGCCCGCGTACGTCCCGAACAACGCCGCGGTGCTCGCGGGCGGCGGCCGCCCCATCGACGGCGGCCGCACGTGGGGCGGCCGCCGGCTCCTCGGCGACGGGAAGACCTGGCGCGGGACGCTCGTCGGCACGCTCGCCGGCGTCGCGCTCGCCGCAGCCCTGAACGCCGTCGAGCCCGCCGTCAGCGACGCGCTCGGCGTCCCGCTGCCGGAGTTCCCGCTCGCCGCGATGGTCGCGCTCGCAGCCGGCGCGATGCTCGGCGACATCCTCGCGTCGTTCCTGAAGCGCCGCACCGGCCGCGAGCGCGGCGCCGCGTTCCCGCTCGTCGACCAGCTCGACTTCGTCGTGCTCGCGCTCGCGTGCACCGCGCTCGCCGCCCCGCAGTGGTTCCGGGAGACGTTCACGCTGGACGTCCTCCTGGTCGTGCTCGTGCTCACGCCCGTCCTCCACGTCGCGACGAACGTCGCCGCCTACCTCCTCGAGTTGAAAGAGGAGCCCTGGTAGGCGGCCGCGCGGTCACACCGGCTTCTCGTAGACGTAGCCGTCGACCTCGAGGTCGGCGTCGTAGTGGTCGTCGACGTGCTCGAACCCCTTGGCCTCGTAGAACCCGATGGCGTCGTCGTTGTCCGCCATCACGACGAGGTCGACGGCGTCGAACCCCTCGGCGCGGGCGACGTTCTCGACGTGACCGAGGAGGAGGCTGCCGACGCCCGCGCCCTGGCGTCCGGGCCGGACGTACAGCGACCCGAGCGTGTAGCAGTCCCCGGAGGGGACGCCGCTGGCGTACCCGACGACGCTGCCGTCGTCCTCGACGACGAACGTCACGCTGTCGCCGCTCCGGTAGCGCTCCCGGAGGTCGACCGGGTCGTAGTACTCCTCGAGGAACTCGTCGACGGCGTCCGCGCCGACGATGTCGTCGTGGGCGTCGTGCCAGGCGAGTTCGGCGACGCGACGGACGTCACGTGCGTCGTCGGGAGTCGCTCGCCGGACGTGCATGCTCCCGGGGTTCGGGTGACACCGACAAACAAGTTGTGCATGGGTGTCCAGTCGCAGTGCCGCCCGCTGACCGCACGCCTTTTACCGGGTGGGCCCGCCGGTTCTCGTAATGGCGACCGACGACCTCATCCAGTCGCTCCGGGACGCGGACGCGGTGCAGTACGGGGAGTTCGAGCTCTCGCACGGCGGGACGTCGAACTACTACGTGGACAAGTACCTCTTCGAGACGGACCCCGGGTGCCTGCGCGCCATCGCGGCGGCGTTCGCCGACCGCCTGGACGGCGACGAGAAGCTCGGCGGCGTCGCGCTCGGCGGGGTGCCGCTGGCAGCGGCGACGGCGACCGCGGCCGACGTGCCGTACGTCATCGCGCGGAAGGCGGCGAAGGACTACGGCACCGGGAACCGCATCGAGGGCCGGCTCGCGGACGGCGAGGAGGTCGTGGTCGTGGAGGACATCGCGACCACGGGGCAGTCCGCGGTCGACGCCGCCGAGGCGCTCCGGGAGGCGGGCGCGGAAGTGAACCGCGCGCTGCTCGTGGTGGACCGCGAGGAGGGCGGCCGCGAGCTGCTCGCCGAGCACGGCGTGGAGATGGAGGCGCTGGTCACGGCGAGCGAGCTGCTGGACGCCGAGTAGCCCGAACCGTCGGCGGGCGGACGCGTGTCGGCGTGTCGCGTCGGGGGCGGGTTCCGGCCCCCGCACCCGCCCCCGATGGGCGCGTTTGTGGTTGCTTCACACCGAATCGCTTCCGGGATACTCAAGTTTGTGGAAACGTGTGTACTCGTATGAACCGAGCCGAGAAGGCCGCCCTGCAGCTGCAGGCGGTCGCGGTGCTGCGGACGCTGAAGGAGACGCGCACGTACGACGAACTCTCCGCGGAGACCGGCCTGCCCGCCGGCGACCTCAACCGGTACGTCAACGGCCACGTCCTCCCGAGCGAGGACCGCGCCCGCCAGGTCGTCAGCAACGCCGGCGCCGACCTCCTCCGCGAGGAACTCACCGACCGCGTCCGCCTCGACGACGAGGGGTACGTCGACAACTCCGAGGTCGTCTTCGACCAGTCGTTCCTCGACCTCGTCGCGCCCGTCGCCGCCGAGACGTTCGACTTCGAGCAGCCCGACGTCGTGCTCACCGCGGCGACCGACGGCATCACGCTCGCCGCCGCGCTCGCGTCCTACTACGGCGCCCGCTGCGCGTACGCGAAGAAGTCCAAGGAGACCGCGGTCGAGGAGTTCATCGAGGCCCGCCAGCGCCTCGAGTCCGGCATCGAACTCACCTACTACCTCCCGGCGTCCGCGCTGAACGCCGGCGACACCGTCCTCGTCGTCGACGACCTCATCCGCTCCGGCGAGACCCAGGAGCTCCTCCTGGACATCGCGGGCGCCGCGGACGCCGACGTCACCGGCGTGTTCGCGCTCATCGCCGCCGGCGAGGAGGGCGTCGAGCGCGCCCGCGAACTCACCGACGCCCCGGTCGGCGCGCTCGCGCACCTCGACTGACCTGCCCGCGTACCTCGACTGACCGCCCTCCCGCCTCACCGACTCCCCACTCGCCGCCAGTCGCTTCCGCCCGAAACCACCAAATTCTGTGCACCGACGTGCTGGTATTCCACGTCCGCCTTCGTGTCTCTACGCACGAACGTCGAACGTGCATAACAACGCTTAATAACGCGGACTCGATGTGCCCGAACGTGCATCATGGGGCTCGCTGAATACTTCGAACTCGCCGACCACGACACCGACGTCCGCACCGAACTGCTCGCGGGGCTGACGACGTTCTTCACGATGTCCTACATCGTCATCGTCAACCCCGACACCCTCGGCCAGGCCATCTCGCTGCCCGGGTACACGTCCGGCCAGGTCCAGCAGATGCTCGCCGTCGTCACCATCCTCTCGGCGTTCGTCGCCACCACCGTCATGGCGCTGTACGCCAACCGGCCGTTCGCGCAAGCACCCGGGCTCGGACTCAACGCGTTCTTCGCGTACACCGTCGTCCTCGGGCTCGGCGTCCCCTGGCAGGTCGCGCTCGCCGCCGTCTTCGTCGAGGGCATCATCTTCATCCTGCTCACCGCCGCCGGCGCCCGGAAGGCCATCATTCGCGCGTTCCCCGAACCCGTCAAGCTCTCGGTCGGCGCCGGCATCGGCGCGTTCCTCGCGCTCATCGGCCTCCAGAAGATGCAGGTCGTCGCGCTCGACCAGGCGACGATGGTCACCCTCGGCAACATCGCGTCCAGTCCCGTCGCCACGCTCTCCGTCGTCGGCCTGTTCCTCACGCTCGCGCTGTACGCCCGCGGCATCCCGGGCGCCATCGTCGTCGGCATCTTCGCCACCACCGCGGGCGGCTACGCCGCCGAGTTCCTCGGCGTCGTCCCCGCCGGCACCCTCACCACGAGCATCGAGGGCGCCCAGTACAACATCGCGCCGCTCGCCGGCGCGTTCCTCGACGGCCTCGTCGGCGCGCCCGCGCAGAACGTCGACGTGTTCGCGTTCGCGCTCATCGTGTTCACGTTCTTCTTCGTGGACTTCTTCGACACCGCCGGCACGCTCGTCGGCGTCAGCCAGATCGCGGGCTTCCTCGACGACGACGGCAACCTCCCCGAGATCGAGAAGCCCCTGATGGCCGACGCCATCGGCACCACGGTCGGCAGCATGCTCGGCACCTCGACGGTCACCACGTACATCGAGTCCGCGACCGGCGTCGAGGAGGGCGGCCGCACCGGCCTCACCGCGCTCACCGTCGCCGGCCTCTTCCTCGCGAGCCTCGTGCTCGTTCCCGTCGCCGCCGCCGTCCCGCTGTACGCGAGCCACATCGCGCTCGTCGTCGTCGGCGTCATCATGCTCGGGAACGTCACCGAGGTCGCCTGGGACGACGTCACGTACTCCATCCCCGCCGGCCTCACCGTGTTCGTGATGCCGTTCACGTACAACATCGGGTACGGCATCGCCGCCGGCATCGTCGCGTACCCCGTCGTGAAGACCGCCGTCGGCGAGTACGACGAGGTCGGCGCCGGCCAGTGGCTGCTCGCCGCCGCGTTCGTCGTCTACTTCTACGTCCGCACCAGCGGCACCCTCTCGGCCGCCGTGTAGGAGGGCGTCGCCGCCACCCCCGCATTCTTCACCCTCACGCCCCTAGGCCCGGACGTGACACTCGAACTCTACAAGCTCCCCGGGTGCCCGTACTGCGCGAAAGTCGAGGAGAAACTCGCCGAACTCGACCTCGAATACGTCGAACACGAGGTCCCGAGCGCGCACGGCGAACGCACCGAAGTCGAGGCAGTCAGCGGCCAGACCGGCGTCCCCGTCCTCGTCGACACCGAGCACGGCGTCGAGGGGATGCCCGAGAGCGACGACATCGTGGGGTACCTCGAGGAGACGTACGGGGCGTAGCGGTCGTTTTGGTCCAGGTTTTGCGCGAGACGGCGCGGCGGTGTGCGCCGTCGAGGGGAAACGCTGGGCGACCTGACATCGTGGGGTACCTCGAGGAGACGTACGGGGCGTAGCGGTCGTTTTGGTCCAGGTTTTGCGCGAGACGGCGCGGCGGTGTGCGCCGTCGAGGGGAAACGCTGGGCGACTCGCCGGATTTCGGAGAGGACCAGAACGCTCTCCAGCGCAGCGGCTACTCAGGCTTCCTGCGGGACGCCGCGGTCCTTCAGGAGCTCCCGGAACTCCTCGTCGTCCTCGACGTCCGCGAGCTCCTCGCGCTCCACGATGGCGGTGTCGTCGACGGACTCCCGCTTGGCCTCGTCGACGACGTAGACGGCGCGCGTGTGCGTGACCTCGCCGAGCGAACTCATGATGCGGGCGCGCTTCACCGCGGCCTCCGTGAACGACGAGTGCCCCGTGAGGAGGCGGTCGGCCCGCGAGACGTCCTCGCCGACGGCCTTGAACGGCGCGCGCACCGTCGGGTGGACCTCGAAGCCGAAGCGCGCGAGCACCGACAGCACCGGGACGTCCTCGGGGTCGGCCTCCGGGTCCTCCGGCGTCGGGTCCGCGTCCCGGACGTCCTCGGCGCCGTCCATCACGGACACCGGGGACGTGAGGTCGCCGCCGAACAGCTCCTCGAGCTCCATCGCGACGTCGATGCTGGCGTTCATGCCGTCCTCGTACTTCGAGACGGTGCGCCGGGAGACGCCGAGCTCGTTCGCGAGCTGGCCGAGGCTGAGGTCCTCGTCCTGGCGGCGGTCCGCGAGCACGTCGCCGTCGATGTTCACGTAGAGGCCGCCGGGCGCCGCGTAGATGAGCGGCGGGACGCCCTCGACGAAGAAGTCCATCGCGGTGTCCGGGCTGAGCACGGGGACGCCGTGCCGGAAGTAGACCACCCCGGGTTTCAGTTCCTCGTCCCGGGTGCGGAGGCCGATGACCAGCGGCGTCGCCTGCAGGTAGGTGCCGAGCCGCCGCATCTCGGCGCCGGTCTCGCCGTCGAACGCGTCGATGTTCCCGAGGATCTTCACGAGCACGACGTCCTCGCCGCGGCGGGCGGCGACGTCGAAGCTCTTCGGTCGGGTGGCACAGCGGTCGCTCACCGAAAAGCCCGCGTCCGCCAGCATCGCGGTGACGTTCTCGATGAGTGCCGACCGTGACATAGGCGGAGATAAGCCGGCGGCCACATATATGCGTTGTGCCGGGGACACCGCCGCTTCCGCGCGGTTTCGGGCTATCGCTGGTCGTCGGTGTCGGACTGCGCGAGCCACCCGAGTTGCACGAGCGCGAACACGGCCGCGAGCACGAGCACGGGCGTGCCGAGGTCGCGCAGCGATTCGACGACGAGCCGTATCTCGGCCTCGGGGCGGCGCAGGACGGCCCGCCCCATCGGGACGTAGACGTTCTCGCCGAACGCGGCGACGCTCACCATCACGCTGCCGAGGCCGGCCGTGAGCACGGCGACGAACACGCGGTGGACCGCCCACGCGAGCACGGCGCCGACGAGGCCGGCGCCGACGACGACGGCGACGCCAGGCCCCATCGTCGGGTCGGACGTGGAGACGCCGACGACGGGCGCGGTGACCGCGGCGCCGGCGACGAACCCGGGGATGGCGTGGACGAGCACCCACGCGCTCCATGCGAGCTGCGCGCCGACGAGCCCGCCCACGAGCGCGATGCCGGCCGTCGCGGCGAGCATCGCGGGGTCGTCGACTCCGGAGACGATTCTCGGCGCGAGTACCGCGCCGCCGACCGCGCCCGGGACGAACCCGACGAGCATCACGGCCGGGCGCTCGATGCGCACGCCGGCGAGACCCAGCACTAGACCCCCAACGAGTAGTGCCGCCTGCAGCGGGACTTCCATACGACTCCCCTGACACTTCTCCGGTATAATCCTTCGTCGTTTCCTCCGCGGACCGGAACGGCGAAACGTCCGCGCGTCCTACGCCGGCCCGATGACGGTCGTCGCGCTGGACGACACGGACTCCCGCGAGCGCGGGATGTGCACGACGTACGCCGCCCACCTGGTCGCCGAGCGGCTGCGGGACCGCGGCGCCCGCGTCGAGCGCGTCGTCCTCGCGCGCCTGAACCCCGCCGTGGAGTACAAGACGCGCGGGAACGCCGCGCTCGCGGTGCACGCCGACGTCGACCCGGCGGTCGGCCTCGAGATCGCGGTCGACGTGGTCGCGGAGGCGGCCGAGACCGACGACCCGCGGACGAATCCGGGCGTCGTGGTCGCGCACGAGGCCGACGCGCCGGCGCCGGTCGCCGCGTACGCCGAGCGCGCGATGCGCGAGCACCTCGACCCGGGCGAGGCGGAGTCCCTGGCGGCCGCGCACGGCTACGAGACCCGGGCCTGGGGGGACGGCCGCGGCGTCGTCGGCGCGCTCGCCGCCGTGGGCGCGTGGGCGGCGTTCGACGACTGGACGTACGAGCGCATCGACTACCGCCGGCCCGAGCGCTGGGGGACCGACCGCGTCGTCGACGAGGAAAGCGTGTTCGCGGCCGCGGACGACGCCTACCCCGCGGTCTGGGACACCGTCGACCGGGGCGAGCGCGAGGCGGTCTGCGTGCCGCACACGCCCTGCCCCATCCTCTACGGGATTCGCGGCGACGACCCGGACGCCGTCGCCCGCGTCGCCGACCGAATCGACGGCGAACCCGTGTACGCGAGCGAGCTGTTCGTGACGAACCAGGGCACCGACGCCCACCTGCGGGACGGCGACCTCGCCGCCGTCGATGACGGCCGCGGGTACTGCGTGGACGCCACGGTCGCCGCCGAACCCGAGACGCGCCGCGGCGGCCACGTCTTCGTCACCGTCGAGGACGGCGGCGAGACCCTGGAGTGCGCGGCGTTCGAGCCGACGAAGCGCTTCCGGGACCGCGTGCGGGCGCTTCGGCCCGGCGACCGCGTGACGGTCTGCGGCGAAGTCGCCGAGGGCACGCTCAAACTCGAGAAGTTCGCGGTGCGCGCGCTCGAGAGGACCGAGCGCGTGACGCCGACGTGCCCGGACTGCGGGAACCGAATGGAGAGCGCGGGCGCCGACCAGGGCTACCGGTGCCGGGACTGCGGGACGTCGGCGCCCGGGAAGGCCGCCCGCGACCTGGACCGCGACCTCGAGGTCGGCTGGTACGAGGTGCCGCCGTGCGCGCGCCGCCACGTCGCGCGGCCGCTCGTGCGCGGCGACTGGGACGCGCCAGTCCACCCCGAGCGCTGACGCTCGACGAGATCTGTCCCCATTCCCGCCGGTTCTCGTAGATAAACCCTGGGGCCGGTGGTCGGTTCGTGAGACCTTCGCACTGTACCGCAACGCTTTATTGCATTCTCTCCCCTATCTGCAACCATGCGCCGAGGACACCGTAGTCCCGCAGTGGACTCCGACGCCGACGCCTCGAGCGACCTCGCCGGTCACGTGACCGCGCGGGTCGAGTCACAGGACGGCCACGAGGAGTGCACGCTGTTCCCGGCCGACGCGCCCGCGGACGAACTCGTCACCACGTGGGTGACCGCCGCCGACGACGCGTTCGTCGCGCTCGCGGACTGCCGGTAGCCGGCCCCGGCTCCGCTTCTGAAACGCAGTCTCCCTTCTCCCGCCGCCCGCCGTCACTCGCCGACAGCGTCCAGTGCCGCCCTGACCCGGCGGCCGACGTGCGGCCGCACCGCCCGCTGCTCCACGTCCGCCGCCGGCACCCACTCGACGGCCGCGGCGTCGGACCCGGCTTCCGGGGTGCCCGACGCGTCGGCCGCGTCCGCCGCGTACCCCACCGACACCACGTGCTTGTCGCCGTACGGCTCGAGCTGGGTCGCCTCCAGGAGCACGAGGTCCGCGGGGTCGACCCGCAGCCCGGTCTCCTCGCGGAGCTCGCGGGCGGCGCCGTCCCGCGGCTCCTCGTCGACCTCGAGGTGGCCGGCGGGCGTCGACCACTCGCCCCGGCCGGGGTCCGCGCCGCGCTCCACGAGCAGCACGCGGTCCCCGTCGACGACCGTCACGCCCGCGCAGGGCGCCGCGTTCCGGTAGACGGGGCGCTCGCAGTCCGGACACCACTTCCGCCGGCGCCCCTCGAGTTCGCGGTCGCCGAGCGCCCCGCCACACCGCGGGCAGAACTCGGGAATCACGACTTCAACCCGCTCCCCGTCAGCGGCACGCCGACGTCCTCGCCGGGGTCGACGGCGCCGCGCTCGCGGTACGCCTCGAGGCCCGCGACCGCCACCGCGCTCGTCGGCTCGACGTAGAACCCGCGCTCGTGGAGCGCGTCGAGCGCGGCCGCCGTCTCGGTCTCGCCGCACGCGATGACGTCACCGCCCGAGTCCTCGATGGCTGCCAGGAGCTGGTCGAAGCGCGCCGGCTCCCGGATCTGGATGCCGTCCGCGACGTCGTTCGTCCCCGCGGCGTCCGCGCCGTGGAGTTCCTCGACGACCGGCGCGACGCCCTCGGCCTGCACGCCGAGCAGCCGCGGCACGCCGTCGGTCCAGCCCGCGTCGCGGAGGTTCCGGAACCCCCGGTACGCGCCGAGGAACAGCGTGCCGTGCCCGAGCGGGAGCACGACCGCGTCCGGCACCGTCCAGTCGCGCTGCGCGGCGAGCTCGTACGCGAACGTCTCCGTGCCCGCGTAGAACGCGGGGTTCCACGCGTGGCTCGCGTACCACGCGTCCCCGCCGACCGC
>JBDGUB010000001.1:46216-97661 GCA_042216245.1 Halobacterium sp.
ATACACGCGTCCGTTACGTCCTGTCGGCTCCCCTCGATTCGAACGGGCGTCGCGCCCGCCGCCTCGATGGCGTCGAGCTTCGACTGCTTGGCGTCCGTGGGCACGTAGATCTCGGCGTCGACGCCGGCGCGCGCGGCGTACTGCGCGATGGCGGCGCCCGCGTTCCCCGAGGAGTCCTCGACGACGCGGTCGACGCCGAGTCCGACCGCCCGGGAGAGGGTGAGCGCCGCGCCGCGGTCCTTGAAACTCCCGGACGGGAACACGTACTCGAGCTTGAACTCGGCGTCCCATTCGGGGGCGTCGGTCAGCGGCGTCCAGCCCTCGCCGAGCGTCACCTCGCGGCCGACCGGGAGGAAGTCGTCGAACGCCCACAGTCCGGCGTCGCGGTCCACGTCCCCGGGACCGGACTCCGGTAGGGGTCGGTTCGCGAAGTCCAGGGCGTGCCCGCACTCGCAGCGCCACGGCTCGTCCGGGCCGGCGTCGTATGTGCGGCCGCAGGAGCGACACTCGAGCATGTCTCCCGTGAGACGGAGGAGCCACCTGATGCTACCGATTCACCACGTTCCTGCCGGCTGGGAATCGCCGGGCGTACTGAGTGGTACGGTCGCGTCGCCGCACACATGGCAACTCTCCGCGTCAGCCACCTGGGGTACCTCGGCCTCCTCGGCCTCCTCGGACTCGCCACCGGCGACACGGCGCTGTTCGCGCTGTTCGCGCTGTTCGTGTTGCTTCCCGTCGACCGCCCCATCGTCTCCACGGACGGCCACTAACGGCCCCGCGGTCGCTCAGTACGTGTCGACCTCGGTGCCAACCGAGCAGACGTACTCGCCGGTCGCGACCTGCGGGAGCCGGCGGGTGCGCCAGAACACGCCGTCGCTGTCGGCGGTCACCGACGCCTTCATCGTGCCGAAGACGTCGGTCACCTCGAACAGCGTGTCGCCGGCGCGCACGCGGTCGCCGAGCTCGACGCGGAAGTCGACGAGGCCGCCGACCGGCGAGCCGTACCGGTCGAACTCCTTCGCGCGCGTCTGGGGCTCGGTGTCGACGTCGCCGTCGAGGAACCCGTAGTACCGGAGGACGTTGAACACGCCGTCGACGCCGTACCGGACGGACTCCTCGTCCCACCCGACCGCGCCGCCGAGCTCGGGGTCGATGGTCGGGACGCCCTCGTCCGGGCCGGCGCGCGCGAGCTGGCCCTCCGGCCCCTTCTGGTCGAGGACGTGCCCGCAGCCGAACACCTTCGCGAGCTCGAGGCAGTCGTCGTGCACGCGGTGATGGCGGCCGCAGCGCACCCGCACCTCGTTTATCATGCGCGACGTCGACCCCTGGTGGAGGTCGAGCACGATGTCGGCGTCCGACGCCGCGGAGAACGTCGCGTGCGCGATGCGCTCGGAGGACGACCCGTTGGCGTTCCCCGGGTACGCGCGGTTCAGCTTCGTGTCGTCGATGGGGTTGCGGTGCTCCGCGACCTGGAACGCGTGGAAGTTCGTGACGCCGACGACCAGGACTTCGCCGGCGAGCTCCTCGGGGTCGAGCTGGGGGACGACCCGCCGAACGACCCCGACGCCGTTGAGTTCGTCGCCGTCGCTGGCGGCCTGCACGTACAGCGTCTTCCCGTCGCGCGCCCCGTTGACGACCGCGACCGGGAGACCGACCGTGGTCCCGTCCCGGGTCTCCCCGACCGTGAGCCGACCCGTGTCTACTTCCCCGGGGGCCGCGGACGCCGTGCCGAGCGTTGTCATTACGTAGAGCAACCGCAGGCCGGGCCTTGAGCGATTCGGTCCCGGAGAACCGACGGTGCTTTGACGCCGCCCGCCGAACCACCGCGCATGTCCGAGCGGCCCGGCGTCGACAACCTCGTGCGCGCGCTCGACGTCCCGACGCAGGCGAAACGCGGCTTCCTCGTGGGCGTGCTGGTCGCCGCCGCGACGTACTACCTGTTCGTGGTCTCGTCCGGCGGGTCGCCGTACTCGTCGCTGTACCTGTTCGCGCTCGCCGCCGTGCTCGCGTTCACGGTCGGCCTGCTGGCGACGCTGGCGTTCACCGCCGCCGCCGCCTACCGCGTCTCGCAGTCCCTGGAGTGACCGACGCGGCCCCGGCCGCCGTAAGACGCTTGGTACCGCGGGACGCACGTGTGAACGATTCGATGGCTCGCGGCGAGCGAGCGGCGACGACCGCCGCAGAGCCTCGACCGCCAGATCGGGTAGTCGCGGGCGTCGTGCGGGATGGAGATCCACTTCGCTTCCGTGACCTCCTGGAGGAACGCGTCGCTGTTGTACTCGCCGACGCCGGACGCGCCGACGCCGCTGAACGGCACGTGGGCCTCGTCGTTGATCGGCTGGTCGTTGATGTGGACGTTCCCGGTCTCCATGCGGTCGGCGACGTCCTCGGCGACCGAGAGGTCGCCCGCGTGCACCGCGCCGGAGCGCCCGTACTCGGTGTCGTTCGCGATCTCGACGGCCTCGTCGACGTCCGAGAACGGAATCACGGTCGCGAATGGGTCGAAGTGTTCGTTGCAGGCGGCGGCCATGTCGTTGGTGACGTCCGAGAGCACCGTCGGCGCGACGACCAGCGAGTCCTCGACGCCGTCGAGGGGGACGGTCTCCCCGCCGGTCTCGAGGGTGGCGCCGGCGTCGACGCCGACTGCGCCGACGCGCTCGCGGACCGCCGCGCGAAGGTCGTCGACGCCGGCGTCGTCGACCGCGTCACGACGATGCGCACCACCGACGACCCGGTCGGCTTCGAACTGCGGTTCGAGACGTCGGAGACGACGATGCTCACCGTCGACGGGTACGCGGACGGCCGGGACTACCTGCGGGCGCCGCTGCCCGACGTCGCGCTCCGGGCGACCGTCGCCGAACGCCGCGCGCTCGACTAGGCCGCGAGCTCGCGGAGGCGGTCGGCGCCCGCCCGCGTCCCCTTCGCGAGCAACACGTCGCCGGCGCGAATCTCGGTCTCCGGGCCGGGCTGGACGACCCACTCGTCGCCGTCCTCGCCCGGCCGCCGCACCGCGATGACTCGCATCCCCGTCTCGGTCTCCACGCGCTCGCCGCCCAGGGACGCGCCCGCGAGCCGCGCGCCCGCCGACACCGTCACGCGCTCGATGACCTCGTCGGACTCCTCGACGGCCTCCTGGACGACGACGTGCGTGTCCAGGCCGCGCAGCACGCCCTCGCTGATCTCCACGGCGGCGTCGCTGACGACCTCCGTCGCGGTCGCGATGTGCACGAGCCCCCGCAGCGACACCGGGTCGTCGACGCGGCCCGCCGCCCGCAGCGTCCACGCCTCGAAGCGGGACTTCAGCGCGTCCACCTCCGCCTCCAGTTCCACGACCTCCGCGGCGATGTCGTCGGCGTCGTACAGCACCGCGCCGTACGCCAGGTCGACGGCGAGCTCGCTCATGTTCTTCATCAGCACCACGGAGTCGACGGCGCGCTCGAGGTCCTCGACCTCGGGCTCCGGCGGCGTCGGCGGCTCGTACGCGCTCCCCGTGACCGCCTCCACGACGTCCGCGAGGCTCTGCTCGGGCCCCCGGAGCAGGAGCACGTCGCCCGCGCGGAGGTCCGTGTCCCGGCCGGGGTTCAGAATCCAGTCGCCGCCGCGCCGGATGGCGATGACGCGGACGCCCGTCTCGGTCTCGACGTTCGCCTCGCCGAGCGTCACGCCCGCGTACGCGGCGTCCGCGACGAGCTCCGCGCGCACCAGCGTCTCGACTGCTTCGGGGAGCGCGGCGCGGACCGCGTCCGGCAGCCCGACCTCCTCGAGGACGACCTTCGCGATGTCGCCGGCGGCGTCGCTGATCTTCTCCGCGGCGCCGACGACGCCGAGCACGGGCGCCAGCGCCTCCGCGTCCTCGGGGTTGCGCGCCGCCAGCAGCAGGCTCATGCGGGCGCGCATCTGGAGGACGTCCATCTGCTCCTCGAGCTCGAGGACCTCCGCGGCGACGTCCGCGCTGCCGTGCAGGACCGCCGAGTACGAGAGGTCGATGAGGAGCTCCGCGGTGTCTTTCATCTCCGCGAGCAGGGCTTTCACGCTCGCCGGCTCGTACTCGACGCGGCCGCTCATGCGTCCACGTTCGCCCCGCCCCGTGTTAACCGTTCGTGCCCGGTGGCGGACGGTTTTGCCGGCTCCGGAGCCCGGAAACCGATACCCATTAGGAGCGGGCTTCGGCAAGTCTAGGACATGTCCGAGGAAGTCAAGAAGGGCCTGGAGGGCGTGCTCGTCGCCGAGTCGGCGCTCAGTTACATCGACGGAGACGCCGGGAAGCTCGTCTACCGCGGGTACACCATCGAGGACCTCGCGCGCGACGCGTCCTACGAGGAGGTCCTCTACCTGCTCTGGCACGGCCGGCTCCCGGACCGCGACGAACTCGAGTCCTTCCGCGAGGACATGGCGAGCCACCGCGAGCTCGACGACGACGTGCTGTCGCTCGTCGCGGACCTCGCGGACGCCGACGAGGACCCGATGGCGGCGGTCCGCACCGCGGTCTCCGAGCTGTCGGCGTTCGACGACGACGCGGACGCCGACCCAACGGACCGCGACGCGAACCTCCGGAAGGGCAAACGCATCACCGCGAAACTGCCGACCGTCGTCGCGGCGTTCACGCGGCTCCGCGACGGGAAGGACGCCGTCGCGCCCCGCGAGGACCTCGACCACGCCGCGAACTTCCTGTACATGCTGAACGGCGAGAAGCCCGACGACGTCCTCGCTGACGTCTTCGACCAGGCGCTCGTGCTCCACGCGGACCACGGCCTGAACGCGTCGACGTTCTCCTCGATGGTGACGTCGTCGACGCTCGCGGACCTCCACTCCGCGATCACGTCCGCGGTCGGCACGCTCTCCGGGAGCCTCCACGGCGGCGCGAACGCGAACGTCATGCGGATGCTCCAGGAGATCGACGACAGCGAGAAGGACCCCGTCGAGTGGGTCGAGCACGCGCTCGACGAGGGCAAGCGCGTCGCCGGGTTCGGGCACCGCGTCTACAACGTGAAGGACCCGCGCGCGAAGATTCTCGGCGAGCGCAGCGAGGAGCTCGGCGAGGCCGCCGGCGACACGAAGTGGTACGAGATGAGCGTCGCCATCGAGGAGTACATGATGGAGGAGAAGGGACTCGCGCCGAACGTCGACTTCTACTCCGCGTCGACGTACTACCAGATGGGCATCCCGATCGACATCTACACGCCCATCTTCGCGATGAGCCGCGTCGGCGGCTGGATCGCGCACGTCCTCGAGCAGTACGAGGACAACCGCCTGATTCGGCCGCGCGCCCGGTACGTCGGCGAGGAGGACCAGGAGTTCGTGCCGGTCGACGAGCGGTAACCCCCTAGATTCGGGTTTTCTTCGGCGCCTGTTACGAGGAAGTGCAGCGCCATCGCGACGCCGAACAACAGGAGGCTCTCGAGGCCGGGGTCCTCGCGGTGGAGGAGGAGGTAGCCGACGAGGAGGTTGTACAGCGCGAACGCGAGGACGTGCATCCAGAACACCCGCAGGCCCTCCGCGTCGGTTCGCTCGCCGGCGTCCGTCGGTGCGCGCTTGGCGGCCTGCTCGACGCCGTAGTACGCGACGAACCCGGCGAGCGCGACGAGGTAGACGTGGCGCTCGAGGAAGCCGACGCCGAGCGGTTCCTCGCCGACGTGTTCGGCGGCGCGCCCGACCTCGGGGAGGACGTGCACGAAGACGTAGGCGACCGAGACGCAGCCCGAGACGGACAGCCAGCGGCTCCGCGGGAGGCGGTCGAGCGCGCGCAGCCGGCGCCCGGAGAGGTGGACGCCGGCGAGGCCGACCGCGACCCCGACGGCGGCGAGTTCCACGGTCGGTGACGGCGCGTGCCCGGTCACGGGTGACGCTATCGGGCGCCGCGTCGTAACGGCTGTGGCCGCCGGCGCGCCGGCTACCCGGTGGCTTCGGTGTCGGATTCGCTCGCGCGCTCGGCCATCATGTCCGCCGCCCGGGTCGCCCAGTCGCCGCGGTGGAAGCCGGCGGCGACGACGCCCGCCATCCAGACGTTCGCGAGCGCGACGCCCCAGTACGCGCCGGCGACGCCCCAGCCGAGGGTGACGCCGGCGACGTAGGAGAACCCCAGCAGAAACCCGAACATGCCGGTGGCGCGCGCGGCGAGCGGGACGCGGGTCTCGCTGGCGCCCTGGAGCGCGCCGGACAGCGCGACGAACGCGACGAGGAACGGCGCGCTGAGGCCGTACGCGCGAGCGAACCCGACGCCGTACCGTATCGTGGCGGGGTCGTCGGCGAGCAGCGCGACGAGCGGGCGCGCGAAGTACGCGAGCAGGACGCCGACGGTGCCGACGGTCGCGAGGCCGAGCGCGGCGACCGCCCAGCCGTCGTACCGCGCCCGCTCGGGGTCGCCCTCGCCGAGCGCCTGGCCGACGACGACGTTCGCGGCGACGTTGTACCCGCGGGAGAGCGGGCCGGTGACCTGCTGGTAGGCGCGCCGCCCGATCTGGAACGCGGCGTTGACGTTCGTCCCGAAGGTCAACAGGAGCGCGTTGAACGGGAACTCCGCGAGCGCGGACGTCATCCCCTCGAGGACTTTCGGCGCGCTGACGACGAAGAGCTGTCTGGTGATGACCGTCGACCGCGGGCGCGCGAACCCGGCGGTGGTGTGCCGGGAGGCGATGGCGGCGAGGAGCGCGACGGCGGTGAAGACGTTCGCGCCCGCGGTGCTGGCGCCGACGCCGACGACGCCGAGTTCGGGGAGCCCGAAGTACCCGAGGCCGAACCCGACGCTGCCGAGGATGTTCCCGACGTTCGAGACGGCGTTGACGTACATTGGGGTGCGGGTGTCGCCGGTCCCCTGGAGGGAGCGCGCGGCGACGAGCGCGACGTGGCGGGCGGGCGCGGTGAGCAGGACGACCGCGAGGTAGGTGCCGCCGAGGGCGACGACGTTCGGGTCGGCGCCGAGGAGGCGGATGGCGGCGGGCCCGAACAGCACGCCGAACGCGGCGAACGGGACGCCGGCGAGCGCGCCGACGAGGACGGCCTGCGTGATGGCTTCGTCCCGGGTGACGGCGGCGCCGCGGCCGGTGTCCTGGCTGGAGAGGCTGATGGCGCCGCCGCCGAGCCCGAGGCCGACGCGCAGCGGGAACCGCGCGTAGAGGTCCGCGAGGCCGACGGCGACGACGGCGGCGGGCGAGATGGCGGCGGTGACCACGACGTCGACGGTGCGCATCAGGGTGCGCAGCGTCTGTTCGGCCATGACTGGCCACGCGAGCGCGAAGACGCGGCGCCAGACGGTCCGCAGGCGGGAGGACACACCGGACGCGTCGCAGTGGGATGGAAAGTGCGTGTCGGTCCGGGCAGGCCAGCGCGCCCGGGCTGACTCCGACAGACGAGAAACCACGCGACTGCGGCCAGTTTCACTTTCACTCCGCTTTGGTCGGTTTTATTATAGCCCGCGTCGTCGTCCCAGTTGTCACACGCTCGTATTCTCCCCCATTCCTTGGGGCGCCCGCACCACAAACCGTTAACAGCGACTGCCGCGTACCCGGTCACATGATCGAACTCGACGACGTGCTGGCGGCCCGCGACCGGGTCGCGGAAACCGCCCGCCACACACCGCTGGACTACTCGCACACCTTCTCGGACATGACGGGCGCGGAGATCCACCTGAAACTCGAGTGCTTCCAGCGCACGGGGTCGTTCAAGATCCGGGGCGCGACCAACCGCATCCGCACGCTCAGCGACGAAGACCAGGCCGCCGGCGTCGTCACCGCGTCAGCGGGCAACCACGCGCAGGGCGTCGCGCTCGCCGCCAGCCGCTCCGGCGTCGACTCGAAGGTCGTGATGCCGGAGACCGCGCCCATCTCGAAGATCAAGGCGACGAAGAGCTACGGCGCCGACGTCGTCCTCCACGGCGTCGACTACGACGAAGCCCAGGCGCACGCCCACGAGATCGAGGCCGAGAAGGGCCGCACGTACGTCCACGCGTTCGACGACGAGTACATCATGGCCGGCCAGGGCACGCTCGGCCTCGAGATCGTCGAGGACCTCCCGGACGTCGACACCGTCGTCGTCCCAATCGGCGGCGGCGGCCTCATCTCCGGCATCGCCACCGCCGTGAAGGCCCACGACCCCGACATCCGCGTCGTCGGCGTGCAGGCCGAGGGCGCGTCCACGGTCGCGAAGTCCCTCCAGAAGGGCCACCCGGAGGCCGTCGACTCCGTGGACACCATCGCCGACGGCATCGCCGTCCGGCAGGTCGGCCAGCAGACGTTCCCCGTCATCCGGGAGCGCGTCGACGAGGTCGTCACCGTCTCCGACGACGAGATCGCGACCGCGCTCATCCTCATGCTCGAACGCGGGAAGACCCTCGTGGAGGGCGCCGGCGCCACGCCGCTCGCGGCGGTCCTCGAGGGGAAGTTCGTCTACGACGACGACGAGACCATCGTCCCGGCGCTCTGCGGCGGGAACATCGACCTCAACCTCCTCACGACGGTGATCATCCGGGGGCTCGTCGACCAGGGCCGCTACGTGAAGATCCGCACCGTCCTGAAGGACCGGCCGGGCGCGCTCAACGACCTCCTGGACATCGTCGCGGAGGAGCGCGCGAACATCTACGCCATCCAGCACGACCGCACGAACCGCGACATCGCGATGAACGCCACCGAGGTCGAACTCGACCTCGAGACCCGCGGCCCCGAGCACGTCGACGGCCTCCTGAACCGCATCCGCGACGAGGGCTTCGACGTCACCGTCCTGAACGGCCCGCGGCCGCAGTCGTAGGCCCGCCCCGTTCCGCCGGCGGCCGCGGACGCCGTGGGTTTAAGGCGAGGGACTGCGACTCCCCGCGTATGAAACGCATCATCGAGACCCCCGACGCGCCCGCCGCGGTCGGCGCGTACAGCCAGGCGACAACCGACGGCGAGATCGTGTTCACCGCCGGCCAGATTCCGATGACGCCGGACGGCGACCTCCTCGACGACGAGGACATCGCCGTCCAGACCCGGCAGAGCCTCGAGAACGTCAAGGCCATCCTCGAGGAGGAAGGCCTGAACATGCAGGACGTCCTGAAGGTCTCCGTGTTCCTCGACGACATCGAGAACTTCGACCAGATGAACGAGGCGTACAAGGAGTACTTCCAGGACAACCCGCCGGCGCGCTCCGCCGTCGAGGTCGCGAACCTCCCGAAGGGCGTCGGCGTCGAGATCGAGGCCATCGCCGCGCAGCGCGACTAGGGATGGACCCCCGCACGAAGGCGAGTCTGCTCTGGGGCGTCATCGGCGCGCTGTCCTTCCTCGTGCTCGCGCAGGCGTACCTCTTGCTCGCCGACGAGTCGGTCGCGCTCCTCCCCGCACTCGGCGTCGCGGTCGCCGTCTTCGCGGCGGCGACGGGCGCCGCGTACGCGTTCGACGGCTACCGGCGCTGAACCGAAAAGAAGGGTTTAAACGCCCGACCCGGGTACGGTAGCGTGGGCCGGGATGGCCGAATGGCAAAGCGCACGCCTGGAAAGCGTGTCCCCTTACGGGGTTCTGGGTTCAAATCCCAGTCCCGGCGTCTTCTCGTGACCTCGCGCTCGAAGCGGCGCGTCTCGTCGCGCCGCGGAGCGCAGAGTGGTGCAGTCGCCGCTGGGATTTGAAGCCCTGGAAGCCGCACGCCCGGCAGCGCAGCGAGCACCGCGAGCGAGCAGCCCGGACCGTCTTCCTCCGGGTTCAAATCCTCGCCGCGGCTCCGCCGCGGCGAACCGAGCGAACGCGGTGCGTTCGCTCGGTCACGGCGCTCTCCTGTGAACTCACCACCGAGCAGCGCGTCTCGTCGCGCTGCGAGCGCTCGCCCGGTCCCGGCGTTCCACTTCTGAGACGACGTTCAATCGCCACGTAGCGCTGGCGCCCGGCGCGGCCATGGGCGACCGCGTGCAGGTGCGCATCGACCGCGTTGAACCGGCGTTCGCGGAGGCGGGGCTGCTCGAACACGAGTCCGACGTCGTGTGACTTAAACCCCGTACGGCAGCCCCACCGACGTGTGAACGTCTCGCACACTGTTCTTCCGGCTCAGTGAATTTCCGGCGGCCTCACGGCCTGGCTGGCGTGGCGCGACACGCGCCGCCGCCGGCACAGTAAGAAAGATTTATATAGAATCACAATCAATCCTTCGGGTGACATGGCACAACAGCAGCAGCGGATGCAGGGACAGCCCATGATCATCATGGGCGAGGACGCACAGCGCGTGAAAGACAAGGACGCCCAGGAGCACAACATCTCCGCCGCCCGCGCGGTCGCCGACGCGGTACGCTCCACGCTCGGCCCGAAGGGCATGGACAAGATGCTGGTCTCCTCGATGGGCGACGTCACCGTCACGAACGACGGCGTCACCATCCTCCAGGAGATGGACATCGACAACCCGACCGCGGAGATGATCGTCGAAGTCGCCGAAACCCAGGAGGACGAGGCCGGCGACGGCACGACGACCGCGGTCGCCATCGCGGGCGAACTCCTCAAGAACGCCGAGGAGCTCCTCGAGCGCGACATCCACCCGACCGCCATCATCAAGGGCTACAACCTCGCCGCCGAGAAGGCCCGCGAGGAAGTCGACGACATCGCCATCGACGTCGACCCCGACGACGAGGACCTCGTCCGCAGCGTCGCCGAGACCTCGATGACCGGCAAGGGCGCCGAACTCGACAAGGAACTGCTCTCCGGCATCATCTACGACGCCATCAAGCAGGTCTCCGTCGAGACCGAGGACGGCGACATCGTCGTCGACGCCGCCAACATCAACATCGAGACCCAGACCGGCCGTTCGTCCGGCGAGAGCGAGCTGCTGCGCGGCGCCGCCATCAGCAAGGACCCCGTCCACGACGAGATGCCCGCCGAGGTCGAGGACGCGGAGATCCTCCTCCTCAACGAAGCCATCGAAGTCGAGGAAGCCGAAGCCGACACCTCCGTCAACATCGAGAGCCCCGACCAGCTGCAGTCCTTCCTCGACCAGGAAGAAGAGCAGCTCAAGGAGAAAGTCCAGCAGATCGTCGACACCGGCGCCAACGTCGTCTTCTGCCAGAAGGGCATCGACGACATGGCCCAGCACTACCTCGCGAAGGAGGGCATCCTCGCCGTCCGCCGCGTGAAGAAGAGCGACATCGAGTTCCTCAAGGACGTCCTCGGCGCCGCCATCGTCTCCGACCTCGACGCCGCGAGCGCCGACGACCTCGGCCGCGGCAGCGTCCGTCGCGACGACGAGGACGAGCTCTTCTACGTCGAAGGCCTCGACGCGGAAGCCCACGGCGTCACGCTCATCCTCCGCGGCTCCACGGACCACGTCGTCGACGAACTCGAGCGCGGCGTCACCGACGCGCTCGACGTCGCCGCGCAGACGCTCTCCGACGGCCGCGTCCTCCCCGGCGGCGGCGCCATCGAAGTCGAACTCGCGGACCGCCTCCGCACCTACGCGGACTCCGTCTCCGGCCGCGAACAGCTCGCCGTCGAAGCGTTCGCGGACTCCGTCGAACTCGTCCCGCGCGTCCTCGCCGAGAACGCCGGCCTCGACTCCATCGACACCCTCGTCGACCTGCGCTCCGCGCACGAATCCGGCGAGGAACGCACCGGCCTCAACGTCCTCTCCGGCGACCTCGAGGACACCTTCGAAGCCGGCGTCGTCGAACCCGCGCACGCCAAAGAACAGGCGGTCACGTCCGCCAGCGAAGCCGCGAACCTCGTCCTCAAAATCGACGACATCATCTCCGCCGGCGACCTCTCCACCGACAAAGAAGACGACGAAGGCGGCGCCGGCGGCATGGGCGGCATGGGCGGCGGCATGGGCGGCATGATGTAAAATCGGTCCCAGACCGATTTTACAACAGCCGACAGAGCTCCGCTCGGTCGGAATGATGTAAACCCACTTTTTGCTGCACTCGCTCGGGCGCTGACGCGCCCTCGCTCGCTGTCTGCTCACGGGCGCTATGCGCCCGTTCGCACGGCCAGCGAGACCGCCGGTCTCGCTCGGGCAAAAACTTGGGGAAAAAGCCCCGGTGGACCCCCCTTCGGGGGTCCTCGGGGCCCGAGCGCTGCGCGCTCGGTGAATCGGCGGCCGGAGGCCGCCGAATGCTAGCCCCCTGTCGGACCCCTCCCGCCTCGCACCGCCCGCTCACCGACACTCGAGTTTTCTTTCGACGCGACGCCGCCAGCGCCGGCTGTCGGATTCGCTCGGCGAAGCGATAGACCGGCGGGGCCGCTACTCGTCGTCGACGTCGAGTTCGAACTGCTCGTTCTCGGCGGCGGCGTTGAGGACGACGCTGGTGTTGGACTCCTTGATGTCGGCGTCCGAGAGCAGTTCCTTGATGAGGTCGTTCATGTCGTCGGTGTCCTGGAACTTCCCGACGGCGACGACGTCGTAGTCGCCGGTGACCTCGTAGACGGAGACCATCTGCCTGTGGCCGCGGAGGCGGTCCGTGATGTCCGGGAGCGCGCCGCCCTCGACCTTGAGCTGGAGGATTGCCGTGACGTCGTACCCGAGTTCGTCGTAGTTCACGACGGGCGTGTACCCCTGGATGACGCCGCCGTCCTCGAGAGTCTTGAGGTGGTTCGAGACGGTGGTCACGGAGACGTCGAGGTCCTCCGCGAGGCTGCGGAGGCTGGCGCGGCCGTCGCCGAGGAGTTCGTTCACGAGTCGGACGTCGAGGTTCTCGTACGTCATACGCCCCGGTACCGCCCCCACCGTATAGAAGTTTACGAATGTCCAATTCTATCGCGGCGGAGGGATACTTACGCGAAGCGATACTGCTTTAATGGTGGCTGTCGTCGTACTCTCTGTCCAGAGAGATGACGAACGGAAACCCAGACGACGGCGGCATCACGAAACGCGAGCAGGAAGTCCTCGACGAGATCGACTCCGAGAACATCGACTTCCTCCGGCTCCAGTTCACGGACATCCTCGGCACCGTCAAGAACGTCTCCATCCCCGCCCACCAGGCGGAGAAAGCGTTCACGGAGGGCATCTACTTCGACGGTTCCTCCATCGAGGGGTTCGTCCGCATCCAGGAGTCGGACATGCGCCTCGAACCCGACCCAGAGACGTTCGCGGTGCTGCCGTGGCGCTCGAACGGCGAGGGCGGGAGCGCGCGGCTCATCTGTGACGTCGTCGACCGCGAAGGCCGGCCGTTCGAGGGCGGCCCCCGCCAGGTGCTCAAGAACGTCCTCGCGCGGGCCGAGGAGATGGGGTACTCCGTCAGCATCGGCCCGGAGCCCGAGTTCTTCCTCTTCGAGAAGAACGAGGACGGCAACGCCACCACCGACCCCCACGACACCGGCGGCTACTTCGACCTCGCGCCGAAGGACCTCGCCTCCGACATCCGCCGCGAGATCATCTTCACGCTCGAGGAGATGGGCTTCGAGATCGAGGCCAGCCACCACGAGGTCGCGGACGGCCAGCACGAGATCAACTTCAAGTACGACGACGCGCTGTCGGCCGCGGACAACATCGCGACGTTCCGCGCGGTCGTGCGCGCCGTCGCCGAACAGAACGACGTCCACGCCACGTTCATGCCCAAGCCCATCGGCGAGATCAACGGCTCGGGCATGCACAGCCACATCTCGCTGTTCGACGAGGACGGCAACAACGCGTTCGCGGACGACGGCGACGAGTTCAACCTCTCCGAGACCGCCTACCAGTTCATGGGCGGCGTCCTCGAGCACGCGCCCGCGTTCACGGCCATCACGAACCCGACCGTGAACTCCTACAAGCGCCTCGTCCCCGGCTACGAGGCGCCCGTCTACATCGCGTGGAGCGACGTGAACCGGTCGGCGCTCATCCGCGTGCCCGACGCCGCGGGCGTCTCCGCGCGCTTCGAGATCCGGTCGCCCGACCCCTCCTGTAACCCCTACCTCGCGCTCGCCGCGGTCATCGCGTCCGGCCTCGAGGGCATCGAGACCGGCGCGGACCCCGGCGACGCGGTCCGCGAGGACATCTACGAGTTCGACGAGGAGAAACGCGACGAGTACGGCATCGAGACGCTGCCCGGGAGCCTCGGGCAGGCCGTCACCGCCCTGGAGAACGACGAGGTCGTCCGGGAAGCCCTCGGGCCGCACGTCTCCGAGAAGTTCGTGGAGGCGAAACGCGAGGAGTTCGCGGAGTACAAGGCCTCGGTCTCCGAGTGGGAGAAGGAGCGCTACCTCGAGACGTTCTGAACCGCGGGGAGCGCGACGAACGCCACGCCGGCGACGGCGTGCGCCGTCCACACCACGGGCAACGCCGCGTCTGTTTTCAGCGTGAGGGCGGCCGTGGCACCGAGCACGGCGACGACCGCGACCCCCGCGGGCCGCACGGCTCGTTCGAGGGCGTCCCGGGCGGTCACCACCCGCCAGCCGGCGAACGCGCCGACGGTGCCGCCGAGCGCCGCCACCGCGTCCTCGGTCGGCCCGAGGACGGCGACGGCGGCGACGGCGAGGCCGACCGCGAGCCCGAACCCGTAGTCGACGCGGCGCCGCGTGAGCGCGAGCACGGCGGCGACGAACGCCGCGCCGAGCGCCGCGCCCGCGACGACGTCCACGAGGTAGTGCACGCCGAGCGCGACCCGCGTGAACGCCACGAGCGCGATCAGCGCGCCCGCGGCGAGCCACCGCCGCGCCCGGGAGCCGACGCACGCCAGCGCCGCGAGCGCGCCGTAGAACGCGGCCGCGCCGGTCGCGTGCCCGCTCGGGAAGCCGTTGCCGTCCTCCGCGACGAGCATCACCGCCTCTGGCGGCCGCGGCATCGCGAACGCGCCCTTCGCCAGCACGACGAGCGCGAGCGCGCCGATGCTCGCGGCGAGCAACCGGACGCCGTCCCGCCGCGACAGCCACGACCGCCGCGGCCCGAACAGGTAGACGGCGGGCCCGACGGTCGTCACGAACCACGTGCTCCCGAGGAACGTCAACGCCGCCAGCACGGGCACGAATGCCTCGGGAACGCTGCCCGCGACGGCGTTCGTGACGCCGACCCCGCGCCCGCTCATGACCGCCACGAGCGCACGCGGTCGGCGATTCGCCCCGGGAGCCCGAGCGCGTTCGCGCCCAGGCCGAACAGCACCATCAGCACGTAGAGGCCGAGCGTCGACAGCCACGCGACGACCATCGCGAGGATCGCCCAGCCGCCCGAGAGGTACGCGAACGCGCCGACGGTCATCGCGGTCCCGTACAGCAACACGAGGTAGGGCCCCCAGCCGCGGGCCTTCTCGCGGCGGAGGCGCTGGCGGACGTACCGCTTCAGGTCGGCTTCCAGGTCGGCGCGGCTGACGGTCTTCGCGTCGAGCTCCTCGCGGAGCGCCGCGACCTCCGCGCCGAGCTCCGCGACGTCCGGCGCCTCCTCGGGCGGTTCGCGTTCCGCGTCGGCGTCGTCGCTGGTTCGTCCCGACAGCACGGCGTTGAGTACCGCCCCGACCGTGATAACGATGCCGCCGAAGTACAGCATCGTCACGAACAGGAGCGCGGCGCCGAGCAGCCCGTACACTTCGAGGCTGACCGCGTTCGCGTACACGCGGAACGCCTCCGCGAGCGCCGTCCAGCCGAGCGCGGCGAACGCGGCACCCGGCAGCGCCTCCCGGACGGTCATCGGGACGTCCGGGAACACGTAGTACGCGGGCAGGAACACGAGCGTCAGGGACGCGAACAGCGTCACGACCGACGTGACGTCCACGAACGGGAGGACGCCGAGCGAGGGCGCGACAACGCCGAGGCCGACGGCGGCGGCGACCGCGACCGGGATGGTGGCGAGGACGACCGCGGCGTCGACGAGCTGCGCCGGCAGCGACTCCACGACCTCGACGCCGTACACCTGGGAGAACGCGGCGTCGAGGCCGCGGAACAGCTTCAGGCCGGACCACGCGAGCAGCGCGAGGCTGGCCGCCGTCGCGCTCGTGCGGCCGCGCGCGTTCGTCAGTGCGTCCCGGACGGCCTCCTGGCCGGTGTCGGTGAGGAACTGGTCGACGGCGTCGACGACCGCGTCGACGAGCGCCTCGCCGCCCAGGGCCGTCCCGACGGCGACCGCGAGCAGCACGAGCGGGACGACGGAGACGAACGCGTAGTACGCGACCGCCGCGGCGAGGAACGTCACTCGCTCGTCGCGGGCGGCCGCGGCGGTCTGCCGCGCGACGTCGACGGCGCGTCCGATTCGAGTCACGCCCCCGACTTCGACGCCCCCGGACATAAATCAGGTCACTGCGGCTCGCGGTCTCGGCCCGCGGCAGGGCGCCGACGAACGGCTGTCGGCGTCCGCTGCTCGCGAACGGCCACCAGACCCGTCAGTGTATCGCGGCTTCGACGTCGGCCAGCGTGCCGTCGGTCTTGAACGTCGTGCCGCCGAAGTGCGTGCGGGACGCCGCGAGGCCGGCGTCCCGGAGACGGTCGAGGAACTCGTCCATGCCGACGGCGGGCTCGGACCACTGCTTGTAGAGGCGGTGCTGGTCGAAGTGCGTCGGCTCGTGGAGCTCGCCCTCGATGGTGGACAGCAGGCGGTCGGCGCGCTCCGCCATCCCCAGCTCCGGCGTGAGGTGGTCGCGGACGCTCGCGACGAACTCGCGGTCGTGGGCGGGGCCGAGCCAGAGCGGGCCCGCGGTCAGCACCTGGCTGTCGCCGCAGTGCGCGCACTCCTCGCGGGGGTCCGCGATCAGGCCGTCGTCGTGCTCGCGGTGGAGGCACTGCTGGCAGTGGTAGACGTGCCCGAGTTCGCCGACGGCGTCGTCGGCGTCAGTGGCGCGGTGCGAGAGGTCGAGGTAGGTGCGGACGTAGTGGTCGCTGACGTGGCTGAGAATCGGCGTCACGCCGACGTCGTAGCGCGCCGCCGTCCGCGCGAGCGCCGACAGCAGGACGCGCAGCCCCATCTCGGCGTGGTACTCGGTGTTCCGCGGGACCGCGGCGTACTTCCGCACGCCGGACTCGAAGTGCGCACCGCACAGCGGCGCGGTGTCCGTCGCGGTGACGCAGACGAGGTTGCGGGCGTTCGCGAACGCCGCGTCCGCGAACGGGATCGGCGACCCGAACGGGTCGACGTCCACGACGTCGAAGACGCGGTCGCGGTCGTGCAGGAGACTGTTGACGTCGCGCTCGAGGACGTCCCCCTCCAGGTCGTTCCGCGCGAGGTTCGCGTCCGCGAGCGCGACCGCGTCCGGGTCGAGGTCGGTCATCGTCACGTCCCAGCCGGCGGCCGCCGCGCGCACCCCCCGAATCCCGCTGGCGGCCATCGCGTCGAGGTACGACTCGGCGCGCGGCTCGCGCTCCCGGTACGCCGCGAGCGCCGCCACGGTGACGTCCCGGTTGAGCTCCTGCGTCGGATTGAAGAACACGCCCTCCGCGGCGCCCTCGCCGCCCCCGGACTCCGCTTCGACTTCGACGGTGACGCCGCCCTCCTCGACGAGCATACCCGTACTCGTCGGCTGCGCGAAAAAAGTACCGCGGTTGCGACGTCAGCGCTCGCTCGGTCTGCTGACGTTCTGCATCCGGCCGCCGCACTCCGGGCACTCGATCGGCTGGTGGTCCTGTTCGACGCGGTGTTCGCACTCGCGGCACTCGTAGACGTGCGGTTTCTCGCCGTCGGACGTCCCCTCGGTCACGTCCGTACTGTTAGCCATTCGCACGGGAAAGCGTGGTGGGGGCGGCCGCCCCGGCAGTCGATTCCCGCGGCTAGCGCGCCCCGAGCGAGCACGGCTGTCGCCGACCGAACCGCCGACGACCGCCGATACGCGCCCTACTCACCCACCGCCGTTGCGCGCTCGACGACGTCCGCGCCGTAGCGGTCGACGAGCGCGTCGTGCTGGTCGGGGCGGTGCTCGTAGACGTCCTGGAACACCGCGACCGGCGTCATCGCGGCCTGGTAGGTGGCTTCGTCCCACATTCGGTCCGAGCTGAGGTCGACTCGCACGCCGTCGACCTCGACGGTGGCCTCGCGAGTCATCGCTATGGCGCCCTTCCCGGCCGCCTTCGCCGCCTCGAACTCCTCCATGGAGTCGACGACGTCGCCGAGGCTCGGGACGTACGCGGTGCGGTCCAGCAGCTCCTCCCGGAGGCCGTCCTCGTCGCCGCGCTGCTCGGTGCCGCCAGCGCGGATCACGTAGCCGTCGCCGGTCTCCTCGACGGCGACCGCGTCCCCGTCGTAGACCTGCCGGCCGTCGGTCTCCTCGAGTTCGACCTCGCGGTCGCCGACGTCCAGCAGCCAGTAGCCGGACTCCGGAGGGAGCGGCGCCTCGTTCGCGACCTCCACCTGCTCGGGCGTCAGCGACCAGATGCCGGTCATGCCCTTCGCGCGGTTCGCGCTGGCGCGCTCCCGGTACCCCTCGACGTCCCGGATGTCGTCGAAGGGGCCGTCGACGGCGACCAGGCCGGCGGCGCTCGCCGCCCGCGAGGTGTTGTGCCGGAGCTCCGGCCACGCGGGGAGTTCGCCCGTCGGCGTCATCGCGCGCATGTCCTTCGTGTAGTCGACCTCGCCGTCCACGAGCATGAACAACCGCTCGAGGTTGTTCCCGGGCTTCCCGACCTCGTCGCGGAGGTCGCCCATCGCGAGTTCGGCCTCCCCGCTCTCCACGACGACGGACATCGAGAGGCTCCCCGCCTCGAGGCCGTGCTCGCGCTCCGCGATGGTGAGGAACTCGTCGGCCTTCTTCCAGTCGTCGACGCCGCCGACCTCCGGAATCACGAACCCGTCGACGTGCTCGACGGCGCCCCGGTCCGGGTCCGTGATGGCGAGCACGTGCTGGAACCCCCGGTAGCGCGCCCCGGGGTCGTCGCGGTGCCAGACCACCCGGGGGTGGATCTCCCCCGGGAAGTCGGCGCCGTGCTCGGCGACGACGTCGACGACGTTCTCGACGCCCTGCTCGCGCATCGACGGCGCGGTGGCGTCCTCGTTGTCCGGCACCCAGACGTCGGGGGCCGCCATCCCCCGGAGCCGGGCCGCGCTCCGCAGCAGCTTCGCGGAGTCGTCCTCGCCCTCGACGGCGGTCGGGGACGTGAAGAACGTCCGCACGAACTCGCGGTCGTAGTGGCGGGCGGTCGGGTCAGTCGTCATTGGTGGGTTCCGGGGCGCCCGGGTCGTCGGCCGTGATCGGGTCGTCGTCGTCCTCGCTGTACCCCTCGGACTGTTCGATGCGGCGCCGCGCCTCGGGGTCGAACTGGGTCTGGATGTCCTGGTACCGGGAGACCAGCGAGAGGTCGTGGTGGCTCTCCGTCTCGTGGCCGAGGTAGCGGTCCTCGAGGTCGAACTGCGCCTCCTCGGCGTTCTCCCGGATGTTCACCATGTCCTCGTAGACGGCGTGCGCGCCCGAGTGCAGGCCAAATAGGGTGATGAAGATGTACTTGTACCCGAGGTCGCCGAGCTCCTCGAACGTCAGCGGGTCGTCCTGTTCGCTCCACGCGAACGACGACGAGTAGTTGAACGCCAGGTCGAGGTCCGGGTGGGTCTCGTGGATGGTCTCGGCGTACTCCACGGCGTCCTCGCGGCTCGGGTCGGGCATCTCCGGCCACACGAGGTCGACGCCGGCGTCCGCGTAGATGCGGCCGCGCTCGAGGTGTTCCTCCCAGTCGCCGTTCGCGGAGCCGTAGGCGTCCGTGCGCGCGATGACGACGGTGTCCTCGCTCTGCTTCGCGTCGACCGCGGCCTCGAAGCGTGCGCGGGCCTTCTCCCGGGAGACGATCTGCTTGCCGGCGATGTGTCCGCAGCGCTTCGGCGTCGTCTGGTCCTCGATGTGGACCGCGCCGACGCCCGCCTTCTCGTACTCGCGGACGGCCCGGCGGACGTTGTGGACGCCGCCGTAGCCGGTGTCGCAGTCCGCGACGACGGGGAGGCTGGTGGCGTCGACGATGCGCTTGGCGTTCTCGACCATCTCGGTCATCGACACCATCTCGAGGTCCGGGAAGCCGAACTGCCCGAGCACCGTGGAGTAGCCGCTCATGTAGACGGCGTCGTGGCCGGCGCGTTCGGCGAGCCGGGCGTCGAGCGCGTGGTAGAGCCCGGGCGCGAACACGTACGGTTCGTCGTCGAGCAGGTCGCGGAACTCGCGGCCGGCGGGGTTGTCGAGGTCTCGGTGCGTGTAGTCAGTGTAGTCGTCAGTCATCGATTGGGTTCGTGGGGTCGCTGGGTTCGGCGAGGCGGTGGCTCCAGACGGTCTCCGCGAGGCAGGTTTCGCGGTCCGAGTCGTCGCTGAGGTCGGGCACGACGGGCGCGCCCGTGTTCTCTATGTCGGTGTAGGTTGGCATCGGGGTGTCGTGGGTGGCGTCGGTGGTCGGCGGGCGGTGCGCGTCGGCCTGTGCCGGCTTGCTACGTGCATCGCGACTCGGTTGGCGCCGAGCAACCGCATAAAGTTAATGAATAATAATGTAATACCGGTTGGGGATAATAATCAATCATTAAGGAATGGGTTTGGCGTGCCGACACGTACCACGGGGGACTCCCCGGACCGAACCTGCTAAACCACCAGCCCCCCAACAGGGTGGCGTGCCCGAGGCCGACGACTGGCGGGCCCAACTCGCCGACGACGGCGAACTCACCGCCACCACCACCGAACGCATCCTCGCCCAACACGGCGACCGCGGCCAACGCGCCATCGAAGCCGCCAGCGAAAGCCGCGTCAAACAGTACAACGACTTCACCGTCGTCGTCGGCCACGAAGACGAATACATCGTCGAAAACGGCTCCTGCAACTGCCAGGACGCCCAGTACAACCTCAGCGACGACGAATCCTGCTGGCACGCCATCGCCGTCGACATCGCCGAACGCGTCGGCGAAGTCGACCACCACGACATGTACTACAGCGACGTCCGGGACTTCCTATAGGCGCTTTTGCGCTGCGCTCGCGGCGCTGTCGCGCCGCTCGCTCGGCAAAACCGACACCAAAAGCACTCCTCCCTCACTCCGCGCTTCGCGCTCCGTTCGGTCGTCGGCCGCCGCTCGCTCACTCGGTTCGCTCGCGGCGTGAACCGGCGACCTACCGGGTCCTTCGGACCGCTCGGTCGCCGGATGCTGGTCGTTGGCTCCTTCGCTCGCGCTACGATTCTTCGTCGTCTCGGCGGTGCAGCAGCCAGGACAGCGGTTCGGGGTCGCCGTCTGGGTGCTCGACTGCCTCGTCCATCACCTCGAAGCCGCAGGACTCGTAGAACGGGACGAGCCCCTCGCGCGCGAGCAGCGACGGATTCACGTCCTGCAGCCGCGGGTGGTCGATGATGGCGGCCAGCAGGTCCGCGCCGAGGCCGTCACCGCGGCGGTCCTCGGCGACGATGACGTCGTACACCATCGCGTAGTACACGTAGTCAGTCACCACGCGCGCGGACGCGACGGGCTCACCGGTCTCGTCCCGGAGCAGCACGACCTCGTCCGTGTTCCGGAGCGCCTCGCTGACCTCGCGCTCGTCGCGGTCCGCCCACCAGTCGTAGGTCGCGTACAGCGAACACAGTTCGTCGGCGGTCGCGCCGTACTCGACGGTCGCCATGCTGTCCGGTCGCGGCGACAGCACGAAAAGCGTTGCTCGGGCGTGGGACGCGCTCGCAGCCTACTGGTCGGCGCAGATGTCCACGAAGTTCCGGAGAATCCGGAGCCCCGTCTCGCCGGACTTCTCCGGGTGGAACTGCGTGCCGAAGACGTTGCCCGCGTCGTTCGCGACGATGGACGGGAACGTCTCGCCGTACTCCGTCTCGGCGACCACGTGGGCGTCGCTGTCCGGGGCCGCGTAGTACGAGTGCACGAAGTACGCGTACTCGCCGTCGACGCCGTCCACTAGCGGGTGGTCGCGGGTCACGTCGAGTTCGTTCCAGCCCATGTGCGGCACCTTCACGTCGCCCGTGAAGCGGCGGTTCCGCCCCGGAATCAGGTCCAGCCCCTTCACGTCGCCCTGGCCCTCGCGTTCGGCTTCCTCGCTGGACGTCAACAGCATCTGCATCCCGAGGCAGATGCCGAAGAGGGGGCGGCCGTCCGCCGCGGCGTCCACGAGCGCGTCCCGGAACGGCCCGGCGTTCTCCATGCCGTCGCCGAACGCGCCGACGCCCGGGAGGACGATGCCGTCCGCGTCGTCGAGCGCGCCCGGGTCGTCCGAGACCGTCACGTCGGCGTTCGCGCGCTCGAGGCCGCGCGTGACGCTTCGGAGGTTCCCGAGGCCGTAGTCCACGACGACGACGGACGCTGTCGTCTGGTCGCTGGCCGTCGTACTCATGCGTGTCCCTTGGGGGACCGCGCGCAAGTCCCTTTCCCATCGGCGCCCCGGCACCGCCATCGAACCTGACTGAACTGATACGAAGGCGGGGCTGCGGCCAGTTCTGCCGCAACTACGTCGGTCTATGTATTACTCCGGAACCGAGTTGTGGGACCTGTACACGGGCGTGGATAGATTGGAAAACTTTTTCACTATACTACAGAATTCTACCCTGTATTCCCCATGGACCGACGCAAGTTCCTCAAGGCGGCCGGCGCAGCGGGTGCCGCGGGCCTCACCGCGGGTTGTATCGGACAGTTCGGCAGTCAGCCGTTCGTCGACGGCAGCCTCAAGTTCCTGATGTCGCCGACCGAGCCGCAGGACCAGATGATGGCGCAGTACCAGCCCATCAAAGAGCGGCTCAACAAGAAGATCGACAAGACGGACAAAGTCAACATGAAGTACGCCGCGAACTACGCGGCGGCGCTGAACGCCCTCAACTCCGGCACCGCGGACATCGCGGAGACCGGTCCGTTCGCGGCCGCACTCGGCGTGAAATCCGACAAGGTCGAGATCGCCCTCCAGCGGAAGGGGTACGGCTCCTGGACGTACGTCTCGAACATCGTCACCCGGGAGGACTCCGACATCCAGTCCCTGCAGGACCTCGAGGGCAAGAAGATCGCGTTCGCCGACCCCCTGTCGGCGTCCGGGTCCCTGTACCCCATCGCGATGCTGAAGGACGCCGGCCTCGCCGCGCCGGAGTCCCCGGGTAACGGGAAGGGCGCGGATTACGAGCCCCAGTGGTCGAGTCACGCCGCCGCGAAGGAAGCCCTCATGAGCGGCCAGGCGGCCGCCGCCGGCGTCGGCTACTTCATCGTCCGCGGCGAGAACAGCCAGTACGCGGAGGGCATCCGCCCGCTCAAGCGAGAGACCGGCATCCCGCGCGCCCCCATCGTCCTCAGTCCGAAGCTCTCGGACGGCGAACAGCAGAACATCAAGGACGTCTTCACCGGCGCGCCCGACACCATGTACATGGGCGCCGACGGCAAGGAAGGCACCGAGGACGACCTCTGGTTCAGCGGCGTCCGCGAGGCGTCCCTCGAGACCTACAAGCCGGTCATCGAAGTCGCCGACAAACTCGGCTACAGCGCGCAGATCTTCGAGAACTAGCGCGTCACCCCCGCACCGGCACAAAACAAAACATTTTGGCCTGTATAGGCCGAGACGCAAATAGACCGACAGTATGGCGACAGTAACTGCCGACGGCGTCACGAAAGTCTACGGCGAGGACACGGTGGCGCTGAACGACGTATCATTCGAGATCCCCGACGGGGAGTTCGTCGTCCTGCTCGGCCCGTCCGGCGCGGGCAAGTCCACGCTCCTCCGCATCCTCAACGGGCTGACGCAGCCGACGGAGGGGACGCTCACCATCGGCGGCGAGGAAGTCACGGGCACTCGCTCCGACGTCGCGATGGTGTTCCAGATGCACTACCTCGTCGAGTCGATGAGCGCGTACCGGAACGCGCTCACTGGCGCGCTCAACCGAACCGACACGGTCGACAGCGTGCTCACGCAGTACGACGAATCCGACAAGGAGACCGCGCTGCGCGCGCTCGAGACCGTCGGTCTGCTCGAGGAAGCCGACCAGCGCGCGGGGTCGATGTCCGGCGGCCAACAGCAGCGCGTCGGCATCGCTCGCGCGCTCACGCAGGCGCCGGAACTCCTCCTCGCCGACGAACCCGTCGCCAGCCTCGACCCGCGGGCCGCCCAGGAGGTGATGCGGTACCTCAAGGACGCCGCCCAGGAGCGCGACCTCACCTCGATCGTCTCCCTGCACCAGGTGAACATCGCCCGCGAGTTCGGCGAACGATTCGTCGGCCTGCGGGACGGCGAAGTCGTCTTCGACGGCGGCCGCGAGGACCTCACGATGGACGTCGTCGACCGCATCTACTACGGCGACGAGACCGCCGAAGAGGGCGTCGAACACATCGCGGGGGGTGCCTGAGATGGCGTCGAGCACCGTCCAGGAGGTCAAGGACCGCATCGAGCGCCAGACCCGCCGCCGCCGCATCCTCGGCGCCGGCCTCGTCGCCGCGGTCCTCGTCCTGACGGGACTCGGGATGAGCTACGTCGGGTTCACGCTCGCGGAGTTCGTCCGCCAGTTCCCCGTCTGGCTGAACTTCGTCAGCGAGTTCCTCGACCCGGACTTCGTGGACCTCACGAAGACGACGAAGGCCCGCGGCATCAGCGGGCTCGACGCGCTGTTCTACAGCCTCACGCACCCGACCACCATCGCGAACAGCGTGTTCACGTCGGGGTCCAGCGGCTCCATCCTCATCGCTGCCGCCGTCACCACCATCATCGTCGGGTTCACGGGGACCGTCCTCGGGTTCCCGCTCGCGCTCGTGTTCGGCATCCTCGGCAGCGAGCGCGTGACGCCGTTCCCGTTCAACTTCCTGTTCCGCGGGACGATGTCGACGATTCGCGCCGTCCCGGCGCTCGTCTGGGTGCTCATCTACATTCCCCTGTTCGGCATCTCCGCGAAGTCCGCCATCCTCGCGATCGCGACCGACACCATCGGGAACCTCGGGCGCCTGTTCACGGACGAACTCGAGGAGATCGACGAGGGCCCGATCGAGGCCATCAGTTCGACAGGGGCGAGCCGCGCCCAGACGGTCATCTTCGGGATGCTGAGCCAGGTGTCGACGTCGTTCATCGCGTGGACGCTGTACGTCCTCGAGATCAACACCCGGATCGCCATCAGCCTCGGCGTCGTCGGCGCCGGCGGCCTCGGCCAGTACATCAAGCTCAAGATCCAGTTCGGCTCCGCGGAGGCCTACGCGCAGGCCGCCGCCGGCCTGTTCCTCGTCGTGGTCATCGTCATCAGCGTGGAACTGATCTCGTCGCGGATTCGCGCCCGCCTCCGGCCGGGCGAGAGCCAGGGTCGGTCGTTCTTCGAGTCCCTGAAGGGCCTGTTCGACGCCGACAAGTGGACGGGTCGCTCCGACGGGAACTAGTAGTCGCCGAGCTGGGACTGCCCGCTGCTCCCGCCGGCGATCGTCGCCGCTTTCCGTATCGTCTCCTCGAAGGTCTCGCGCTGGCTGGCGTCGTACAGCGTCGCCGCGGGGTGCAGGCAGACCAGGACGTCCCGGGGTTCGCCGCCGAGTTCGACGCGCTCGACGCTCCCGGCTTCGTTCGTGACCGCGACGTCCCGCCCGAGGAGGTGTTCGCCCGGGACCTTCCCGAGGGTGACGACGACGTCGGGGTCGACGAGTTCGATCTCGCGTTCGAGGTACGGCCGGCAGTTCGCGAGTTCCGCCGTGGTGGGGTCGCGGTTCTCGGGCGGCCGGCACCGCACGCAGTTCGTGATGCGGACGTCCGCGCGAGCGAGCCCGGCGTCCCGGAGTTCGTCGTCGAGGACGTCCCCGCTCCGCCCGACGAACGGCGCGCCTTCCTCGTCCTCGTTCGCGCCCGGCGCCTCGCCGACGAACAGCACGGCCGCGTCCGCGGGGCCGTCCCCGTTCACGATCTGGGACCGGGAGGCGACGAGGTCGTCGCAGCGCTCGCAGCCCGCGACTTCGAGTCCGTCCATGTGCTCCATGCGCGACCGGACCACGCGCTCCCGGTTAAGCGTTCACGAACCCGGCCGCGAGCGGCTACTCCCGGCGCCCTACTCGGTGGCGTAGTCGTCGGCGGCGCGGGCGGCGAGACGGGCGACCCGGAGGGGTTCGGGCCGGCCGCCCTCGGGCGTGAACGCGCGCACGACCGCGGCGGGGTCCTCGCAGCCCACCGCGCGCACGAACACGCGCTCGCCGTTCACGGCGACGGGCTCGCGGTCGGGCTGGCGGTCGTAGACGGCGAGGCGGCGCCGCGCCGCGTCCGCCGGGAACTCCCGTTCGATTGCGGCCGCGAGGCCGTCGCTCTCCTCGAAGGACACGGAGAGCACGGGGCGGTCGACGCGGTCGTGGACCGCGTGCAGGTCGACGACGTTGAACCACGCTGGTGCGACCCCCGCGACGACGACGTACCGGACGTCCTCGCGACCGAGGCGGTCGTAGACGTCGACGACGGCGTCGGTGCTGTCCGTCCCGCCGACCGTACACGAAGTAAAAGCGAAGCCGTCGACAGTCCGGGACGCGCGGACGACGGCGCCGGCGACCGTCGACTGCTCGCCGTCGTAGGACTCCGCGACGCCCAGCGCTCGCGTCCCGGGTTTCACGCTACTGCTCTTTGATGTCCTGCAGGCGGTCGAGCAGTTCGTCGTTCGACGCGCCGATCTCGTAGTCCACGCCCCCGTCGTGCTCGTATTCGGCGGTGTCCAGTCCGTCGTCGGCGTCGATGTCCTCCGAGTCGAGGGACTGGTTCTCCTGCTCGGACTCGTCGTAGCTCCCGAAACCCATGGTACGTCTACAGTTTGGGGTTTCGGTCACTAAAGTTTCCCGCCGGGTTTAGGGTGCCTCCCGCCGTCTCGCCGGACATGGACGTACGGCACGTCACCCGCGACGCGGAGACGTTCACGTGTAACGCCTTCCTCGCGCTCGGCGACCGGCCGACGCTCGTGGACGCGGGCGCCTACGACGGCGTCGTCGACGAGATCCGGACGCACACGGACGACCTCGCGGCGGTCGTGCTCACGCACCAGCACGGCGACCACGTCGAACAGCTCGACGCCGTCGTCGACGCGTTCGGCCCGGACGTGTACGCATTCGCCGACCACCCCCTGCGGACGCACGAACTCGCCGACGGCGACCGCCTCACGGTCGGCAGCGACTCCTTCGAGGTGGTGTTCACGCCCGGGCACGCCCCCGACCACGTCTCGCTCGTCTCCGGGGACGCGCTGTTCTCCGGGGACGTCGTCGTCCACGACGACGGCGCGTTCGACGACGGGAGTTTCGGCCGCACCGACATGGCCGGCCAGTCCCGCGAGCGCCTCATCGGCAGCATCCGCGAGCTCCTCGCCCGCACGCCGGACTCCGTCACCGAGCTGTACTCGGGCCACGGGAGCGTCTTCGAGGGCGACGTCCGCGCGGTCCTCGAGCGCGCGCTCGAGCGCGCCGAACGCCGCGAACCGAAGTACGACTAGCCCCCTGGCAACGGCTGTCAGACCACGGGAACGATTTTTGTCGCGCTCCACAGAGACCACCGTATGCCCGGGAGACCGTTCCTCGAGGGCGACGCGGTCGACCTCTGCGCGGTCACCGAGGACGACCTCGCGTTCCTCCGGGACACCCTGAACGACCCCGCAGTCTGGCACTCCCTCGCGGCGCGCGAGCCGCTCACGCCGAAACAGGAACAGGAGTGGTACGAGGACCGAGCGAGCGAGAGCAACGGCCACGTGAACTTCGTCGTCGCGGTGGACGGCGACCCGGTCGGGAGCCTCGGCGTCAACGGCGTCGACGACGCCGACGGCGGCGCCGAACTCGGCCTCTTCCTCGCTGAAGACTACTGGGGCCGGGGGTACGGCACGGAGGCCGCGCGCCTCGCGACCGACTACGCGTTCGACCAGCACCGCCGCCACCGCGTCGTCGCGCGCGTCTTCGAGGACAACGAGCCGTCCGCCCGCATCTGGGAGAAACTCGGCTTCGCCCTCGACGGCACCCACCGCGACGAGGTGTTCGTCGACGTTCGGAAATCGCGAAGCGATTTCCGCAGCCCATCAGAACGCGTAGCGTTCTGAGGACGGGGCGTACCGCGACGTCCGGTACTACTCGGTGCTCGAGGACGAGTGGCGCGCTGACTGACGCGCAGCCCTCACCCACCTCGCCTCGCCTCGCCTCGCCTCGCCTCGCCCCGCCTCGCCACGTCGCGACGCGATGCCACCGACGGACAGACCGGAGGCTACGCGTGCGCTGGCTGCGTGAGAAGACCCGCGGCGGTTACGCGGACCGCGTCTCCTTGGCTTTCGGGCGGAGGCGCTTGTAGCCGCACTTCCGGCACTGGTCGGCGTCCTTCGGGTTCCGCGCGTTACACCGCATGCAGATCTGTTTGCCCAGGAGGCGGTCCTCGATGGTCTCGCTCATGCACCCGGGTTCGCTCGCGGCGCGTTTAAGCGGTTCGGAACGCGAGTCCGGTCACTCCGCGAGGCGGGCGTCCAGCCGCTCCCGGAGAATCGTCCGGTGGCAGCGCTTCTCCGCGGTGTTCTCGAAGCAGACCAGCGCCAGCGACTCCCCCTCCCGGAGGCGGTCCGCGAGCGCGTCCACGGCCGCCCGGGCGTCCGGGTCGGCGTCGAGGTGTTCGCGGTACCGCTCCGCGAAGTCCACGGCCGCCCACGCGCGCCGGTTCGCCGCGGCGTCCCCGACGCCGTCGTCCGCGAGCGCCGACTCCCGGGTCTTCGCGTCGTCCAGCAGGCCCTCGGGCGGCGCGACCGCGGGCACGTTCTCGTCCACGGTCGCCGAGAACCACCCCGTCGGCCGGCGCACCACGCCGACGAGCGTCGCGTCCCCGGGGACGCCGCTGGTGTCGTGCTGGAGCGCCGCCACGTACGTGTCGTAGAGGTCGCCGGCCATGGTGTCCAGACGCCGCGCCGTCCGCTTCAGCCTTCCCCCGCCAGCTCCTCGGCGGCCTCGCCCGCGTCCTCGTCGGCGAGGTAGTCGTCCTGGACCGCCACCACCTCGCTGGAGTCCGCGCAGTCCGCGTACCGCTCCAGGGGCTCCTCGTTCAACTCCAGGAACGTGTGCCCCCACCGGAACTTCGACAGCACGTCCTCCGCGCGCTCCCAGTACCCGAGGATGGCGAGCGCGCCCGCGAACGCCTCCGCCGTGTTCAACTGGAACGGCCGCCCGTAGTTCACGGGGTTCGCCGCCACCAGGAACGGCAGCGCGCGGTGCTCGCCGTCCATCTCGAACATCGCGCGCTCCGCCGTCTCCCACGAGCAGTCCAGCGCCACCAGCCGCCCCGCGTCCGCGTCCGCCGGCGACAGCGCGCGCTCCGCGTGCGGATTCAACACGACCCCGTACGGCGTCCCGCGATTCGACTCGTGGAGCTCGGCCACGTCGAACCGCGCGAGCTTCCGCGCCGTGCACTTCTCCGGGTCGTCGTCGCCCTCGTACCGCACGTGCAGTTCCACTGTTGGACACGCGTACGTCGTGTACCGGCAAAAACGCCACGCCTGGGCGTCTCTGCGTTCGGAAGACGGCGCAGTCCCGGGAAGCCCCGGCGGGCTCGCGGTCGCTCGACGCCATATCGCTCCCTCCAGTCGCGATAGGGGGCGTCGAGACGACCAGGTAAACGCGAGCCCGCCGCCCTTCCAGTCCCGGCCCGCCGGCTGGGCAGTGGGCCGGTACTGTCGGCTGGGCGGCCTGGGGTTCGTCCCGCGGTTTCTTGGCGGGGCGGCGCCTCGGTGGCGGTATGGACGACGAAGCCCTCGCGGAGGCGTACTACGAGGCCGTCGACGACGGGGACTACGACGCCCTCCGGGAGTTGCTCGCCGAGGGGTTCGTGCAGGTTCGCCCGGACCGGACGTTCGACGGCCGCGACGCGTTCGTGTCGTTCATGCGCGAGGACCGCCCGCGGACGGACACCCGCCACGTCCTCGACGCGGTCTACGAGGGCGCGGACGGCGTGGCGGCCCGCGGGCGCGTCGTCGCGACGGACGGCCCGCTGTTCGCGTTCGTGGACGTCTTCGAGACCGAGGGCGACGGAATCAGCCGGCTGGAGACGTACGTCGACTAGTCGCGCGCGCCCTCGCCCAGGGCGCTCTCCCCGACCTTCCGCGACCCCTCGATGACCGCCTGGCCGTTCATGTACGGCTGGAGCGCGTCGGGGACGTCGACGGTGCCGTCCTCGTTCTGGTAGTACTCGAGGATGGCGACCATCACGCGGGGAATCGCGAGCCCGGACCCGTTCAGGGTGTGGACGTGTTCCGCCGACTCGTGGCGCTCCGGGCGGTACTGGATGCCGGCGCGCCGCGCCTGGAAGTCCTCGAAGTTCGAGACGCTGGAGACCTCCAGCCAGCGGCCGCCCGCCTCCGGGCCGTCGGGCATGTCGTCGCCGGGCGCCCACACCTCGATGTCGTACTTCTTCGCCTGCGTGAACCCGAGGTCGCCCGTGCACATCTCGAGGATGCGGTACGGGAGTTCGAGGCGCCGCAGCACCTCCTCGGCCTCGTCGACGAGCGCGTCGAAGCGCTCGTAGCTGTCCTCGGGCTCGACGAAGTTCACGAGCTCGACCTTGTTGAACTGGTGGACGCGCACGATGCCCCGGGTCTCCGTGCCGTGCTCGCCGGCCTCCCGGCGGAAGTTCGGCGTGTACGCCTGGTGCTTGATCGGGAGGTCGTCGCTGAGCAGGATCTCGTCCCGGTACATGTTCGTCACCGGGACCTCCGCCGTCGGGAGCAGCCAGAGGTCGTCGTCGTCGTACTCGGCGTCGTTCCGGTCGCCGATGCGGTAGGCGTCCTCGACGAACTTCGGGAACTGGCCGGTGCCCTCCATCGACTTCGAGTTCACGGGAATCGGCGGGAAGACGTCCTCGTAGCCCTGCTCGCGGTGGACGTCGAGCATGAACTGGATGAGCGCGTGCTCGAGGCGCGCGCCGGCGCCCTTCGTGAAGTAGAACCCGCCGCCCGAGACCTTCGCGCCGCGCTCGAAGTCCAGGACGTCGAGGTCCTCGCCGAGGTCGTAGTGCGGCGTCACCTCGTCGGAGAGCTCGCGGCGGTCCTCGAAGCCCTCGCGGCGGCGCTCGACGTTCTCGGACTCGTCGGCGCCCACGGGGACGTCCTCGTGGGGAATCATCGGGAGCGTGAGCAGCCGGCGCTCCAGTTCGTCCTCGAGTTCGGCCGCGCGCGCCTCGACGTCCTCGAGTTCGTCCTTGAGCTCCTGGGAGCGCTCGATGGCGTCCTGGGCGGCCTGCTCGTCGCCCTCCTGCTTGAGTTCGCCGATGCGCGAGGAGACCTCGTTGCGTTCGTGGCGGAGGGTGTCCCCGCGCGCCTTCAGTTCGCGCCACTCCTCGTCGATCTCCAGGATGCGGTCGAGGTCGGCGTCCACGCCCTTCTTCTCGAGGGCGTCCCGGACCGCCTCGGGGTGCTCGCGGACGAACTGTCTGCTCAGCATTTGCACGCTGGTTCGCCCGGCCGCGGCAAGAACGTATCGCATCCCCGGCACTCGCTGGCAGGCCGGGCCGCCGGGACGCGAACCCTTTTCCTCGCGGCGCGCCCGAACTCGGGTATGGCTATCGGCGACGTCTTCGACGTCGAGCGGTGTCCCGGCGTCTCCTACGTGGACACCGGGATGTACGACACCGCCGAGTACGGCTCCGTGTACGTCATCGACGCGGACCGGCCCGCTGTCGTGGACACGGGCATCGGCACGAACTACGAGCGCGTGCTCGCGGCGCTCGAGGAGCGCGGAATCGAACCCGGGGACCTGGCGGCGATTCTGGTGACGCACGTCCACCTCGACCACGCGGGCGGCGCGGGCTTCCTCGCGGAGGCGTGCCCGAACGCTGACGTGTACGTCCACGAGGCGGGCGCGCGCCACCTCGTCGACCCCGGGCGGCTCGTCGAGGGGACGAAGCGCGCGGTCGGCGACCAGTGGCGGTACTACACCGAGCCGGAGCCCGTTCCCGGGGACCGCGTGGTCGAGCTGACGGACGGCGACGCGGTCGACCTGGGGAGCCGGGAGCTCACCGCGCACCACGCGCCCGGCCACGCACCCCACCAGGTCGTCTTCGAGGACCACTCGTGTGACGCGGTGTTCACGGCGGACGCCGCCGGCATCTGGATTCCGTCCCAGGGCCGAATCCGGGAGACGAGTCCGCCGCCGAACTTCCACCTCGAGCAGTGCGTCGACGACGTCGAGATGATCCGCCGGCTCGACCCCGACGTCCTCCTGTACGCGCACTTCGGGCCGGGCCCGGAGGACGCCGACGCCGTGCTCCGGGAGTACGAGAACGTCCTCCGGGACTGGGTGGACGCCGTCGAGCGCGAGGTCGTCGAGCGACAGAGCGAGGAGGCCGCCATCGACCACTTCGCGGCGACGAACGAGGTCGGGGACGTCTGGGGCGAGGCGAAGGCCCGCGAAGAAACTGCAATGAACGTCCGTGGGGTTCTCCGATACCTTAAGGAACAGGACGCGTAGAAGAGGTCATGGACTTCCGCGAGGCCGAGGCCAGCTACGACGACGAGACCATCGCGCGGGAGACACTCCCACGCACGTTCGAGAACGCGGCGGCGCGACACACCGACCGACCGGCCCAGGGCTACAAGGGCGGCGTCTACGACCGCACGCTCACCCCGGACGTCCTGCCGCCCGCCCCCGACGGCGGCTACGAGAACGTCACGTACGGCGAGATGCGGGACGTCGTCCGGAACCTCGCCGCCGGCTTCCGGGACCTCGGCGTCGAGGCCGGCGACCGCGTCGGCATCTTCGCGCACACCCGCATGGAGTGGGCGCACTGCGACTTCGGCGTGCTCGCCGCCGGCGGCGCCGTCACCACCGTCTACGCGAGCTCCAGCAGCCGGCAGGTCGAACACCTCCTCGGGGACAGCGGCGCTGTCGGCGTCGTCGTCGAGAACGAGGCGATGCTGTCCCGCGTCCGCGACGTCGAGGACGACCTCGACCTCGAGTTCGTCGTGACGATGGACCACGTCGCCGACGACGACGCCATCCCGCTGTCCGCCGTCTACGAGCGCGGCCGCGACGCCTACGACCGCGACGCCTACGAGTCCTGGATCGACGGCCGGGACTACGGCGACCTCGCCAGCCTCATCTACACGTCCGGCACCACGGGCAAACCGAAGGGCGTCGCGCTCACTCACGAGAACTTCCGGGAGAACGTCAACCAGTGCCGGAAGCGCTTCGGGCCGCGGCCCGACCGCGGCGACCTCCCGAGCATCACGGCCGGCGACCGCCACGTCTCCTTCCTCCCGCTCGCGCACGTCTTCGAGCGGCTGTCCGGGCACTTCCTGATGTTCGCGTCCGGCGCGCACGTCTGTTACGCGGAGTCCCCGGACACGCTCCGCGAGGACTTCACGCTGTTCGAACCGACGTCCGGGACGAGCGTCCCCCGCGTCTACGAGAAGCTCTACGACGCCGTCCGCGACCAGGCGACCGAATCCCCGACGAAGCAACGCATCTTCGAGTGGGCGACCGAGGTCGGCCGCGAGTACCACGAGACCGACGACCCCGGGCTCGCGCTGCGGGCGAAGCGCGCCGTCGCGGACCGCCTCGTCTTCAGGAAGGTCCGGGACGCGCTCGGCGGCGAGACCGAGTTCTTCATCTCCGGCGGCGGGTCGCTGTCCGCGGACCTCTGCGCGCTCTACCACGGCATGGGCCTCCCGATTCTCGAGGGGTACGGGCTCACGGAGACCAGTCCCGTGCTCACCGTGAACCCGCCGGAGCGCCCGCAGGTCGGCACCATCGGCCCGGCGGTGCCGGACACCGACCTCCGGGTCGACGAGTCGGTCGCCAGCCCCGAGCAGCGCGAGCGCCACGACGGCGACGTCGGCGAACTGCTCGCGCGCGGCCCCCAGGTGTTCGACGAGTACTGGAACCTCCCCGACGCCACCGAGGAGGCGTTCGTCGAACTCGACGCCGAGGAGTGGTTCCGCACCGGGGACGTCGTCGAAATCCGGGACGACGGCTACGTCCGGTTCCTCGAGCGCGCGAAGCAACTGCTCACGCTCTCCACCGGGAAGAACGTCGCGCCCGGCCCCATCGAGGACGCGTTCGCCGCCAGCCCGCTCGTCGAACAGTGCATGGTCGTCGGGGACGGCCAGAAGTTCGTCTCCGCGCTCATCGTCCCGAACGTCGAGGGCGTCCGCAAGTGGGCGGACGGCGAGGGCGTCGACCTGCCGGAGAGCCGCCGCGAGCTCTGCCGGGACGACCGCGTCCGCGAACGCATCCAGCGCGAGGTCGACGACGTCAACCAGAACTTCGAGAGCTACGAGCAGATCAAGCAGTTCCGGCTCGTCCCCACGGAGTTCACGGAGGACAACGACCTGCTGACGCCGACGATGAAGAAGAAACGCCGGAACATCCTCGACCGGTTCGCCGACGAGATCGGTGAGATCTACGAGCAGTAGTTCACGCGAACGCCGCCCCAACCCGTCTCTTTTATACGGCGGCCGGGCTAACCCGGTGACGATGCCGAACTCGGAGGGAGACGCGTGACGTCCGCCATCATCCCACTGGTCGCGACCATCATCGCGCTCGGCGTCGCCGCACAGGTCGTCGCCGACCGCCTCCAGGTGCCCAGCGTGCTGTTCCTCATCCTCGCTGGCATCGCGGTCGGCCCGGAAGTGCTCGGCGTCGTCACCCTCGAGTCGTTCGGCGGCATCGAGACGCTGTCCGGCATCGTCGGCCTCTCGGTCGCCATCATCGTCTTCGAGGGCGCGTTCCACCTCAAACTCTCGAAACTCCGGGAGGCGCCCGGCGCGACGCTGCGCCTCGTGACCGTCGGCGCCGCCGTCTCCCTGCTCGGCACGGCGCTGGCCGTCAAGTTCCTCCTGGAGACGCGGTGGGACATCGCGTTCCTCGTCGGCAGCCTCCTCATCGCGACCGGGCCGACGGTCATCACGCCCATCCTCGAGGTCGTCCCGGTGCGGGACCGCGTCGAGGCAGCCCTCGAGACCGAGGGCGTCGCCAACGACGTGACCGCGGCCATCCTCGCCATCGTCGTCTTCGAGGTCGTCGTCAACCCCGAGCTGTCCCGCTACGAGATCGTCAACGAGTTCGCGGCGCGGCTCGGCATCGGCGTGCTCGTCGGGCTGGTCGTCGCCGCGGTCGTCTGGTACCTGCTCCGGCACGTCGACCTCTCCCGGGGGAACGCCCCCCAGAACGCCCGCCTCATCGTGCTCGCGGGCGCGCTCGTCGCGTACGGCGCCGCGGACTTCCTCCGCGGCGAAGCCGGCATCGCCGCCGTCGCGACCGCCGGCATCCTCCTCGGGAACGCCAACCTCCCCTACGAGGAGGAGATAGAGTCCTTCAAGGGCGACGTGACGCTCGTCGTGCTCTCGTTCGTGTTCATCGCGCTCGCCGCGCTGCTGTCCTTCGAGACGCTCGTCGACCTCGGGCTGCGCGGGCTCGCGGTCGCCGTCGTCGTCGCCGCGCTCGTCCGGCCGGTCGCGGTGTTCGCGTCCACGGGCGGCGACCGCTACGAGACCAGCGAGCGCGCGTTCATGAGCGCGGTCGGCCCCCGCGGCATCATCCCCGCGTCAGTCGCGACGCTGTTCGCCGCGGAACTCCAGCACGCCGGTATGGACGAGGCCGCGAGCCTGCTCGTCGGCGTCGTCTTCCTCACCATCCTGCTGACGGTCGTCCTCGAGGGCGGGTTCGCCAGACACATCGCGGAAGCACTCGACGTCATACCCATGCGCGTAATCATCGTCGGCGGCGGCACCGTCGGTCGGGCGCTCGCCGAGCGCCTCGAGGACCGCGGTGAGAACGTCGTCATCGTCGAACGGGACGAACAGATGGTCGAAACGGCCAGGAACGAGGGGTTCTCCGTGCACAAGGGCGACGGCACGGACACCGAGGAACTCCGCGCGGCGGGCGCGGAGAACGCCCGCATCCTCGTCGCCGCGACCGGCGACGACGACGTGAACCTACTGGTCGCCCAGCTCGCCGAGTCGAAGTTCGGCGTCGAGACCATCATCGCTCGCGCGAACAACCCGGACAACGTCGACGCCTTCGAGGACCTCGGCGTGCGCACCGTGTCGTCGTCGCTGGCGACCGCGTGGGGCATCGACAACATCATCGAGCGCCCCGCGCTCGCGAACTGGATGACGGAGATCGGGCGCTCCGGGGACGTCCAGGAGGTCGAGGTGACCTCCGAGGAGCTCGTCGGGATGACCATCGACGAGCTGGACGCCGAACTCCCGGGCGGCGTCATCATCGCGCTCGTCGGTCGCGGGGGCGACAACCAGGTGCCGGACGCCGACTTCACGCTCCAGGAGGGCGACCACCTGACGTTCCTCGGGCGGAAGGAAGCCGTCCGGGAAGCCCTCGCGCGCTGCGACCCCAACCACTGACGCCGCCGACCCGGGGTCGCCGAGCGCGTTTCCCGGTCCCGGTCGCGACTTCTCTTCGCCGTTACTCGGCCTGGACGCGCCACGTGAACAGGCTCTCGAAGACATGACATCCTCCCCGGCGTGAACGCCGGGGTTTCCCGACCGCAGTTGGGATATTAGGGTTTGCAGTCCACCTGTTCTTGTGGGGATATTCTCCCCGTCGATTTGTCGAACAGGCGCACCGCTGGCTGTGCCATACAGCCGTTATCCCTATCCCGCCCACCGTCCGTGGCGAGATTCGGGAGTACCTTTTGTCGAATGTTCTCCGCACCGTTACAGTCCGCGTTAGCGACCAGCCCGCACTCGTCACAAACGTACAGCCCGCGCTCGACGCGCTGACTGCCGTCCTCGGTGCCGCAGGCCGAACAAGTCTTCGACGTGTCGTCTTCGCCCACCTGTTCGACGCCGATACCGCGCTCCTCGGCTTTGTATTCGAGCATCGACGTGAAGCGGTCGAACGCCCACCCGTGGAGAGCGAGGTTGCCGCTATCTCCCCAATCAGCACCCTCGCGGATACCACCGAGGTCGCCGACGACAATGGTGCCGACACCGCGATCTGCACACTGCTCAACCACGTCCTTCGAGACGGCGTGAAGGAAGTGTGACCGCCGTTCGGCCCGCTTGCGGTCGAGACGGTTGGCTTTAGCCGAGTCGGCGTCGTCGCACTTCGCTCGCTGCTTTTGGAACCAGTATTCGTCCTCCTTGAGTGCGCCACCGGGATACAGCATCGTCTCGTCGCCAAACGACACGGCGGCGAGGTTACTGATGCCGAGGTCGATGCCCGCCACACCGTCACCGGGCGGGTCCGGGTCGATTTCGTGACGGCAGACGAAGTGCAGCCGCCACTCCCCCGAGTCGTACACCGCCCGGACCTGTTGGACGTTCTCAATAGTAACGTCCGGGTCGGCGGCGTACTCGCAGAGGATGAAGTCGCTCCACCCGTCCTTGAGGTTGCGCCCCTTCGAGAGTCGGACGCGCTCGTTCTCGGGGTCGTGTTTGAAGCCGTCCTCTTTGAACGTGACTGTCGAGCGTGGGTGCTGGTCGCCGTGCTTGCGGTATGCTGGCGGGTTCGCGTTCGTGTTCCCGTTCTGTCGGTGGCCGTACCAACTCTTGAACGCCTCAGCGAGTTCTTGGATAACTCGCTGACTGGACTGTGCGTTGAGGTCCGCGTAGCGTTCGTGTGACTTGAGGTACGAGGAGAGTTCGGCGTGGCCGGGAATGTGGCCCGTTTCGCTCCAGATGCGCTCGGCTGTCCACCGGGCGACGTTCCAGAGTTTCGAGGCGGCGAACCCGAGCGAATCGAGGTCGTCACGCACCTGTCGCGGGTTGCGGATAGACGCGACGTGGGTTCGCGTGACGGTCCGATTCGCCATACGTAGCCTGTATAGTCGAATAATAAACAAGTGTCTTCCGGTGGAATATCCGGCCAGCCGTCAACGGCGGTTGTGGCACCAAGTGTACGCGATTCACGCCCGCCGTAAACGGCGGGACTCTCTCGCTGAATCAGGTAGTCGTGGACGTCGACGTCGAGGAGGCTGTTCGCGAGCCACGCGAACCCGTCGCCGAGGAGCCGCCGGACGACCGTCTGGTGGCTCCGGACGTCGGCGTCGGGGTGGCGCCGCGACCCGACCGCGAGGCCGGCGTCGCCGTCCCGGACGGCGTCGACGACGTCCGCGAACGAGGCGGCGGGCGTCGACCCGTCCGCGTCAGCGAACGCGAGCACGTCCGTCTCGAGGCGTTCGAAGCCGGCGGTGACGGCGGCGCCCTTCCCGCGGCGGCCCGCCACGCGGTTCACCGTCGCGGGCGTCTCGCGGAGCGCGGCCGCGGCCTCCGCGGAGCCGCCGTCGAGTTCGACGTGCAGTCGCTCTGGCTGGAGGGTCGCCTGGAGGGCGTCGAGGTAGTCGCGGAGGACCTCGACGTCGGGGTCGTACGCGGGGACCACGATGCCGACGGAGCGCATCGTCTCGAAGCATTCGGCCGAACGGTATGAGTTTCGTGGTATCGAGCCGTCACTTCGACGGGTCCCCCAGACCGCCGAAAAACAGGGACAGCGTGGCGCTGCGGGGATAAGCGGACTGGCGCCGCCGGCGAAGCGGACCGCTCGATTGCCGTGGGGTCGAGCCCGGGACCTACCGCTCGAACGTGATCGCCGCGCCCTGCCCGAAGCCCACGCAGAGCGTCGCCAGCCCCTTCTCGGCGTCGCGCTTCTGCATCTCGTGAATCAGCGTGACCGGCAGGCGGGCGCCGCTCGCGCCGAGCGGGTGCCCGATGGCGATGGCGCCGCCGTTCACGTTGAACTTGTCGTTGTCGACGCCGAGTTCGTTCCGCGAGTAGACGGTCTGGGACGCGAACGCCTCGTTGAGTTCGACGAGGTCGAAGTCGTCGACGTCCTCGCCGGTGCGCTCGAGGAGGCCGCGCGTCGCGGGCACCGGCCCGATGCCCATCACTTCGGGGTCGACGCCCGCGACGTTGTGGTCGCCGACGTACGCGAGCACGTCCAGGCCGTGCTCCTCGGCGAACGCCTCGCTCGTGACGAGCGTCGCCGCCGCGCCGTCCGAGATCTGGCTGGCGTTCCCCGGGGTGACCGTCCCGTCGCTCTTGAACACGGTCGGCAGCTGGCCGAGCGCCTCCATGGACGTGTCCCGGCGGATGCCCTCGTCCTCCTCCACGAGGCCGTCCTCGGTCTCGATGGGCACGATCTCGTCGTCGAAGCGCCCGGAGTCCGTCGCCTCGGCCGCGCGGCGCTGGCTCTGGAGCGCGTACTCGTCCTGCTGCTCTCGCGTGATGTCGTAGCGTTCCGCGACCTTCTCGGCGGTCATCCCCATCTGGAGCTCCGGGACGTTGTACAGCTCCCCGAGCTTCGGGTGGAGGTGGGCGTAGGAGTCGCCGTCCATCGGCACCCGGCTCATGTTCTCGACGCCGCCCGCGATGACGGCGTCGCGCTGGCCCGCGCGGATGGAGTCCGCGGACCGCATGATGGCCTCCATGGAGGACGCACACCAGCGGTTGATGGTCGCCGCGGGCACGTCCTCGCCCAGCTCGGAGAGGAGCGCGATGACGCGCGCGACGTTGTTGTCCTGCTCGGTTCGCTGCTGGGCGACCCCCCACTGGAGGTCGTCGATGTGGTCGCTCGTGAGCCCGTGCTCGTCGAGGATGTGGTCGATGAGGGGGACCGAGAGGTCCTCGCTGCGCGTGTCCGCGAACGCGCCGTCCTCTTTGCCCTGGGGCGTGCGGTAGGCCGCCGCGATGACCGGAGTGGTGTCGCTTCCCATGGTCCACTGTCCGGCATCACGCACCATAAACGTCCCACAACGGGCGACATACGGCTCGCGGTTTACTCGCCCCGCCCCGGCAGAGCGCCCGAAGGCTGGCTCCCGCCACGCGTTTGCGCGGAGCCCCTACTCGTTCGTGCGGTTCAAGGCGGTGTCGTACCAGGCCGGCCGCTCCAGGGGGTCGGTCACGTCCGCGTCGAAGATTATCGAGCGCTTCACCGTCGCGTTCCCCCGCTCGTAGGTGAGTTCGAGGCGTTCGACGAGGCCACTCGACCGGACGGCCGCGGTGAACTCGACGTCCGTCACCGTCTCGCCGCCGATCGAAAATTCGTCGGCCGTCCCGGTGACGCGGGCGGCGACGCCGTCGCCGCGCTCGACGGTCACGTTTGCCCGCGACAGCAGCGTGTACACGAGTCCGCGCTCGTAGACGGACCGGCCCAGGACGCTCCGGGGCGGCGTCGGCGGGCTGTCGGCTCCGCCGCCGATTCGGGCGACGCCGTACGTGACGTTCCCGTCGGCCCGGAGCCGGTACAGCACGCGGTGGCCGTCCGCGAACAGGGCGTACGAGCCGTTCGTCACGCCGAACGCGACCGGCAGCTCCTCGCCGGTGGTGTTCCACTTCCAGTGGGACTCGTTCGCGTACGCGAGCACCGACGCCCGCCACCCCCAGTCGCCGGGGTTCTCCCGCTGCGTCCTGGTTCGCTTGACGAACTGGTGGGTCTCCAGGAACTCCCGGTGGGCGTCGGCGAGCGCGAGCGCGTCGGCGACGCCATCCCGAGTGAGACCGGGCGCGAGCTGAGCTGGCTGCGCCGTCGTCGCCTGCGTGGTCGATTCGGTCGTCGTCTCCGTCGGGGTGGCCGTCGTGGTCCCGTCGGTCGTGGGCTGGCCACCCGTGTCCGAGAGACCGGCACAGCCGGCGGTCACGACGAGGACGCAACACAGCAACGCGACCGGGACGCGACGGGAGGGCACGCGGTCGTATTGGACTCCCGACAGTAAGTGCCTTCCCCCGGCTCGCACGCGCTGCGAACCCCCTGCCCGCGGTCTGGCGGCGTGCTCGCCATCCGGAAAGCGTTTATCGGGCCCCTCGTTACCGGGTGGTATGTCACGGTCCCGCGGCGCGTCGTCGCGACCCCGCGCTGCCGCCGCCCTCCTCGTCGTCGCCGCGCTCGCGCTCGTCGCCCGCCTCTGGGCGCTCGGCTGGCGGGTCGCCCACCAGGACGAGTCCCGGGTCGCCCACTGGATCCTCCACTACATGAACGTCGGCGCGTGGGAGTACCGCGCCATCATCCACGGCCCCTTCCTCCCGCACGTCAACGGCGTCGTCTTCGACCTCCTCGGGCCGTCGGACTTCACGATGCGGCTCGTCGTCGCCGTCGTCGGCGCGCTCCTCCCGCTGTCCGCGTGGCTCTACCGCGACCACCTCTCGGACGCCGAAGTAGTCGGCCTGGGGGCGTTCCTCGCGCTGAACCCCGTGCTCCTGTACTACTCGCGGTTCATGCGCAACGACCTCCTCGTCGCGGGGTTCATGTTCGCCGCGTTCGGCCTGTTCGTGCGCGCCGTCGACACCGGGAAGGCCCGCTACGTGTACGCCGGCGCGCTCCCGTTCGCGCTCGCGTTCACCGCCAAGGAGACCAGCCTCCTGTACCCCGTCTGCTGGGTGGGCGCGCTCGCGCTCGTGCTCGACGGCCGCCTCGTGCTCGCCGAACACGACGCCGACGCCACCCGCCTGGACGTCGCGCGAACCCACGCGAAGCGCGCGGCGAGGGCGGCCTGGCGGTACAAACTCCACCTCGCGGTCGCCGCCGTCGAAGTCGCGGTCGTCGTCGTGTCGTTCTACGCGCCGAAACCCGAGTACTACCGCCTGCTCTCGAAGCCGGGGATGGCGCCCGAGGTGCTGCGCGCCGCCACCATCGGGACGTTCCGGGAGTTCGTGGACCTCTGGGGGTCGACGGGCATGCCCGCCCACTCCTACATCGCGTTCCTGAAACACGACCTCACCGTGCTCTCAGTCGGCGCGCTCGCGCTCGTCGCGTTCGCCCTCCTCGGGTTCTTCCACGAGCGCTACGCCGCCGAGCGGCCGCGCGCCGTCGTCGCGTTCGCGTTCTACTGGGGCGCGTTCTCCGTGTTCGGCTACCCCGCCGTCTCGGACATCGCCGCCGGCTGGACCGCCGTGAACGCCGTCGTCCCGCTCGCGCTCCCCGCGGGCGTCGGCGTCGGCCTCGTCTTCCGGTACGGCCGCGAGGGAGTCGCGTCCGGCAACCTCGCCCGCGCCCGCGTGGCCGCCGTCGTGCTCGTCGTCGCCGCGGCCGGCACGGGCGCCGTCGCCGCGCAGACGTCGTACGCGAACGCCCAGGGCCCCGGCAACCCCCTCGTGCAGTACGCGCAGCCGTCCGGCCACATGCAGTCGACGCTCGCGGACATCGAAGCCATCGCGGCGTCCCACGACGGCGTCGACGTGGTGTTCTACGGGGACACGTTCTACTCGCCGAACGACCGCGCCGTCGACAAGACCCTCCGCATCGACGACTTCGACAACGAGACCGACTGGGGCGGCGGCTACGAGGGCTGGTTCGACCGCCTGCCGCTCCCGTGGTACCTCGAGGTGTACGGCGCGAACGTCTCCAGCACGCTTCACACCGAGGACGTCACGGCCCTCGACCCGCCGGTCGTCATCACCCTGGAGTCCGACGAGGACAAACTCGAGGTCGACCTCACGGAGCGCGGCTACGAGCGCCGCGTCTACCAGGGCTACCAGTCCGGCCGCCCCGTCGTCTTCTACGTGCGGACGAACGCGACGGCGTGACGCGCACCCCGATTACGGCTTTTTCCCTGCCCGGCGCTCGGCGGACTGCGACGCGCTTATGCGCCCGCAGTGGGTAGAAGAGGGCTAGTGACTGCTGAGGCGCTCGACGTCGTCGAATTCCTGCTCACGGCCCGCGTCTACGACCGCCACCAGGAACTCGACGAGAACGACCTTCCGCCCGAACACCGCATCGCCCTCTGGGAGGACGACGGCGTCCCCCGTCCCCCACAGGTGACCGAGACCGCGGTCGACGAAGCGACCGAGGTCGACGAGCCCTGGGAGGCGGTCTCCGGGCTGATGTTCACCGACCGCGACACGTTCGCGGGCAACATCTCGCTGGTCGACGACGACATGGCCGTCGACTGGTTCGTGGAGCGCGCGGACGCCGACCGCATCCGCGCGAACCCCGCGCTCGCGTTCGTCATGGGCGACGAGTTCGGCGTCGACTACGACGCCGCCCGTGAGGACAACCGGCCCGTGCAGGCCGACCCGCAGTGGATCGACGGCCTGCTCGCGGAGTACTTCGACGAGGACGACGAGGAGATGCTGGACCTCGTGGAGGTGCGTTCGCCCGCCGAGATCGACGTCACCCTCGACGACATCGTGCTCACCGACGAGCAGGAGGAGGAGATGGCGAAGGTCGCGAAGGCCATCGAGCACCGCGACTACCTCGCGACCATCGGGCTCAGCGAGATCGGGAAGCTGCTGTTCGTCGGGCCGCCCGGCACCGGGAAGACGTCGACGGCCCGCGGGCTCGCCCACCAGCTCGACCTGCCGTTCGTCGAGGTGAAGCTGTCGATGATCACGAGCCAGTACCTCGGCGAGACCGCGAAGAACGTCGAGAAGGTCTTCGAGGTCGCGAAGCGGCTGTCGCCCTGCATCCTCTTCATGGACGAGTTCGACTTCGTCGCGACGACGCGGACCGGCGACGAACACAACGCCATCAAGCGCGCGGTCAACACGCTGCTGAAGTCCATCGACGAGGTGAGCCTCGTGAACGACGACGTGTTGCTCATCGGCGCGACCAACCACCCGGACGAGCTGGACGCGGCGGCGTGGCGGCGCTTCGACGAGATTCTCTCCTTCCCGCGGCCGGACGAGCAGATGCGCGCGGACATCCTCGAGCTCGTCACGCGCGAGCTCGACATCGCGGACTTCGAGCCCGCGGCGCTCGCCGCGGAGACCGAGGGACTGACCGGCAGCGACATCCGGCTCGTCCTCCGGGAGGCCGTCCTGGACGCGCTCGTCGAGGACCGCACCACGCTCACCCAGCAGGACCTCGTCGACGCCGTCGACGACTTCGAGGACCGCGACCACCTCCGGAACCTCGACACCCTCGAGGACGCCCTGGACGGCGACGACGCGGGCCACGACAGCGACGGCCACGACCACGACGGCGACGACGCAGGCCACGACAGCGACGGCCACGACCACGAGGACCACGGCAGTCGCGACAGCCAGGACGGCGGCGTCGAGGCGCCGGACGCGACCGGGGAATGAAGGTCACGCTGCTCGGCACCGGTGACACGACGGGGACGCCGACGCCGGGCTGTGACTGCGCCACCTGCCGGGCGGCCCGCGACCGCGGCGTCGAACGCACCCGGTTCTCCGTCCACGTCGAACACGAACCGACGGGGGACGCCCTGCTCGTTGACTTCAGTCCGGACTTCCGCTACCAGTTCCTCCGCGAGGACGTTCCGCTGCCGGACGCCGGCGTCGTCTCCCACGTGCACTTCGACCACCTCGACGGCCTCGGGAACGCGTACCGGCTGTTCGACGACCTCCCGGTGTACGCCGCCGACGAGCGCGACCCCGAGACCGGCGAGTCGGTCGCGGAGACCGTCGCGCGGAAGTACGACTACCTCCAGAACGTCGACCCGCGGCCGGTCGCGCCCCTCGAGTCCTTCGAGGCCGCGGGCTTCGAGGTCACCCTCGTCCCCGTCGACCACCCGCCGCTCCTGTGTTACGGCGTGGTCGTCGAGCGCGACGGCGTCCCCGCAAGCGAAGCGAGCGGGGGCTCGTCGGACGAGCAAAGCGAGCGCGACGGCGTCCCGGCAAGCGAAGCGAGCGGGGGCTCGTCGGACGAGCGGAGCGAGTCCGACGGTGCGAAACTCGCGCTCACCGGGGACACCACTTACGACGTCCCCGACGAATCCCGGGACGCGCTCCGGAACCCCGACCTCCTGCTCGCGGACGGCATCGTGCCCGCGCACCTCTGCCACCACCACCCCGAGGGCGGCCGGCACCCCGACGAGGACGGCGTCCCGCGGACGTTCGGCATGAAACACATGACTCGGGAGGGCGCGCTCGCCCTCGCCGACGACCTCGACGCCGCCGAGACCCGGCTCGTCCACGTCTCCCACTACTACCCCGCCGACGAGGCGTTCGCCGACGAACTCGCGGTCGACGGCGAGACGTTCGAGCTGTGATCACACGTCGAGGTCGTCGAACGGACACGTCGGCGGCGGCGACCCCGCGTTCAGCTCCCACCCGACGCCGTAGCGGTCGGTGACGAACGCGACGTCCTCCCGTTCGTCGACCTCGCAGCCGAGCCCGCGTGCCGACTCGGCGATTCGCTCGACGGCGGTCGCGTCGACCGCCAGCGCGACGTGGTCCAGGCGCCCGCCGTCGCCGCTCCCCGGTTCTTCGGCGACGGCGAGCGCGAAGCCCGGCCGCGTCAGGAACGTCATCCCCGGGTCGACGCCGCGCTCGCGGGCGGCCGGCCAGTCGAGGCCGTCGGGGACCCGCCCGTACTCGCCGTCGTACTCGCCCTCGCGGAACGCCACGGACAGGTCGAAGAGGTCGGCGGAGAACCGTTCGGCGGCGGCGACGTCGGGCACGTCGAGGACGACGTGGTGGAGGCCGTCGATTCGCATAGGTCGCCCTCTCGCGCGCAGGTGCTTCCACGTTTGGGTGTGGGTCACTCGGCGACTGCGTCCCGGTCGCGGGCGTACGCGACGCCGTTCGCGTACCCGAAGTACGTCAGGCCGAACGCCAGCACCACGACGCCGCCGCCGGGTTCGGCGAGCAGGACGCCCATCATCCCGAACGTGCTCACGCCGGCGAGCACGCCCGCCTCGAGGCTGCCGCCCTCGCGGCCGCTCAACAGGTCCGGGTGCTCGCAGGCGTAGTAGGACGCCGCGGCGTAGACGACGCCCGCGGACGCCGCGACGCTGCCGCTGCTCTCGAGCCAGAGGCACAGCGCGAGCGCCGCGACGCCGACCGCGACCGTCACCGCGTACTGTCGCTCCGGGGACACGGCGCGGACTTCGACGCCTCGGCCCGTTAGTGTTTGTGCGTGGTCGCAGCGTCCGCGAACGCCCTCAGAACTGGTCGAGGCCGGACTGCCGCCGCCGCCCGCCCGCGTCCGACCGCCAGGGCGTCCGGCGCTCGCGCTCCGCGTCGAGGTCGACGTCGGGGCCGTCCGCGGCGTCGAACCCGGGGCAGTCCGCCCCGCACTCAGCCGCCGGGTCGACGACGCGGTCGAAGTACTCGCAGTACGGGAGCGGCGTGGCCGCGTCGCCCGTCGACGCCGCCGCGCACGCCGGGAAGTCGAAGGTCCGCCAGCCCTTGCCGTACGCGCGCTCCGCGACGCGGCGGCGCTGCCGGGCCTTCTCGGCGGCCGTGACCGGCCGCACGTCGGTGCGCGCGGGGTGCTCCTCGAGGACTTCCAGGCCGGGGCCGGCCGCGTCGAGCTTCCGGGGTTCGCGCACGACCGCTATCGGGTTCTCGTCCGCGAAGTCCACGCGCCACACGCCCACGGCGTCGGGGAGGCGGTTGAGGTGGGCGCCCGTGACGTGGCTCTCGGTCGCGACGACGGCGTAATCGAGGACGCCGAGGCTGGCGTCGTGGCGCATCTGCAGCCGGAGGTCGCCCGGGCGCCCCAGGTCGGGCTTGTTCTCGACGCCGACCAGGCCGCCCACCCAGTCGGGGTACCGCGCGGCCTGCCGGACGACCTGCTGGCCGCCCCGCCGGGTGACGTCCAGGAAGCCCGCGTCGGCGCCGCGCTCCGCGAGCGCTCGCGCGCGCTCCGGCGGCCCGTCGAAGACGCGAGTGACGCGCTCGTACTCGCCGACGGGGAGGTCGGCGTCCAGCACGGCGGGCGGAATCGTCTCGCTGGCGAGCGCCGTCCGGTCCGCGAACGCCGGGCCCGGGAGCACGCAGACGGCGTCCACGATGCGGCCGCCGGCGGCGTGCACGCTCGTCCCGAGCTGGCGCGCCACGACGCCCGCGTCCCCCAGGCCGGGCACGCCCCCAGCCTCGAGGCGCGCGCACAGCCGGAGTTCGAAGCCGAACTCTCGCACGGTCCCCCGATACGCGGTCGCGGCGGTTAAACGCCGCGTCGCCCGGACGACGCGGCCGGGGGCGGCGAGCCCGGCGTCTGCCGGCCAGCAGGGCGGTCTCTCGCGAGTCCGTAACAGTAGGTTTATCAGTCGTTCGGGGCGAAATTCACGCAAGATTACTCTGTGAACATGGCAGACGAACACCGTCAACCGGAGGTGAACATCGGACTGGTCGGTCACGTGGACCACGGCAAGACGACGCTCGTCCGTGCGCTCAGCGGCGAGTGGACGGACCAGCACTCCGAGGAGATGAAACGCGGCATCTCCATCCGCCTCGGGTACGCCGACGCGACGCTGCGCCGGTGCCCCGACTGCGAGGAGCCCGCGTGTTACACGGTCGCCGAGGAGTGCCCGGAGCACGGCACCGAGACCGAGGTACTGCGCACGGTCTCGTTCGTGGACGCGCCCGGCCACGAGACCCTGATGGCGACGATGCTCTCGGGCGCCGCGCTGATGGACGGCGCGGTGCTGGTCGTCAGCGCCAACGAGCCCGTCCCCCAGCCCCAGACCGAGGAGCACCTCATGGCGCTGGACATCATCGGCATCGAGAACATCGTCGTCGCCCAGAACAAGGTCGACCTCGTGGACGGCGAGCAGGCCCGCGAGAACTACGAGCAGATCCAGGAGTTCGTCGAGGGCACCGTCGCGGAGGACGCCCCCATCGTCCCCATCTCGGCGGAACAGGAGATCAACATCGACCTCGTCATCGACGCGCTCGAGGACGAGATTCCGACGCCGGAGCGAGACCCCGACGCCGACGCCCAGATGTACGTCGCGCGGTCGTTCGACATCAACCGCCCCGGCACGACCTGGGACGGCCTCCAGGGCGGCGTGCTCGGCGGCAGCCTCGTCGCCGGCGAACTCGAGACCGGCGACGAGGTCGAACTCCGACCCGGCCGCGAGGTCGAGGAGGGCGGCCAGACCGAGTGGCGCCCCGTCGAGACCGACGTGCGGAGCCTGCAGGCGGGCGGCGAACCCGCGGACACCGTCTCCCCGGGCGGCCTGCTCGGCGTCGGCACCGGCCTCGACCCGAGTCTCACGAAGGGCGACGCGCTCGCCGGCCAGGTCGCCGGCCCGCCCGGCACGCTCCCGCCGACGTGGGACGCCTTCGAGATGGACGTCGAACTCCTCGACCGCCTCGTCGGCGCCGAGGACGGCGAGGAGATCGACCCGATCTCCACGGGCGAACCGCTGATGCTCACCGTCGGCACCGCGACCACGGTCGGGTCCGTGACGAGCGCCCGCGACGGCGAGTGCGAGGTCGCGCTGAAGCGCCCCGTCTGCGCGCCCGCCGGCGCGAAGATCGCCATCAACCGCCGCGTCGGCGCGCGCTGGCGGCTCATCGGCGTCGGAACGCTCACGGAGTGATGCGAGTCGCCATGGACGCCAACGCGCTGATGCTGCCGGTCGAGTTCGGGGTTCGCGTCTTCCACGAACTCGAGGGCCTGCTCGGGGACTGCGAGCCCGTCGTCCCCGAGTCGGTCCGCGCTGAACTCGAGACGCTCGCCGCGTCCGGCGGCGAGGAGGGCACGGCGGCCAGCGTGGCGGCGGACCTGGCGGACCGCTGTGAGTCCGTGAGCACGGAGGAATCGTACGCGGACGACGCGCTCTACGCGCTCGCCACGGACGGCGACGTCGACGCGGTCGCGACGAACGACGCCCCGCTGAAGGAACGCCTGCTCGACGCGGGCGTGCCAGTAATTCATTTACGGGGCCGGAATCAACTGACTATCACTCAACCATAGATGTACAAGCGAGCACGGCTCAAGGACACGGTAGAGGTTCCCCCCGAGCACCTCGGGGACGTGAGTCCCGACCTGGTGAAACGCCTGCTGCAGGACAAACTCGAGGGACGCATGGACGAGGACGTCGGGAGCGTCGTCACCGTCACCGAGGTCCACGACCTCGGCGAGGGCGCGGTGCTGCCGAACCGTCCGGGCGTCTACTACGACGCGGAGTTCGACGCGGTGACCTTCGATCCCGAGATGCAGGAGGTCGTCGACGGCGAGATCGTCGAGGTCGTCAGCTTCGGCGCGTTCGTCGGCATCGGTCCCGTGGACGGACTGCTGCACGTCTCCCAGATCAGCGACGAGTACCTCGCGTTCGACGAGGAGAACCAGCAGCTGGCGTCCCGGGAGTCGAACGAGGTCATCGGCACCGGCGACTCGGTGCGGGCGCGCATCGTCACGAAGAGCATCGACGAACGCAACCCCCGGGAGTCGAAGATCGGGCTGACCGCGAAACAGCCCGGGCTCGGGAAGCACGGCTGGCTGCGGGAGGCCCGCGAGCAGGAGCTCAGCGAGGGTGAGGAGTAGATGGCGTCGAACCGGCTGGCGTGCCACGACTGCCACCGCATCGTCGAACCGGACGAGGAGCGGTGTCCGTACTGTTCGTCGAACAGCCTCACCGAGGACTGGGCGGGCTACGTCGTCATCACGCACCCCGAGGAGTCCGAGATCGCGGAGAAGATGGAGGTCAGCGAGGCGGGCGAGTACGCGCTGAAGGTCAGGTAACGTGACCGACCCGGTGGCTTCACTCCCGGAGCACGCGCGCGAGGCGTTCAAGGAGCCGATGGGCCCGGTGTACACGGACGTCCGGGAACTGCTCGCGGACGCCGGCGACCCCATCATCGCGGTCGGGGACGTCGTCACGTACCACCTCGCCGAGGCCGGCGTCACGCCGAAGGTCTCCGTGGTGGACGGGAAGACCGAACGCGAGGCGGTCTCGGAGACGATTCGGGGCGGCGTCCCGGACGCCGACCGCGAGGTCGAGGTCGAGAGCGCGCCCGCGACCGTCTCCGGGGACCTCCTGGACGCGCTCGTCGCCGCCATCCACGCCGAGGGGTCGACGGTGGTCTCCGTGCTGGGCGAGGAGGACCTCGCGGCGATTCCCGCCGTGCTCGCGGCGCCGGACGGCGCGAGCGTCGTCTACGGGCAGCCCGGCGAGGGGATGGTGCTCGCGAACGTCACCGAAGAGCTCCACGAGCGCGTGCTGGAGCTCGCGGAACTCCTGGAGACCACCGAGGAGTTCTGGTCGCTCGTGGACTGACGGCCCGCGCTGCGGTCCCTTCGAAATGCTTTTACAGATTTCGCGCTCATGTAGGGACAACTGACCATGGAAATCGAGATTCTGGAGCAGGAGGACAACCCCCTGCTCCACCGGACGGAGGTCAAATTCGAGATCGAGCACGAGGACGCGACGCCGTCGCGGCTCTCGGTCCGCGACAGCCTCGCGGCGAAACTGGACAAGGACTCCGAGGAGGTCGTCGTCCACGAGCTGGACACGAAGTTCGGGATGCGGACGACCGTCGGCCGCGCGAAGGTCTACGAGTCCCCCGAGGAGGCCGCCGACGTCGAGCACGAGCACATGCTCGAGCGGAACAAGATCGGCGAGGAAGACGCCGAAGCGGAGGAGGCTGAATAATGCCCCGCGGCGACTACTACGACGAGGACGGCACCACGGACAAGGAGATGTGTCCGCGGTGCGGCGACACGTTCCTCGCGGACCACGGCGACCGACAGTACTGCGGGAAGTGCGGCTACACCGAGTGGGAGTAACGCGGTAGATGCGGGTTCTCGGCGTCGAGGGCACCGCGTGGTGCGCGAGCGCGGCGCTGTACGACTCCGAGACTGATTCTGTCGTCGTCGAGTCCGACGCCTACCAGCCGGAGAGCGGCGGCATCCACCCGCGGGAGGCCGCCGAACACATGCGGTCGGCGATTCCCGGCGTGGTCGACGAGATACTGGCGGAGAGCGGCGGCGACGTCGACGCGGTGGCCTTCTCGCGCGGGCCGGGGCTCGGTCCGTGCCTGCGCATCGTCGGGTCCGCGGCGCGCGCGCTCGCCCAGACGCTGGACGTGCCGCTGGTCGGCGTCAACCACATGGTCGCGCACCTCGAAATCGGCCGGCACCGCTCCGGGTTCGACGCGCCGGTCTGCCTGAACGCGAGCGGCGCGAACGCGCACGTGCTCGCGTACCGGAACGGCCGGTATCGCGTGCTCGGGGAGACGATGGACACCGGCGTCGGGAACGCCCTGGACAAGTTCACGCGGCACGTCGGCTGGAGCCACCCGGGCGGGCCGAAGGTGGAGTCGCACGCGCGGGACGGCGAGTACACGGAGCTGCCGTACGTCGTGAAGGGGATGGACTTCTCCTTCTCCGGCATCACGAGCGCCGCGAAGCAGGCCTACGACGACGGCGAACCGGTCGAGGACGTCTGCCGGGGGCTCGAGGAGACGGTCTTCGCGATGCTGACGGAGGTCGCGGAGCGCGCGCTCTCCCTGACGGGCCGCGACGAGCTCGTCCTCGGTGGCGGCGTCGGGCAGAACGACCGCCTGCGGGGGATGCTCGCGGCGATGTGCGAGGAGCGCGGCGCGGACTTCTACGCGCCCGAACCTCGGTTCCTCCGGGACAACGCGGGCATGATCGCCGTGCTCGGCGCGAAGATGGCCGACGCCGGCGACACCCTGGACGTCGAGGCGTCCGGCATCGACTCGAACTTCCGGCCGGACGAGGTGGACGTGACGTGGCGCGCTCCGGAGGCGCCGCCGGCCCGGGGCGGCGACGTCGTGCAGGGCGCGGAGGCGACCGTGGAACTGTCGCCGGAGACCGTCACGAAGACCCGGCTGCCGAAGGGCTACCGGCACGCCGCGCTCGACGCCCGCCTGCGGCGCGACCGCTCCGTTCTCGAGGCCCGACTCACGAGCGACGCGCGACGCGAGGGCGTGCCGACGCCGCTCGTGTGGGACGTGGACGTCCCCGAGGCCACGCTGGTCTTCGAGCGCGTCGGCGACACCGACCTCCGGGACGCCCTCACCGAGGCCCGCGTGCGGGACGTCGGCCGCCACCTCGCCGCCATCCACGACGCCGGATTCGTGCACGGGGACCCGACCACGCGGAACGTGCGCGTGACATCTTCGATGTCACGGAA
>JBDGUB010000005.1:0-82948 GCA_042216245.1 Halobacterium sp.
ACTTCCAGACGCCGGCGTCGATGAAGTCCGCGGGGATGTCCCGCTGGACGCGCTGCAGGCGCGTGTACCGCGGAATCATGTCCTTGATCTCCGCGACGAGCTCGGCGGCCTCCTCGTTGCGGAGCGGCTGGAACTCGTCGCGGCGCCACATGTCGTACGTGACGGTGTCCCGGACGACCAGCGTCGGGTAGATCTTCAGGTAGTCCGGCTTCCACTTCTCGTCCTCGAACAGCCGCCGGAAGTCCTCGAGGACCATCTCCTTGCTCATGCCGGGCTGACCCGGCATCATGTGGAACCCGACCTTGAACGCGGCGTCCCGCAGCCGCCGGTTCGCGTCGATCGACGCCTGCACGCCGTGCCCGCGGTGCATCTCGCGGTTGATGCGCTCGTAGGTCGTCTGCACGCCGACCTCGACTTTCGTGCCGCCGAGGTCGAGCATGCGGTCGATCTGTTCGGGGTCACACCAGTCGGGCTTCGTCTCGAACGTCGTCCCGATGTTCCGGATGTCCCCGCGCTCGTTCTCCGCGATGACGTCCTCCAGATACTCGAAGTCGTACTCCTCGGGGTCCTGCGCGAACGACTCGTCCTCGGCCGGCTCGGGGTCCTGGTCGAGGTCGTAGTCGTTCAGCGCCTGGAGCGCGCGCTTCACGAACCACTCCTGGTAGTCGTGGCTGCGCGCGGTCATCGTCCCGCCCATCAGGATGAGTTCGACCTTGTCCACGGGGTGGCCGATCTCCCGGAGCTGGTGGAGCCGCAGCGTCACTTGGCCGTATGGGTCGTAGTCGTTCTGTTCGCCGCGGGCCGCGGCGGGCTCGTGGCCGGTGTACGACTGGCTGGACGTGAACTCGCTGGCGGGGCCGCCCGGACAGTACAGGCACTTGCCGTGCGGGCACGTCTCCGGGCTGGTCATGATGGCGACCGGCGTCACGCCCGAGGCGGTCCTGACGGGCTTGCGCTGGAGGACGTCCTCGAGTTCCTCGCGGCGGCCGTCCGGCGCGAAGTCGAGGAGGTCGGAGTGCTTCGGCACCTTCGGTGCCGAGTACTCCGAGCACACCTCGAGTTTCGCGCTCTCGACGTCGTCGCGGTCGACGTCCCCCTCGAGGATGCGGTCGACGAGCGCCTCGCAGGCGTCCGCGAACGCGCCGTCGGCGTCGCTACTCATTGGGGGATACGAGCGGCCGGGAGCGAAAAAGCGTGTCGTTGCGCGTCAGGCGAGCTGGTCGGCGATGGCGTCGACGACCGCGTCGACGACCGCGTCCTGTTCGCCGGCGAGGAACTCGATGCGGCCGTCGCGGGCGCCCCGCGGGACGACGCCGGCGTCCGGGAGTTCGTCGGCGACGCGTTCGCCGACCGCGCGGACGTCGACCGCGTCGTCGCTGCGGACGCGGAGTTCGTCGCCGCTGACGCCGACGAGGACGTCGGCGCGGTCGTCGCGGCGGTGGAGCGCGTCGAGCAGCAGGCCGACCGGCGGGAAGTCGTACTGGTGGGTGTAGTCGTCGACGTCGAGAATCTCGAAGGTGACGCCGCTCGTCCCCCGCACCCGGAGGTGGGGTTCGGCGGTCGACAGCTCGGTCTCGAGGCGTTCGCTGAACTGGTCGGAGACGTGCGTGACCAGGGAGTCGTCGGCTTCCCCCCAGAGCAGGTCGCTGATGAGTTCACGTTTGTCCTCGTAGGACTGGTAGAACGCCTCGAGCGCGATGGCGTCCCGGAGGTCCTCGAGGTCGCCGCGGCTGTACTCGGTCTCGTCGGCGAGATCGGCGTACGCGGCCGGGAGGTCCGTCCAGTACGCGACCGCGGGGAGGTGGTAGAGGTCTTCGCGGACGTCGTCGTTCACGAGCGCGGCGAGCTGCGTGCCGAGCGCGCCCGTGTTGACGGGGGCTTCGCCGGCGGCGGTCGGGGAGACGAGGACGTCCATGCCGGCGGCGTCGTCGGCGTACCCGCCGTCGACGGCGACGGTGTCGGCGTCGTAGATGTCGAGGAGGTCGAGGGCGTCCGTGGACTCGCTGGTGGAGCCGGCGCCGACGAGCACGAACAGCGGGTGTTTCTCGCCGTGGCGCTCGGCGGCCTCGAGCATGTTCGTGACGTCGCCGGTGGCGTCGTCGATGGTGTAGAACGCGTCGTCGAGGGGGCGGCGGTCGACGTAGTGGTACTCGGCGTCCTCGCGGGCGTGCTCGCTCCGGATCAGGGGGAGGAGCGCGCGCTCGATGGCGGTGCCGGCGACGTAGCCCTCGACGGTCGTGGTGTGTCGGACGATGACCGGGCGGGCGTCGATGACGGCGCGCCGGATGGCGGTCGCGGCGGCCTCGAGGTCGTCGCGGATGGCGGCGACGGCGTCGTCCTCGGCGAGGAGTGCCGTGGTCTCGGGGGTCGCGCGTTCGTCGAGCGCTTCGTCCATGCGGGCGCGGACGACCTGGGCGTCGTCGCCCGTGAGTTCCTCGAGGTCCTCGGTCTCGACCTGGAGTTCGCCGCGGCGGCGTTCGACATCGCCGACGATGCGGACGACGTCACCGGCTTCGACGTCGGGGTACGCGCGGACGCCGGCTTCGACGAACGCGGCGGCGTCGACGACGCCGGATTCGTCCGCGAGTTCGAAGACCGTGGGGCCGCTGGTCTGGCGCGCGTTCGCGATCTCGCCCTCGACGGCGACGCGTTCGTCGACGTGGTCCTCGAGGTCGGCGACGGGGACGCGCTCGGGCGTCTCCGATTCGTCCTCGCCCTCGGTCGCTTCCGCTTCGTCGGCGGATTCCCCGGTCCTGGATTCGGTCGCGCGCCCGGGTTCCGGTTCGATGGACATCTCGGACTCGGTCTTCTCAGGCTCGGCCGCCGCTGATTCAGTCTCGGTCTCGACCGCGGGCGTCGGGACGTCGTCCTCGCCGGCTTCGTCGGCGAACTCGAACCCGGACTTCGACTCGGGCTCGGGTGTAGACTCGGCCTCGGATTCGGACTCGGATTTTTCGACGGGCGTTCCGCCGTCGGCGGTCTCGGTCTCGGTGTCCGTCGCGGCCTCGGCGGACTCCGCGTCGGACTCGGACTCCGTCGACCCGGCGTCGGCTTCCTCGGGGAGTTCGGCGTCGGACTCGGCGCTCGGGTCGTCGACGAGGTGGCCGCGGAAGTCCCGCTCGCTCTGGCGGATTGACCACCCGAGGTCGACGTTCCCGTTGTCGTGGACATCCGTGACCTGGACGTAGACTTCGTCGCCGGCGTCCCAGTCGAGGGACTCGACGCGGCCCGGCACCTCGCTGCGGTGCAGGAGGCCGGTGACCGAGTCACCGATGTCGACGAAGACGCCGAACTCGGCGAAGCCGTCGACGCTGCCGCGGTAGAAGCGGCCGGTGGTCAGTTGGTCGGGGGAGTTGCCTCGGAACTCGAACGCGACGTCCTCCTCGTGCGTGTCACAGATGTGACCGTCGGTGGAGGAGCCACAGACAATGCAGGTACCCATTTGCGTGATAAGAGCGGGTGCTGCCGTAAACGATTATCGAAAGTCGCGCGCGCGTCACTCGAACACCGGGCTGTCGTCCTCCAGGGCTTCGACGTCTTCGACGACGCTGCGGACGTCCTCGGGGAACAGCGCGACCTGGACTTCGTTGCCGTCGTCGTCCCGGAACACGAGTTTGACGCGTTTGTCGCCGAACTCGCGGGCGCCGGCTTCCGCGACGTCGAAGAGTTTCGCTTCGGCGTGCTTGTTCGACGGGCCGACGTTCTTGATGGCGCCGTCTTTCAGTTCGACCATGAACTCGGAGAGGTTGATGTTGAGCACGGTCGCCCAGTCGGACGCCACCGACTAAAGTGCGAGTGCGGTGGCGGCCGCGTCGGCGAGCGCTTCGGCGGCGGCGATGCCGCCGAATCCGGACCCGAACGCGAGCGCGCCGGGGACGACGGCGGCGGCGAACGCGCGTGGAAGCGAGATTTCGTGGACGACGCTGGTGCCGTACACGAGGAGGGCGAACGACCAGAGCGTCGCGATGGCGGTGACGGCGGGCACGCCGACGCCCGCGAGCACGCAGGGCGCGGCGGCGTACGCGATCACCTGGACGGTCTCGCTGACGCCGCCGCGGTCCGGCGCGACGGCGACGAGCGCGAGCGTCTGGACGGCGGACAGCGCGTGGATCGCGGCCGGCGTGACGAGCAGCACGGCGAGCGCGACGGTGAGCAGCGCGGCGAGCCAGTCCGCGGTCGGGAAGTCCAGTGCGGCGGCCGGGTGGAGCGCGAGCCGCGTCGACTCCTCGAGCAACACCACGGTCATCCCGAACGCGAGCCCGGGTGCCTGGTCGCCGGGCGAGACGGCCTCCCGGAAGAACCCCCCGGGGTTCACGAGCACTTGCGTGAACGACTTCGCGAGCCCCCAGAGCCCGCGCTCGCGGCCGCCCTCGGGTTCCACCCACGTGGTCACGCCGACCGACCTCCCACCGGCCGCTCAGTCCGCCCACTGTCCGTCATCTCAATCCCGTTCGACGACGTGGCAGTTCCGGCAGCGCGCCTCGTAGGACTCCTCCGCGCCGACCATGATGGTGGGGTCGTCGTAGTGCGCGGGCTCGCCCTCGATGAGCCGCTGGTTCCTGGTCGCGGGCTCGCCGCACTGCGTGCAGATCGCCTGGAATTTCTCGACGTACTCCGCGACCGCCATCAGCTGCGGGATGGGTTCGAAGGGCTCGCCGCGGAACGTCTGGTCGGTGCCGGAGACGACGACGCGGCGGCCGTCGCTCGCGAGGTTCTGGCAGACCTCGACGAGCTCGTTCGGGAAGAAGTTCGCCTCGTCGACGGCGACGACCTCCTCGCCGTTCAGGTGGCTGGGGATCTTCGAGACGCCCTCCGCGGTGGTCTCGACGACGGTCGCCTCCCACGTGCGGCCGGCGTGCGAGCCGAGCGTCGCCTCCCCGTACCGGTCGTCGACGGCGGGCGTGAACGCGGCCACGTTCTGGCCCGCGATCTCCGCGCGGCGCAGGCGCCGCAGGAGTTCCTCGGTCTTCCCCGAGAACATCGACCCCGTGATGACCTCCACCCACCCGGAGTTCGTGATGGCGTGCATGCTCGGAAGGGGGCGGTGCCGTCGGCAAAACGCTTGCTCTTCAGCCGCCGCCCTGGTTCTGTTCGCTCTCGAAGGACCGCGGGTCGGGCTCGATGTTGGCGTACTGGACGACGCGTTCGCCGAGCGTGGCGACGCGGTCCTCGAGTTTCTCGTCCGCGAGTTCGCCGTCCTCGACGTGGCTGGAGGCGTTCGGGACGGCGGCCTGGTGGGGCAGCACCCAGGCGTCGAGCGCGCGCAGGACGCTCCGGAGGTGGTCGAGCGCGGTGATGGGGAAGCTGCCGCCGGAGACGGCGAGCAGGCCGACGGTCTTGTCCTCGAACTCGTCGAACCCGCAGTAGTCGATGGCCGTCTTCAGGGGCGAGGAGTAGCTGCCGTGGTACATCGGGGACGCGAGCACGACGGCGTCCGCCTCGCGGACGCGCCGGGTGAGTTCGGCGGCGTCCCCGGGTTGGTCGGCGTCCGGGTCGAAGACCGGGAGGTCGAGGTCGCGGAGGTCGACGAGGTCGGTGTCGGCGCCGCGTGCTTCTGCGGCGTCGAGGGCGGTGCGGAGCGCGACGCGGGATACGCTGGCGTCGCGGAGGCTGCCACAGACGCCGGCGACGGTGGTGTCTGTCATACCGCGGGCATCGCGGTCCCGCCCCAAAAGCCTACGCGCTTTTATGTGGGTCGTGTCCCTACCCTCGAGTATGTACGACGACGTGCTGTTGCCGACGGACGGGAGCGAGGCGGCCGACGCCGCCGTGGAGAACGCCGTGGACCTCGCGTACCAGTACGGCGCGCGCCTGCACGTCCTGTACGTCGCGGACACGACCGAGTACAGCACGGTGACCTTCGAGGACGACGTCGTCGACCCGCTCGAGCAGGAGGGGCAACACGTGGTCGACGACGTCGTCGAGAAGGCCGAGGCCAGGGACGTCGAGGCCGTCGGCGTGGTGATGCAGGGCGGCGTCTACGAGACCATCCTGAACTACGTGGACGACCACGGCATCGACGTCGTCGTGATGGGGACGCACGGCCGCCGCGGCCTCGACCGCGCGCTCCTCGGGAGCGTCACGGAGCGCGTCGTCCGCACGGCGGACGTGCCGGTGTTGACGGTCCGGCAGCCCGGCGGCTCGTAGCGGTCAGTTCGTCCGGATGCCGAGCGCCGAGTAGACGCCGCACGTGTTCGTCAGCCCGGTCGCGAGCATGACGACGGCGACGACGCCGAGAACGGGAGAGAGGAGTGCAGGGGCGTCGAGGTAGTTGCCGAGTATTGCGAGCGACGCGACGCCGAGTAGTGCACCGAGCACGACGCGAGCGAGCGCGTCCGTGGAGCCGACGTTCTGTTCCATACCGATAGTATTTCACTATTGCTGCAAAAGCATTGCGGCGATTCCCGCTCCCTGGGGACGCCGGGCCGTCAGGACGCGAGTCGAGCGACCGTCTCGTCGCCGTCCTCCTCGACGGCGACGAGGCCGTCGTCCTCGAGGTCGCCGAGCAGGTCCCGCAGCCACTCGCGGCCCGTGTCGCCGCCGTAGTCGACGCGCACCCGTGGGCCGAGTTCGTCGAGTTCGAGTTCGCCGTGCTCGCGGAGCGCGCCGACCACGCGGCCGCGCTTCTGCCGCCTGCTGCCCTCGAAGACCTCCTGTTCGGGGACGTCCGGCGCGGAGAAGTCCCCGGACGCGTACGCCGAACACCACTCCCGCCACGGGCACGCGGCGTCGTCGCAGCTCGGCGCCTTCTCGCAGCCGACGCCGCCGAGTTCCATGACGGCGTTGTTCCAGACGCGGGACTCGCCGTCGGGCATCAGCGCGCTCGCGGCGGCCTCGAACGCCGCGTCGTCGTCCGGGACGTCGAACGCGCGGTAGAGCACGCGCTTGACGTTCGTGTCCACGACCGCGTTCCCGTTGTCGAACGCGAAGGACGCGACGGCGTTCGCGGTGTACGGGCCGACGCCCATCAGCTCCGAGAGCTCGTCGGGGGACTCCGGGAACGCGCCGCCGTAGTCGTCCTCGACCTGCCGGGCGGCCTCGTGGAGGTACTTCGCGCGGTTGTTGTAGCCGAGGCTGTGACTCGACCAGAACCCGACGACGTCCGCGCGGTCCGCGGCCGCGAGGTCCGCGGTGGTCGGCCAGCGGTCGAGGAAGGCGTGCCAGGCGTCCTCGACGCGGGAGAGCTGGGTCTGCTGGCTCATCACCTCGGAGACGAGAATCTCGTAGGGGTCGTCGGTCTGCCGCCACGGGAACTCGCGGTGGTCTGCCTCGTACCACGCGACGAGCGCGTCCCGGACCGCGTCGACGTCGCCGGGGAGCGACCAGTCCTCGGCCTCGCTCATGGGGACGCGTTGGGCGGACCCGCGCTTGAGGGTAGTGGTTCGCGGCGGCCCGAAGAGCACCGGTTTTCAAGTGTCGGTTCCGGTAATGCCGTCCCTGATGCGTCGAGCTGCCCTCCCCGCGATCTGCATCGCCGCCCTCCTGGTAACCGCCGGCTGCACCGGCCTGCCGGTCGTCGGTGCGAGTGGCGACCACTCGGGACGACCCGCGTCCGACCCCGAAGCCCGCCGTCTGGCTGCGGACGCCCGCGAGGCCATGCGGGCCGTCGAGTCCTACCGGATGAACGCGACGCTCCACGTCTCCCTCGAGGGGGACGCGTACCACCTCGAGCGCAGGGGCGTGTTCGACGCCGAGGCGAAACGCGCGCGACTCACACTGGCCGCCGACGGCACGCGGCGTCGCGCCTACGTCGACGGCACGACGATGTACGTGAACACGTCGGACGGCTGGACCACTCGGGAGTTCGCCGGCGACGCGAACTGGTCGACCGCGGTCGGCGTCGCCCAGCAGCGCCGGCTGCTCCGGAACGGCACCGTCACCTTCCTCGGGAACGAGACGGTGGACGGCGTCCGGACGACCGTGCTCAGGGTCTACCCCGAGGAGGGAGTGCTCCGGCAACTGGTCACGCGAGAGGCCGCCGGCACCGGGCTCGGGCCGATAACCATCGAGGAGGCGACGTACAGACTCTACCTCGCGAAGGACACCCACCTGCCGGTGAAAGTCGAGATGAACCTCCAGTTGACCGTCGAGGCGTCCCCGGACCGGTCCGGGCACGGCTCCGCGACCATCACGTTCACCGACTACGGGACGCCGGTGAACGTCACCATCCCCGACCGCGCGACGGGGAGCGAGTGACCGTCGGCAGCGCCGCGGCCGGCCGGGACGGTTCCGCGTCGCCGCCCGTCCGGCGCTCGCCGCCGACGGATTCGCAGGTCGTGTGAGCGAGCGATACAGTGAAGTCCGGGACGCGAACAGTTCGAACTGCATGCAGCGACGAGCCCTCTCGACAGTCGTCGTCGCCGCCCTGCTGGTCACCGCGGGCTGTGCCGGCCTCGGCGGTGACGGCGGCAGCGACGGCGGGCCCGCCGACGCCGGTCAGGTGGCGTCGGACGCCCGCGAAGCGATGCAGTCAGTACAGACGTACCGGATGGTGATGGAGATGAACGTCTCCGCGAGCGGCCGCACGCTCTCGATGCGGCAGCGCGGCGTCTTCAACAAGACCGCGAGGCGCGCGAGGTTGAACATGACGGTGTACGGCACCGAGGGAGTCGCGTACCTGGACAACGCGACGATGTACGTGAACGTCGGCGGACGCTGGCGCGTCCAGGACCTCTCCGGGCGCGACCCCTGGACGTCGGGCAGCGGGCTCGCGCGCCAGCGCCAGCTGCTCGAGACGGGGTCCGTGAACGTCACCGGGACGGCGACGGTGGACGGCGTCCGGACGACCGTGCTCACCGTCGACCCGAAGGCGAGCGAGCTGAAACAGCTGCTCTCCCAGGGCGGGACGACCGGACTCAGTAGCGTGAGCGTCCAGAACGCCACGTACAGGCTCTACGTCGCCAACGAGTCCGACCTCCCGCGGAAGGTCGAACTCTCGATGGAGCTGACCGTCCAGGGGCAGTCCGCGGACGCGAACGTCACCATCACGTTCTCCGAGTACGGCGAACCCGTCCACGTCTCCATCCCCGAGGGCGCGCCGACCGAGTCGTCCGCGTCCCGGCTGCCGGCGGCGGCCTGACGTCGAGCGACACGGAAAGGCGTATCCCGCCTCCGGCGCTCTGTCCGGGCATGAGCCTGGACGACCTCGAGACGGACGTCGAACTCGCGTACGACGACCTCGACGACTACGACTTCCTCGACCGGGAGAGCCGCCAGGAGCTCGCGATGCTGTCGGCGGCGCTGGACGCCGACGAGGACGAGCTCCTCCGGCGCGCGGTCCACCTCCTCTTCCAGTCGACGACGGAGTCGGGCCGCCTGGACTTCCACCTGCGGTCGGCGTACGACGTCACGTACGACGAGTACCTCTCCGGGATGACGTACGACGAGATGGCGGGCGGCGCCGGCGGCTTCCAGCAGGGCGGCGACGACGACCGCCGCTACCAGTTCTAGCCGCCGGAAACCAGCCCTGTTAACTACCCGCTGTCCCGACTGTCGGCTATGCGAGAGTCAACGCGGCGCGACGTGCTGCGGGCGACGGCGGCGGCGGGCGCGACCGTCGGGCTCGCCGGCTGCGTGGGCGGCGGGAGCGGCGGCGACGTCGACGCCCTGGACGCGCCGGCGGGAACGAAAGTCGTGAAGGTCGGGCCGAACGACTCCTACAACTTCCGCCCGGAGTCGCTGACCGTCGCCCCGGGCACGACAGTCAGGTTCGTCTGGCTGTCCAGCGGCCACAACGTCGTCCCGACGAGCCAGCCGGCCGACGCCGACTGGGCGGGCGTGGAGGCGCTGAAGGAACGCGGGTTCTACCACGAGCACGCGTTCGACGTGCCCGGCACCTACGAGTACGTCTGTAGGCCCCACCAGCAGTTCGGGATGCGGGGCAGCGTCACGGTCGAGGAATAGGGGATCGGCTAGCAGACGGTCGAGGAATCGGCGATCGAAGAGTAGTCGGTCGAAGAGTAGCCGGTCGAAGCGCGGCCGTCGCCGTCAGAAGACGTCGTCGCTGTGACCGCCGCTGGGCCCGGCCTGTGTCACTTTCGCGTCGTCGAGCGCGTCGAGGAAGACGCCCATCGCGACGTCGATCTCGCGCTCCGTGACGTCCAGCGGCGGGAGCAGGCGGACGGTCTTGTAGCCGCAGCCGAGCACGAGCAACCCGCGCTCAAGGCAGGCCTTCACGACGGCCTCGCGGCGGTCCTTGGTGTCGAACTCGACGCCGAGCATCAGGCCGTTCCCGCGCACGTCCTCCACGAACCCGGGGGCGTCGTCGCCGAGCACTTCCTTCACCTGGCGGCCGCGCTCCGTGACGTTCTCGAGGACGCCGTCGCTCGTGATGGCGTCGATGGTGGCGACGCCCTGCGCGGCGGCGAGGACGTCGCCCGCGCCCCACGTCGAGGACAGCCGGCCGGTCTCGTCCGGGAAGAGGTCCTCGCTGGCGACCGTGGCGCCGACGCGCAGCCCCTTCGCGGAGGTGATGACGTCCGGGTCGATGGCGGTGTGGTCGACGCCCCAGAGTTCGCCGGTGCGGCCGAGCCCGGACTGGATCTCGTCCGCGATGACGGGGACGTCGTACGTCGACTGAATCGCGGCGACGTCGGTCGCGAACTCCTCGCTGGGGACGCGGTAGCCGCCCTCGCCCTGCTGGGGTTCGAGGATGAGGTACGCGACCTCGTCGGGGTCGATGACGCCGCGTTCCGGGTGGAGTTTGTCCGCGACGACGTTCCCGCCGGGGCCGTTCGTCTTCCATCCGCACTCGCAGTCGCCCTCGCAGGCGCAGTACGGCGCGGAGACGACGCCGCCGATCTCGGGGTAGCCCTTCCGGTGGACGGTCTTCGAGCGGTTCAGGGAGAGCGCGCCCAGGGTGCGCCCGTGGAACGCGCCGTCGAACGTGAACGCGCGGTGGCCGCCGTTCGCGTAACAGATCTTGATCGCGTTCTCGACGGCTTCCGCGCCCGTGTTCGAGAGGAAGACGGTGTCCAGGCCGTACTCCGCGGTGACGTCGGTGAGGCGGTCGAGCAGCTGGGTGGACGTCGGGACGTCGGGGTCCTCGGGCGGCCACCCGCCGCTCGCGTAGAAGTCCTGGCCCGCGATCTTCGAGGGGTCGACGAGGTCGAAGTCCTCGAGGCGGTCCATGATCTTCGGGTTGTTGTACCCGAACGGCGCCGCCGCGACGTGGCTCGTGAAGTCCATGAGGACGTTCCCGTCGACGTCCCGGCAGAACGGGCCGGCGGCGTCCTCGGTGATGTCCCAGACGAACTCGTAGACGTACGTGCTCGGGGCCGCGTGCTCGTGGTGGTACTCGACCCACTGCTCGGCTTTCTCGCCGGGCAGGCTCCGGACGCTCGGCTCTGCGGTGTCCCGGTCCATGCAGTGTGTTGGCCGCGCACCCGGCAAAAGTGGTTCGTTCCGGTCCCGGCAACGATTACGTCGCGACGACGGCCGTCGTGACGCCGCCGGCGGCCAGCAGCGCGGCGCTGTACGCGGCGACCCGCCACGCGAACGCGCGGTTCGAACTGGTCGCGGTGAGCGCGACCTTCACCGCGACCGAGCTCGCGGTCGCGAGCAGCACCGCGACGGTCGCGGACTCCGCGGAGATGGCGCCGGTCCGGTAGACGACGACCGCGGACGTCGTCGCGCCAGCGCTCGAGACCAGGCCGGAGACGAGCGCGGTGACGAACAGGCCCATCGACCCGAACTGGGTCTGGGCGAGCCCGCCGGCGACCACGACCAGCAGGAACATCGCGCCGAACCCGAGCGCGTTCCGCATCGAGAACGGGCTCTCGAGCTCCATCTCCACGCGCTTCGACCAGTCCGCGGAGGCGGCCGCGACGAGCACGCTCCCGAGCACGATGACCACCAGGGGCAGCGTCCCCTCGAGGAGCACGCCCGTCGAGAGCGTGAACACGACGACGATGAGGAGGTTCCGGAGCGCCATCGCGGCGTTCGCGAGCAGCACGCCCGCGACCGCGTACGACGTGGCTTCCTCGCGGCCGCCGACGTGGTCGAGCATCGTCCCGACGACCGCCGTCGAGGACGCCAGCCCGCCGAAGAACCCCGTGACGGCGATGCCGCGGCTGCCGTACGTCTTCACGATGACGTAGTTCAGGATGCCGATGCCCGCGACGAACACGACGACCAGCCAGACGACGCGGGGCTCGATCTCGACGGCGTACTTGCCCGACCCGAGCTCGACGGACCCCGGCGGCAGGATGGGGTAGACGACGAACGCGAGGATGGCGAACTCCGTCGTCGACCGGAGTTCCTCCCGGGACAACCCCCACGCGAACCCGTGGAGTTCGCGCTTGAATACGAGGAGGATGCTGCTCGTGACCGCGACGACGGTAGCCGGGAGGACGGCGCCGAGCGCGACGAGCACGCCGACGCCGTACGCCACGAGCATGCTCACGGCGGTCGTGAGGTGGAGGCTCTCCTCGGCGTCCCGCATCCCGGAGACCATCAGCACGCCCGCGAGCACGATGACGAACGCCGCGCCCATCCCCGTGAGGTACGGCGGACAGACGCCCGCGCCGGCGGCGCAGCGCTCGGTGTCGACCATCGTGAAGATGGCGCCGAGCACGCTCACGAGCGCGAACGTCCGGATGCCCGCCGCCTTCTGGGACCACTCGCGCTCGAGGCCGAGGAACAGCCCGAGCGCGACTGACAGCGCGATGCGGACGACCCGGCTGTCGACGGGCGCGTTCACGACGCTTTCGGCGGGCGGGAGCACCCCCGGTGATTCCTCGCCCCACCCCAAAAATGTGCGGGCCGCACCGCCCGAGGGTTCGCTCGCGTCCGTCCGCTCACGGGAACCTTTTTAGTCGCGCCTCGCCCGGTCGGACGTGATGGCGGTCGAGACTGTCGACCGGTCGCGGGCCGCGTGGTGGACGATAGCCGCGGCGCTCGCCGCCGTCGTCGGCGTCACCGTCTACTCGTTCCTCGGGACGTTCGTGTTCGGGGTCTTCATCTACTACGCGACCCGGCCGGTCTACCGGCGGCTGAAGCGCTGGGTGCGTCCGCCGACCGTCGCCGCGATGGTTGCGCTCGTGACGCTCGCGCTGCCCGCGCTGCTGCTCGTTGCGTACACGACGGCCGTCGGCCTCCAGGAGCTGGAGTCGTTCCTGGACGCCCGCCGCGTCGACCTCGGGCAGCTGGAGACGCTGCTCGAGCCGTACCTCGACGTCTCCTCGGCGGTCCAGGACCCCGAGTCGCTGCTGAACCAGCCGTCCGTCCAGGCGGCCGTCCAGAAGGCGTTGAACAACGCGATGGGCTACCTGGGGTTCATCGGGAACTTCTTCGTCCACCTGTTCGCGATGATCACCATCGCGTTCTACCTGCTGCGGGACGACCACCGGCTGGCGGCGTGGTTCCGCGAGCAGTTCGCCGACGACCGCGGCGTGCTCGACGCGTACGTGCGCGCCGTGGACCGCGACTTCTCGAACATCTTCTTCGGGAACATTCTGAACGCGCTCATCTCCGGGGTCATCGCGGCCATCTCGTACAGCGTCCTCGACTTCGGGTCGCCCGCGGGCATCGGCATCCCGTACCCGGCGCTGCTCGGGCTGCTGACGGGCGTCGCGAGCCTCGTCCCCATCTTCGGCATCAAGCTCGTCTACGTGCCCCTGGCGGGCTACCTGGGGTTCCTCGCGGTCCAGCAGGGCTCGGGGTTCGTGTTCGTCGCGGTGTTCGTCGCGGTGGCGTTCGTGATCGTGGACGTGATTCCGGACCTGGTGCTCCGGCCGTACGTCTCGGGCCGGGACCTCCACCTCGGCCTGGTGATGCTCGCGTACATCTTCGGGCCGCTGCTGTGGGGCTGGTACGGCATCTTCCTCGGGCCGGTGTTGCTCGTGCTCGTCGTGCACTTCGTCCGCATCGTGCTCCCGGAGCTCGTGGCAGGCGAACCGATACAGCCGGAGCCGCTCGGCCCGGACCCGCTCTTCGAGGACGACGACCGGCCGGTGACCGAGAACGGGGGAGAGACGTCGAACGGGGACGCCGGCGCCGACGAGTCGACGGACGAGCCCGGGGACGACGCCTAGCGGGTCTCGAGTTCGGTGCCGTCCCGGGGACAGTACTCGAAGTCGGGGTCCCGCGTGCGGAACCCGCACTCGCTGCACTCGCGGACCGGCGGCCGCTGGTCGCTGCGCTTCCGGAACAGGAAGGGGACGAACGGGACGGCGAGGAAGAAGAGGGGGACGCCGAAGACCTGCCAGAGGACGAAACTGACGGCGAGGCTCGCGAGGACGCCGGCGAGGGCGGTGGCGGCTCGCGCTGAGACCACGGTTACTCGAGGTCGACGTACTGGGACTCCCACTCGCGGCGCGCGACGAGTTCGCGTTCGCCGCGGCGCGTCAGCGTGTAGTAGTTGGTGCGCTGGTCGAGCTGGCCCTTGTCGACGAGGCCCTTGTCGACGAGCGTGTCGAGGTTGGGGTAGAGGCGGCCGTGGTGGATCTCGGACTCGTAGTACTCCTCGAGTTCATCCTTGATGGCGAGGCCGTGTGGTTCCTCGAGGCCGGCGACGACGTAGAGCAGATCGCGTTGAAACCCTGTCAAGTCGTGCATATGTATCGCTCTCGGCAAAAGTTTCTCGCGGGAAAACATAAGTGTGGTGGCTTTTAGCGACCGGTTATCGACGGTACTGTCGGAGTCCTGCACGTGACATGTCCCGGGCGTCGGGCTTTTCTCGGCAGGACGCGTACGTCACCGCATGCCCGAAGAAGTGCTCTTCGAGAGCGAAGTCCGGCAGCGCCGCACCGAGGTCGCCGACTACCTCCGCACCGTCGCCGAGAAACTCGAGGCCGGCGGCTCGCTGACGCTGTCGGCGGGCGACCAGTCGGTGACGCTGGACCCGCGGGAGACCGTCGACTTCGAGGTGAAAGCCGAGGAGGAGACGGAGGCCGGTTCGCCGCCGGAGCGCAGCGTCGAGTTCGAACTGGAGTGGCGGGAGGGCAAGGGGGAGCCCGCCGGCGACCTCGACATCTCCTGAAGGTTTAACACGCCGGGGGCGAGACCCCAGTACCATGCCCGCGGGGACGGCCGTCGACCCCGAACGCCCACCGACGGGTTACTGCGACTCCTGGTCGCACCGCTCCAGGTCGCGCCGCTCCGGGCGGCTGTCGATCTCGACTAGCGCGCGGGCGAGCGCTCCACCGACTCTACCTGTCACGTATCAACCACGTTCTCGAGCGCGTAGCTCCGGGTGTCCGAGAACACTCTCGACGCGTCGTCTCGACGGCGAAGCGACTGCTGCGAACGTAGTGCAACGGAAAAGGATGCGAGGCCGGAAAATCCGGCCCCGCAGCCGCCCTGAATTGGTCCCCGCTGACGCTTCGGCCCTCCAAAGCGAAGCGTCACCTGAATCATACCGCGGGACGATAATAAAACTATCCCCCACCGAAACGCATGCCGCTACATGTGTTCTTCTTCTAACACCCAGCCGAGGGCGCGCCGGTAGTACGTGAACATCTGCCTGACGCCCTCGTGGTTCATCTCCTCGGCGTCAAGCTCCCCCTTGAGGAACTCGTACTGCTCGCGGATCTCCTCCTCGTCGCGCATACCCCGGCGTTGTGGCCCCAGCGGTATCAATCACCCCACCGCGGATAGATTCAAGCCCCCGCCGGCGAAACCCCCGACCGATGACAGACGACCGCCAACGCGGCCTCGAAGGCGTCACCGTCGCGGAGACCCGGCTCTCCCGCGTCGACGGCGAACGCGGCGAGTTAGTCGTCGGCGGGTTCCCGGTCGAGGAGCTCGCGCCGAACGCCACCTTCGAGGAGACGCTGTTCCTGCTGTACGAGGACCGCCTCCCGACCGCGGACGAACTCGCCGACGACCGGGCCGACCTCGCCGAGAAGCGCCGTGTCCACCCGGACGCCCTCGACACCGTCGCCGACGCCGCCGACGCGGGACTCCCCGCGATGGACGCGGTCCGCATGGGCGTCGCCGCGGCGTCGCTCGCGCGCGACGGCAGCGAGGACCCCGAGACCGACGCGCGACTCGCCGTCGCCCAGCTCCCGACGGTCGCGGCCGCTTACTGGCGCGCGCGGCGAGGCGAGGACCCCGTCGACCCCGACCCGGACCTCCGGCACGCCGCGAACTACCTCTACATGCTCGACGGCGAGCGACCGAGCGAAGAGCGCGTCCGCGGGCTCGAGACCTACCTGAACGCGGTCGTCGACCACGGCCTGAACGCGTCGACGTTCACCGCGCGCACCGTCGTCTCCACCGAGTCCGACGTGATCTCGGGCGTCACCGGCGCGGTCGGCGCGCTCAAGGGACCGCTGCACGGCGGCGCGCCCGGCCCCGTCCTCGACATGCTCGAGGACGCCGCCGAGCGCGAGGACCCCGCCGAACTCGTCGAGGAGATTCTCGACTCTGGGGAGCGCGTGATGGGGTTCGGGCACCGCGTCTACCAGGTCCGGGACCCCCGCGCGGCCGTCCTGCAGGACGCCGCCGAAGCCTTCTACGAGGGCCGCGAGGAGCGCGCGTTCTTCGACGCGGCCCGCGAGTTCGAGGACACCGCCGTCGACGTCCTCGCCGAGCGCCGCCCCGACCTCCGCCTCGAGACGAACGTCGAGTTCTACACCGCCGTCCTCCTGCGCGGCGTCGGCGTCCCGAAGGAGCTGTTCACGCCGACGTTCGCGGTCGCGCGCGCCGGCGGCTGGACCGCGCACTGCCTCGAACAGCTCGAGGACAACCGCCTGATTCGGCCGCGCGCGAGCTACGTCGGCGGCGAGGACCGCGAGTGGACGCCGGTCGAGGACCGATAACGGACACGTTCAATCGGGGGACAGCAGCAGCCAGTTTCCGGCTGTCGACCGACTGGCGGCTCGCTACTTCCGGTCGAGGCGCTGGAGGCCGTGCCAGATGGCGTTGACCATCCGGTCCTCGCCGCCGCCGTCGGCGTCCGCCCAACCGCGCGCGAGCGCGTCCTCGAGGGCGTCGAGGTCGTGGTTCTCGAAGTTGTTCATCCCGCGGAAGTCCTCGAGGGCGTCCCGGGCGGCCGCGTCGAACTCACGCGAGGGCGTGCCGTCGTAGAATCCGAGGTCGGCGAGCGTCGCTTCGACGGCTTCCGCGGTGTCGCCGTCCAGGGTCGCGTACTCCTCGGGGTCCTCGCGCTCCAGCAGCGTGATGTCGTAGATGCGGAACACGCGCTCGAGTTCGTCGATGGGCGCGTCGTGGTCGTCGACGCGCACGTCGATCCAGCGGTCGTTCTTCCCGTCGTAGCCGCCCTCGGGCTTCGCGACGTACAGCGCCGCGGACTGCTCGCCGCGCCTGTCGCCGCCGGCGTCGTTGCCGGCGTGCAGCGCCGCGATGAGTTTCTCCGGGAGGCCGCCGTCGGTCGCCTCGAACGCGTCGGCCATCGCGTCGACGGTCTCGCGGTTCTCGAGGATGTTCCCCTGGACGGTGTAGTGTTCGCCCTGGCGGTCGGACGCGTACTCGAAGCACTCCTCGCCCGTGAACGCGGCGACCGAGCCGTCCTGGCCGACGACGCCGACCTGGCGCTGGGGCGCCTCGTCGTCGGCGCTCGTGAGTTCGTCGACGACCCCGCTAGCGGAATGCCCCTCCCGGAGCAACTCGAGGCCGTCCGGGCCGTAGGCGACGTTGGCGAAGCTCTGCGTGGCGATTGCGCCCGCGTCCGCGCTCGCGAACGGCACGACGGCGCCGACGCCGACGAACTTCGACTGCACGGCGACGCCGACCGCGTCGGTCTCGGGGTCGCGCGCGACGATGGAGAACGTCATGCGGGAGGCGTGGCCGCCCGCGGCCAAAAGCCTACGGCTCGGCCACCCCCGTTGCCGCGACCTTCTGCGCCGTCAGCGGCTGTCTGCTCGCGAGTTCGACGGCGAACCCGGGGTGTTCGACGAGGTGCCACAGCACCATGTGTCGGCGGCCGGCGGTGAGGCCGCTCGCGGACAGGTCCTCGGCCGTGAACTCCTCGGGCAGCCGGTCGCAGAGCCGGCGGAGTTCGTCGAAGGACTCGAAGACCTTGCTGTTGCCGGCGGAGTCGGCGCCGCGGCGCTCGACGACGTACTTGCCGTCGGCGCGGTGCTCGCCCGCGGTGTTCAGGAACTCCTCGCGGGCGGTGAGCGCGCCCTCGAGGGAGTCCCGCAGCTCGTCGGCGTCCTCGCGGGAGAGAAGCAGTTCGTCGCCGTTCACGGAGACGGCGACCCGGTCGCCGCGTCGCTCGACGGAGAGGTCAGGCGAGCGGTCGGATTTCTCGACCAGCCGCATCGCTGCGGCTTCCTCTATCCTCGGCGGCCGGAGTCGCGAGATTCTGACTCGGCATCGTGGTCGTGGGTTCCGCGTTCTCCCACATAAGTTCGGCGGTGGTACAGACGGCGCTCGGAACCCGAACCGGTTCCACGGTGGTCCGAGAACCCCGTGGTGAGATGGCGCCGCCCACGAGCGTGGTCCTGCCGACCGTCGAGTGGACGCCCGCGTGCGGGGACGTCGCCGACCAGCTCGGGCCCGGTGACGAACTGCTCGTCGTCTGCGACCGCGCGGACGACCCTGTGGCGCGCCGCAGCGACCTCCCGGCGGGCGTCGAGGTCGTGGTGGCCGGCGAACCGTCGGGGTGCTCGGGGAAGGCGAACGCCGTCGCGGCGGGGATGGCGGCCGCCGAGCACGACCGCGTCGTCTGGACAGACGACGACTTCCGGCATCCGCCGGACTGGCTGGCGACCCTGAACGAGGACTACGACCGGGAGGGGCCCGTGACCGAACTCCCGTTCTTCGTCGGGCGCGACCCCCTGTCCGTGCTCCTCGAGCCCGTGTACGCGCTCGGCGGCACGCTCGGCGTGTACGCGGGCGGGAACGCGTGGGCGGGCGCGGTCGTCTTCGAGCGCGGCGACCTCGACGAGGACGCGTTCCTCGCGGACCTCCGGCGGACCGTCAGCGACGACGGCCTGCTCGGCGAGTACCTCGACGTCACGCCCGTCAAGCGCGTGCGCCGCGTCGACGTCGGCGGCACGCTCCGGGAGACCCTGGAGCGCCACGTCCGGTTCACGCAGATCGTCTCCCGTCACGACCCCGCGGGCAGCGTCCTGATGGGGGTCGTGACGCTCGCGCTCGCCGCGGCCTGCCTGCTCGCGCCGCTGTACGCCGTCCCCGGGTTGACGGCGCTCGTCGCCGGCGTCTACGCGTTCTTCGGGGTTCGCCGGTGGACGGCCGCGCTCGCCGCGCCCGCGGTCGTCGCAGCCGGCCCGCTGTACGCGTACGCGCTCGCTCGCCGGACGTTCGTCTGGGGCGGCCGCCGGTACCGCTGGCGGGGGAAGTTCGACGTCGAAGTCGTCGACGAGTGACGCGACGGGGCGACAGGGGTAGGCAGAGCAGAGTCGGCCCTCCAGGCCGGTCAGGTCGCCGCGACGTCGTGCACCCAGTCGGCGACGTCCGCGACGACGTACTCGGCGACGTTGTCGGCGAAGTGGAGGTGGGTCATCGTCGAGGGCTCGTGGCCCGCCTGGAAGTAGTGGCCGACGTCCTCGTAGAACTCGACGCGACTGCCCTCGCCGAGGTCGACGGCCCGCCACTCCGCGAGCATGTCCCCCTGCATCTCGACGACCTCGGGCTGGACGTCCGGGTCGGCGCGGCCGGCCTTCGCGACGAACACCGGCGCGTCGATGGCCGCCGCGCGCTCGGCGGGCTCGCAGTCCTGGAGGCTGTCGTGCCAGCGCCCGGGCTTCCCGCGGATCTCCTCGTCGGGGTCGTAGTCGCCCTCGGCGAGCCGTTCGAGTATCTCGCGCTGGGCCTCGAGCTGTTCCTGCTGTTCTTCGTCGAGGTCGCCGTACGGGTCGAGGCTGTACCGGACGAACCGCGTGTCCTCGGGGTCGGGCGTGACGTCCGTCGGGCCGTCGAGGGAGACGACGCCCGCGACGCCCCCGTGGTAGTCGGCGATGCGCGGGGCGGCCATGCCGCCCTGGCTGTGGCCGGCGACGAACACGCTGTCGGCGTCCACCTCGCTGGCGGCGGCGAGTTCGTCGACGGCGGCGACGGCGTCCTCGACGACCACGTTGTCGAGCGTGTACTCCTCGGCGTCGACGTCGCGCTCGTGGAGGCGTTTTTCGTACCGGAGGACGGCGATGCCCTCGCTCGCCAGCCCCCACGCGAAGTCCTTGAGGATCTTCGAGTTGCCGGCGGTCGCGTCCGGGTCGTGGAGGCCGGCGCCGTGCACGAGGACGACGCCGGGGACCGGGCCGTCGGCGTCGGGGACGGCGAGTTTGCCCGCCAGTTCGACGTCGCCGGCGTCGACGGTAACGTCGCGCTCGGCGAACGAGTCGGGGTCGGCGTACGGCGGCGGTTCGTACTCGCTGGGGAGCGCGAAGTCGGTGACGGCGCCGTCCGCGACGGCGAGTTCGAGGGGTTGGGTGCCGTCCTCGAACCGGAGTTCGACGGTCGCTTCGCCGCCGGCCACGTCGACGTCGCCGACGCCCTCGAGGCCGCCGTACTGGCCGTAGAGCCCGAACCAGAACTCCCGGAGGACGCTTTCGGGGGCGCCCCCGCCGCCCGGGAACCCCTCGGGGAACGACTCGGCGACGGCGTCGCGGCCGTCCGCGGCGAGGAGGTCGGCGGCGTCGGCGAACGCCTCGTCGGCGAACCGGTCGGCGAACGCGCGCGCTACGTCTGCGGGGTCGTCGCTGGGGACCATACCCGGGAGGTCTCTCGAGGCGCTACAAATAGCTTGGTGGGTGTACAGTCCGAGCTACCGCCGGCCGGCGATGACCTCGACCCGCGGGAGTTTTCCCGGCGTCCCGCCAAGTCGGGGTATGGACGTTCGCGGGGAGCGCGAGTGCAAGGCCTGCGGGACGCGCTGGTCGTACTTCGAGACGGGGCGCGTGGAGTGCCCGGACTGCGGGAGCCTGCGGAGCGTCGGCGTCGGCGAGCGCGCGACGCACACGGACGGCGCCGCCGACCTCGACCTCTCGGACGCGCGGGAGGCCGCGGTCGACGACCTCCGGGGGGCGCTGGACCCGGCGGCCGATGCGTGCCGGGACTACTGCCAGTCCCGGGGGTTCGTCTCCGGGGGCGACCTGCTGGACTTGGACGACACGTACCTCGCCGCCCAGGAGCTCAGGCGGGCGGCCGTCCTCGTGGGGGACGCGCTCCGGGTCGACGAGGACGGGCAGCGCTACGTGCTCGCGCTGTTGAACGGCGCCGAGGACGGCGAGCGGCCCGGCCCGGACGAGGTGCCGGCGTCGCTGCGCCAGGCGCGGGGTCTGGGGTACGCCGCGGCGGTGGACGCGTACCGGTCGGACGTGCGCGCGTTCTGCGACGACGACCCGCCGGAGCCCGAGCGCGCCCTCCTGGAGCGCCTGCGCGAGCACGTGAAGCGCGTGAAGGCCCTCGACGGCGACGTCGAGCCCGAGGACAGCGAGCGCCTCGTGTCGGCGGCCCGACGCATCGGGGACGCGGTGCGGGGCGACGAGGCCGCCGTCGAGCAGGCGCGAGCGCACCTCGACCGGCTCGCCTGACCGGGTTTCACCTTCGGTGCTCGCGTCGCCCGGCGCGCCGCGCGCGCCGCCGGCTAAAATATTATTTAGCTAACACTTTTGGCGTCGGGGGCCCTCCCGTCTCCCATGCCGAGCCACGACCAGCAGTCGAGACCCGCGACACCCGACCGCCCCGACAGCCGGGCTCCCTTCCACGAGACCAGCCCAGCCGTCGGCGAGATACAGCAGCCCGGCGACGGCGCGCAGGTCGCCGAGACCGGCACCACCATCGTCGGCCTCACCGCCAGCGACGCCGTCGTGCTCGCCGCCGACCAGCGCGCCAGCGTCGGCGGCGGCCGGTTCGTCACGAACAAGTCCACGCGGAAGGTCGAACGCGTCCACCCCACCGCCGCCGTCGCGCTCTCCGGCGCCGTCGGCCACAACCAGCACTTCGCGCGCGTCCTCCGCGCCGAAACCCGGCTCTACGACGACCGCCGCGGCGACCCGCCGTCGATGACCGCGCTGTCCACGCTCGCCGCGAACGCCCTCCGGTCGGCTCCGCTGCGCGTCACCCCGCTGCTCGGCGGCGTCGACGCCGACGGCCCGCACGTGTACTCCGTGGACGCCGGCGGCGGCGTGCTCGCCGACGACTACGCCGCGGGCGGCAGCGGCATGCAGCTCGCGTACGGCGTCCTCGAACGCCAGTACGACGACTCGCTCTCCGTCGACGACGCCCGCGGTGTCGCGACCCGGGCGGTCGACAGCGCGAGCGAGCGCGACACCGCCAGCGGGAACGGCTTCACCGTCGCCACAGTCACCGAGGACGGCGTCGACGTCGAGGACTTCGACGCGCTCGCGGAGGTGGCGTGATGCAGGGCTCCAACCAGCGGGCCTACGACCGCGGCACCACCATCTTCTCGCCGGACGGCCGGCTCTACCAGGTCGAGTACGCCCGCGAAGCCGTCAAGCAGGGCGCGCCCGTCGTCGGCGTGCGCGGCGGCGACGGCGTCGCGCTCGCGTCCCACGTCGCACCGCGGTCGCCGCTCGTCGACGACCGCAGCGTCGAGAAACTCGCGACCATCGACGACCACGTCGCCGTCGGAAGCGCCGGGCACGCCGCAGACACCCGCCGGCTCGTCGACCTCGCCCGGCGGCGCGCGCAGGACGAACGCGTCAGGTACGGCGAGCCCGCGACCGTCGACGTGCTCTCGACCGCGGTCGCCGACCACCTCCAGGAGTACACGCAGACCGGGGGCGCGCGCCCGTACGGCACGGCGCTGCTCGTCGCGGGCTACGACGACGAACCCCGGCTGTTCGAGATCGACCCCTCGGGCGCCACGCGCGAGTGGCGCGCCGACGCGGTCGGCAGCGGCGCCGGCGACGCCATCGAGCGCTTCGAGAACGAGTACGGCGACGTGGCGGACTCCGAAGCGGCGCTCGAACTCGCGCTCCGCGGCCTCGAGGCCGCCGTCGACGAGTTCGACGTGGCGAACGTCGACGCCGCGACGGTCACCGAATCGGGCTACGAGGTCGTCTCCGGGGAGCGCGTCGCCGCCGCGTACGAGAACGCCGCGGAGTGACCGCCAGACCCCGAACGAGCGAAGCGCTCAGCTCGCGGGCTGGCTGCCGTCGCCGCCGAGCCCGCCGGACTCCTCGCCCGCGAGCGCGCCGGACTGGTCGCCGTCGGTGAACGCGCCCGTGACGACGGCGGCCGCGGCGCGGCGGCCGGCGTCGGTCAGGACGTAGCCGTCCGGCGTCTTCCGGACGAAGTGGCCGTCGAGCTGGCGGAGGTGGTACGCGAACCCCGCGGAGCTGTCGCTGCCGACGCGCTCCTGGAGGGCGGAGAAGGAGCGCGCGCCGCCGCCGTCCTGTTCCGCGCGGAGGAGCGCGACCAGCACGGCGACGCGCACCTCGCTGGCGAGCGTCTGGAACGCCTCGCTCGGCGCCAGCCCCGACTCGGGGCGGTCGCCGAGGTCGGCCGCGGGGTCCAGGTCGGGCGGGACTCGCGGGACGTCGGTCGCGTCGCGGCGGAAGCCGTCGTCGCGGTTCGACCCGGGCATCGCCCGCAGAATCCGGCCGGACGGTAGAAAAGCCCTCGGGTCGCGGCACCCGGGGTCAGTGGAGCGCGTCGCGGAGGTCCTCGGAGACGGCTGCGAGGACTTCGTGGCCGCCCGGGACGTCGATGGGGTCGACGACCATGCTCATGACGCCGTGAATGAGGTCGTCGAAGTGGTGGTGTGAGACGCTGACTCCCGCGGATTCCAGGGCTTCGGCGTACGCGACGCCCTCGTCCCGGAGCGGATCGAACCCGCACGTGACGACCGTCGCCGGCGGGAGGTCGGCGTGGCTGTCCGCGGCGAGCGGACTGAGGTAGGGGTTCGGGCGGTGGACCCACGACGGCACGTAGTGGTCCTCGAAGTACGCCATCGAGTCGGCCGTCAGGAAGTAGCCCTCGGCGTTCTCCACCCGTGACGGGTAGTGGCGGTCGCGGTAGTCGACGACCGGGTAGACGAGCGCCTGGTGGGTGACCGCCGGCCCGTCGCGGTCGCGGGCGGCGAGCGCGACGACGGCCGCCAGGTTGCCGCCCGCGGAGTCCCCCGCCACCGCGAGCCGTCCGGGGTCACCGCCGACTTCGCCGGCGTTCGCAGCGAGCCACTCGGTGACGGCGTAGGAGTCCTCGACGGGCGCCGGGAACGGGTGTTCGGGCGCGCGCCGGTAGTCGACGCTGACGACCACGACGTCCGCGTCGCTGGCGAGGACGCGACACGGCGCGTCGTGGCTGTCCAGGTCGCCGAGCACGAACCCGCCGCCGTGGAAGAACGCCACCACCGGGTGCGGGCCGTCGCTGTCGGGCGCGTAGACGCGGACCGGAATCTCTCCGTCGGGGCCGGGGACCGTACGGTCCTCGACGCTCCCGACGTCGGTTATGGGGTCCGCGTTCGCGAAGAACTCCTCGCGGAGCGCGCGGGCTTCCTCGGGCGGGAGTTCGTGAACGTCCGGCGCGTCCATCGCGTCCATCGCGGCGAGCACGCGCTGGACGCCCTCGCTGGGTTCGTCGGCCATACAGGTACTCGCGCGGGCGGACTGCAAGAAGGTGCGGGTCGGGCGGTGACGTCACCGCCGAAGCGGGCGTCGACCTGGCCCGGCCGTCAGGGGAGGTCGACGTCGACGCCGGACTGCCTGCTGGCGGCCTTCACGGTGTTGTAGAGGAGCATCGCGCGCGTCATCGGGCCGACGCCGCCCGGGACGGGCGTGATGGCGCTGGCCTTCTCCTTCGCGCTCTCGAAGTCGACGTCGCCGGTGAGCTCGTAGCCCTTCTCGTTGTCGGCGTCCACGCGGTTGATGCCGACGTCGACGACGACGGCGCCCTCCGAGAGCATCGAGGCGTCGACGAGGTCGACGACGCCGACGGCGGAGACGACGACGTCCGCGCGGCGCGTGTGCGCGGCGAGGTCCTCGGTGTGGCTGTGGCAGAGCGTGACCGTGGCGTTCCCGCCCGCGGACTTCTGGACGAGCATGTTCGCGAGGGGTTTCCCGACGATCTTCGACCGACCGATGACGACGACCTCCTCGCCGTCGGGGTCGACGCCCCCGTGCTCGAGGAGTTTCTGGATGCCGTGGGGTGTACAGGGCTTGTACCGGGGGTTGCCGGCGACGAGGCGGCCGACGTTCTCGGGGTGGAATGCGTCGACGTCCTTCTCGGGGTCGACGGCGGCGTTGACGCGTTCCTCGGGGACGTGGTCGGGCGTCGGGTCCTGGACGAGGACGCCGTGGACGTCCTCGCGGTCGTTGAGTGCCGCGACGGTGTCGAACAGCTCCTCGGCGGGCGCGTCGGGGTCGATGCGGACGTCCTCGGTCCCCATGCCGAGCTCCTCGCAGTCCCGCTGCTTCATGGAGACGTACGTCTCGCTGGCCTGCTTGTCGTTCATCAGGACGGTCGCGAGCGTCGGCGTGACCCCCGCGTCTTGCAGCGTCTCCACGCAGTCCGCGAGGTCGCCCCGGACCTCGGCGGCGACGGCGTTCCCGTCGATGATGTCTGCCATACCTGGCAGTCGGCGCCCCGCACCCTTCAACATTCGGGTTCGTGCCCAACTTCCAGTCATCTATCTCCAGAATATGCACGGATGTGCTATTCGGAGCGGTGTCGAATCCGGGCGCCTGGACGAGAACCCCGTCCCGGCTGTATCCCGTCCCGGCGGTGCCGCCGCTACCCGAGGCCACTGTCTCAATCCGACGAAAACGGACGAGAGAATCGAACGGCAGCGAGTCGTGGCCGTCACCGGCGAGCCGGCCGCGCCCGCCGCCTCACTGGTACAGCGGGTACTCGTGGCAGAGGTCCTCGACCGTCGAGGCGACGTCGGCGTACACCTCGGCGTCGCCGAGGTTGTCGATGACTCTCGCGATGCAGTCGCCGACCGTCTTCATCGCGTCCTCGTCGAACCCGCGAGTGGTGAGCGCGGGCGTCCCCGCGCGGATGCCCGACGGGTCGAACGCGGACCGCGTCTCGCCCGGCACCGTGTTCGCGTTCAGGACGATGCCGACCTGCTCGAGTTCCTCCTCGACGTCCCCGCCCGAGACGTCCGGGTGGGAGTCCCGGAGGTCCACGAGCACGAGGTGAGTGTCGGTGCCGCCGGACACCAGCGAGAACCCGTGGTCCTGCAGCGTCTCCCCGAGCACTTCGGCGTTCTTCACGACCTGGGCGGCGTACTCGTCGAACGCCGGGTCGAGGGCTTCCTTGAACCCCACCGCCTTCCCGGCGATGTTGTGCATCAGGGGGCCGCCCTGCGCGCCCGGGAACACCGCGGAGTCGACGTCGTCGGCGTACTCCTCGTCGCACATGATGATGCCGCCGCGGCCCGCGCGGATGGTCTTGTGCGTCGACCCCGTCACGAAGTCCGCGATGCCGACCGGGGACTTGTGTTCGCCCGCCGCGACCAGGCCCGTGATGTGAGCGATGTCCGCGGTGTGGAACGCCTCGACGGCGTCCGCGGCCGCCTGTATCTCCGCCCACTCGACCTCCCGGGGGTACGCCGAGTACCCGGAGACGATCATGTCCGGGTCGAACTCCTCGGCCGTCTCGCGGAGCGCGTCGTAGTCGATGCGGCCGGTCTCCTCGTCGACCTCGTAGTGCTCGACGTCGTACAGCTGGCCCGCGAAGTTCGCGCTGTGGCCGTGGCTCAGGTGGCCGCCGTGCGTCAGGTCCAGAGAGAGAATCCTGTCGCCGGGCTCGAGGGTCGCGAAGTAGACGCCCATGTTCGCGGACGACCCGCTGTGGGGCTGGACGTTCACGTGGTCGGCGCCGAACAGCTCCTGCGCGCGCTCGATGGCGAGCTCTTCGACCTCGTCGGCGAACTCGCAGCCGCCGTAGTAGCGCTTCCCCGGGTAGCCCTCGGCGTACTTGTTCGTGAGTTCCGAGGACTGGGCCTCCATGACGGCCTCGCTGACGTGGTTCTCGCTCGCGATCATCGCGAGCGTGCCGTTCTGTCGCTCGCGTTCGCCGACGAGCGCGTCCGCCACTGCCGGGTCGACCTCCCGGACTTGGTCGTAGCTCATGTCTCAAGAGCCCGCCGCCCGCGGCATAAGTCTACCGAGGCCGACTAATTCACGCCGCCTCCTCGACAGAAATATATGGGCGCTCGACGAACGACGTGACACCGTGACACGGGGGGACCAGGCCGACGCGGAACCGCCAGCGGGCACGGGCACCGACGGGGAACACCCGCCAGCAGGCGAGGGCGCCACCGGACGGGGGCCGCGCGCGCCGACCGCGACCGTCACCATCCCGAAGACGCTGGACGGCGTCGCGACCGCGCTGACCCACGCCGCGTCCGCGCTCGGCACGACGACGCCCGACCGGACGACGCCCGCGGTGCGCCGCCACCCGCCGGCCGTGGAGTTCGGCGACAGCGTCGACGTACCGGAGGAGGTCGCGGCGGACACGCCGGACACGGGCATCGAGTTCGTGCTGCCGCGGTCGCTGCGCGCGCTGTTCGTCGCCGCGCCCCTGGCGTACTACCTCGGCGCCGACGTCACCGTGGACGCCGGCGTGACACCGCGGCTGCGCGCGCCCGCCGCCGACGTCTCGTACGCGTTCGAGTCGCTGCCCACGGACGTCCCGGAGACCCTCGAGCGCGTGTTCTGGCTGGACTGCCTCGCGCGCTCCGCCGGCCCCCGCGGCACCACCCGGCTCGCGGAACGCGACGCGCTCGACGACCGCGGATTCGACCCCGGGGCGGCGTACGACGCGTCGCCGGCCGACCGCCTCCGGACGTACCTCGACGCGCCGTTCGACCGCGTCGCCGACCAGTTCCCGGAGTGGCCGCTCGCGATGCACGTCGCCCCGAACCTCGAGCACGTGCGCGCGCTCCCGTTCCTGCTAGACCGCCTCGCGTTCGTCTTCCCGCCGGAGACCGCCGCGCTCGAGACCCAGGAGCTCGTCTCGCGGTCGCTCGACGACTTCTACCGGGGCGCGCCCGGCCCCGTCGCCACCGTCGAGATGCTGAAGCCGAAACCGCGGCCCGGCCGCACCCAGGGCTGGCTCGCCGACGGCGCCCCCATCGACGTCTTCAAGACCGACCTCGCGGCCTACCGCAACCACCTTCGGTACCTCGAGCGCGACGACGGCGACGACTGCGTCTCCGTCGCGGTCGTGCTGAACGACCGGAGCATGGCGGGCGAACACGACGCCGTCGCCGACGTCTACGAGTCCCGCGCGGAGTCCCTGCCGATGGACGTCGCGCTCCACGAGGACCTCACCCGGGCCGAGCTCGCCGACGTCTTCGAGTCCCACCACGAGTTCGTCCACTACATCGGGCACTGCGAGGTCGACGGCCTCCGGTGTGCCGACGGCCACCTCGCGCTCGCGGACCTCGCGGAGACGAACGTCGAGACGTTCTTCCTGAACGCCTGCGGGTCCTACGACGAGGGCCTGGACCTCGTGCGGAACGGCAGCGTCGCGGGCGCGGTCACGTTCCGGAAGGTCCTCGACGAGCAGGCCGCGAAGGTCGGCACGGCGTTCGCGCGCCTGCTCGTCCACGGGTTCCCCATCGAGACGGCGCTCCGGCTCGCGCGCCGCCGCATCCGCATGGGGAAGGACTACGCGGTGGTCGGCGACGGCACCCAGACGCTCTCCAGGACCGACGACGGGGACGCCAGGGTCGCGTACGTCACCAGCGAGCCCGACGGCGACTACCACGTCTCCTGGCGGCACCTCGCCGGCAGCGGGCACGGCGACCACTACGAGCTCGACGGCGTGGACGCGGGGCCGCCGCGGCTCTGCGGGAACCCGACGACGTTCACAGCGCCGGCCGACGAGGTCGCGGCCCTCCTCGAAGGGGCGGACCAGCCGGCCGTGGTCGACGGGACGTTCCACTGGGCCGACGACGCCGCCGCGGCGCTCCGGCGCGAAAACCCCGGGACGTAGCCGGGTATTCCGGAGATAGGGGCGCTGACGCGGCGTTTTACGCTCTCTCGAGCCGGTAAAATTAAATACCTCGGTGGCCTATCCCGACCCAGAGATGTCATCGAATCTTCTGGGTACGAGCGTCGAGGACGTCCTCGCGGGCGTCTTCGAGGCCGAACCGAGCGAGCTGTTCGTCGTGAACCCCGCCGGGAGCACCGTCGAACGGCTCGTCGACGCCGCCAACGACTTCGACGGCGACCTCCCCGACGTCCGGCTGCTCGCCGCGGAGGACGTCCTGAAGGACGTGATGGACGACTTCATCGTCGCGAGCCAGACCGCGAACCTCGTCGAGGCCGGCGACCTGGAACTCCGCGTGCTCGCGGACGACGCGCGCAGCTCGATGCTGGTCACCGAGGACCGCACCGTCGCGCTCGTCGAAGCCGGCGGCCTCGTCGGCGGGCTCGCCACCGACGACGCCGAGTTCGCGACCACCGCCTTCGACGCCGTCTCCGAGGACTGGGAGGGCGCCGACGAGTACAGCCTCCGGACGCCCGCCATCGACCGCGTCCGCCAGACGCTCGAGGAGGACATCGGCCCCGATGTCGAGGACGACTTCGAGGGCGTGCTGGCCTCCCTCGAGACCGCTCGCGGCGACGGCGACGGGCTCGACGAGGTCACCGTCAGCCTCCTGGTCGCCGCGAAGAACCGCGAGCTCCTCTACGACATCAGCAAGTGGGGCGAGGACGTCGGCATCGCGTCGAAGGCGACGTTCTCCCGGACGAAGACCAAGCTCGAGGACCTCGGCCTCATCGACACCGAGAAGGTCCCAATCGACGTCGGGCGGCCGCGCCTCCGCCTGAAGCTCTCGGACGAACGCCTCGAGGACGCGTCCGCGTCCGAGCTCGCGAACACCGCGCAGTCCGCGCTCGCGTAACCCGGAACCCAGTACTGTTTTCCCGTCGTCCCGCCTCCGCGTAGCCATGCACGTGGAGGGGTCGCCGTGACCGTCGCCGTCGTCGGCGACGGCCCCGCAGTCGAGGCCGTGGAAGCAGCGCTCGCGGACGTCGACGCGGCCGTCGAATCGACGGACGTGGCGGGTGTCGAGCGCGCGGACTTCGCGGTGGTCGTCGGCGTCGCGGGCGCGGGCGGCTTCCGCGCCGCGAACGACCGCGCGCGAGCCGGCGGCACGCCGATGGTCGCCGTGGAGATCGGCGGCCTCGGCGGCGTCGCGCTCGCCGACGTGGACGCGGGCGTGTCGCTGCTCGCGCCCGACGGTCCGTGTTTCGCCTGTCTCGCGCACCGGGTCGCCGCGACCGGCCAGGACGCCGCGGACTCGCCGGCCGCCGACCGGTCCGCCGTCCGGCTCGCGGGCGCGCACGCCGGCCGGCTCGCCGCCGACGCGCTCCGCGGCGACGCCGCGCCCGGCACCGTCGTCGAACTCCCGCACGCCGAACGCCGCCTCGCCCCGGTCCCGAACTGCGAGTGCGCCGGCGAGCGCGACCGCGGCGTCCGACGGGGCGACGAGTCCCGGTCGCTGGACGCCGCGCTCGCCGCCGCCGAACCGCTCGTCGACGACCGGGTCGGCCTCCTCACGGTCGTCGGCGAACGCGAGTCGTTCCCCGCGCCGTACTACCTCGCGCGCACCAGCGACACCGCGAACTTCAGCGACGCGCGCGCCGCCGAGCAGGCCGCGGGCGTGGACGTCGACTGGAACGCCGCGTACATGAAGGCCGTCGGCGAGGGCCTCGAGCGGTACAGCGCGGGCGTCTACCGCAGCGGCGACTTCGAGACGCACCCGCCGAGCCGCGGCGACGCCGTCGCGCCCGACGAGTTCGTCCGGCCCGACGACCAGCCGACGCCGGCCGCCCTCGAGTGGGTGCCCGGCGAAGACCTCCAGTCCGGCGGTGACGCGCTCCTCCCCGCGGACCGCGTCGTCTTCCCGCCGCCCGAGGGCAGCACCGGCCCGTCGATCACGACCGGGCTCGGCCTCGGGAACTCGGGGACGGAAGCCCTGCTGTCCGGGCTCTACGAGACCGTCGAGCGCGACGCCACGATGCTCGCGTGGTACTCGACGTTCGACCCCATCGGCCTCGACGTCGACGACGACGGGTTCGCCGAACTCCGGAAGCACGCGCGCGCCGAGAACCTCGAGGTCACGGCCCTGCTCTGCACGCAGGACGTCGACGTCCCCGTCGTCGCGGTCGCCGTCCACCGCGACGAGTGGCCGCGGTTCGCCACCGGGTCCGGCGCCGACCTCGACCCCGACGCCGCCGCGCGCTCCGCGCTCGCCGAAGCCCTCCAGAACTGGATGGAGCTGCGCGCCATCGGCCGCGAGGACGCCCCCGACGAGGACGGCGCCATCGGCAAGTACGCCGACTTCCCCCGTGAGGTCCGCGACTTCGTCGACCCGGACGCCACCGTCCCCGCCGCCGACGTCGGCCCGGACGACCCCCCGTCCGGCGCCAGCGAACTCGGCGCCGTCCTCGACGCGCTCGCCGAACGGGACCTCGACGCGTACGCCGCCCGCCTCACGCCCCGGGACGTCGAACAGGCCGGCTTCGAGGCCGTCCGCGTCCTCGTCCCCGAGGCGCAACCGCTGTTCGTCGACGACCCCTTCTTCGGCGACCGCGCCAGCGAGGTCCCCCGCGACCTCGGGTTCGAACCCCGACTGGAGAAGCCATTCCACCCGTTCCCGTGAACCGGGTACGCTGTGCGAGCGGCGCTGTCGCGGCGTTCGCTCGGTGAATCGCGGACCTACCGGGGCCTCCGGACCGCTCGGTCCGCGAACGCTCACCGCGACCGGCCGCCTGACCGCCTAGAGTAATCCGCCGACCGTCGCGTCGTCGGCGATGGAGTGCGGAACGGTGAGCGGGGAGACCGAGACCTCGTGGTCGATGCAGGCGCGGCGGTCGGTGCCGGCGGGGTCGGGGACGTCGCGCTCGAGGAAGTCGTGCCAGAACTTGTCCTCGACGTCGACGCCGTCCGCCGTGAATTCGGCCTGGAGTTCGTACTCCTGGGTGGGGCGGGTGACGCGCTTGACGGGGTCGTCGGCGTGCTCGGTGGCGGGCGCGTTCAGGGAGAGGTAGTCGGCGGTCGGGAGGAGGTCGCCGGCGACGAAGTCCTCGAGGACGTCGGTGACGGCGCGAGCCGGGAGTTCGAACTGGTCGTAGGTGGGTTCCCAGTCGCCCGCGGGGTCGAACTCCCAGTCGTACATGGACGCGGCGACGGCGGGCAGCCCGAGGAACGCGGCCTCCATGGCGGCGCCGATGGTGCCGGAGCGCGCGAGGACGTGCGCGCCGAGGTTCGGGCCGTCGTTGCAGCCGGAGACGACGACGTCGGGAGTGACGTCGAGGGCGGCGACGGCGACGCCGACGCAGTCCGCGGGGGTGCCGTGGACGGCGTACCCGCGGTCGCGTTCCTCGTAGTCGAGCGTGTCGAACGTCCGGGTCTGGCCCGACCCCGACTGCTCGCGGGCGGGCGCGACGACGGTGACGTCGTGGTCGTCGCTGAGGCGGTCGTGGAGGGCGCGGATGCCGGGGGCGTCGATGCCGTCGTCGTTGGTGAGGAGGACGGACAGCGAGTCGGTCATTGCCGGGCGTAGTGCGGCGATTGCCGTAGCCGTTGTGGAACCGGGAGACCGGGGTATTCGTCGCCGCTGAAAGCCCGGGATGCAGCCGGCTGAATCGGTTCGGCGTTCGCGGCCCGCCAGCCGGATTTATGGTGGCGTGCCCGGTGGGTTGGGTCGTGCTGGAATCGTGGTTCCTGGACGTCGCCGGCGCCGACCCGCTCGTGCAGGCGCTGGTGGGCGGCGTCGTCGTCGCGGGCCTGAACCTCGTCGGCGCGCTGCTCGTCGTGGTGTGGCGGAACCCTACGCAGCGCTCGCTGGACGGCGCGCTCGGGTTCGCGGCGAGCGGGATGCTGTTCGTCATCAGCGACGAGATCATCCCGGAGACGCACTCGAAGGGCCACGAGCGAATCGCGACACTCGGCCTGATGGCCGGCGTCGTAGTGATGCTGTACCTCGACGTGACGCTCGCCGGGTAGCCAGTCTGGAGGTCAGACGACGCCGAACCCGAACAGCGGGCCGTACGCGAGGTGGAGGCCGACGCCGACGACGAGTGCGGGCAGCGTCGTGTAGACGGACGCGACGACGGCGGCGGTCCTGTCGACGGCGAGGAGGGGGAAGAGGGCGTCGCCGTCCTGGCTGACCGCGTTCGCGGCGAGCGCGGAGAACGGAATCGCGCCCTCGCTGTACGCGGTCGCGAGCACGATCTGCGGGCCGCAGCCGGGGATGAGTCCGACGACGGCGCCGCCGACGGGCGCGAGCAGGCCGGCGGCAGCGGCGGCCGCCTGGACGTCGAAGCCGGTGGCGACGACGCCGTACTCGTAGGCGAGGTAGCCGGCCACCACCCAGACCGTGACGAAACTCGTCTCGAAGGCGGCGTGGCGGAACGCGGCGCCGCGGGTGCCGGCGGTGCCGCCGCGGCCCGGCGGCGAACTCGGGACGAACCGCCGGCCGAACGCGTAGAGGTAGAGGGAGACGAGCGTGCCGGCGACGCCGACCACGGTGAAGAGGCCGTGGAAGCCGACGCCCACGGTGAACGCGACTTCGGGCGCGCCGCGGAGGAGGTAGGTGGTGCCGAGCGCGAGCGCGGCGAGCGCGAGCACCCACCAGCCCGCGAGGAGGGCGTTCGTCAGCGGCGTGAGCAGGCGGTGGTCGCGGCCGGGCGTGACTTCGCAGGCGTCGGTCTGCGCGGTGCCGCCGTCGGGCTGTGGGTGGAGTCGCGCGACGGCGCGGTCGACGCGCCCGACGCCCATCCCGAACTCGTCGATGGCGTAGCCGGTGAGGACGGCCGAGGCGAACGCGAGGCCGTACGCGTACAGCGCGGCCTGCGGCGCGAGCGCGAGGATGACGAACGCGGAGTCGCCGGCGGTGGCGGCGAGCGTGGCGACGACGGTGCCGAAGGAGACGCTGCCGCGGAGGTACAGCGGCATCACGACGATGGCGCCGCCGCAGCCCGGGATGAGGCCGAGCAGCGCGCCGACCAGCGGCTGCAGGCGTTCGTTCGCTTCGAGGCACGCGAGCAGCGCGCCCTGCGAATAGTACTGGAGCAGGCCGAACGCGACGACGGTGACCGCGACGAACGCGCTCACCTGCACGTAGGCGTCCCGAATCGAGACGAGGAAGACGTCGACGAGTGCGGACTTGATTAGACGAGTCTAAATATAGAGTTTGACGACGAGAATATAGTTCTTCGGGTGGCTGCACTCCGTCCGGGAGCGCCGATCGTAAGGCAGAGGGGTCGCCCCGCCGAACCCGGGGTATGGACCAGAAGCGGGAGATGACGAGCGTCGACCTCGTCGCCCTCACGGCGGAACTCAACCGCCTCCAGGGGGCGAAAGTCGACAAGGCCTACCTCTACGGGGACGACCTCGTCCGCCTGAAGATGCGGGACTTCGACCGGGGCCGGGTCGAACTTCTCCTCGAAGTCGGGGACACGAAGCGCGCGCACGTCGCCGCCCCCGAGCACGTCCCGGACGCGCCGGGCCGGCCGCCGAACTTCGCGAAGATGCTCCGGAACCGGCTGTCTGGCGCGGACTTCCACGAGGTACGCCAGCACGGCTTCGACCGCATCCTCGAGTTCGAGTTCCGGCGCGAGGACCAGGACACGACCATCGTCGTCGAGCTGTTCGGCGAGGGGAACGTCGCCGTCCTCGACCAGAACGGCGAGGTCGTCGACTGCCTGGACACCGTCCGACTGCAGTCCCGGACGGTCGCGCCGGGCGCCCAGTACGGGTTCCCGAGCGCCCGCGTCAACCCCCTCGAACTCGACTACGAGTCGTTCGCGGCGAAGATGCGGGAGTCGGACACCGACCTCGTGCGCACGCTCGCCACCCAGCTCAACTTCGGCGGGCTGTACGCCGAGGAGCTCTGCTCGCGGGCGGGCGTCGAGAAGACGACGGCCATCGCGGACGCCGGCGAGGACGAGTTCCGCGCGCTCTACGAGGAGAGCGAGCGCCTGACGGACGCCGTCGAGTCCGGCGACCTCGACCCCCGCGTCTACTACGAGCCCGGTGACGGCGACGCCGACCGCGGCGAGCGCGTCGACGTGACGCCGGTCCGCCTCGAGGAGTACGCCGACCCCCCGAGCGAGGCGTTCGAGGAGTTCAACGACGCGCTCGACGACTACTTCACGAACCTCGACACAACCGAGGAAGCGGAGGGCGGCGCGGCCGCCGAGCGCCCGGACTTCGAGGGCGAAATCGAGAAACAGAAGCGCATCATCGAACAGCAACAGCAGGCCATCGAGGACTTCGAACAGCAGGCCGAGGCCGAACGCGAGAAGGCCGAACTCCTCTACGGGCACTACGACCTCGTGGACGAGCTCCTGACCGCGGTCCGAGAGGCCCGGGAGGCCGGCCACGGCTGGCAGGACATCGCGGAGACGTTCCGGGAGGCCAGCGGGGACGTCCCGGGCGCGGACGTCTTCGAGGGCGTCGACGAGTCCGCGGGCACGGTCCGCATCCGCCTCGACGACCACACGGTCGAACTCGACCCCGAGTCCGGCGTCGAGAAGAACGCCGACCGCATCTACACGGAAGCCAAGCGCATCGAGGAGAAGAAGGAAGGCGCCCGGGAAGCCATCGAGAACACCCGGGAGGACCTCGAAGAAGTCAAGCAACGCAAACAGGAGTGGGAGACCGAACTCGAGGAGTCCGGCGAGGAGGCCGAGGCCGAGGGCGAGGACGTCGACTGGCTGTCGCGGTCATCGGTTCCCATCCGGAAACAGGAGCAGTGGTACGAGCGCTTCCGGTGGTTCCGCACGTCGGACGGCTTCCTCGTGCTCGGCGGCCGGAACGCCGACCAGAACGAGGAACTCGTGAAGAACTACATGGACCGCTACGACCGGTTCTTCCACTCGCAGGCCCACGGCGGCCCCATCACGGTGCTGAAGACGTCCGCGCCGAGCGAGCCCTCGAAGGAGATCGAGGTCCCCGAGTCCAGCAAGCGGGAGGCCGCCCAGTTCGCGGTGTGCTGCTCGTCGGTCTGGAAGGACGGCCGGGGCGCCGGCGACGCCTACGTGGTCACGCCCGACCAGGTGTCGAAGACGCCGGAGTCCGGCGAGTACCTCGAGAAGGGCGGGTTCGCGATCCGCGGCGACCGCACGTACTTCCGAGACCTCCCCGCGGAGTGGGCGGTCGGCATCTCGTGTGAACCCCACACGCGCGTCCTCGGCGGCCCCATCGACGCCGTGGCCGACCAGGTGGAGACGATGGTGGAACTGGAGCCGGGCCGGTACGCGCAGGGCGACGCCGCCAAACGCGTCTACCGGGAGTTCCGGGACCGGTTCGCGGACCAGTCGTTCGTCCGGAAGGTCGCGAGCCCGGACGAGATACAGAAGTACATGCCGCCGGGCGGCAGCCGCATCCGGGACTGATGCGGGCCGCCCTCCGGTACCCCCTGGCGGGGGACGCCGAGGACCGCTTCCTCGTCGCGTGGATTCTCCACCTCCTGCACGCCGTCGTCCTCCCGGTCGTCCCGCTGCTGGGGATGCTCGGCCTGCTCGCGGCCACGACACAGACGGCAGCGACCGGGGCGGCCCCGCCGTCGTTCCGGGACTGGCGCGCGCTCGCCGCGGACGCAGGTCGCGCGCTGGTCGTGCTGGCGGCGTACGCCGTCCCCGCGGCAGTAGTCCTCTACCTCGTCGGGGCGTTCATCCCGACGGTGGAGAACCCGCCGGCCGGCGCCGTGGCGCTGCTCGCGGCGGGACTGCTCGGCATCCTCCTCCCGCTGGCGTACGCCGCGCCGGCGAGCCTCGCCCACGCCGCGGCCCGCGAGTCGCTCCGCGCCGGCTTCGACCGCGACGCCGTCGGTCGGACGCTCGGCGACGCCGACTACTTCACGCGGTGGGCCGCCGGCGTCGCGAGCCTCGGCGCCGCCGCGGCCGCCGTCGCCGTCCTCGGCCCGTACCTCGTCGGCCACCTGCTCGCGGCGTACTTCGAGGTGCTCGCGTTCGCGTGCTTCGGCTGGGGCGCGATCCCGACCGTCGACGCGTGACCGCCGGAGCAAAGCAAAAGAGCCGGGCTCAGAGCGTCGACGCCGGGTTCAGGGTCGTCACCTTCACGCGGCCGACGGCGTCGAAGTCCCGGAGCCGGTAGACGAGTTCGCGGACGCGCCCGGCCGCGCCCCGGCAGTACACCGTCTCCAGGCACCAGTCCCCCTGGTGGACGTGGCTCGTCGACTGCACGACGTCCTGGTAGTCGTGCTGGACGGCGTGGATGCCCTCGATGGCCTCGTGGTGGTCGTAGTCGAAGACGAGCGCCGCAACCACCTCGCCCGTCCGGTCCTCGAGGGTGGCGTGGCGCTCGACGTACTCCCGCATCGCCTCCCGGAGCGCCCGCGACCGCGAGTCCAGGCCCTCGGCCTCCCACGTCTCGTCGAACGCGGCGAGGAGTTCCTCCGGCACGGTCAGGCTCGTTCGCATGGCCGGACGTAGGCGGGCCGCGGGAAAGTAATACGGGTCCCCGGGTTCCGTCTTAACAGGGGTTTTGTCCACCGACCCGGGAGTCCGAGGTATGCTGGAGACGCTCCCGAGTGCCGCACTCGCCGGCGCGGTCGGCCTCGGACTGCTGCACGGCGCCGAACCCGGCCACGGCTGGCCGGTCGCCGCCACGTACGCGCTGGACCGCCCGAACAAGTGGCTGTCCGGGCTCGCCGCCTCGACGGTGCTCGGCGTCGGCCACCTGATATCGAGTCTCGCCGTCGTCGGCGCGTTCTTCCTGGTGAAGACCAGCGTCGGCGCGGGGTCGATGCGCTGGCTGGACTACGTCGCCGGCGGCCTCCTGATACTGCTCGGCGTCCGCGAGTACTATCACGGCCATTCGCACGGCCACGGCGACCACTCCCACGACCACGGAGGCGACGGCCACGGCGGAGACGGTCACGACCACGGAGGCGACGGTCACGACCACTCACACAGCCACGACAACACGCACGACCACGACCACACGCACGGCCACGATGACAGCCACGACCATACGAACGACCACGACCACAGCCACGGCCACGAGGCGGAGGACGCGGGAGTGCTCGGTCGCGTGAAGCGCACGCTGTTCGGCGGCGGGCACTCCCACGACCACGAGGGCCTGGATGCCGCGGCGGACCGCGGCATCTGGAGCATCGCGGGCACCGCGTTCGTCCTCGGGTTCGCTCACGAGGAGGAGTTCGAGATCATCGGGCTCTGCGCGGGGTCCTCGCGGTGCCTCGAACTGATGACGGCGTACGCGCTCGCCGTCGTCGTCGGCATCGTCGCGCTGACGCTGCTGCTGGTCGCGGGGTTCGAGCGCTACGAGGACCGCGTGAAGGGGCTGGCCGAGCACTTCCCGACCATCTCGGCCGCCGTCCTGATTCTGATGGGTGTCGGGTTCGTCGCGGGCGTGCTGTGAGCGTCGCTACTGCGCCTGGGTGACGCTGCTTTCCTCGAAGGGCTGGACGACGACGAAGCCATCCTCGCCCGTGAACTCCATCTGGATGCTCTCGCCGGACGTCTGCCCGACCTCCAGCGCTTTGTTCGTGCCGATAGACGGCGAGAGGCCGGCGCTCCACGCGACGGTTGCGTCCGGGTCCGTGGTGACCGGCGGTTCCAAGACGACGGGGTCGCCGTGGGTGGTGATGGCGACCTGCCCGGGCCCGGATAGGAAGACGTTCGTCAGGCCGCCGGCGGCCGCGCCGGAGAGGCTGCCGACGGTGTTGATCTCGTAGTCGACGCCGGACTCGAACGCGAGCACGTCCTCGCCGTTCACGGACAGCGACTCGTCGGAGCCGAGGTCGAGGACCTGGACCTTCTTCTCGCGTTCCGCGAGGTAGAGATGGCCGCTGCCCTCGGCCTCCATCACTGGAGTGCCCTCGCTGGTGACGGCTTCCTTCACGAACCCGCGGAGGCCTCCCTCGGCGGTGGACTTCCCGGTGAACGTGATGTCGCCGGTGTACGCGACCATCGCGCCGGCCTTCGTCATCACCGCGCCATCGAGGTGGACGTCGAGGAGTTTGTCGTGCTCTTTCTGGAACCCGCTCCCGCCTGCTTCGGGGGCGTTCGACTGGAGGAACTCGTCTAGTTGCATGAGTGGCATTCGAAGGTCGCTCGCCTTCGCTGAAAAACCCAGGGCAGACTCTCAGCCACAGCAACTGCCGACCAGGCGCCGGGTAGAGCAAGATTCAGCCGGCGGCCGCCGAGACGTCCGCCCGTGTTGGACCGACGCCGGGTCGACGAACTCGCCGTCGCGGTCCTCGCTGCGACCGCAGCCGTCGGCGTGCAGGGCGGCCTACGTTTCCGGAGCAGATGGCGATTCACTGGAGTGCCAGCGAATCGCCGGACAACTACGTCGCAAAGCCGCTGACCGTCCTCGAGCTGCCGGCGTTCGGCGTCGCCGTTGTCGCGTTCACGCGGCTGGCGCCCGACTCGCTGACGAACACGCCTGCAGCGAGACCGTCACGGTACTGTTCGCCGCGGGCATCCTCTGAGGATTCTCGCAGCCTGCAGTCGGCACCAACGTTGAACTACCGGGACCACGGACGTCGCGGCATGCGCCGTCGCCGCGCGAACCGGGTCGCCGTCGGAGCGCTCGCAGCCGCCGCCGTCGCCGGCCTCCTGCTGTGGCCGGAGCTCCCCGAGCGGATGGCGATACACTGGGGGTCGAGCGGAACGCCGGACAACTACGTCTCGAAGCCGGTCGGCGTGCTCGGGCTGCCCGCGCTCGGCGTCGCCGCCGTCGCCGTCACGCGGCTCGCGCCCGACCGGGCGACGAACACGCCGGGCGGCGAGAACGTCGCCATCCTGTTCGTCGCGGGCGTAATCGCAGTCGTCCAGGGCGCCGTGTACGCGTGGAACCTCGGGTACCGCTTCGACGTGTGGCTCGTCACGGTGCCCGTTCTCGCGGCGGCCGCCGCGCTGGTTGCCTTCGCCCGAAAGCAATGATGCGGCTGCTCGCGAGCGACGATACAGGCGTGGTCGCGTGGCTCGCGTCGACGGCGGTGGAGGCTGCGCTCGTCGCCGGCACGCTCGCCGCGCTCGGCGAGTCGCTCCGGACCGCGGCGCTGGTCGCCGCGGGGTTCGCCGCGCTCACCGCCGTCGTCGACGGCAGTGAACTCCTGCTCGGCGACTACGCGGGGAACGCCGTCCTCGGCGCGCTCGCGACCGGATTCGCGGCCTGGCTCGCGTGGCGCGGCGGGTTCGCCCTGGCCGGAGTGGCGGGTCTGATTGGCGGCTGGCTGGTGGTGGACGGCGTCCAGCACCGCCGGTACGGCCTGGACCGGACGCCGGTCGTTCGCGGCGCCGAAGCCGGGTCGCGGCCGCTGCGCGCGCTGCCGCGGCTACTCGCCGCACGCCTCCTGGAGCCGTTCCGGCTCGACGACCGAGTGTGACGCGGACGCGGAAAGGGCGGGCCTTTTTCGCGTGCGGGGCGTTCCTCCACGTATGCAACTGAAGGACCGCCACGGCGTCGAGGGCGGCGGCGAGCGCATCACGCTCGTCCCCGAGAGCCTCGACGACCTCTGGCACCTCACGTACGTCCTCGAGCCCGGCGACCTCGTGTCCGGGGACACCCACCGCCGCATCCAGCGCAACGACGAGGAGATGCGGGACACGGGCGGCGAGCGCGAACACATGTACGTCACCATCGGCGTCGAGGACGTGGAGTTCCACAAGTTCTCGAACCGGCTGCGGGTCGCGGGCACCATCGAGGACTGCTCGCGGGAGGACCAGCTCGGCCTCCACCACACGCTGAACGTCGAGGAGCGCGACGAGATCGAGGTCGAGAAAGTCTGGAAGCACGACCAGCTCGAGCGCCTCGAGGAAGCCGTCGAGGCGACCGACCAGCCGGACGTCGCCATCGCGACCGTCGAGGAGGGCGAGGCGTACATCCACGTCGTCGCGCAGTACGGCGTCGACGAGTACGGGTCGTTCACGGGCACGACCGGGAAGGGCGAGTACGCGCGCTCCCGCGAGGAGCTCTTCGAGGACGTCGCGAGCGCGCTCTCGCACCTCGACGCGGACGCCGTCATCCTCGCCGGCCCCGGGTTCACGAAACAGGACGCCCTCGACTACATCGAGGAGGAGTACCCGGACGTCGCGGCGAAGATCACGACCGTGGACACGAGCGCCGTCGGCGGCCGCGGCGTCCACGAGGTGCTGAAGCGGGGCGCCGTCGAGGAGGTCCAGGAGGAGACCCGGATCGCCGAGGAGTCCGAGCTCATCGACGAGCTCACCGAGCAGATGGCGACCGACGGGAAGGCCGCCTACGGCATCGACGAGGTCCAGAAGGCCGTGGAGTTCGGCGCGGTCGAGGACCTCCTGATCCTGGACGAGCGCCTGCGGCGGGAGCGCGCGGGCGAGGGCGACTGGGACGTCGACGTCAACGACCTCGTCACGCAGGTGGAGCGCCAGGGCGGCGACGTCACCGTGTTCAGCCACGAGTTCGCGCCCGGCGACCAGCTGGCGAACCTCGGCGGCATCGGGGCGGTGCTGCGGTACCGGCTGGACTGACGGCAGCTACTTCTCCGTGGTCGGACGAGAGCCCCGTCTCCTGGACGGCCTCGCGCCGGTCAGGTCTCGACCGTGAGGCCGTCCCGGGCGACGTGGACGTCGCCGTCGAAGTGCTCGGCGACCGAGGCGCGCATCGCGTCGTGCTCGCCGTCCGTGTGCGGGTAGAGGTGCGTGAGGTAGAGGTCGTCGACGTCGACGCCCGCGAGCGATTCGCCCAGCTGGGTCGGGGTCGGGTGGTTCGAGACGTCGACGCCGTCGGGGAACGAGCAGTCGTGGACGAGGACGCTGACGCCGTCCGCGAAGTCGCCCATCGCCTCGAAGGCCTCGGTGTCGCCGCTGAACGCCAGGTCGTCGCCGAACCGGTAGGCGTGCCCGGGCATCGAGTGGCGGGTTTCGATGGCGTCCACGTCGAAGCCAGAGACCGCGAAGCCGCCGGGTTCGACCTCGCGCAGCGTCAGGTCGACGCGCCCCCGGAGGTAGTCGTGGACGTCCAGCAGCCCGGTCACGAGGTCCTCAGTCCCGGGCGGCCCGACGACGGTCAGGGACTCCCCGCCGGCGAGCCAGCGCGCCTTCAGCAGCGGCAGGAGGTCGCTGACGTGGTCGACGTGGGTGTGGGTGAGGAGGACGGTTTCGACGCCCTCGTAGCCCACGTCGGTCCTGGCGAGCGTGTGGAGGACGCCGCTCCCGCAGTCCACGAGCAGCCTGCTGTCGGTGTCCTCGACGAGGAGACCGGTCTGCATGCGGTCGCCCGTCGGCATCGCGGACCCGGTGCCGAGGAACGTGAGTTGCATGGACGGAGACGGGGCGGCGAGCCGGATACGGGTTTCGGGTGCGGAGCGCCGAATGACGGCACCCGGGGCCGGCGTCAGACACTTGTCGGGCGGGACCCAACCGGGGAGCGAATGGGGACCGAGTCGGAGGCGTTGACCGGGCCGGCCGCGACCGACCGGGAGATCCTCGACTCCCTCGACCCCGCCGTCCGGGAGTGGTGGGTCGACCGGTTCGGTCCGCCCGCGGACGGCGGCTGCCTGACGCCGCCCCAGCGCGAGGCGATTCCGCTCGTCCGGGACGGCGAGAACGCGCTCGTCGCGGCGCCAACGGGCAGCGGGAAGACGCTCGCGTCGTTCACCGCCATCCTCGACGCGCTGTTCGAGCGCGAGCGGAACGGCGGCCTGGAGAACGCCGTCTACTGCCTGTACGTGTCGCCGCTGAAGTCCCTCGCGAACGACATCGAGCGCAACCTCGCGAAGCCCCTGGAGGGCATCGCGGACCGGCTCGCCGACCGCGGCGTGGAGACGGACGTCCGGCAGGCGATCCGCCACGGCGACACCTCCGACTACGAGCGCCAGCAGATGCTCGAGGAGACGCCGCACATCCTCAACACGACGCCGGAGACGCTCGCCATCCTGCTGAACTCACCGAAGTTCCGGGAGAAGCTCGCGAACGTCGAGTACGTCGTCGTCGACGAGATTCACAGCCTCGCTGACTCGAAGCGCGGCACCCACCTCTCGGTGAGCCTCGAGCGACTCCAGCGGCTCGCCGGCGGGTTCACGCGGATCGGGTGCTCGGCGACGATCGAACCGCTGTCGGACATCGCGCGGTTCCTCGTCGGATTCGGCGCCAGCGCCGAAAGCGACGCCGGCGACCCGGAGCCCCGGGACTGCGAGATCGTGGACGCGCGGTTCGCGCGCGACTACGACCTCGAGTTGCACTGCCCGACCCCGGACCTCGTGAACGCCTCGCAGGGCGCCGTCAACGACGCGTTCTACGACGAACTCGGCGACCTGGTCGCCGACCACGACAGCACGCTCGTGTTCACGAACACGCGGTCCGGCGCCGAGCGCGTCCTCGAGAACCTCCGGGAGCGCGGCGTCGTCGACCCCCAGGACTCGGCGTGCCACCACGGCAGCCTCTCGAAGGACCGCCGGAAGAACGTCGAAGCCCGCCTGAAGGACGGGAGCCTCGACGTCACGACGACGTCGACCAGCCTCGAACTCGGCATCGACATGCCGCACGTCGACCTCGTCGTGCAGGTCGGGTCGCCGAAGTCCGTCGCGAGCCTCCTGCAGCGCGTCGGGCGCGCCGGCCACCGCCCGGGCAGGACCGTCACGGGGCGCGTCATCGCGCTCGACCGCGACGAGCTCGTGGAGTGCGCGGTGATGCTCCGGCAGGCCGAACGCGGGTTCGTCGACCGCGTCCACGTCCCGGAGCGCTGCCAGGACGTCGCCGCCCAGCACGTCTACGGGATGGCCATCTCGGGGCCGGTGCCGGACCGCGAGATTCGGGCGACCCTGCGGTCGGCGTACCCGTACCGCGAGTACTCCGACGACGAGTACGAGAGCCTGCTCCGGTACCTCACCGCGGACTACGACGGCCTCGAGGACCGGAACGTGTACGCGAAGGTGTGGCGCGACGAGAACGACCCCGCGGACGGCGACCACCACTACCCCGACTTCGACGTCGGCGAACTCCTGGTGGGGAAGCGCGGCCGGCTCGCGCGCCCCATCCTCCTCCAGAACCTCGGCACCATCCCGGACTCGTTCACCGTGAACGTCTACGTGCGCGGCGACGACGAGTGGGTCGGCCAGCTCGACGAGGGCTACCTCGACACCCTCGAAGCCGGGGACGTCTTCGTGCTCGGCGGCGACCGGTTCGCGTACCGGTACCGCCGCGGGTCGAAGGTGTACGTCGACCGGACGAGCGAGCGCGCGACCGTGCCGTCGTGGTTCTCCGAGCGCCTCCCGCTGTCCTACGACCTCGGCCGCGAGATCGCTCGCTTCCAGGCCGAACTCCTCGAGAGACACGACGAGGGCGGGTCGACGGCGGTCCGGCGGTGGCTCCGCGAGTTCCCCATCGACGGGAACGCGGTGCGCGCGCTCACCCGCATGTACGACGACCAGCTCGCCTACGCCGGCGTCGAGAGCGTCAGCACGCCCGGCCGCATCGCCGTCGAGGAGGTGAAGGACCGGGACGACTACCGGCGCCGGTACCACGTCCGCACGCCGTACGGCCGCCGGTTCAACGACGGGCTCTCCCGGGTTCTCGCGTACCGCTGCGCGAACGAGGCGAACGCGAACGTCGCGGTCTCGGTCGCCGACAACGGGTTCACGCTCGCGATGCCGCTCAACCGCAAAGTCGACGTGCCCGGCATCCTGCGCGCCACCAGCCCCGACGACGCCCGGGAGTCGCTGCGGGCGGCCCTCGACGGCACCGACCTCCTGGAGCGGTACTTCCGCATCAACGCGACGCGGTCGCTGCTCGTCCTGAAGCGCTACAAGGGCCACGAGAAGTCCGCGAGCAAACAGCAGGTCGCCAGCGAGATGCTGCTCGGGCTCGCCGAGGACCTCGAGGACTTCGCGGTCATCGAGGAGACCTACCGCGAGCTCGTCGAGGACAAACTCGACCTCGCGGGCGTCCGCGAGGTCCTTTCGGGAATCCAGGCCGACGACGTCGAGGTCACCGAGGCCCGCCTCGAGTCGCCGTCGCCGCTGTCGTTCGGGCTGGCGACGCTGTCCGCCAGCGACGTCGTGCTCGCGGACGACGAGGACGCCGTCCTCCGGGAGTTCCACCAGCGCGTCAAGGAACAGGTCGAGGAGTGACACGCCGGCGAACCACCGCACTCACTCCATCGTCGCCCAGTCGACCATCCGGTCGTACAGGGGTTCGGAGCGGAGCGCGCGCTCGTCGCCGACGAGCACGAGGCTCTTCTTCGCGCGAGTGAGCGCGACGTTGACGCGGCGGTGGTCCTCGAAGATGGGGCCGTCGAGGTCGCCCGTCGCGACGAACGAGACGACGATCACCTCCTTGCTGGAGCCCTGGAAGCGGTCGACGGTGTCGACGGCGACGCCGTCGCGGACGCGCTGGCCGATTTCGGCGACCTGCGCGCGGAACGGCGCGATGACGCCGACGTCGCCGGGGTCGAGGCCGGCGTCCACGTAGGCGTCGACGACGTCCGCGACGCGCTCGGCCTCCGCCGGGTCGACGTGCGCGTCGTCGGTCCCGGGGACGTCGTGGAAGCTCACGCCGTCGCGGACGTACTGCGCCCGCGACGAGTCCGCGCTCGCGTCGCTCGCGTGGACGCCGTCCCCGACTGCGCCGCCGGCGTCGACGCCGACGTCGGCGAGCCGTTGGCCCGCGACCTCGCCGGTCGCGGGGCGGAGCTGGCCGTCGTAGAACTCCCGGCTGGAGAACGCCTGGATGCGCTGGCTCATCCGGTACTGCTGGTCGAGCATCACGGCGGCCTCCGGGTGCGTGTCGTGCAGGCGCTCGAACAGCGACGTCGCGAGCCGGCCGCCCGAGCGCACGACCGGCGGGAGCTGCTCGTGGTCGCCCACCAGGACGAAGCGCTCGCCGCGGTTGATCGCCGCGAGCGTGTCCGGCTCGGTGAGCTGGCTCGCCTCGTCGACGAGCACGACGTCGAACTCCTGCTCGCGCATGACGCGGGAGCCACACGTCGCCGTCGTCGCGGCGACGACATCCGCGGACCGCAGGGCCTCGGCGCGCTCCGCGGGGTCGCCGGACTGGTCCAGGCGGAACTCCTGCATGTCCGGCCGCACGCCGTTCTCCGTGCCGACCCGCACGACGTCCTCGAACCCCTGGTCGCGCAGCGCCGCCAGGGCGTTGTCGACCGCGCGGTTCGTGAACGCCGACAGGAGCACGCGGTCGCCGCGCTCCACGAACGCCCGGACGAGCGTGGCGATGGTGTACGTCTTCCCGGTGCCGGGCGGCCCGTGGACGAGCGCGAAGTCCTCGGCGTTCAGCGCGCGGTTCACGGCCGCGTTCTGCGCGTCGTTGTTCGGAACCAGGCCGCGGTCGTCGTCGCGGAACTCGGGGCTCGCGCGGTCGAACAGGAGGTCCTTGCGGCGCTGGTCGCCCTTCAGGACGGCGTCGTGGAGCGCCGTCAGCATCCGGTCGACGGACAGCTCGGACGGGTAGACGTCGAGCCGCCGGAGTTCGACGGGTTCGTCCGCGGTCACTTCGACGGTCGACGCGTCGAGGCGTTCGACGCGGGCCATCTCCGCGGTCCCCTGCACGGGGTCGCCGTCCGACGCGAGCACGCGGTCGCCCTCCCGGATCTTCGACGCGGCGCTGTTCGGGCGGGCCGCGGTCAGCCGCCACCGGCCGTCCGGGAGTTCGGTCTGTCCCGCGGGCTCGAGGTCGACGACCGCGCGGTCGTCGTCCGCGCGCTCCGCGGGCGTCTGCTCCCAGAGCTTCCGGTACTCGTCGTGGACGGCGGCGCGCTCGCGCTCGACCGCGTCGTACACCTCCTCGAAGTACGCGAGCTCCTCGTCGGGGACCGGTTCGCCGAGCTGGCCGGCCTTCGACTCCTGGTCGAGGCGCCCCGAGACGACCAGGCAGGTGTCCTGCTCGAAGCAGTACTCGCACTTCGCGTCCGCCTCGTAGCCCGTCGGCGGGCCGTCGCGGTGCTCGAGGGCGGCGAGGTGGTTGCGTTGCCGGACGACGAACTCCAGGAACCCCCGCCCGATGGAGAACTCCTTCGCGGGCGAGAGGTCGCCCGCGGCCTCGCTCCGGTCGACGGCCGCGTTCTTCGTGTACAGCAGCGTGCCCGTGTCCGCGGGGACGCCGCGCTCCTCGAGCATCAGCGCGTAACACGCCGCCTGGACCTTGTCGTGGAACCGGGGGTCGCGGTTCGTGTTCTTCCCGGTCTTCAGTTCCACGGGCATCCCGCGGCGGATGGCGTCACACCGGCCCTTGACGCCGAACCGCTCGGAGATGAGCGTGTACTCCGACCGCCAGTCCCCGTCCGGGTGCCAGGCGTCGTCGCCGTCGCCGGGTGTGTCCGCGAGTTTCCCCTGGTTCAGCCAGCCCTCGATGGCGCTGGCGTTCACGCGCACGTCGGCCTCGACTTCCTCCCGGCTCCGGCCGAGCAGTCCGAGTTCGAGGCCGGCCTCGTCGACCCGGTCCTCGATGGCGTCCTCGAGGTCCCGGCCCCGGAGCAGGTCCCCGAACACCTCGTGGACGATGGTCCCCTTCGTCACCGGGTACTTCAGGGGGAGGCCCTGGAGCTTGTTCAAGTAGTACAGCCGCGGGCACTGCACGAACTCCCGGATGTTCGTCACGTCCACGAGGAAGTCGGGTTCGACGACGACCCAGGAGTCCTCGCCCGTGGCGTACTGGGTCTCCCCGTTCCACTCGTCGGTCTCGACGTCCGTGACGAGCAGTTCCATCCCGGGTTCGAGGTAGTCGGCGGTCTCCGTCCACTTCCCCCAGAGCGTGACCTGGACGGAGTCGGCGGCGTCCGGCTCGCGCACGCGCACCTCCAGGAGGTCCCGCTCGCCGTACTGCGTGTTCACCGAGCGCACCTCCGCCACGTCGGTGACCTCGCCCCTGACGTTCACGCACGACTGCTAGCGGGCACCGCGAAAAACGTTGTCGCCTCCGGGTCCGCGGCCGGCGGGCCGAGCCGCCGACCGGCCGTCACCCGAACTTGTACGTGACCCCCGAGCCGTTCTCGGGGTACTCCCAGTGGACGTTGTTCTGGGGGCACGCGAACCGGCAGCTCCCGCACTCGAGGCAGTTCTCGAACGCGATGGTCGGCGGTTCGTCGTCGTCGGCCTTCTCCCAGACGTCGGCAGGACAGACGGACTGGCAGGCGGCCTCCGAGCAGCGCTCGACGCAGATGCCGGGGACCTTCACGCCGAGGTGGGAGTCCTCGTGGTCCTCGTACTTCACCGTGTACAGGCGGTCTTCGGTCGACTCGTTCGACACGTCCGGGACGCCGGGGCTGGGGGTTGCTGTGGTACTCATGATAACACCTTCCGGTACTTCCACGCGAGTTTCGCCGCGCCGAGGTAGCCCCCGAGTTCGTCGAGGACCCGTGACTTCGCGTTGCTCGCGTGCTCGGCTTTCGGCGTGCGGTCCATCCTGAAGTACTCCCGTTCGGCGTCCGCGAGCGCTCGCGGCACGCGCTCGAAGAGGAGTTCGCGGTCGGCCGCGGCGGTGTCGTGGAACCACGAGTAGTGCTCGAGGTTCTCGACGACGAAGGAGTCCGCGAGGGCGTCGGGGTAGGCCGCGAGGCCGGCCGCGCTGACGTCGCCGGCTTCGACGGCGTCGGCGACCGCCTTCCCGGCGTGGTAGCCGGACTCCACGGCCATGTTGGTGCCCTCGAGGTGGACGCCGTTGTTGAACACGAGGCCGGCGGCGTCCCCGACGACGACGGCCCCGTCGTGGACGAGGTCCGGCACCGCGTCGGCGCCGCCCTCCGGAATCGTCTTCGCGGCGTACTCGACGGTGCGGCCGCCCGACACGAGGGGCGCGACCGCGGGGTGCTGCTTGAACGCGTTCAGGGTCTCCTCGGGGGACTGGCGGTTCGCGGCGGCGTCCTCGATGCGGTACGTGACGCCGACGCTGACGGTGCGCTTGTTCGTGTAGAGGAAGCCGCCGCCGAACGCGTCGCCGACGGCGCCCTCGCCGAAGTACTGGTAGGCGGCGCCGGCGTCGTCGTGCAGCCGGAACCGGTCCTCAATGGTCTCCCGGTCGAACTTCAGGACTTCCTTCACCGCGACCGCGACGTCGTCGCGGGGGTCGCGGTCCTTCAGGTCGGCCTGCTCGCTGACGAGGGAGTTCGCGCCCTCCGCGAGCACGACGACGGGCGCGCGCAGCGTGCCGTTCGGCCGGTCGGTCTCGATGCCGGCCACCTTCCCGGATTCGTCCCGGATGAGGCCCGTGACCGTGGTCTCCGTGACGACGGTCGCGCCGGCGTCCTCGGCCTGCTCGGCGAACCAGTCGTCGAAGTCCGCGCGCAGCACGGTGTAGGAGTCGTTGTGGGGTTCGTCGTGCCACGCGCCCGGCCGCATCGACACCGCGGTCTCGTCGGCGTCCGTGAGGACGCTGTACCGTCGTTCGGCGACGTACCGCTGGAGCGGCGCGTCCTCGAGGTCCGCGAGCTCGCGGATGGTCGGCGTGTACAGCACGCCGCCGAACATGTTCTTCGCGCCGGGGTGGTTGCCGCGCTCGACGACGAGGACGTCCAGGCCCTCCTCTGCCATCGTCAGCGCCGCCGCGCTCCCGGCGAGGCCGGCGCCGACGACGACGGCGTCGAACGCGTCGTCGTAGTTCGGTTCGGCGGTCTGGCTCGCTGCGGTCATGCTGTCACCTCCTGTTTCCGGACGAGTTCGGTCAGTTCGGGGACGACTTCGAAGAGGTCGCCGACGATACCGTAGTCCGCGTGCTCGAAGATGGGGGCGTTCGGGTCCGTGTTCACCGCGACCACGACCTCGCTGTCGTTCATGCCCTCGAGGTGCTGGATGGCGCCCGAGATTCCGCACGCGACGTAGAGGTCGGGGCGGACCGTCTTCCCGGTCTGGCCGACCTGCCTGGCCGACTCGATCCAGCCCTCGTCGACGGCGGCCCGCGACGCCGCCACCTCGCCGCCGAGCGCGTCGGCGAGCTCGCGGAGCGGCTCGAAGTCGCCCTCCACGCCGGCGCCGCCCGCGACGAGCACGTCGGCGTCCGTGATGTCCGTGACGTCCCCGACCACGCGCTCCACGACCCTGGTGAGAGCGTCGGCCTCCTCGACGCACGCGTCGACGCGCTCTATCTCGCCGTCGCGGTCCGGGTCGGGGTCGGCGGCGTCGAAGACGCCCGGCCGCACCGTCGCCATCTGCGGGCGGTGGTCGGGGCACTTGATGGTCGCCATCGCGTCCCCGCCGAACGTCGGCCGGCGCGCCAGCAGCAGGCCGTCCTCGTCGACGTCCAGCTTCGTGCAGTCCGCCGTGAGGCCGGCGTGCGCGGGCACCGCGACGCGGCCCGCGAAGTCCCGGCCGGTGTGCGTCCCGCCGATGAGCACGACCTCGGGCTTGCGCGCCTCGACGAGTTCGCGGAACTGCGTCCCGTAGGGGTCCGCGCGGTACGGCTCGAACACCGGGTCGTCGACCAGCAGCACGCGGTCCGCGCCGCGCGCCACCGCCTCCTCGGCGAGGTGGTCGACGCCGTCGCCGAGCAGGAGCGCGACGAGGTCTTCGCCCGTCTCGTCGGCGAGCCGGCGGCCCTCAGCGAGCAGCTCCCAGGAGACGCTCGCCGCGTCCCCGTCGTGCTGCTCGACGAACACCCAGACGTCGTCGTACTCGTCGACGTCGACGCCGCTCATGACACCACCTCCGCCTCCTCGCGGAGCGCCTCGTAGAGCTCCTCGACGCCGTCGACGACCTCGCGCTCGCGCTCGACGGGGTCCGCGGTGTCCATCCCGCCGACCTTCGTCGGGGACGCCGCCAGCCCGACCTGGTCTTTGATGCCGAGGTCCTCGGCGTCGAACTCGCGGGGCTCGAACTCGGTCTCCGCGTGAATCTTCCGGTGGAGGCCCGCGGTCCGCGGGCGGTTCGCGCCGAACTCCACGGCGACCACGACGGGCAGCGGCGCGGCGACCACCTCGTGGCCGCCCTCCACGTCCCGGGTCGCGACCAACTCCTCGGCGTCCGCGTCGAACTCGAGGTCGGAGACGTACGTCAACTGCGCCCAGTCGTTGTGCGCGGCGACGCCGGGCGGCACCTGCCCAGTCGAGGAGTCCGTGGACTCCTCGCCGCAGACCACGACGTCGGCGTCGAGCTCCGCGGCGGTCCGCGCCAGCGCGAGGCTGGTCGGCCACGTGTCGCTCCCGCCGAACGCGCGGTCCGTGACGAGGACGCCGTCGTCGGCGCCCATCGCCACCGCGACCTCCAGGACCGACGTGGCGAACGGCGGCCCCATCGTGACCGCCGTCACGTCAGCGTCCATCTCGTCGGCGAGGTCGAGGGCCGCCTCGATGGCGTTGTAGTCGGGGCTGTTGAGGACTGCCGCCGCGTCCGACCGGTTCAGCGTCCCGGTCTCGGGGTCTATCGACACGTCGTCCGCGTCGGGTACCTGCTTGACGCAGACGACGACGTGACGGGTGTCAGTCATTGGTATCCATCCTCACGTGCGGAGAAAGGTGCGACGGGGGCCTATATCGGCGACCCTATTCCCGCGGCCTGGGAACAGGCCACCGTCGGCGACGAACGGGGTTCCGGGCTCGCGGGGACCGAAAACGTAAGGCGGTCGTGGCACCGAGGGACGCGTATGCGAGTACGGGACTGGGACGACATCGTCTCGGACGTCGTGGACTCCGGCGCGGAGCCGGACGACTGGCGCGCCGTCGCCGGGGACCGCGCCAGCGGCGTCGGCGAGGACTTCTACCTCGGCCACCCCTCCCGGGGCGTCTACCACCTGAAGACGTACGCGAAGAACCCCTTCGAGGTCCGGGGGGTCGGCGCGCGCGTCGCCCGGAAAGTCGACGACGGCCTCGCGGACTTCCTGCCGAGCGAGGACGACGCCGGCCGGTTCGCCGTCCAGCAGGGCGTCGAGGACGAGGACGAGGCCGAACAGAAGGCCAGCGAACTCGAGCAGGTCGTGCAGGCGCACGCCGACGCGCCGACGACGCCGGACGCGTTCTTCGAGGACGTGATGGACGCGCTGGACAGCCCCGCGTTCGGGCCGATGGAGTACGACCCCCACGGCCGCCCGGACGCGATGGACGACCTCGCCGACGAGTTCGCGGACGCGGACGAACTGCTGGACAACGAGCTCGACGACCTCATCGACGAGGACGACGTCGGCCGCGGGTTCCGCTGACCGCTACGCGAACAGCCCCTCGAGTTCTCGCTCGTAGCACGGCCGGCAGACGTAGTAGTCGACCACGCCGGCGTCGGACTTCGTGTTCACGGTCACGTGGACGGACTGGCTGACCGAGAGGTCGTCCCCGCAGACGCCACACGTCTCTGTCACTCCCATTCCCTCGTTCGTATTAGGGAGTCGACAGGCTTAGAACCAGGGGCTGTCACTGCGGGCCGCCAGAGGCGGCGCTCCGCTTGTCCGCGGGCCGCTCGACGACACCGAGGCCAGTCACCTCGACACGAGCGCCCTCGGCGCCGTCCACCGCCGAGACGTCTGCGCCGTGGGCCTCGACGATTCGCTGCACGATAGCGAGACCGAGGCCGGTCCCGTCTCGGGCGGTCGTGTAGCCGGACTCAAAGAGGTAGTCGGGGTCCGCGTCCGAGAACCCCGGGCCGTCGTCCGCGACGAAGAATCCATCCTCGGCGTCGCCGACCGTCACGGTGACGTCCCGACCCCCGTGTTCCACGGCGTTCCGAAAGAGGTTCTCGAAGAGCTCCTGGAGGCGCGTCCGGTCGGCCGAGACGACGCGGTCGGTTCGCACGTCGAGGCCGGCGTCCGGGGCCTCGACCTGCCGCCAGGCGTCCTCGGCGACCGCCCGGACGGGGACCGGTTCGGTCTCGTCGATGGTCTCGCCCTGGCGCGCGAGTTCGAGGACGTCCCCGACGAGTTCGTCGATGCGTTCGAGCGCCCGGGCGGCTTCCTCGAGGTGTTCGCTGTCGCGCTCGTCGCGCGCGAGCGCGACTCTCCCGGCCGCCACGTTCAGGGGGCTCCGGAGGTCGTGGCTGACGACGCTCGCGAACTCGTCGAGGCGTTCGTTCTTCCGCTCCAGTTCCGCCTCGTACTCCTTCAGGTCGGTGACGTCGCGGTTGATGGCGACGAAGTGCTCGACCTCGCCGGTCTCGTCGGTCACCGGCGCGATCGTCTGGTCGACCCAGAACCGGGTGCCGTCCCGGCGCTCGTCGACGAGTTCGCCCCGCCAGACGTCGCCGTCGAGGATCGTCTCCCAGAGGTCCGCGTAGAAGGCGTCGTCGTGCTCGCCGGAGGACAGCACGCGCGGGTTCTCGCCGACCACCTCGCTCCGGTCGTACCCGGTCTGTGCCTCGAACTGCGGGTTCACGTACTCGATGGTGCCGTCCGGCCGCGTGACGACGATGGAGTGCCCGCCGTGCTCGACGATGCGGCGGAACACACGGAGCTGTTCGCGCTGCTGGAGCGTCCGCGCGTCGTAGTAGCCGGCGACGATACCGCCGATGCCGCCCGCGGTCGCGAAGTTCAGGAGGACGTACCGGACGTGAGTCAGCCGCGCGCCCTCCTGGAGTTCGTAGAGCCCGACCGACGTGCTGACGACCGTCATCCCGACGACCCCGAGAGCGAACCAGGCGTCGACCCGACGCAGTCCGCGCACGGGAACGTCGCTCCGCCAGAGCCAGTATCCCGCTGCAGCGATGCAGACCGACAGCAGGAACGGGAAGACGGCGCCGGTGACCAGCGCCACCACGCCGACCCCCTCCGCGACGTCCGCGACCAGGTGGGGGACGTGGGACGCCGCCAGCCCGACACCGGTGGCACCGAGGCCCCCCGCGTACAGGGCTCGCCGACGGGTGTCTCCGCTCGCGCTGTGCGTCGACCACTTCGTGGGGTGGGTTGGTACCGGCATCGGTGAGTAGAGGGATGGGAACGGCTCGACGGCTCGGCGGACGGCTCCGGTCGGCGCTCGCCTACGCGTCGGTCGGTTCGGTTCTCGGGGTCAGTGCGTGTGCCCGAGCGCCTCGTTCACCATCTTGTTGAGGTCCGTGAGCTTCGACTGGGTCTTCTCCGGGAGGCTACTCTGGGGTTCCGCGAGCGCCGGCTGCCCGTGGGCGTCGGGCTGCCCGACGATGACGCTGCCGAGCATCCCGAGCGACTCGTGGGGCACGCAGAAGTAGTCGTAGACGCCGACCGTGTCGAACGTGTGCTCGAACGTCGCGCCGTGTTCGCTCATCGTCCCGCTGGCGAACGAGTCCGCGTCCTTCGGGATGCGCAGCGGCGCGTCGTTCTCGGGGCTGTACGCGGTGGCGGTGTGCGTCCCGCTCTCCAGTTCCCACGTGACAGTGCCGCCCTGCTTTACCCACACCACGTGCGGGTCGAAGTGGTAGCCCCCGTCGGTGGTCTTCATCGTCACCGTCGCGTGCTCGGTCGGTTCGCCGACGCCGCCGCCGTGGCTGTGGCTGTCGCCGCCGTGACCGCTCTCCTCGTGGGACCCCTCGGTCGTCTTGGTCGTCTCGTCGTGGCCGCCGTCCTCGTGGTGGTGCCCACTCGTGGTCGTCGTCGTTTCGTCGTCCTCGGAGGAGCCGCCGGCCCCAGTGCAGCCCGCCAGTCCGGTGAGTGCGATTCCACTCATCGCCAGTACGCGCCGTCTCGAGAGTTTGTCTTCGGTCATCGTCTGTCACCTCACACGAGGCACTTGCCGGGGGACGGTAGTATACCGAGACGCTGTTTTGTTCGCTCGCCAAATCACCTCTCTCTTTAAGTAGGGAGTGGACGTAGGTCGAGGTACAGCTACACGTGTGTCGGAAACGGGACGACCGGACGCCAACGACCTGCTCGAACTGCTCGGGGACGAGTACGTCCAGGGAATCCTCGCGGCGACCAGCCAGGAGGCGCTCGCCGCGAAGGAACTGGGCGAGGCCCTCGGCGCAGACGTCTCCACGGTCTACCGGCGGGTGGACGACATGCTCGACCACGACCTGCTCGTCGAGGAGACGCGCATCGTCGAGGACGGCAGCCACCACAGCGTCTACCGGGCGAACGTCGACCACGTCGACGTCGACATCGAGGACGGCGACATCGTGGTCGGCCTCCAGGTGCGGGAGTCCGCGTCCGAGCGGTTCACCCGCATCTGGAACGACATCAGGGAGGGGTGACCACGCGTGCACGTAGAACTCGTCGTCGCGAAACTCGTCACGGTTGGGCTGGGGGCGCTCGTCGCCTACCAGGCGTACCGCGGGTACCGCGTGCACGGGAGCGAACCGATGCTGTACGTCGCCGTGGGATTCCTCGTCATCAGCGTCGGCGCCGTCATCGAGGGCGTCCTCTACGAGGTCGTCGGCCTCACCATCTTCATGGCGGGCGCCGTCCAGACTACCGTCGTCGCCGTCGGAATGCTGATCATCCTCTACTCGCTGTACGGGAGCGTCGACGTCCAGCGCGACGGGGGTGACGATCGGTGAGCGACGGCTGGTACGCGACGCTGATCGCCGCACGGCTCGGCGTCCTCGTCCTCGGCGTCGCGACGACACTCATCAGTTTCCGCGCGTACCGGCGCTCGCGGACCCGGTACCTCCGGGACGCCGCGCTCGGGTTCGCCGTCATGACAGTGGGCGTGTTCGTCGAGGGCGTCCTCTACCAGCTCACCGACGTCGGCCTCACGCAGGTCCACGTCGTCGAGTCCGTCGCCATCGGCGCAGGGTTCGTCGTGCTCCTGCGGTCGTTCCTGCGATAGCCACCGTCGAACCCCTCCCCGGGTCAGGCCTCCGGGACGCGGGTCAGCCACCGCACCGGCACGTCGAGTTCGTCGTCGGTCGGGAGGTACTCGGGGTCCTCCCAGACCCGGGACGCGCCCTCGAGGCCGCGTTCGCCCGCGACGTACGTGAAGAACTCCCTGCCGCGCTCGTACTGCTCGCGTTTCAGTTTGAACCCGAGCAGGCGCTTCAGGAGGCGCGCGAGCGGGCCGCCGCCCTCGCGTCGCGCGTCGAGTTTCTCCCGGAGGTCGGCGTACTCGCCGTCGAACGCCTCGTCCATCAGGAGTTCCGCGTACCCCTCGACGGCGGTCATCGCGACGTTCAGCTCCCGGAACGCCTCGCGTTCGAGGTCGCCGTCCGCGAGCGCGTCCACGCCCTCCCGGAGGCGGTCCTCGAGGTACGTCGACAGCCAGGGCGCCGCGCCGAACTCGGCGGCGTGCGTGACCTCGTGGAACGCGATCCAGCGCCGGAACCGCGGGAACTCAGTGTCGAGTTCGTCCGCGACCCGGGCGATGTTCGGGTGGACGAAGTACAGCGCGTGGCCGGCGCTCCCGGGGGACTCCGCGAGCAGGAGTGGGTCGTACTGCCCGAGGACGTTCCGGGAGACGAACGCGAGCGCGCCCGCGGTCGTCGCCGTGTTCAGTTTCCGCGCGACCCCTGGGAGGACGTCCGCGCGCTCGTTCAGGGGTTCGAACGCGCGCCGGAACGTCGCGACGTTCGCGTCGATCCAGTGGTGACGGTTCTGGAGTTCGACGGTCTCGGGGACGTCGAACGCGAGACCGGAGACCTCGCGGATGCGCTCGCGGGCGTCCCGGACGTCCGCGGCGTACGCGTCGGCGTCGCCGGCGGCGAGGTCGAGGTCGCCGGGCGCGGTCGCGGCCTTCGCGGCGTCGGCGACCGCGTCCCAGTCGATGGCGCCGTCGCCGCCCGCGTCCGCGACGGCGCGCAGGCTGTCGTAGAGCGTCATACGCGTACTCGGCGGCGCAGAAAGAAGGGCCTTCCGGGGGTTACTCGGCGACCTCGATCTCCGCCTCTTCGGCGGGTTCCTCGCTGCCGCCGCGGCGGCGCTTCAGCCCGACGGCTGCGGCGAGGACGACGAGGACCGCCAGCGCGACGAGCGCGCCGACGCCGGACGCGCCCGACTCGTACTGTTCGCCGTCGCCGACCTCGAGGGTGGATTCGTGGTCGGACTCGCTCTCACCCGCGTCCTCGCCCCCCGTCTCCTTCCCGATGGAGGGGGCGAAGTCGAAGGACGGCTCGTGGAAGTGGAACTCGATGATTCCCATACGTGTCCGTTCGCCGAGCGGACGTATAGCCGTTGTGGGGAGCGCCGGCTGTGGTGTTCAGATAAGCGATGGAACTAACGGAGGCGACACTGCTTTCTGAAAGCCCTCGGCGGGCTCGATTTCTGCTCGCGGGCCAGGGGCCCGCTCGCACGGCCCGAGGCGGCTTCGCCGCCTCGCTGCCCGCGGCTCGCTGTCGCCGAAAGACCGGCAGCGCCGGTCTTTCGAGATGACGAGAGAGCTTCGCTCTCTCGGACCACGCGCGTTCGCTCCCGCTGGTCGCTCACGTGCTTGCTTCGTCCTCAGAAACGCGAAGCGTTTCTGATGGGCTGCGGAAGACGCGAAGCGTCTTCCGAACGCCGGGGTACGTCGACCGGGCGGTCGGCACTGCCGACCGCCGCAAGCCGTGGCGGCGAAGCCGCCACGCGCGCCTCGCCCTTTCAATTCGCCAGGAAACCGGCTGATTCACCGGCTGGATCTACGTTCAAATGGAGCCATATCTGAACACCGCCAGGACGTCCGGCGTGCCGCATCCCGGGGGTTGAAGCCCGCGGGCCGGAGAGGGGGACCATGGACGAGTCCGAACGCGAGTTCCTCGAGGACTTGCTCGCGGCGCCGGGGCCGGCCGGCTACGAGGTCGAACCGCAGCGCGTCTGGGTGGAGTACGTCGCCGAGTTCGCGGACGACGTGCGCACCGACGAGTACGGGAACGCCGTCGCGACGTACCGCGGCGGCGACGAGGCGGCCGAGCTGGCGTTCGCGGGGCACGCCGACGAGATCGGGTTCGCGGTCGCGAGCATCTCCGAGGACGGGTTCCTGCGGGTCGAACCAATCGGCGGGATGGACGCGACGGTCTCGGAGGGCACGCCGATCCGCGTGCATACCGCCGACGGGCCGGTGGAGGGCGTCGTCGGGCAGACCGCCATCCACCTCCGGGGGCACGGCGGCGACCAGGAGGCCGCGGACGTCACCGAGCAGCACGTCGACATCGGAGCGGCGGACGGCGACCACGCGCGCGAACTCGTCGAGGTCGGGGACCCCGCGACGCCCGCCGTCGGCACCCGGGACCTCGCGGGGACGCGGCTGTCCGGGCGCGCGCTCGACAACCGCACCGGCGTCTGGGTGGCCGCCGAGGCGCTGCGGCGCGCCGCCGAGCGCGGCGTCGACTGCACGGTGCACGCGGTGAGCACGGTCCAGGAGGAACTCGGGACGAAGGGCGCCCGGATGGTGGCGTTCGACCTCGACCCGGACGCCGTCGTCGTCGTGGACGTGACGCACGCGGCGGACAACCCGACCTACCCTGGCGACCGGTCCAGCGAGGTGGCGCTCGGGGACGGGCCGACGGTGGCGCGCGGCGCCGCGAACCACCCGAACGTCGTCGCGGCGATGCGGGACGCGGCCGACGCCGCGGGAGTCGACGTCCAGGTGGAGACCGACGGCCTGCGGACGGGCACGGACGCGGACACCTTCTACGCGGAGCGCGGCGGCATCCCGACGCTCATGGTCGGCATCCCGAACCGGTACATGCACACGCCCGTGGAGGTCGTGGACACCGAGGACGTCGTGGACGCGGCCGACCTGCTGGCCGCGTTCGCCGACCGGGAGGCCGACCGCGAGTCGTTCGCGGTCGAAATCTGAGAGCGGCGACGCGCCGACGCGGGCCGACCCCGACCGGATTCGAGACCGAGTGATTCCGCTGGGCCCGGATTCGAGACCGGGCGAGGCCGCTGGGCCGCGGGCCTGGTCCGGTACGCTTATGCACGCGACACGCCGGCGTTTGTGTATGAGCGGCCGACCACTCGACGTGCTCGAGGAGTCCCTCGAGGAATCCGTGACCGTTCGCCTGAAGGACGGCGAGGAGTTCACGGGCGTCCTCACGGGCTACGACCAGCACATGAACGTCGTCATCGAGGGGGAAGACACAATCATTATCCGTGGCGACAACGTCGTTTCTATCAAACCATGACTGGCGCAGGTACCCCGAGCCAGGGGAAGAAGAACACGACGACCCACACGAAGTGCCGACGCTGCGGCGAGAAGTCCTACCACACGAAGAAGAAGGTCTGTTCGTCCTGCGGCTTCGGGAAGTCCGCGAAGCGCCGCGACTACGACTGGCAGGGCAAGACGGGCGACAACTGACGCCACAGTTTCTGCAGTCCACTTCCTCCCGGTTCTCACGACCCCACAGCCGTCGGCTCGGCGTCCCAACCACACCCGGAACCCACGTTCGTGCATAGAACGCCATCGAGGCAGTTCGAGTTCGACACGGTTGCGGAAGATTTAGGCGGGTCCGGCGGGAACGACGAGCCATGACAGGCGGGCGCGAGACCGGCCCCGAGTCCGACCAGCCGACCGAGAAGTGCGGCGTCGTCGGCGTGTCGCTTTCGGACCGGGACGCCGCTCTCCCCACGTACTACGCCCTGTACGCGCTCCAGCACCGCGGCCAGGAGTCCGCGGGCATCGTCACCCACGACGGGTTCCAGCAACACCAGCACGTCGGCATGGGCCTCGTCGGCGACGCGTTCGACGAGAGCGACGTCGAGGAACTCCACGGCTCGGCGGGCATCGGCCACGTCCGCTACCCCACGGCGGGCAGCGTCGACGAGTCCTGCGCGCAGCCGTTCTCCGTCTCCTTCAAGGGCGGCGCGCTCGGGCTCAGCCACAACGGCAACCTCGTGAACGCCGACGAGGTGCGCGCCGACCTCGCCGAGAGCGGGCACGCGTTCACGAGCGACGGCGACACCGAAGTCATCGCCCACGACCTCGCTCGCAACCTTCTCGAGGCCGACCTCGTGCGCGCCGTCAAGGAGACGATGGGCCGCATCCACGGGTCGTACTCGCTGACCATCATGCACGACGACACCGTCCTCGGCGTCCGCGACCCCCTCGGGAACCGGCCGCTGGTCGTCGGCGAGCTCGAGGACGGCTACGTGCTCGCCAGCGAGTCCGCCGCCATCGACACCGTCGGCGGGGAACTCGTCCGGGACGTGAAACCCGGCGAGCTCGTCGTCCTCCACGAGGACGGCTCGGGGTTCGACTCCTACCAGCTCGTCGACCAGCCGAACACCGCGCACTGCTTCTTCGAGTACGTCTACTTCGCGCGCCCGGACTCCGTCATCGACGACGAACTCGTCTACGAGGTCCGCCGCGAGCTCGGCCGCCACCTCTGGCGGGAGGCCGGCGTGGACAGCGACGTCGTGATGCCCGTCCCGGACTCCGGGCGCGCGTTCGCGTCCGGGTACGCCGAGCAGGCCCAGAGCGAGGGCGAGGACGTCGAGTTCGCGGAGGGCCTGATGAAGAACCGGTACGTCGGCCGGACGTTCATCATGCCCACGCAGGAGGCCCGCGAGCGCGCCGTACGCCTGAAACTCAACCCCATCAAATCCACCGTGGAGGACCGCGCCGTCACCATCATCGACGACTCCATCGTGCGGGGGACGACGAGCGGGCAGCTCGTCGACCTCGTGCGGGAGGCGGGCGCCAGCGAGGTGCACGTCCGCATCGGCGCGCCCCCGATCAACGCGCCCTGCTACATGGGCATCGACATGGCGAGCCGGGACGAACTCATCGCCGCGGACAAGACCATCGCGGAGATCGCCAACGAGATCGGCGCGGACAGCCTCTCGTACCTCTCCCTGGACGCGGTGACGGACGCCATCGGGAAGTCCGAGGTCGACCTCTGTGCGGGCTGTGTCACGGGCGAGTACCCCTACGACGTCCCCGGCGAGGACACCGACCGCCCGGTGGAGGCCCCGACGGTCGGCGGCGGGGGCGACGACTAGTAGACGACGTACAGCAGGAGGAAGACGACGACGCCGAGCGCGAACGACGTCGCCCAGAGCGCCGCCGCGATTCGGCCGACGCGGGCGTGGTTCGTGTCGTAGATCTCGCTGACGGGCCGCGTCGCCGCGAGCAGCAGCACGTAGTACACGAGCGGGATGCAGACGACCGCCAGCGCCATGTGGACGACGAGCACGGGGAGGTAGACGAACGTGTAGACGGCGCCGTCGGCCGGGAACTCCGTGGTGCCGTGGACGACGATGCGGTAGAGGTACAACGCGAGGAACGCCGCGAACAGCAGCGCCGTCGTCGTCATCGCGGCGCGGTGTTTGCGGACGTCGCCGCGCCGAATCCAGCGCACGCCCGCGGCGATGGTCGCGACGGCGGTGGCGCTGATGGCGGCGTTCACCGCGGGGATGGCGGCGACGAACCAGTGTGGCGCCGCCGGGAGCGCGCTCGCGGGGACGACGCCGCGGACGGCCGCGACGACGACGCCGATGGACGCGAGACCCAGGACCGCCGCGACGGACGCGACGTGGCGGCGGACGAATCCGTCTGTCATGCGCCGGGGTTCTGCCGCCCGCCCCAAAGCGGTTTCCGTGTCCCGGGATACCGCGGGGACGGGCGAATCGTAGGGGTTTTAATCGGGCGGCGGGAACGATGGGGTGCGGAAACGCACGCAGCGAGCGTGGGTAGCCAAGCTAGGCCAAAGGCGCAGCGTTGAGGGCGCTGTCCTGTAGAGGTTCGCCGGTTCAAATCCGGTCCCACGCATCGCTATGGCGGACCACCCCGCCGAAACCGAGGCGGTGCAAGCCGCCGCGGACACGCGATGCACGGTGATTCCCTCCGAGGGACATCACCCACGCACAATCCTACTGGAGCCAGACTTCGTAGCTACAGCACCGGATTTGAACCCTGCGAGGAACGCGCAGGGAGCGCAGCGACCGAGCATTTCTCGCTCCGGTTCAAATCCGGTCCCACGCATCGCTATGGCGGACCACCCCGCCGAAACCGAGGCGGTGCAAGCCGCCGCGGACACGCGATGCACGGTGATTCCCTCCGAGGGACATCACCCACGCACAATCCTACCGAAGTAGTGTTCGACAGCGACGGCTGTGTTCTGGCGTGGCGGGAGTCGAGTCGGGGAGCCCCGGCTGGGCGAGTTCGACCGATAGCGTAGAGAGGTCGTGGAAGATGCCAGTGGTCGGGTTAGAAGTCGACGGACTGGTCGGGGGCTTCGATGGCGTCGTCGAGGCCGGTGTGGCGGGCGGCGTCGGCGAGGTCGGCGGCGACGTCCGGGTCGTCGACGCGGCGGGCGTCGCCGCCGTCCTGGGGGTCGGTGATGGTGTCGCGGCCGGTCAGTTCGACGAACAGCGACGCGAAGTCGCGGGTGTCGCGGCTGCTGGACATCGTCAGTTGAACGCGGCGAGGGCGTTGTCGTAGCTGCCGTTCTCCGTGTACGCGACGGTGAGTTCGACGCCGCCGTCGCTCCCGACGGAGAGCGTGACGTCCTCGATGCCGCACGTGTACTCGCTGACGTGCTTGCCGGAGCGCCGGATGCGGAGGTCCTCGTCGAGGAGGCCGGCGTCGTCGAGGATGTCGATCTTGCGGTAGGCCGTCGAGACAGCGAGGTCGCACTCCTCGGAGATCTCGCTGGCGGTCATGGCGTCCCGGCGGGTGGCTTCGAGGATCTGCCGGCAGTCGCCGTCCTCGAGGGCGTCGAGGACGGTCTGAATGGACTCCTGGCCGGTGATGGTGGTGGGTTCTTCGGTGGTCTCCTGCGGGCGCGTGCCGACGACCATCTGGGACTGGCTCATACTACGTGGAACGGGCTACCCGGGGAGGTATTGCGGACCCCGCTATCGTGGGTGGTTTAAGTACCCCTGGGGGTGGCGGGGCGGCGTTCGGGCGCCGCCGCCGTCACGTGTCCAGCTCGAGGACGTCCTCGAAGAGCTTGTTCTGGGCGGCGAGCAGGTGCTCGGAGAACGTGGACGGCGAGATGCCGAGCTCGTCGGCGATCTCGCTGGCGTTCGCGCCGCGCGGGCGCTCGAAGTACCCCATGTCGTGGGCGGTCTGGAGCACCTCGAGCTGGCGGTCGGTGAGCTTCCCGCGGTCGACGAAGACGGTGTCGCGGGCGGTGGCTTCCGTCGGCGCGCGGACGAGCCGCTGGATGTCGACGTCCTCGAAGCGCTCCCGGAGTTCGCCGACGATGGCCTGGAGTTCGTCGAACTCGCCGACGTGGAAGACGACCTCGAGGCTGCCGTCCTTCGCGAAGTAGCGGTCGATGGGGGTGTCGAACTCGCCGAGGCACGTGCACGGGCAGTCGTCGCCCGCCTCGTGGGCGACCCGGTAGAGGTTGCGGTCCGCGTACGTGAACACGGGATCGTCGGAGTCCGCCGGGACGGCGTCGGCGTCGACGAGGAACTCCGTGACGCAGCCGTCCGTCGTGGAGACGCTCGTGGAGACGTCGTTGATGACGGTTCCGGCGCGCGCCGAGAGCGCCGCGATGGGGCAGACCGGGGGCGCGGGGAACTCGACGGTGACGCGAATACCGGCGGGCATCTACCGTACGGAGGGCGCTGTCGCACTTCAGTCTGGGGATTCGCGCGACGAGCGCTCGCGGACGGCCGTCGGCGGCGGAGTCTGGCCCTGGAGGCGGAGAATCAGTACTGGTCGGACTCGAGTTCGATGTGGCGGCCGCTGATGTCGTCGGCGTCGAGTTCGTACAGCTGGATTGTGAGGTCGCGTTTTGCCTCCCCCCAGATCTCGAAGAGGGGGCGTTTCGCGTCGCCGAACTGCTCGATGTGTTCGACGGTCATGTCGTCGGTGGAGACCTCCTCGAGGGTGCCGTTCACGACGACGCTGCGGTACGTGGGTTCGTCCTCCTCGTAGACGACGAGGCGGGCGTCCGGGGACGAGGAGAGGAACTGGCGTTTCTCGCTCTCTGGCGTGGAGACGAGTCGCAGGTAGAAGGTGCGGCGCTCGGAGTCGAAGCCGTAGGAGATGGGGATCGCGTAGGGTTCGTCGTCGCGGGCGAGCGACAGGACACCGGTTTCGTGGCGGGAGAGCAGGGCGTCGGTCTCCGCCGTCGACATCTCGGTCTGTTGCTCCAGAGCCATCGGTGGTACGCCGGAAGTAGTCGTGCCGCGTCTTTATACTTGCCCATGTGGCGCGGCCGTGGCAGCGAGGAGCGCCGACGAGAGCCGTACGGCAGACGAGTCGCGGGGTGACGTCGGCGGGCTCAGTCGACGGTGGCGTCGTCGGTCTCGGTGAACGCGTCCGCCGGGACCGAGGCGCCGCAGACCACGCACCCGTTCTCCTCGAGTGCGTCCTGCATCGCGGGGTTGACCACCATGGTCTCCCCGCACTCCGGGCACGCGAACAAGACGGCCTCGCTGGGACTCATCTCTGTCGGAGTTATCGTTCCCCCGGGATAAATGAACCCCTCTGGTTCCAAGCGCGTGGGAAGCAGCGCGGATTCGGCCAACATGTGCGGGCCATTAGTTATCGGGGGTCGCCGTGGTCGACCGGACCGGTCGGCGGAACGCGCCGTCAGCGCCGCCGACGGCCGGCGAGCGACCCGAGGCGGCGTTTCACCGAGCGCGCCCGCGAAGCGACGGCGTCCGGCAGCGAGCCAACCGCGTCCGGCAGCGAAGGAGTGGCGTCCGGAAGCGAGGGGGCCGCGTCGGCGACTGCCGACACGCCTGGTAGCAGGTCGCCGAGGCGCCGGCGGAGCGCGTACAGGGTGACGGCGGCGACGAGCGCCGGGAAGACCGCGAGCGCGACGACGGACAGCGGCCGGACCGCGGTGGACACCTGGACGGCGAGGCCGTACGCGACGTAGACCGAGCCGACGAGGACGGCGACGACGCCGGTGGCGGCGACTGCGCCGAGGCGGCCCGCGAGGCGGTCGAGGTAGGCGCTGTACGACCGGGTCGCGTTCGCGACGTGGGACGCGGCGTCGCTCCCGGCCTCCGTGCGGCCTGCGCGCTGGTGGGCGCCGGCGCGTTCGCGCGTGAATCCGGCGAGCCCGGGCCGCGGCCGGAGGGCGCCGTGCAGCACGACGCCCACGGCGAACGCCGCGCCGACGCCCACGGCGAGGACGCCGAGCGCGACGGTCGTGGAGAGTTCGAACGGGTCGCCGGTCGCGGGCCGGTACTGCTGGGCGACGGCGAGCGTCGCCGCCAGCAGGAACGCGCCGAGCGCGAGCGTGCGCCACGCGACCGACCGCACGCCGTCGAGGGCGTCGAGGTGGGCGTCGACGGCGTCGCCCGGGTCGGTCACGCTCGCGTTCCCGGCGTCCGGCGGGTCCGGGCGTCGGTCCGGCGGCGTCCCGCCGGGCGGCACGTCGAACGCCAGGGGGTTCTCGACGGTCTCCTCGACGAAGCGCGCGGGCGTCGTGTACCGCGACCGGAGGTCGGCGGCGACCGCGTCCTCGAGGCGGTACAGGGACTCGTCGCGGCGGGCGTCGCCCGCGTCCAGGGAGAGCAGCGAGACGTGGTCGAGCGCGGGCTGGACGTTCGTCAGCGTCACCACCCCCCACTCGCCGGCGGGGTCCTCGAGGTCGGTGTGGCGGGCGACCTCGGCGCTGTCGGCGGTCGTCGCCCACACCTGGCCGACGGCGCGGAGCCCCCAGTCGCGGTGGAAGAGCACGTAGTCGCCGCGCTCGAGGGACGCAACGACGTCCGTGTTGCGGGTGGCCCACGCGTGCGTGTCCGCGAGCGACCGGAGGAGGCCCGAGACCGCCGGCGGCTCGGTCGCGGTCTCGTAGCCGTCCCCGAACGCCGTCGTGAGGTCCTCGCTGTCGAGCGCGGCGAGGTACACGCGGTCGGCGAAGTCGGCGGGCATACCTCGGCGCTCGCACCCCGGGTACTTAGTGGTACCCGGGCCGCGGTTCGGCGGACGCCGCGGCCGCAAGCGGGGTATTAAAATGTCGGCGCTCCCATACGGGGTCGTATGCCGAAGTATTCGACCGGCGGTGCCGGCAGCGGCGGCGGCGGCCAGACCTGCGAGCTCTGCGGGTCGTCGTCCGACTCGCTGCGGTCGGCGAACGTCGCCGGGGCAGAACTCACGGTCTGCCCGGACTGCGCGAGCCACGACGAGAGCCCGGACGCCGACGCGGACGACGGCGGCGACGCGGACCGCAAGAAGCGGGCCGCCCGGAACACCGCCCGGCAGTTCGACGCCGCGACCGGCGGCGACTCCTCGCACTGGGAGGAGGAGGGCACGAACTACGAGCGCGACCGCCTCCCGTACCTCGTCTCGGACTACGGCGAGCGCGTCGTCCGCGCGCGCCAGGACGCCGGCCTGCAGCGCGAGGAGCTCGCCGAGGAGCTCGGCGTCGACGAGTCAGACCTGCTCGCGGTCGAGCAGGGGCGAGCGACGCAGGCGAACGTCGGCGGCAGCGTCGTCGCCGCCCTCGAGGACTTCCTGGACGTGGAACTGAGCGACGAGTAACGCCGGTCCGTTTTTCTACCGCGAGCGACTCCCCGCGAGTATGGCAGAGTCGCTCGCGCCCGCCGACCCGTACACGACGAGTTTCGCGGCGACCGTGACGGACGTCGCGGGCACCGACGTGACGCTCTCGGAGACGTACTTCTACCCGGAGGGCGGCGGCCAGCCCGCCGACCGCGGCACCGTCGGCGGCGTCGCCGTCGAGCACGTCCACGAGACGGCGGACGGCGTCGTGCACGTGCTCGCAGAGGAGCCCGACTTCGAGTCGGGCGAGGAGGTGCAGGCCGAGGTCGACCCCGAGTTTCGGCGGTACTGTCGGCGCGCGCACACCGCGAGCCACGTGCTGTACGGTGCGGGCCGCCGCGTCCTCGAGGACCTCGGGTACGGCGGGTTCGACATCTCCCCGGAGAAGGTGCGCGTGGACTTCGAGACGAGCACCGAGATCGACGACGACGTGCTCGCGGACCTCGAGCGGTTGACGAACCGCGCGGTCTGGGAGTCCCGCGAGGTGTCCTGGGAGGAACTGCCTGCCGAGGAGGCCCGGAGCCGGGAGGACGTGGCGTTCAACACGAAGACCGAGGAGGGCGTGATGGCGGACGCCGACGCGGTCCGCGTCGTCACCGTCGAGGACTGGGACGTCGCCGCGTGCGGCGGGACCCACGTCCGGAACACGAGCGAGATCGGGCCGGTGTCGGTGCTGGAGCGCTCGAACCCCGGCGAGGGATTGACGCGCGTCGAGTTCGCCGTCGGGCCGTCGGCGGTCGAGCGCCGGGCAGACGTGCGGCGCGCGACCCTGGACGCGGCGTCGACGCTCGGCGTGCCCGAGGACGAACTCGGCGCGGCCGCGGCGCGCCTCCAGTCCGAGAAGGCGGACCTGGAGAGCGAACTCGCGGACCTGAAAGGCGAAGTCCTGGCGTCTCGCGTCGCGGGCTTCGATGCCGTCGAGCGCGGTGGTGAGACGTGGCGCGTCGGCACCGTCGACGGCTTCGACGCGAACGAGGTCGGGGAGGCCGCAAAGGACGCCGTGGCGGACCCCGAGTCGGGCGCCGACGTGGTCGCCGCCGCGGGCGGCGACGGCGGCACGTTCGTCGTGGTCGCCGCGGACGGCGCGGACGCCGACGCGGGCGACGTCGTCCGGGACGTCACCGGCGAGTTCGGCGGCGGTGGCGGCGGCCGCCCGTCGTTCGCGCAGGGCGGCGGCATCGACGCCGACCCCGGCGACGTCGCGGCCTACCTCCGCGAGTAGCCGGCCGGATTCCGGGGGTTCTTACGCGAGGACGCACCACCGAGTACTGAATGGGCGACGAGCCGTGGCGCGAGTTCTTCGGGTTCGACGCGCCGTACGACCAGCAGGCCGACGCCATCGAGTCCGCGGTCGACGCGGGCGAGCGCGGCGGCTACCTCGCGATGGAGGGGCCCTGCGGCACCGGGAAGACGATGGCGGCGCTCACCGCGGCCGCCCACCTGGTGCGGAACGGCGACCAGTACGAGCGCGTGCTGGTCGTCACCCCGGTCAAGCAGCAGCTCGAGCAGTTCGTCGCGGACCTCCGGACGATGAACGCCGGCCTCGAGGACCCCCTCGACGGCGTCGCGCTCGTCGGGAAGCGCGACCTCTGCCCGTACGGTCGCGAGGGCAAGTTCCCCGAGGACGCGAGTGTCCACGACCGCTGCGAGGACCTCCGGGAGTCGACCGCGGAACTCGTGGAGGGCGACGGCGGCGACTTCGACGGCCAGGACGCCCGCGAACTCACCGAGTTGCGGCCCGAGGACGCGCTCGAGAACCCGTGGTGGGACCCGGTGGTGGGCCGGGACCTCGCGCGGTCGGCGCGCGCTGACGCCGACCACAACCTCTCGCAGGCGCCGCTGGCCACCGCGGGCGCGGACTCGCCGTACGTCCCCCACCAGCCGACCGCGCCCGAGGACCTCGCTGACGGCGACCCGCCGCTGTTCTGTCCGTTCGAGGCCGACTGGTACGGCCGCAACAAGGGGTCGCCGGTCGGGTTCGACGCCGGCCGACACAACGTCGTCACGAGCGACGACTTCCTCCCCGAGGCCGTCGAGTACGGCACGTGCCCGCACCGCGTCCAGCAGGTCGTGCTCGACCACGCTGACGTCGTCGTCGGGAACTACAACCACCTCTTCGACCCGAAGACCCGCGGGCTCACCGAACACCTCCTGGACGAGCGGACGTTCGTCGTCGTCGACGAAGCCCACCGCCTCGAGGAGCGCGTCCGCGACCTCCTATCGGACCGAATCGGCCGGCACACGCTGGCGCGAGCCCGCAACGACCTCCGGACGCTGCTCACGGAAGCGCGACAGAGCGAGGCGAACCGCCAGCAGGTCGGCGACCGGCTCGCGAGCTACGACCTCTCGCTGGACGCCGTCGAGGACGCCGTGGAGTTCCTCGGGGACGTCCTGGAGTGGCTGGACGACCGGGTCGCGGAGTTCCTCGCGAACGAGGGCTTCGACCCGAACGACCCCCGGAGCCTGCCGGACCGCGACCACGAGGTGCCGCTGCGCGACCCCGAGACCGACGAGCCCGACGACCTGACGCGGTGGGCGGAGAAACGGGGGTACACGGGCGACGTCTGGCGGTCGCTCGCCGCGGTCGGGTCGGCGGTCGAAGCCATCCTCGAGGACGACGGCGACCGGTCGGCGGTCTGCGGCGCCGTCGGCGTCACCCTCCAGCGGTGGTGGGAGCGCGACCACGCGACGTACTTCCGGGAGATCGAACTGGAGTACGCGCCGAAGGACTCCGGGCGCGCCGGCGCGGCGTGGGCGGAGACGTACACGCCCGCGCTCGTGACGTTCAACTGCATGCCGGCGCGCGCGCTCCGCGAGACGTTCGCCGAACTCGGCGGCGGCGTCCTGATGAGCGCGACCCTCGAACCCCTCGACGTGTTCCGGGAGGTCACCGGCCTCGACCGCCTGGAGGCGGGCGCCGGCGACGGCGACCCGCGGCCGGTCGTGGAGCGGCGGTACGACCTCCGGTTCCCCGAGGAGAACCGCGCGAGCTTCCTCGTGGACGCGACGCCGTTCACCGCGCGGAACCGCGGCGACCCGACGAGCGAGAACGCGAACCAGACCCGCGAGCAGTACCGCTACGTGCTGCGGACCGTCGCGCGGTCGCCGGGTAACGTCCTCGTCTGCTTGCCGAACTACCGGGAGGCGGCGTGGGCGGCGGACTACCTCGACGGCGTCGTCGAGAAGGACGTGCTGGTCGACGAGTCCTCGTCGAACGAGGCGACCGAGGACCGCAAGCGCGAGTTCTTCCGCGGGGACGGCAAGGTGCTCGTGACGAGCACGCGCGGGACGCTGACGGAGGGCGTGGATTACGACGGCGCGAAGCTGTCGACGTGCGCCGTGGTCGGCGTCCCGCTCGTGAACGTCGGGTCGCCGCGCGTGCGGGCGGTCCGCCGGGCGTACGCGGACGCGTTCGGCGAGGACCACGCCTTCGAGTACGCGTTGACCGTGCCGGCGGTGCGGCGGGCGCGTCAGGCCATCGGCCGGGTCATCCGCGGCCCCGAGGAGGTCGGCGTGCGCGCGCTCGTCGGCCGGCGGTACGTAGAGGGCGCGCGTCACTCGGTCCACGAGTACCTCGGGCCGGGCGAGCGCGAGGAGTTCACGCGAATGACGCCGGAGTTCCTCGGCGACCAGCTCGATGCGTTCTGGCGGGACCGCGACCACCCGGTCGACTCACAGCGGGACTGACTCGCCGGCCGCGGCGGCCTCGTAGATTGCGTCGATAGTTCGCATGTTCGCGACGGCTTCCTCGCCGTCCGTCAGGGGGTCGCGGCCGGCGTCGACGCTCGCGGCGAAGTGCTCGACTTCGAGGCGGTACTGGTCGACGGGGTCGAACTCCTCGGTGACGGTCTTCTCGTCGGTCCCCCAGCGCAGCGTCCCGCCGTCCTCGGGGACGTTGAACGCGTCCTCGACCTCGAGCCAGCCGTCCCGGCCCTCGACGCGGTAGGACTGCTTCTCGCGGGTCTCGAAGCTGGCCTCGACGGTCGCGGTGGCGCCGTCGTCGAACTCGAGGGTGCCCGCGACCGCCGTGTCGACGCCGCAGTCCCGGGTGTCCCGGGTGGTGGCGTCGACGAGTGTGGGTTCGCCGAGGAACTGGCGCGCGGCGCTGACGGCGTAACAGCCGACGTCCATGAGCGCGCCGCCGGCGAGGTCGGGGTCGAGGCGGACGTCGTCGCGGCCGCGGGGCAGCGGGAAGTTGAACGCGGCGTGGACGTGCCGGAGGTCGCCGAGTTCGTCGCGGGCGACCTCGAGCGCGCGGACGGTCCGCGGGTGGTACTGGTACATGAACGCCTCCATGAGCGTCACGCCGGCGTCGTCGCAGTGCTCGACGACCTCGCGGGCTTCCTCGGCGTCGGCTGCGAGCGGTTTTTCGCAGAGCACGTGGAGGCCGGCGTCGGCGGCGCGCTTCGTCCACTCGGCGTGGAGCGCGTTCGGGAGGGGGTTGTAGACGGCGTCGACGTCGGCGTCGAGTAGCGCGTCGTAGCTGTCGTACGCTTCCGGTACGTCGTGGCGGTCGGCGAACGCGGCGGCGGCGTCCGGGTCCCGGGACGCGACGGCCCTGGCCTCGTGGGCGGAGTCCCGGATGGCGGGAACGACGGCCTGGTCGGCGATGTTCGCCGTGGAGATGATGCCGAACTGCACGACTGGACCGGGGGCTGCCAGCGCCCTAACTGTTGGGACCGCAGGGCTCAAGGCGGCCGGCGGCCTCGTGGTAGCTAATGGCACGAATTCGCGCGCCGTCCGAGCGCACCTGCACGGAGTGCGGGCGCTCGGAGCGCTGGGACGACGACGAGGAGGTCTGGCGCGTCGACGGCGAGGAGGGCGACGTCTACTGCGTGCACGCGTGGGACGTGACGGGGTCGTTCAGGCCGGTCGAGCGGTGACGTAGCGGTCGCCGTCGCGGTCGACTAGTCCGCGGCGCTGGAGTGTTTTCAGGACGCTGTACAGCGTGATGCGGGGGACGCCGAGGTCGCCGTGCAGTTCCTCGACCGAGGCGCTGTCCCGCGTCGCCAGCGAGAGGTAGACGAGTTTCCCGCGCGGCGACTCCACCGATGTCGGCACCTGTCGATTCGACATTCGTCACCCGACGAGTTGAGTTCGACGATTATGAATGTTCTCTTCGACGCAAGTCGAATCCCGGTGGGTTCGGCGCGCGCCGAACACAGGGGTTGATACCCACCCCCAACCAAGACCCGGGCGTGCCGACGCGCCACGACGACCTCGACCGACACCCCACGCCCGCCGGCGGGAACTCCCTCTGGCACTGGCCGGACGCCAAACACCCACTCCGGGTCGCCCTCAACTACGTCGTCGTCGTCCTCGCGCGCGTCTCCCCCAGCCTCCGCCTGAAGAACTGGCTGCTGCGCCGCATCGGCGTCACCGTCGGCGCCCGCGCGTCCTGGGGGCTCGAATCCACGCCCGACGTCTTCTGGCCGGAACTGATCACGGTCGGCGAGGACGCCATCGTCGGCTACGACGCCACCCTCCTCTGCCACGAGTTCCTCCAGGACGAGTACCGCACCGGCGAAGTCGTCGTCGGCGACCGCGCGATGATCGGCGCCGGCGCAGTCGTCCTCCCCGGCGTCGAAATCGGCGCGGACGCCCAGGTCGCCGCGAACTCCCTGGTCGCCGAGGACGTCCCGCCCGGCGAGACCGTCGCCGGCGTCCCCGCGGAACCCGTCCAGCGGGACTAGCTCGCGCGCTCCACGTCCTCCGCGACCGCCGCGTTCCGCCCGCCAGGCACGAACACGCCGACGACCGCCACGCCGAGCGCGCCCGCCACCAGGCCGCCGAGCGCGAACGCGCCCGCCGCCGTCACGACCGGGTCGACGGACGCCCCCGCGGCCACCGCCGCCAGCAGGAACTCCACGAGCGCGACCAGCAGCCCGTACCGGGTCACCCGGAACTCCGACGCCGCCGCGTACCAGAACGCCCGCACGCGCCGCCCGAAGGACTCGCCGACCGCGTCCGCCGCGACGCGAGCGGCGCCCGCCGCCGCGACCACCGCCGCGGCGAACGCCAGCACGCCACCGACGACGAACAGGTAGACGCCGCCCGGCGGCCACAGCGAGAACGCGCCCGCCGCCAGCGCGCCCGCCAGCGCCCCCAGAACGCCGACGCGACGCGTCCACGACCGCCCCCGCGGCGACGCAGCCCACGACCGCCAGCCCTCGCTCGCGAGCACGGCAGTACCGCCGGCTCCCAGCACGACCGCGGCCACCACCGTCACGACCCAGTCGAGCCCGCTCATTCTCGAACGACCACGACGCCCTTCCGGAACACCAGGTGGTTCGGGAGCACGTACTCCCGGCCGTCGTCCTCAACGCGCGTCACGAACACGTCGACCTCCTGGACGATCCCCTCGTGGTCGCCGATCGCCACCCGGTCGCCGATGCCGTAGGGCTCCTGCAACAGGAGGTAGACGCCCGCCGCCGCCGACGTCAACAGGTGCCGGGTCGCCACCAGCGTGAACAGGATGAGCGCCGCCGCGTACGCCAGCAACAACACCAGCAGCGCGTTCACCGCCACCCCGACCTGGGCGAGCGCGAGCAGCGCCGCGACGAACAGAATCGAGTACTTCACCGCGCGCGGCACCACCGAGATCTCCGGCACCTTCACGGACCGCAGCCGCTCGCTCACCTCGAGTTCGGCCTTGTCCCCCGCGAGCACGCCAACCAGCAGCACGACCACCGCGACGACCAGCGACGGCAGGAACCCCACGATCGGGTACCAGACCGCGCCCTGCACGGTCAACTGCGCGACCTCCAGCGCGATGAGCGCGGACACCACGTACACGATCCAGGACGTCGTCCGCGCGATCAACTGCACGGTCGTCGTCCCCATCTCGCGCGCCACCCGCTCCACGCTCGTCCCCTCGACGGCGTCGTCGACCCCCAGCGCCCGCAGCACGCGCTCGTTCACCCGCCCCACGAGGTACCCGAGCACGACCCCCGTGAAGAACACGACTGCCGACAGCACGTACCGGAAGTCCGCGTCCAGGAACTGGTTCACGTCCACCTGCATCTCAGTACTCCTCGGGGTCGAGTTCCAGCACCAGCTCGCCGCCCTTGAACGCGCGCACCAGGCCGTCGGACTCCGAAAGCACGATGGCCACGGCGTTCGTGTCCCGCGTGATGGCGCCCGCCGCCATGTGCCGCGTCCCCAGGCCCTTCGGGATGTCCGTGCCCTCCGCCGACGGCTCCAGGTACCGGTACGCGGAGACGATCTTCCCGGAGTCCGAGATGACGAACGCGCCGTCCAGCCGCGAGAACTCCTTCAGCATCACGTTCACGATGGGGTCGCCGACGTGGACGTGGGACTTCTCGAAGGGGTTGTACGAGAGCGGCCGGGACTTGTTCATCACCTTCCCCGCGTCCCCGACGACGAACAGCGCGCCCACGGGCTCGCCCTTCTGGCCCTTCTTCCCGAGCTCGATCACCACATCGAAGACGTCCCGGATGACGCCCGGCTCCCCCCGCGAGTTCGCGAACAGGTCGTAGACGCCGGACTGCCGGGACTCGTCGGCCTTCGTCCGCGCCACCATGTCGATGCCGTCCCCGAACAGCCCCGCCGCGCACCCGAGCTCGTCGCCGTCCACGACCGCGCCCTCGCTGAACGCGCCCTCCACGCCGAACCGGACCCGCTCCCGGACGTCGTCGAACTCCAGGGGGAGCTCCACGAACTCGTCCGCGCCGACCGTGTTCTCCGTCGCGACCACCACGACCTTCGTGTCCTCGAGATCCGCGGCGCGCTCGTAGTACGAGCCGCTCGGCGAGAACAACAACAGCGCGTCGATACCCTCCAGGATGTCGCTGACGAGGTCCGGTGGCCGAGCCATTTACCGTACCCACTCGCCGCGCACGTAAAAAGGATAGCGGCCCCGTCCCGCGCGCGTCTGACGGCGGACGCGGGACGGGAGGCTCGCCGGATTCAGACCGCAGTTCGCGGCTCGCTACCCTCGCCGCTCACGACATCGAGGCGCTCGCTACGCTCGCGCCTCGCAGTGCACGGGACCGGATTTGAACCAGAGCGAGAAATGCTCGGTCGCTGCGCTCCCTGCGCGTTCCTCGCAGGGTTCAAATCCTCTGCATTTTCGTTCTCGCTACGCTCGAACAGAAAATGCACGGGACCGGATTTGAACCGGCGGACTCCTACGAGACAGCGTCCTAAGCGCTGCGCCGTTTCCTGGCTTGGCTACCCGTGCGCGTCCCCGACTACCCGACCGATGTAAATGAGAATTGCGCTACGCGCCGGGGACGCCGAGCGCCTCGAAGGACCCGACGCCGAGCAGCGCGAGCGCGGCGAGCACGACGGTCGCGACCGCCCACGCGGCGACCCCGACCATGCCCGCGCGCAGCCACCCGACGGGGTACCGCCACTTGATGACCGCTATCCAGGCGACCGGCGCGACGAGTCCGCCGACCAGCGGGATGCCGTCGAGGAGCGCCCACGCGAGCGACCCGAGGAGCGCGGTCAAGACGGCGTCCCCGTAGTCGCCGGCGTCCACGAGGTGGGAGGCGGCGACGTGTATCGCGACGCCGCCGACGATCAGGCTCCCCGCGAACACCACCAGCGAATCGTCGAACACGGAGTCGACCGGGCCCGCGGGCGGCGCCGCGGCGACGAACTGTCCGAGGAACGCGACCACGGAGAGGACGGATTCTGTCGGCATCGTAGTGGAGGGTCGCGCCCCGACTACGTCAACGGTGCCGTCCGTCGCCCCGGATTCAGTCGAATTTGCCGGCGTTCCGGCGAAGGTTTACGTTCGTGACGCGCAACCTCCAGGTATGTACCGGGCGGGCGACGAACTCGACCAGCGCGAGTGGGTCGCGGAACTCGAAGCGGTCGCGGACCGCCTCGACCTCGAGGCCGAAGCCCGGTCCACGGCCAAGGACCTCTTCCTGTCGGCGGTCCCCGCGGAAGAACGGTCGAAGCGGGCGGCGGTCGCGGCGAGCGTGTACGCGGGCGCGCTCATCGCGGGCGACCAGCGCGCGCAGACGACCGTCGCGGACGCCGCCGGCGTCTCCCGGCTCGTCGTCCAGCAGCGCTGGAAGGACCTCCTCGAGGACGCCGGCTTCGAACCGCCGTCCTGGTAGCCGGAGTTACTCGCGGACGGCCTCCCGGCCGTCCAGGTCGGGCGTACGGTTGCCGTGCTCGTCGATCTCGCCCTTGACGATGCGCGTCGAGGAGATGATGTCGCCGTCCTCGGCGCGGACGTGGTCGACCACCTCGATGTCGAGGGGGTCGTGGCCGCGCTCCGCGCGGATGTCGTTGATGCGTTCGGCGGTCCCCTTCGTCTCCGGGGAGACGACGAGCGCGTCGAACTGGGGTTCGGTCGCGATGCCGGTCGGCTCCTCGAGTTTCCGGACTTCGAACTCGCGGTCGTACTCCGCTGCGATGGCCGCGAGTTCGTCCTCGAGGTCGTCGCGGCGCTCCTCGAACGGTCGGACGTAGCGGTCGACGTGACGCGTCTGGGCGGCGAGGTCGTCGCTGGTCAACCCGACGGTGACGTCACCGAGTTCGAACGCGCGCTCGAAGAGTTTCCGGTGGCCGTCGTGAACGGGGTCGAACGTCCCGCCGAGGGCGACGTTCATACGCCGGCGGAAGTCCCGGCGGCGTTTAGCAGTTTGGGTTCCAGTCGCCTCCGCGCCGGATGCGGAACCCGGCGCGGGCGTCCGTCCTTCAGGGCCTCAGGCGTCTTCGTCGTCGCGTTCCACGTCGGCTTCCGCGTCCACGGACGCCTCCGCGTCGTCGACGCTCGCTTCGGCGTCCACCTCGGCGTCGAGCTCCCCGCTGCCGTCGCCGCCTTCGGCTTCGACGTCGACGTCCGCGTCCAGTTCCGCCTCGGTGTCGCCGACCTCGGCTTCGACGCTGGTGCCGTCCTCGACCTCGATGCGGACGGGTTCGTCGGTCGTCTCCCCGTCGTCCTCGCTGCGGCCGAGGTGCGCGTCGAGGTTGAACACGGTGTTCAGTTCGTCCTGGACGCGCCCGACGACGCCGCCGACGAGGTCGCTCGGCGGAATCGCGGTGTACTCGTAGGGGTTGTTGCCGGCGCCCTCGCTCTGGCGCTTGCGGCGCTCGACGACGTCGTCGTCGGCGAGTTCCGCGAGCGCCTCCCGGACGGTAGACGGGTAGAGGCCGGTGCCGTCCGCGACCTCCTCGCTGGTGCTCCAGGGGTGCTGGCGGAGGTAGACGAAGATGCGGGCTCTGGTCTCCGTGTCGAGCACCCACGAGAGGATGTCGACGACGCGCTGGTCGAACCCGGCTACGGCTCGCTCCTTCCCCTCCCCGAGTCGGTCCCGTGCCGACTGGGACTCCCCGTCAGTGTCGTCTGCTGGTTCCTCGGACATGTGTCGTCTCGTGCAGGACGAAAGTGACGAGCGGATGAAAAACCCTTCGGCGCCCCGTGGACGCCGCGGCTCGGCCACTCAGAGCACCAGGGACTCGTAGAGCGCGCGCTCGCCGTCCTCCGCGAGAATCCGGCGCTGCCGTTCGGCGCCCGACGGCCGGTCGTGGACGTCCCGGATGCCGGAGACGCCGAGGCGCTCGCACTCCCGGTCGACGACCTCCCCGAGGGAGAGTTCGGTGCCGTCCCGGCCGACGAACGACGCGTCGTGGCCGTGGCGGGTCGCCCGCCACTTGTTCTCGTCGAGGACCTCGCGGCGCAACCCCTCGGTCGCGCCGCCGTCGAAGACCGCGGGCGGGTCGTCGGTCGCGCCGTCCTCGTACCGGGCTGCGTAATCCATCACGAGCGCGTGCGTGTACTCCGCGAACGCCAGCACCACGTCCGCGTCGGCCTGGCCGTCCGGCGCGCGCACCTCCACGCTCCCGTGCCCAGAGTGCGGCCGCACGTCGTACCAGAGCTCGCCGCGGTCCTCGATGCTCCCCGTCTCCACCATCAGTCGCTCGAAGCGGTCGAACGCCTCGTAGGAGTCGAACGCCGTCGGCATCCCCGTGTTCGGCAGCGCCTCGAATATCTTCGCGCGCGCCGACGCCAGCCCCGTGTCGTAGCCGTTCCAGAACGGCGAGTTCGCGGACAGCGCGAGCATCACGGGCACGTGCCAGCGCAGCTGGTTCGCCACCCAGACCGCCTTGTCCGCGTCGTCCACGCCGACGTGCACGTGCAGGCCCGCGGTCGTGTTCCGGTGCTGGGGGTACTGGATGCGCTCCAGCTGGGACCGGTACCGCGGCTTCTCGGCGTGCTCGTGTTCGCGCCACCGCGCGCCCGGATGCAGGCCGGCGGCGGCGATGCGGTAGCCGTGTTCTTCGGCGTGCGCGACCAGCGCCGCGCGCACGTCCCGGACCGCGTCGGCGGCGTCGCCGGGCCCGTCGAGCTTCGGCGTCTGGGTCTCGACGACGAACTTGAACAGCTCGTGGTCCAGCCGCCCCTCGAGGAGTTCGGGCGGCTCGGCGTCGTACACCAGCGTGTCGGTCCCCGCGGTCGGGACGCCGTCCGCGCCGACGACGAAGAACTCCTCCTCGACGCCGAGCGTCCCCAGCTCGGTGAACCGCTCCGACGAACCCACGTCCATGCTGACGGGGGTTTTCGCCGGAGTGCGTAAATAGTTCTGGAACCGGCGGACTGGACTCGTTCACTCGCCGCCCGTCCGGCGCGGACCGCCTCGGCAGCGACCTGGGCGACTTCGGCGGCGTCCCTGACTACTTCGGGGTCGCGACGACAGCGAGGTGGTCGTCGTGGTACGGTTCGAGGCGTTCGGTCGCGAGCACCTCGTAGCCGTCCTCGAGGCGGTCGACCACGTCCGCGAAGACGTCCGCCGGGTCCCGGGTGACGTCTTCGCTGCGGGCCTTGACGGCGCCGACGAACCGGCCGTCGTCAGCGAGGAACTGCCGGTTCGCGAGCGCGACCTCGGCCTGCCCGCGCGTCGCGACGTCCTGGACGACGGCGTCGAGCTCCGACTCGACGACGTGCGCGTACGTCTCGGGCTTCCGCGCGTCCTTCAGCAGCGGGAAGAGGTTCTCGCGGTCCTCGGCGACCCCGAGGAGGTCGCGGGTCGGCCGCGGCGCGAACTCCACGGCGTACGTCGGCCCCGCGAAGTCCGCGACGTGACTGACCGTCGTCCCATTCGCCGCGCCCAGGTACAGCACGCCGTCGCCGGCCGCGAGCCCGGTGTCCACGCCGAGTTCGAACGTCGCGCCGAGCTTCGACCGGTGCGGGTCCCAGCGCCGCCACCCCTCGACGACCGGCTCGCCGTACACGGGCTCGCCGACGGTCGCGAGTTCGTCGACGCCGTCGAACGTCCGGCGCTCCACCCCGTCGGGCAGCGTCATTCCGCATCACGCGCCTGGATGCGCTCGATCCGCTCGTCGAGTTCGTCCTGGAGCTCCGGGCGGCGGTCCCCCGAGTAGTGGTCGACGCGCGCCGCGATGGAGAGCTTCCCCGCGAACGCGCGCGCCGCGGACCCCCGGTTGTCGGGGTGCGTGCCCCGCACGTACTCGTGCGTGTAGATGACGCCGTGCTTCGGCGACGGCGCGTGCCCGCGGAGGTGCGCGAACAGCGCGTCCTCCGCTCCCAGCACCTGGACAGTGCCGCTCGGCTGCTTCGCGAGGTCCTCGAGCCCGCCCGCGAGCGCGACGAGTCGCGCTGCCAGCACCGGCCCCGCGAGCATCGAGAGGTTCGGGGCGACGGCGGGCGCCTGCCGCTCGACGTACCCCCGCACCGCGTCGCGTTCGTCCGCGAGGTCGGCGGCGCGCCGACACAGTTCGACCGCGCGCTCCTGGCTGTCCGTCTCCGGGTCGCGGGCGGCGACTGCTCTGGCCCCCTCGACGCCGGCGTCGACGTCCTCGAAGAGGCTGCCCGCCCACTCGGTGCCGCGTTCGGCGAGCTCGTTCGCGGTCTCCGCGAGGTCCTCGAGGGCGTTGACGGCGTGAATCAATTGTTGGTCGTCCGCGCGCTCGCGCTCGCGGACGGCCGCCCGCGTCCCCGCGAGCGTCGCCGCCCGGAGCAGCTCGTAGTACTCGTCGGTGTCGTCGGCGACGCCGGCCGCGACGGCCTCGCTCGGCCAGTCCGCTGGCGCGTCCGCGCTCCCCTCGCGGACGGCGTCGCCGGCCGCGTCCGGGTCGCTGGCGTCCACGCCGGCGAACCATCCCTGTCCGGTCATGGACGGGGATTCCGGCCGCGCGCGTTTAAACCTACCCGCTGCGCGACGCCGTTCCGGCCCGGCTCACGCCCGCGTCACGTCGGCTGCGGGCCGCCGCCCTCCTCCGGTTTGACGCGGCGCACGCGGCCCTCGGCGCCGGACTTCAGTTTCACGCGAGCGCCCTCCGGGTCGGCCTCGCCGAGCACGACCCCGACCTCGCCATCGATCGGTTCCTTCTCGTGGCCCTGCTCGATGACGACCGTCATGCCCCGCGCGAGCTCCGTGGGGTGTGGGTACTCCGGCATACGCGGTGGGTCGCCCTCGCCGCCCATCAGCGTGCTGGCCGTTTATGAGGGACGCAGGCGTCAGTGGGTGCATGAGCAGTACCCCGACCGACGAGCCGCCGCGGGTGTCGGACCTCTTCGACGAGCTCGAGGAGCTCGACGACGTCGTCGACGACCCCGAGGCCCAGCGCCAGCTCGACGAGGTGAAAGCCCTCGCCAGCGACATCGGCGAGAGCGGGACGTTCGGCCAGGTCATCTACGGGTTCGACCGTCACGACGCCGCGGAGGCCGTCCTCGGCAGCCTCCTGTTCGGCATCCCGATGGCCGTCGAGGGCGGCACCAACGAGGCCGGCGAGTTCGTCGCCGGCCACCCGGTGTTGCTCGCGGGGACGCTCGCGGCGACCGTCGTCGTCGTCCATGTCGTCCTCTACGTCGCGCAGTTCCAGGACGTCCGGGTCGCCGACGCCTTCTTCGGGCTCCTGCCGCGGCGGCTGGTCGTCGTGCTCGCCGCGTCGCTCGCGACCGCGGGCCTGCTGTTGACCGCGTGGGGCCGGGTCGCGTGGACCGACCCCTGGCTCGCCGCGTGCACGGTCTCAGTCGCGTTCGTCCCGATGGCAATCGGCGCCGCGCTCGGCGACATCCTCCCCGGGTCGTAGCGCGAAAGCAACGGCGGGCGCCGGGTTCCCCAGTTCCCCGAGTCGCTCCCCCCGGGGCGCTGCCGAAAGACAATGGTTAAAACGCGTGCGGGCGCATAGTCGGTGTATGAGCGAAGCCAAGCAGGCGCGAAAGTGCGTCTCCTGTGGCATCAACATCTCCGGCACGACCGCGGCCGCGTTCAAGTGCCCGGACTGTGGCCACCAGATCTACCGGTGTTCGAAGTGCCGGAAGCAGAGCAACCTCTACGAGTGTCCCGACTGCGGGTTCCGGGGGCCGTAACCATGGGGAAGGTCGCTGCCGTTCTCAAGGTCATGCCGCAGAGCCCCGACGCCGACCTCGACGACCTCCAGGAGCGGCTCTCCGAGTCGCTGCCCGAGGGCGCGAAGATCAACGGCACGGAGACCGAGGAGGTCGCGTTCGGCCTCACCGCGCTGCTCGCGACGGTCATCGTCCCCGACGAGGCGGGCGGCACGGAAGCCGTCGAGGAAGCGTTCTCCACCGTCGACGGCGTCGAGAGCGTCTCCGTCGAGGAAGTCGGCCGCATCTAACCGGGTCTCCCGGGCGCTGTTCTCGCCGCGAACGCGACGCCCGCCAGCGACGCGTTCGCCGCGGAACTGCCGCACGAGCGGGTTCGACGCGGTCCGCGGCGAACCCCAGTCCGCGCTATCTCAGGGTCGACCGTGGTGGACGACGCCCGTGAGCTCCACCTCGAACCACCACCCGGACTCGAGGTAGTTGGCGTCGCTGAACCGGTAGGTGCCGGGTTCGAGACACGACGGGCTGTCGTGGGCGGCGAGCACGTCGAACGTCCGGCTGACTGTCTCGCCGGGGTCGAGGGTCGGCGTCCGCACCACCATCGGGAGCGCGACGCCGCTGGTCGCCCGCCAGCAGCCCCCGTCCGGGGAGTCCGGGACGACGCCGGCGCCGGGTGACAACAGCAACACGCCGTCCCCGTCGACGGCGGGGCCGCGGAGCGCGTCCCACGGGAGGAGCGACCCGAACTGGAACGTCCGCGCCTCGTCGGCCTCGTTCGTGAACGCGACCGCGAGACTCGCGGGGTGGTCGTCGGTGAACTTCCGCGTCACCGTCACGTCGACGGCGGCGTTCTCTACTGAGAGCGGCGGCCCGTGGACCCGTGACAGGACGTGCTCGACGCCGGCTCCGCGGTCGTCCGTCGTCGAACCGCTTCCGTTCGTCGTCTCGCTTCCCCCCGTCGAGTCGTCGTCCGTGGTCGTCCGCGGTGACTCCGTGGTCGACTGGTCCGTGACGCGACCGAGGACGCCGCCACAGCCGGCGAACGCGGCGGTGGCAGCCGTACCGAGGAACGCGCGACGCTTCATAGTCGACGGGACGAGCGTCCGGGATAAACGCTTTCTCCGGAGTGAAACGCCGGTTTGAGTCGTGCCGGAGCGAGTTCGAGCGCTCCCGGGATGGGGACGAGCCCGTTAGAAGACGGCGTCCATCGCCTGCTGGAGGTCCGCGCGGAGGTCGTCGACGTGCTCGATGCCGACGCTCGCGCGAATCAGGGGGTCGGTGAGGCCGGCGGCCTCGCGTTCCGCCTTCGGGATGGCGGCGTGGGTCATCGCGGCCGGCTGCTCGATGAGGGACTCGACGCCGCCGAGGGACTCCGCGAGCGTGAACACCTCGGTCTCCGTGGTGAACTCGCTGGCCTCCTCGAGGGTGGCGTCGAGTTCGAACGAGAGCATGCCGCCGAAGTCGTCCATCTGTTCGGCGGCGAGGTCGTGGTCGGGGTGGCTCTCCAGCCCGGGGTAGAAGACGTGCTCGACGCGGTCGTGGTTCTCCAGCCACGTCGCGATCTCCATGGCGTTCTCGCAGTGGCGGTCCATGCGCACGCCGAGGCTCTTCGTCCCGCGCAGCACGAGGAAGCAGTCGAACGGGCTCGGGGTGGCGCCGACGGAGTTCTGGTAGAACCCGAACTGCTCGTCGAGTTCCTCGTCGTCCGTGACGAGCGCGCCCGCGACGAGGTCGGAGTGCCCGCCGAGGTACTTCGTGAGGCTGTGGCAGACGACGTCCGCGCCGAACTCGAGGGGGCGCTGGAGGTACGGCGTCGCGAACGTGTTGTCCACGGCGCACAGCGCGTCGTGCTCGTGGGCGATGTCCGCGAGCGCGCCGACGTCGTTGACGTTCATCAGGGGGTTCGTCGGCGTCTCCACCCAGACGAGTTCCGTGGACTCCCGCATCGCCGACCGGACGGCGTCGTGGTCGGTGGTGTCCACGAAGTCGAACTCGACGTCGTAGTCCTCGTAGACCTGCGTGAAGATGCGGTGGGTGCCGCCGTAGACGTCGTTGCCCGCGACCACGTGGTCGCCGGACTCCAGGAGGTTCAACACGGTGTTGATGGCGCCCATCCCGGAGGAGAACGCGCGCCCGTACTCGCCGCCCTCGAGGCTCGCGAGGTTGGCTTCGAGGTCGGTCCGCGTCGGGTTCCCGGTCCGCGAGTACTCGTACCCGCGGTGGTCGCCGGGCGCGTCCTGCGCGTACGTGGAGTTCGCGTAGATGGGCGTCATCAGCGCGCCCGTCTCCTCGTCGGGCTCCTGGCCGGCGTGGATGGCGCGCGTCTCGATGTGTTCCTCGTCGTCGCTCATGCCCGAACGGTCGCAGCCCCGAGAGTTAGGTCTGTTCGTTTCGGGTGTTTCCGGTCGCCCCGGCTGACACGGACGACTTCCGGATTGGCGCACGCCGGCCGTTAGTCCGGCAATCGGTTCGAACTTTCACAGACCACCGCGTGTCGGCCAGCTAAGCACCCGGTAGCGGTAGCGGAGGCGGTAGCGGTAGCGGAGGCGGTAGCGGTAGCGGAGGCGGTAGCGGTAGCGGTCCTGGCGGAATCTCCAAGGG
>JBDGUB010000005.1:83048-87478 GCA_042216245.1 Halobacterium sp.
GCGGTAGCGGTAGCGGAGGCGGTAGCGGTAGCGGTCCTGGCGGAATCTCCAAGGGCGAGCGGTCGCCGCAGGCGACCGCGAGGGCTTGGATGGGAACGATTCTTTTTTACCCGCGACGGGTGTAGGCGTCTGCATACGACTATGCCGAGTTCCAACGGACCCCTCAACAGTACGCGCGAGAAGCTGTCGAACAAGCCCCGGGAGCGGGGGACGTCGCCGCCGCAGCGGGCGATTGCGGAGTTCGACGAGGGCCAGAAGGTCCACCTGAAGATCGACCCGTCGGTGCCTGATGGGCGGTTCCATGCGCGGTTCAGCGGGCACACCGGTACCGTGGTCGGGAAGCAGGGCGACGCGTTCAAGGTGGAGGTCAACGACGGCGGGAAGGACAAGGTCGTGATCGCGTCGGCCGCGCACCTCCGCGCGCAGGAAGAGTAAGTTCGCATGACGATCTTCAAGGAGACGAAGAGCGAGGAGCTCTTGACGGTCTCGGAGGCGAAGGAGTTGCTCGCCGACGTGGAGGCCGAGCGGGCGGCCGACGAGGACCGCGAGATGCGCTTCGAGCTGTCGCGGGCGGTCGAGCACGTGAACCGGTTCGCGGTGCTGGAGGCCGAGGAGTCCCGCGAGCTGGTCGAGGAGTTGCTGGCGCTGGAGTCGCTGGACGACGAGAAGGTGGCGTACAAGATCGCTGACTTGCTGCCGCGGACGCGGACGGAGCTGCGGGCGGTGTTCGCCCAGGAGCGGTACGCGTTGTCCGGCGAGGAGCTGGACGAGATTCTGGACGTCGTCGCGAAGTACGCCTGAGTGGCCGACCGTTTAAGTGGCGGCTCGGCGTACGCGTTCGTATGAGTGATTCGCCTTCGGACGACGAGGAGTTCGCGGTCGTCCTGGATTACCTCGCGCACGGCCGGTCTGACGGCGGCCGTGACTACAGCGACGGCGCGCTGGCGTACGCGGTCTCCGTCGAGGATTTCGCGCTGTACGAGCTCCAGCTGGAGCCGGACGCGGACATCTCCATCCTGGACCGGGTGCGGATTCGGCCGGACTTCGACGAGGGTATCGAGCGCGGGCACGTGGTGGACTACGACGACCTCTCGGACGGCGCGCGCTCGGAGCTGGATTACGTCGTGGAGGACGTCGTCGACGAGAACGAGCAGCGGTTCGTGGACTTCTACAACGACGCGCAGCCGATCTCGCTGCGGCTCCACCAGTTGAACCTGCTGCCGGGCATCGGGGACAAGCTCCGGGACAACGTCTTGGACGAGCGGAAGCGCCACGGGCCGTTCGAGAGTTTCGAGGACGTGGCGGACCGCGTGGACGGGCTGCACAATCCCCGCGAGGTCATCGTGGAGCGCATCCTCGACGAGATGCGGGAGGAGGACTTGAAGTACCACAACTTCGCGCGGTCGTAGCGGGGGCTTTAGGACGCCCCAGGGGTAATTGGCGCCAATGACTGATTCGCGGGACCCGGACGCGTTGATTCGGCGGGCGGGTCGCCCCGACCCGGAGTTCGACCAGCACTTTCTCGTGGACGACCGCGTGCTCGACCGGATTCCGACGTACGCGGAGGGCTTCGACCGGTCGCACGTCCTGGAGGTGGGCGCGGGGACGGGCGCGTTGACCGACCGGTTGCTGGACGTGGCGGACCGCGTGACGGCGGTCGAGCGCTCCGAGCGGTACGCGTCGTTCCTCCGCGAGGAGTTCGGCGAGGCGGTGGCGGCCGGCGACCTCGAAATCGTGGAGGGCGACGTTCTCGAGGTGGAGTTACCGGAGTTCACGTGCTGCATCTCGAACCTGCCGTACGGCGTCTCGAGCGAGGTGACGTTCCGCCTGCTGCCCGAGGGGGCGCCGATGGTGTTGATGTACCAGCGGGAGTTCGCGGAGCGGATGGCGGCCGACGCGGGGACGAGCGAGTACGGCCGGCTGTCGGTGGCGGCCCAGCACTACGCGGACGTCGAGGTCGTGGAGACGGTGCCGCGGGAGGCCTTCGAGCCGCAGCCGCGCGTGGAGAGCGCGGTGGTGCGGTCGACGCCCCGGGACCCGGACTACGAGGTGGGCGACGAGGCGTTCTTCCTGGACTTCGTGAAGGCGTTGTTCACGCAGCGCCGGAAGACGGTCCGGAACGCCATCCGGAACACGGGCCACATCTCGGGGCTGTCGAACCCGGAAGCGGTCGTGGACGCCGTCGACGAGGACGTGCTCCGGCAGCGGCCGGGGAACCTGGAGCCGTCGGATTTCGCGGCGCTGGCGAACGTGGCGCTGGGCGTGCAGCGGGGTGGTGTGTCGTGACGTGGTTCGGCGGGTTCGAGGTGGCGGTCAACGACCTGACGACCGTCCAGCGCGTGCTGGCGTCGCTGGCGACGGGGGCGGTGCTGGCGGGCGTGCTGGCGCTGGCGCGCCGGGAGGTCGGCCGGCGCGACTCCCGGGTGGTCGACGTCCTCGTCGGGGGCGTCGGGGTCGCGACGCTGGCCGCGGCGGGCGTCGTCGTGGTGGTGGTCTGGAACCTCGAGGCGCAGGCGCAGGACGCGCTCCGCGACCTGAAGGTCCAGGCGAAACTCGTGGGGAGCCTGGCGTTGACCGTGGGGTTCTTCGTGGCGGTGTACGTCGGGACGGGCTTCGTCCACCAGACGATCGAGCGGTTCATGAAACAGCGGGAGGGCATCACGGACCACCAGGCGGAGGTCACGTACCGCATCATCCAGATCTCGCTGTACGTGCTCGCGGTGGTCGCCGTCCTCGGGTTCTGGGGGATCAAGCTCGGCGGCCTGCTCATCGGCGCGGGGTTCGCGGGGATCGTGCTCGGGATGGCCGCCCGGCAGACGCTGGGCGCGGTCATCGCGGGCCTGGTGTTGATGTTCTCGCGGCCGTTCGAGATCGGGGACTGGGTGAAGATCGGTGACAACGACGGCATCGTGACGGACATCACCATCGTGAACACGCGCCTGCAGACGTTCGACGGCGAGTACGTGATGCTGCCGAACGACTACGTGGGGTCCAGCGAGGTCGTGAATCGGTCGCGGAAGGGCCGGCTGCGCATCCACGTGGAGGTCGGCGTGGACTACGGGTCGGACGTCGACGAGGCGATGGACGTCGCGAAGGACGCGATGGGCGACGTGGAGGACGTGTTGACGGTGCCGCGGCCGCAGGTCGTCCTGAAGGAGTTCGGGGCGTCGGCGGTGGTCCTGGACCTGCGGTTCTGGATCGACAAGCCGAGCGCGCGGCGGCGGTGGCGCGCGCAGACCGCGGTCATCAGCGCGGTGAAGTCGGCGTTCGACGAGGCGGGCGTGAAGATCCCGTTCCCGCAGCGCGAGGTCTCCGGGCGCGCCGAGACCGGCGGGTTCCGGGTGCGCGAGCAGCCGCCGGGCGAGGGCGGCGGGGAGCCCGCGGAGGGCGAGCGGGACGCCGAGTCGGCGGTCGAGCGCGTCGAGGGCGAGGATGACTGACCTGGCCGACCGCCGGGGGGCGGAGACCCAGGTGTACCAGCCGGCGGAGGACACGCGCCTGCTGGCGGACGCGGCCGTCGCGGAGGTGGATTCGGCGGCGCGCGTGCTGGACGTCGGCACCGGGTCGGGGTACGTCGCGGCGACGGTCGCCGACGAGGCGGGCGCCGACGTCGTGGGGTCGGACCTGAACCCGTACGCGGTCCGGCAGGCGGCCGACCGGGGCCTGCCGGTGGTGCGCGCGGACCTGGTGTCGGCGTTCCGTGACGGCGTCTTCGACGTCGTTCTGTTCAATCCGCCGTACCTGCCGCGGGACGAGGACGCGGCCCGCGAGGACTGGATGGAGGTGGCGCTGTCCGGCGGGGCGAGCGGGCGGGCGGTCGTCGAGCCGTTCCTCGACGACGTGGGCCGCGTGCTGGCGGCGAACGGGTTCGCGCTGGTGCTGGTGAGCACGCTGACGGGCGTCGACGAGGTGGTGGCGTACGCGAGCGAGCGCGGGTTCTCGGCGGCGGCGGTCCGCGAGGAGTCGTTCCCGTTCGAGACGCTGTCCGTGCTCAAACTCTGGAAATAACTGTAGAGCATATTCCTCGAAGGAAAATATTAAACGTGGATATCGCGTAGCGGCCAGTACATGACCCGCATCGCCACCACGCCCGGGCTCTTCCCCCTCCCCGACGACGCCAAGGAGACGCTGTCGGACCTGAAGGGCCACCAGAAGCACGACCTCGTCAGCGGCGACGAACCACCCGACGTCGACGCCGTCTACGACGACGTCCGCGAGGAACTCGTCGCCGTCCAGCGCGACGCCGGCCTCGACCGCGTCGTCGAGGGGCAGGCGCGCTGGGACGACATGCTCGCCCACCCCCTCACCGTCCACGACAACGTCGACACCGGCGGCATCGTCCGGTACTACGACAACAACAACTTCTACCGCGACCCCGTCGTCGAGGGCGACCTCGCGTTCTCCGGGGACCTCGCCGCCGACCTCGAGGC
>JBDGUB010000005.1:87578-96179 GCA_042216245.1 Halobacterium sp.
GACCTCCAGGCGGTCGTCCCCGGCCCGTACTCGCTGGCGGACCTCGCGACCGACGACCACTACGGCGACGACGCCGACTTCCTCGCCGCCGTCGGCGACTTCCTCGCCGGGGAAGTGGAGGCGTTCCCCGACGCCGTCGAGACCGTCTTCCTCCTCGAACCCTCGCTCGTCGAGAACCCGCCCGGCGACGGCGAGGACGAGCGCGCCAGCGACGCCATCGACGCCGTCGCGACCGCCGCGGACGCCGACGTCGTCGCCCACCCGTACTGGGGCGCGCTCGACGAGAAAGTCCACGCCCACCTCCTGGACGCCGACGTCGACGCGGTCGGCTACGACCTCGTCTCGAACCACGACGACAACGTCTACAACGTCGCCGAGTACGGCACCGAGGACTCCGTCGCGCTCGGCGTCGTCGACGGCCAGAACACGCTCGTCGAATCCCCGGAGACCGTCCGGGAGCGCGTCGACTGGTTCGAGGACCGCGTCCCGAACGACTTCGAGGACGTCTACGTCACCGCCAACACCGGGCTGTTCTACCTGCCCGTGAACCGCTTCGAGGAGAAACTGCAGGCGCTGGCCGCCGCAACCGAGGAGGTGCCGGCATGACACGCGAACAGTTCCGGCCCGACGACCACGACAACGACCACTTCCTGCTGACGACGGTCGTCGGCTCCTACCCGAAGCCGAAGTGGCTCGACCGCGCCCGCGACCTCCACGAGGACGACGACGCCGACTTCGGCGACGACGAGTGGGGCGAAGCCAAGGACGACGCCTGCCGGCTCATTGCGGACGAACACGAGCGCGCCGGCCTCGACGTCGTCGTGGACGGCGAGATGCGGCGCAACGAGATGGTGGAATTCTTCGCGCACCGCATCGACGGCTACGAGTTCAACGGCCCCGTGAAGGTCTGGGGACACAACTACTTCGACAAACCCAGCGTCGTCAGCGAGGTCGCGTACGACGACGAGTGGCTCGTCGACGAGTACGAGTTCACCGCCAGCGTCGCCGACCGCCCCGTCAAGGTCCCCATCACGGGCCCGTACACGCTCGCGAACTGGAGTTTCAACGAGGCCTACGACGACGAGGAGGCGCTCGCGTACGACCTCGCGGACCTCGTGAACACGGAGATCGAGAAGCTCGTGGACGCCGGCGCGCGCTACATCCAGATCGACGAGCCCGCGCTCGCGACGACGCCCGACGACCACGCCATCGTCGGCGAGTGCCTCGAGCGCATCGCGGCGGGCGTCCCCGATGACGTCCGCATCGGCCTGCACGTCTGTTACGGCGACTACTCCCGCATCTACCCGGAGATCCTGGAGTTCCCCGTCGACGAGTTCGACCTCGAGCTCGCGAACGGCGACTACGACCAGCTCGAGGTGTTCACGGACCCCGAGTTCACGGCGGACCTCGCGCTCGGCGTCGTGGACGCGCACGTCGCAGACATCGAGTCCGTCGAGCAGATCGAGGCGAACATCCGGAAGGGCCTGGAGGTCGTCCCCCCGGAGCAGCTGACGGTCAGCCCGGACTGCGGCCTGAAACTGCTGCCCCGCGAGGTCGCCTACGAGAAGATGGCGAACCTCGTGACCGCCGCGCGCAACGTCGAGGCCGACCTCGACGACGGCAGCATCGACGGGCCCGCGGCGGCGCCCGCCGACGACTGACGTCGCCCGCGCTGCACTGCGGCGAGGCGACGCCGAATTCCGCCGCTACGCTCCCTCCCCGATCAGGTCCTCGAGGTGCTGGCGGCAGACGACGCCCTCCGTGACGAGTTCGAAGTGCTCGCTGGACCCCTCGGCGCCCGCCGCGACGGGGCCGGTGTACTCGTGGAGGTCGAAGTCCGCGGCCGCGTCGCAGTACAGGCAGGTGTCGTTGTCGACGTCGCTGGTGAGGTACTCCGCAACGCACTGCTCGCAGACCCCCTCTGTGCGGCCGTCCACGAGCCGGTAGATCGCTCCCGTCTTGTTGCAGACGACACAATCCATGCCGTAGTGGTCGCGGCCGCCTCCCATGAAACCACGGGCCCGGGGAGCGACGGCGGCCGCACGGCTCCCGATAGCTACCTCACTCCCGGACCGACTCGGCGACGGCCCGGACGGTCTCGTACTCGTCGTCGCTGTACGCGACGAACCGCACGTCCGACAGCGACGCCGGTTCGAACGCCGGAATCTCCTCGCAGATGACGCGCGCGCCCTCCCGGAGGTCGAACCCCGCGACCCCGCAGCCGAGCGCGGGAATCACGAGCGACTCGCAGCCGCGGTCGTCGGCCGTCGCCAGCGCGTTCCGGGTGGCGTCACGGATGCTCTGCTCGGTGGCCTCACCGTCCCCGTAGTGGGGCATCGCGGCCGCGTGCACCACGTAGTCCGCGTCCAGGTCGAACGCGTCGGTCACCGCCACGCCGCCGAGGTCGACCGGCCCCTCCGCCATCGCGGCCTCGTGCAACTGCTCGCCGCCCGCGCGCCGGAGCGTGCCCGCCACCCCCGACCCCATCCGGAGACTCGTGCCCGCGGCGTTCACCAGCGCGTCCGCTGCCTGTGCGGCGACGTCGCCCTGCACGACGCTGAACTCCATGGCTACCGGGCGTTCGTCCGCGACCGCAAAAAGTGTCCGCGACTGCTTTCGGTCCGAAGCGCGCTGGCCGGCTAGTGGTCCGCGGCGTCCTCGTAGACCCACGAGGAGGCGTCGCGCTCCCAGTCGACGAGCTCGTCCTCGTCGAAGAACAGCTCGATCTCGCGCTCGTTCGCCCCCTCGTCCTCGTGGTCGCTGCCGTGGATGAGGTTGTGCCCGAGGTCGTTCCCGTAGTCACCGCGGATGGTGCCCGGGGCGGCCTCCTGGGCGTCCGTCGCGCCCATCATCTGGCGGACCTGGCGAGTGGCGTCCGCGCCCTCCCAGACCATCGCGAACACGGGGCCGGACGTGATGAACTCCACGAGCCCCTCGAAGAACGGCTTGTCCTCGTGTTCGGCGTAGTGCTCGTGGGCGAGCTCCTCGTCGATCTGCATGAACTTCCCGCCGACCATCTTCAGGCCCTTGTCCTCGAGGCGGGAGACGACGTCCCCGATGAGTCCGCGCTGGACGCCGTCGGGCTTCACCATCACGAACGTGCGCTCGTCGTGGTGGCTCATCTATTCCTCCGTCTCCTCGAGTTCCGGCTCCTCCTCGGTCCACTCGACGTCGCGGGGCTCGCGACCGAGGTCGGCGTTCTTCTCGCACTTCGACGAACAGAAGTGCACGGTGCTCCCGTCGTTGTGGACGAACATCGTCCCCGTCCCAGGTTCGATGTCGTCCCCGCAGTAGTCACAGGTTCGAGTCTGGACCATCACTGACCACCGATGGAGTCTGCCTCGCGGGCGGTTTCCTTCAGCTGGATGACGTCCCCCACTCGGACCGGCCCCAGGACGTTCCGCGTGATGATGCGGCCCTGGTTCGAGCCCTCCTGAATGCGGCACTTCACCTGCATCGCCTCGCCGTGCATCCCGGTCTTCCCGACGACCTCGATGACTTCGGCGGGCGTGGCGCCCTCTTCGGATTCCTCTGCGCTCATGGGTTGTTACTTGAGGTCCTCGATTTTCGTCGCGATGTCCTCGACGTCGTCCTCGGCGTCGCCGGCGTCGACGACGGCCGCGGCGGCGCTGCCGACCTCGAGGCCGGCGGCGTTACCGAGCTCGTCCTGGGTCTCGACGAAGACGACGCCGATGCCCTTCTCCTCGGCGAGCTCGGGGAGGTGCATCACGATCTCCTCGGGGGTGACGTCCTCGGCGACGTACACGAGCGAGGCGTTCCCGCGCTCGACGGCCTTGGTCGTCTCGTTGGTACCTTTCTTCACGCTACCTGTGTCGCGAGCCACTTCGAGGGCTTCGAGGGCTCGCTCCTGGAGGTCGGCTGGAACGTCGTAGTCTGCGTACACTGGCATATGTTGTTCACCTATTTCCCGCGGACGGGCTTGCGCTCAGGGCCGCGGAGAGACATCCGTGCGGCCCCGGAGCATCATCGACCCCCGCAGGCTGTATCCAATACCTGAGAGTCCCGCAGTTAAAAGCGCTTTCAATGTGCGTCGCCCCTGTGACGGCGGCGCACCCGGGCGAGACCGGCGACGGCGGACTCCCGGGTCGGGGACGAAACGCCCTTCCGGCGCGTCCCCGAACCGGAGCGTGATGGACGACGCGGCCGCACGCCGCCTGCTCGCGGAGGCCGAACGCGCCGACGAGCGCCGCGTCCTCGTGCTCACGGGGAGCCGGGACGCCGGCCTCGCCGCCGCCGGCGACCTCCTCGAGACCCTCCCCGTCCCGCTGTCTGGGACGACGCTGGTGTCGACGCGGGACGCGCTGGCCTGCGAGCAGGTGTCGCCCCGGAACGCCGACCGCCTGCTCGGCACCACCCGGCAGGCGGTCGTCTTCGACGCCCACCCGGACTGCCGGCCGAACGCGCTCGGGCGCGTCGTCGGCGCCGTCGACGGCGGCGGCCTCCTGGTCGTGCTCGCGCCGCCGCTCGACGAGTGGCCGGACCGCCGGGACGCCTTCGACGAGGGGCTCGCCGTGCCGCCGTTCGACGTCGCGGACGTCACCGGCCACTTCCGCCGGCGACTCGTCGCCACGCTCCGCGAACACCCCGGCATCGCCGTCTACGACCTCGAGCGCGACGAACTCGAGCGCGACGGGCTCACGGACCCCGCGCCCCGGCTCGAGGACCCGCTCCCGGACCCGCCGGAATCCGCCGCGTTCCCACGCGAGGCCTACGAGGCGTGCCTGACCGCCGACCAGGTGAGCGCGCTCGCCGCCCTCGAGGAACTACGCGACCCCGGGAACGCCGTCGTCGCGGACGCGGACCGCGGCCGCGGGAAGTCCAGCGTCGCCGGCCTCGCCGCGGCCTGCCTCGCGCGCGAGGGCCTGGACGTCCTCGTCACGGCGCCCGGCCGCCGGAGCGCCGAGGAACTGTTCGCTCGCGCCCGCGAACTGCTCGCGGCCCTCGACTGCCTCGCGAGCGACGGCGACGTCGTCGAGGCCGAGAGCGGCGGCCGCGTCCGGTTCGCGAAGCCGCCGGACGCCGACGGCCTGCCCGGCGACCCGGACGCCGTCTTCGCCGACGAAGCCGCCGCCGTCCCGGTCCGCCTCCTGGAGGCGCTCCTGGACTGCGACCGCCTCGCGTTCACCACGACCGTCCACGGCTACGAGGGCGCGGGCCGCGGGTTCGACGTGCGGTTCCGGGACCGGCTCGCGGACGCCGACCACGACGTCGCGGCAGTCACGCTCGCGGACCCCATCAGGTACGCGGCCGGCGACCCCGTCGAGGCGTGGGCGTTCCGCGCGCTCGGCCTCGACGCCCGGCCCGCCGTCGACCCCCTCGTCGAGGACGTCGGGCTCGAGGACGTCGCCTACGAGGCGCTGTCCGCGGAGGAACTCGCGGGCGACGAACACCGCCTCCGGGAGGCCTTCGGCCTGCTCGTGTACGCCCACTACCGGACCGAGCCGAACGACCTCGCGCGGCTGCTGGACGCCCCGAACCTCTCAGTGCGCGCGCTCGTCGCCGACGGCCACGTCGTCTCGGTCGCGCTGCTCGCCCGCGAGGGCGGCCTCGACCGCGACCTGCGGGCCGCGATGTACGAGGGCGAGCGCGTGAAGGGCAACATGATTCCGGACGTCCTCACGAGCCAGCTCCGCGACGAGGACGCCGCCGTCCCGGTCGGGTACCGCGTGATGCGCATCGCCACCCACCACGCGTGTCGCTCCCGCGGCCTCGGCTCCCGGCTGCTCGGCGAGATCCGCCGCGAGTTCGCGGGGGACGCCGACTGGCTCGGCTCCGGGTTCGGCGCCACCCCGGAGCTGCTGTCGTTCTGGCGCGCGAACGGCTACTCGACCGTCCACGTCTCCACGACGAGGAACGACACCAGCGGCGAGTACTCCGCGGTCGTGCTCGACCCCCTCACGCACCTCGGCGACCGGCTCCACGACCGCCACGCCGAGTGGTTCGCCGAGCGCGCGCCCGGCGTGCTCGCGGACGCCCTCGCGGACCTCGACTGGGACGTCGCGCGCGCCGCCCTCCGCGCCTGCGACGCCACCCCGGCCCTCGGCCTCTCGGACCGCGAGTGGCGCGTCGTCGCGGGCGCCGCCCACGGCCCCGGCATGTACAGCGTCGACCCCGCGCCGTTCCGCCGGCTCGCGCGCCACCACCTCGTCGCGGGCGACCCCGGCCTGCTGTCGGCCCGCGAGGAACGCCTGCTCGTCGGGAAACTCCTCCAGGCGCGACCCTGGGACGCGGTCGCCGGCAGCCTCGACTTCCACTCGACGAGCCAGGCGATGCGCGCGCTCGGGGACGCGCTCCGCCCGCTCGTCGACGCCTACGGCAGCGACGCCGCCCGCGACGAACTCGAGCGGTTCCGGGACTGACGCCGACAGCCACAACACCGCGGCGCCATCAGTGGTGGACATGGACCCGTTCGTCGCCGCGGCGTTCGCCGCGCTCGCGCTCGGAGTCGCGGGCAGCGTCCTCCCGATGCTCCCGAGCGGCCTGCTGTCGTTGGCGGGCGTAGTCACGTACTACTGGCAGACCGGCGACCCCGGGCCGCTGGTGCTCGCGGCGCTCGTCGGCGTCGCGCTCGTCGCCACCGCCGTCGACTGGCTCGCCGGCTACGTCGGCGCCCGGGTCGCGGGCGTCGACTCCCGGACGTCGGTGGCGGCGGGCGTCGTCGGATTCCTCGCGATGGTGCCGGCCGGCCCGCTCGGCCTGCTCGCTGGCGTCGCCGCGACGGTGTTCGTCCTCGACGTCAAGCGCACCGGCGACCCCCGGGTGAGCCTCCGCCGGAGCGGCTACGCGACCGTCGGCGTCCTCGGTTCGACCGCGATGCAGTTCGTGCTCACGGCCGCCGTTCTCGTGGCCGTCGCCCTCGTCCACGCAGCCTGAGGAGGGGATTCCCTGCTAGGGGTGCGCGAAGTACGCCACCGACTCCTCGCGGTTGTGGCTGTCGACGCGCGCGAACCCGACGCGCACGAACTGCACGACCGTGTCCGGTGCGACGTCCGCGAACCCGGGCTCGGCGTACCCCGTGACGTCGCCGTCCATCGTCCGCAGCCGGACGCGCACGCTCTCCGCGGCGGGCACCCAGTGAATCACGTCGACGCCCTCTTCGCGCACGATGTCGATGTCCGCGTCGAGGAACTCGAAGGCCTCGCCGTCGTACCGGACCGGCCCGCAGCCCTTCAGCCAGACGCGGTCGCCGGCCGCCGGCACGTCCGCGGCCTCCACGAGCACGCTGTCGCCGACGGGAATCGAGCGCTCGCCGCGGTCCTCGTGCTCGGGGTGGACGAGCGGCGTCGCCTCGTCGGGCGCCCCCGACACCGGGACCTCGACGGCCTCGTGGGACTCGTCGGCGTCCGGCGCGCGCGCCTCGAAGCCGTCCCGCACGAAGAACTGCCGGGGCGCCTCGTCGTCGACGAGCTCGCGGTTGTTCGCGTACACCGTACTCATCGCGAGGTCGACGTCCGACGTCGACGTCCCCAGGCCCACCATCGCGTCCACGACGGCCTCCCCGCGGATGCCGCGGCGCTTCACGCTCTGGACGGTCGGCGCGCGCGGGTCGTCCCAGCCGTCCAGTTCTCCGGACGCGACGAGTTCCTTGATGGTCGACGTGGACATCTGCACGTCGTACTCGTCGAGTTGGACGTGCCCCCAGTGGACGACCTCGGGGTACTCCCAGCCGAAGTAGTCGTAGAGGAACTGCTGGCGCTTCGCGGAGTCCTGCAGGTCGATGCCGCGGATGATGTGCGTGACCCCGGTGAGGTGGTCGTCGACGCCGGACTGGAAGTCCAGCATCGGCCAGCACCGGTACTCGCTGGCCTCCTCGCGGGGATGGGGCGTGTCGACCATCCGGAACGCCACCCAGTCCCGGAGCGCGGGGTTCTTGTGCTCGATGTCGGTCTTCACGCGCAACACCATCTCGCCGGACTCGTACTCGCCGGCGACCATGTCCGCGAACTCCTCGGCGACAACGTCCGGGTCCTTGTCGCGGTGCGGGCACGCCTCGCCGCTGTTTTTCAGTTCCGAGAACTCGTCGCCCGGACACGAGCAGGTGTACGCGCCGTTCATGCCGATGAGCCGTCGGGCGTGCTCGTAGTACGTCTCCACGCGGTCGCTGGCCTTGATGACCTCGTCGGCCTCGAACCCGAGGTAGTCGAGGTCAGACAGAATCTGGTCGTACGCGCCGAGGTCCGGGCGCTTCGTCTCGGGGTCGGTGTCGTCGAACCGGACGAGCATCCACCCGTCGTACATCTCCTTGTACGTCCCGATGACGGCGGGCATCCGCGCGCTCCCGAGGTGCCACGGCCCGTTCGGGTTCGGCGCGCACCGCATCCGGATCTCGTCGTAGTCGTCGGCGTTCGGGAGGTCCGGCAGCACCTGCTCGTTGCCCTCGTCCTCGGCCTCGAGCTCCTTGAGGCGGTCGGGCGCCAGGTCGGCGAGGCGCTCGCGCTGCTCGCCGGCGTCCATCGCGTTCACTTCGTCGATGACGGGCGCGATCACGCCCGGAATCTCGTCGCCGTGCTCCCGGAACTCGGGGTTCTCGCCCATCAGCGGCCCCATGATGGCGCCGACCTGCGCGTCGCTGTCGTGTTT
>JBDGUB010000018.1:0-56230 GCA_042216245.1 Halobacterium sp.
CCCACGTACTACCTCGACGGTTTCTGTTGGAGGCGTGGCTTCGTCCTTGGGCGCTGGCGTTCCGGATGGGGTTTTCGGGAACGGTGGGTGATTTATGGTCCCTTGCTGCAAACGGGGCGACAATGAGTGTGAACCCGGACGACCGTCCGTGGCCGAGAACGATCGAGCACGAGGGCCTGGACTGGCCCGAGGACGAGCAGCGGATTCTCGTGCCGTTCCACGAGGCGGTGAACCGGCGGGAGGCGAGTCTCCTGGGCGCGAGCGTCACGTTCGGGACGGACGGCGAGCTGTACGTCCTGCACACGGTCGAGGGGGAGCGCGGGGAGTCCCCGGACGCCGTCCGGGAGGAGTCAGGGCTGCAGTTGGACGTCGAGGCGGAATTCTCGGTGCCGGTGACGCAGGAGGAGCGCGCGTTCTCGCCGGGCGTGTTGTCGTCGTTCGTGGGGACGTACTCCATCACGGCGACGGTGGTCGACCGGGCGGAGTCGCGGTTCTTCTCGCGCGGCCGCGACGAGAAGTCGGTCGTGGACGGGTGCCACACGGTCGTGGGGACGCGGATGGACGAGTTCGACGCGCCGGCGAGCATCCTGGTGCCGGTCGCGAAGGGGCCGCATTCGGGGCTGGCGTCGCGCATCGCGGAGGCGGTCGCGAGAGCGTACGGGTCCTGGATGGAGTTGTTCCACGTGGTCCCGGCGGACGCGTCCTCGGAGAGAGTGGCCGACGCGCGCGACCTCCTGGAGGCCTACGAGTACCGGCTGGGGGACGACGTGGCGGTCGACCGTCACGTGTCGCGGGCGGCGGATTCCGCGCGCGAGATCGTCGACCACGCGGACTACCACGACCTGACGGTCCTGGGCGCGCCCGAGAAGGGCCGGCTGCGGCGGTTCCTGTTCGGGTCGACGACCGACGCGGTCACGGACGGCGCTGACGCCACGCCAGTGCTGACGGCGCACCGGCGCGGGACCGAGTCGGTTCTCTCCCGGTGGTTCTGAGGCGGGCGTCGAATCCGGCGGTTGGGACACCGCGAACGTTGAGGGACGCCGAGCGCCGCGTCACGCCGGACGCTGCGTCAATCCGGGAGGTCGAGCGCGCCGAGGTCGAGGTGGTCTCGAAGGAGTTCGGCGGCCGCGTCGTGGGGTGATGCTCGCGCCCGGGAGTCGGCGGGCCGCGAGCGGTCCGCGTGGCCGTAGGCGGCGTCGAGGAAGGCGTCGCGGGCGCACTCGTTCTCGAAGATGCCGTGGAGGTAGGTGCCGAACGCGCGGCCGGCGGCGGCGCTCTCGGGGCCGACCGGGGTGGCGACGCCGTCGGGGACGCTCGTCGTCCCCATGTGAATCTCGTAGCCGGCGACGTCGCCGGTCGCGCCCGCGAGCGGGCCGGCGCCGTCGAGCTCCCTGGTGACCGCCGCGACGCGTTTCTCCTCGCTGAACGCGGTCTCGACGGGGAGCAGTCCGAACCCCTCGACGGCGTCGAGGTCGGCCGTGGATTCGACGCTCGCGTTCGTGACGCGTTCGCCGAGCAGCTGGTAGCCGCCGCAGAGCCCGACGACCGGGCCGTCGTAGCGCGCGAGCGCCCGGTCGAATCCCGCGTCGCGGAGCGCGCGGAGGTCGTCGACGGTGTTCTTCGTGCCCGGGACGACGAGGGCGTCGACGCCGTCGAGTTCGGCGCCGGGGGCGAGGTAGCGAACGCGGACGCCGGGCGTCCGCGCGAGCGGCGCGACGTCGGTGAAGTTCGAGATGCGGGGGAGCTCGACCACGCCGACCGTCACGCGGTGGGCTGGCGGGACGCCGTCGTCGTCGCCGACCACCGGGGTTTCGCGGGCGGACAGCGAGACGCTGTCCTCCGCGGGGAGCCCGGGGTCGTCGTGCGGGATGACGCCGACGACCGGGACGCCGGTCCTGGCTTCGATCTCGTCGACGCCGTCCGCGAGGAGCGCGGGGTCGCCGCGGAACTTCGTGACGACCGCGCCGACGACGCGGTCGCGGACGTCCTCGGGGAGCAACTCGAGGGTGCCGTAGAGGCTGGCGAACGCGCCGCCGCGTTCGATGTCCGCGACGACGAGCACGTCCGCGTCCGCGAACCGCGCCGTCTCGACGTTCGCGAGGTCGCGGTCCTGGAGGTTGATCTCGGCGATGCTGCCCGCGCCCTCCGCGACGACCACGTCGTGGTCGGCGGCGAGGCGTTCGTGGGCGGCGACCGCGGCCGCGCGGGCGTCCGCCCAGTGGTCGTCGTAGTAGCTGCCGGCCTCGAAGTGGCCGACGGCCCGGCCGTCGAGGACGAGCTGGCTCTCGGCGTCCCCACGCGGTTTCAACAGGACGGGGTTGTGGTCGGTCGTGGCGGGCACCCGGGCGGCGACGGCCTGCGTGTACTGGGAGACGCCGATCTCGCCCCAGTCGTCGCCGGTCGCGGTGGGGACGGCGCGCGCGTTGTTGCTCATGTTCTGGGCCTTGAACGGCGCGACCGAGACGCCGCGGTCGGCGAGGTGGCGGCAGAGCCCGGCGGCGACCGTGCTCTTCCCGACGTGGGAGGCCGTCCCGGCCACGAGCAGGGTGCGGCAGTCGGCGGCCGGCATCAGTACTCGGTGCCCTTCCGCGCGCCCACGCCGGCGTCCATGGGGTGTTGCTGTTTGCGGACTTCCGTGACGAGGTCGGCGTGCTCGCGGAGGTAGGCCGGTTCGTCGTGGCTGCCCGTGAGCACGAGCTCCAGGTCGTCGGGTTTGCGTTCCGCGAGGTCGACGACGTCGTCGGGGTCGAGGAGACCGCGGTTGGCGGCGTACAGGACTTCGTCGAGTATCAGCAGGTGGACGCCGTCGTCCGCGGGGGCGTCGAGCGGGAGTGGACCGACGACGCTCCGGGACGCGTCGAGGAGGTCGCGGGCGCGGGCGAGCCCGCCTCTCGCGCGGGCCGCGTGGTCCTCGTCGTCGGAGTCGTCGCGGAAGCCGTGCCAGCCGTAGTGCCCGGAGTTCTCGTACGTGAACCCGGGTAGCTGGGCGACGGCGTTGTACTCGCCGCGGACGTCCTCGACGGTCGACGTCCCGCCCTTCATGAACTGGAGCATGTGGACGCGGTAGCCGTGTCCCGCCGCCCGCATCCCCATGCCCATCGCGGCCGTCGTCTTCCCCTTGCCGTCGCCCCACCAGACCTGCACGAGGCCGAACTCGTCGGGTGCGGCGGGGTCGACCGCTTCGGCCGTCGGCGTTCGCCCGGTTCCGGGTGTCTGTGCGCGCTCGTCGCCGGTGTCGTCGGTGGTGTCGTCAGTCATGGTCGGCAGTTCTCGAGGAACGCGTCGAAGGCGCCGCTCGCCGCGTGGACGTGCGCGTACGTCCCGAGCGTCCGGTACTCCGTGAGGCCGTCCCGCTGGCCGGTGATGCCGTCGCCGCGCTCGACGTCGAACGCGAACCGGGCGTCGCCGGCCGCGTCAGCCGACGAGTAGTGGAACTCGTGGCCGCGCAGCGACTCGCCGGCCGCGGCGGTCAGGCAGTCGCCGCGCGCGACGAGTTCGACGTGGTCGAGGGCCTGGTAGCGCTCGTGCATCCTCACCGTAGCGGGGAGCACGCCCGCCATCTCGCGGGTGTCGCCGTCGGTGGTCGTCAGCGACTCCGCGAGCGCCATCAGGCCGCCGCACTCGCCGAGCACGGGCAGGCCGTCTGCGGCGCGCTCGCCGAGCGTCCCGAGCGCGGGCGAGTCCGCGAGCGCGGCGGCGTGCAGCTCCGGGTAGCCGCCGGGGAGGTAGACGCCGTCGCAGTCCGGGAGGTCGTCGCCGGCGACCGGCGAGAACGTCGCGACGTCGGCGCGCTCGCGGAGCCGCTCCCGGGTCGCGGGGTACTCGAAGCAGAACGCCGCGTCCGACGCGACCGCAATCCGGCAGTCCGTGGGCGGTCCGCGGTCGAGCGGGTCCGGCCGCGGCGGCGCTCTCGCGGCGTCGACCAGCCGTTCTCCCTCGACGTGCGCGGCGGCCTCGTCGAGCGCCGCGTCGTCCAGCGGCGACTCCGCGCCCGTGTGGAGGCCGAGGTGGCGTTCGGGAATCTCGAGGCCCTCGGCCGGCGGCACGCGCCCGAAGTACGTCAGCGACGACGGGAGGGCGTCCCGGATGCCGTCGGCGTGCCGGCCGCCGTGCGCTCGCTGCGCGAGCACGCCCGCGACGTCGACGTCGTAGCCCGCGCGGTCGGCGTACTGCTGGAAGCCCAGCGCCGTCGCGGCGACGCTCTGCATGCCGGCGCTGGCGTCCACGACCAGCACCACCGGGAGGTCGAGCGTCGCCGCGACGTCCGCGGTGCTCGACACCGAGCCGTCGTACAGCCCCATCATCCCCTCGACGACGCAGACGTCGCCGCCGCCCCGGTAGTAGTTCCGGCGCGCGCCCTCGCCGCCTTCCAGCCACGGGTCCAGCGTCCGCGACGGCGTCCCCGCGACGGCTTCGTGGTGGCTGGGGTCGATGAAGTCCGGGCCGGCTTTCGCCGGCTGGACGTCGTACCCGTCGCGTTCGAGCGCGCGGGAGACGGCGAGCGTCGCGACCGTCTTCCCGACGCCCGAGGCCGTGCCCGCGAGGACGACCCCCTTCACGGCGCCACCCGTTCCTCGTCGGTGACGCGGTCGTAGACCGCCGCAAGGGACTCGCGGACCGCGGCCATCTCGAGGCCGGCGTCGTCGGCGAGCGCGAGCGCGCCGCCCATGCCGACGCCCTCTTTCGCTTCGCCGGCGAGGTACGCGGCCATCGCCGGGTGGTCGCTGCGTTCGCCGAACCCGGGGTCGGTGACTCGCAGGTCGAGGTCGAGGTCGCCGGCCAGCCGCTGGACGTCCGCGGAGTCGTCGTCCGCGACGAACGACGTGGTTGCGAGGGTGAGGGGGTGGTCGACGCCGGCGTGGCGGACGAGCGCGCCGGCGGTCGCGAGCTGCGTGCCGCCCGCGAGCACGACCTCGGTGTCGCTCTCCAGCGCGCCCTCGGCGAGCCCGGCGACCGCGGCCAGCACGGGGTCGCCCATGCGTCGGACCGCCTCGGCCGGTTCGCCGGCGAGGTCTCCGGGGTCGAGGCCGCTCGCGGCGAGGCCGTCGTCGACGACCGCCCGCTTCAACTCGAGGGGGTTCTCCGGGAGCGACGAGGACACCGCCGGGCGCTCGCCGAGCGCCGACAGGACGCCCATCGCGGTCGTGGTTCCGCCGGGGATGGTCTCCGCGAGGAGGACGCGGTCGGCGGGGAGGCTGGCGCCGTATCGCCCGGCGGCCGCGTACACGTCCTCGGCGCCCGGCACCGCGACCGGGTCGCGGACGTCCGCCCCCTGTTCGGCGCCGAGGTCGACGGTGGGCGCGCCGGTCGGTTCCGCGAGTCCGGCGTCCACGACGACGCTGTCGAAGTCGCGGCGCTCCCGGACGGCCCGCGTCACGACCGCGGGCGTCGGGCACCCGCTGGGGCTCACGGGGACGACCGGCGCCCGGACGGTCCGGCCGTGTTCGAGAATCTCGGCGTCCGCGCTCGGCGTGTGCGCCGTCAGCGCGGGGTCCGCGCCCGCGGCGCTGACGCCCTCGATGCGGGCGGTCCGGGTCGACCCCGCCACGAGGGCGAACAGCGTCCGGGACTCGTCGTGCATACCCGGACAGAGAACACAACTGGACTTTAATTAATCCGTTTCCGGTGGTGCGTGCGCGCCGCTGCGGACGCAGCGAACACCCCGGTGTGGCCGTCGCGGCCAGAACAGATCGTCCCGTCACGCATCGCCAGCGAGCCACTCGCGGCGTCAGGCGTCCGCGAGCGTGACGTAGTAGGGGCCGTCCCAGTCCCGCACCCACTCGGGCGCGGCGTCGTGGCCCGCCAGCAGGTTCGCCTCGTAGGACTCGTCGTCGTACCGCCGTCCGGCGCCGTCCGTCGCGTCCGCCCGCGGAACCACGAACGTCACGGGGTCGCGGTCCGCGTCCGTCAGCTGTCGGCGGTCCCAGTCGTGGGACTCGCCGGGCGAGTCCACCCACTCCTGGGGGTGGAACGTCACGGCGACCCCGTCGGGTTCCTCGACCGGCATCCGCTCAGAACGGCGCGTCGACGTCCTCGGGCGCCGACGTCGCCGGGTCGCCGCTCTCGGCCTTCCCGATGCGGACGCGGAACTCGCCGGGGTCCCGGGAGAGGTACGTCCACCGGAACTCGGCGCCGGCCTCGGCCTCGAACTGGTGGTAGAGGGGTTTCGGGTCGTGGTCGTTCACGAGCACGAACGCCTCGCCGCCCTCGAGGGCGTCGTACGCGTCGTAGATGCGCTCGTGGCGCTCGGCCGGCGGCCGGTCCCGGACGTCCAGCTCGTCGGTGACCGTCAACTCCGCCCCGGCGTCGTTCGATTCCTCGCCGCCACTCGCCGCCTCGTCCCCGGTCCCGTCTGCGTCGCGCGCCCCGTCGGGGGTTTTCGTGATGCGCACGCGGCACCGGTCCGCGTCACGCTCGCGGACGTCCCACTCGAAGCCGTCGCCGTACCGCTGGCGGAACTCGCGGCGCAGCGGCGCCGGCTCGTGGGGCGCGACGACGTCGAGGGCTTCGCCGGCGCGGAGGTTCCCGTACCGGTGGTGGATGGTCGGGTGGCGGTCGGCCTTCGGTATCTCGCGGACGTCGAACGTCGCCGCGGCGCCCGAGTCGTCCGCGGTCGACTCGCCCGTCTTCGCGACCTCGACGCGCCACTCGCCGGGGTCGCGGGCGGCGTACTCCCAGCCGACGACGTCCCCGTGCGTCGACTTGAGCTCGTGGTACAGCGGCTCCGGGTCGTGGTCGTTCACGAGCACGAACGCGTCGCCCGGCGCCAGGCGGTCGAAGGTGTCCGTCAGGACCTCGTGGCGGCGCATCGGCGGGAGGTCGCGGACGTCGAACTCGGGGACGTCGGCGTCGCTGTCGCCGCGGTGGGTGACGCGGACCGCCCAGTCGTCGCCGTCGCGGCGCTCGTACTCGACGTCGAGCGCGGCGCCGCGCGCGATGCGGTACTGGCTGAGCGACGGCCGGGGGTCGCGGTCGGACGTCACCTCGACCGTCTCCCCGGGGTCGGTTGCGTCCAGGCGGTCGAACACGCGGTCGCGTCGCGCTGCGTGACTGTCCTCGCGGACGTCGAGTGCGGACGGCATCACGTGACTCCAGGCGGCCGCGGGGGATAGACGCGTTGGCGAACGAATTCGCCCCGGCCGCAGCGAGCCGCCCCTGGCTTCCCGGCGGCCTCAGAACGGGGCTTGCGGGCCGCGGCTCGACCCCTCCTCCTTCATCGCGCGCTCCATCGGGTTCGACCCGACGCCGCCCTCGTCGGGGACGACGTCGACGTCGCCCGTCTCCAGGAACGCCTCCTCGAGGTGCTCGAGTTCGTCGTTGATGGGTTCGCTGTTGTGGTGCATCGGGGCCGCGCGCACCTTCACGAGGTCGTAGTCGTGGCGGTCGCCGAGGCCGTTCCACGCGCGGAACGACCCCTTCGTGAGCGTGTGCGTCTGCGGGCAGAACGGCGTCGTCGGCGTGAACTCCGCGCGCAGCACCGCGGGGTCGTCGGCCTCCTCGGCGTACCGGTAGCCCGCGTTCTCGTGGCGGGTGTCGAGGTTGAGCCGCGCGAGGTTGTAGTTGAACGTCATGTCGTAGACCTTCCGCTCCTCGAAGAGCTCCCGCGTGATCTCGTGGAACGCGAGGTGGTCGTCGCCGGTCAGCACGTCGTGGCCGTCGAGGAAGACGTTCGGCTCGGGGACGTGCTCGGGGACGAACTCGTCGTACTCGTCGAAGAGGTCCCCGTCGTCGCCGCCGCCGATGGATGGGAAGCCGGGCATACGCGCACCTTCGGCGGCGACCGCCGTGGGGTTGGCCCCGGACATATTCGCGCCGGCCGGAGAACGCCTACTGGTATGCCGACTGCACGTGGCTCCCGTCAGGCGGCCTCGACGGCGTCGAGGACGTCGTCGTACGGCGGTTCGTTCGTCGGGTCGTCGGCCTCCCAGGCGTACGCGACGGTGCCGTCGTCGTCGAGGACGAACACCGCGCGGTTCGTGATGCCGTAGAGGCCGAGTTCGGGGATGTCGATCTCGAGGCCGTACTCGCGGATGACGTCCGCGCCCATGTCGCTGACGAGGTCGAACTCGACGCCGTGCTCCTCGCGGAACGCGCCCTGGGAGAACGGCGAGTCGGCGCTCACCCCGAAGACCGTCGCGCCCGCGTCCTCGAACTCGTCGAGGCGCTCCTGGAGCGCGACCATCTCGTTCGTGCACGGCGGCGTGAACGCCCCCGGGAAGAACGCGAGCACGACGGGGCCGTCCCCGAGGTGCTCGGTTAGGTCGAAGTCCTCGTGGTCGCTCGTGCCGCGCGTCGCCGTGAACACCGGTGCCGGGTCGCCTGTCGAGACCATACCGAAGGGTACGGCCGACTGACGGATAAAGGTGGACGCGAACATCGTCCCTCGTCCGCCGACCGTCCCGCCGCCGAACGTGTTCGCCCGTTCGCGGTTGATGCTGGGCCGCCAACTCCGGACCGTGCAGACCGTCACCGCAACCCGCGTCGTCGACGCGCCCCCGGACGCCGTCCGCGACGCCATGCTGGACGTCCGCGCGTTCGTCGCGGCCGCTGGGTTCGACGACGTAGCCGTCGACGGCGACCGCATCCACGTCCAGAACCGCGTCGGCGTCGCGTCCATCGAACTCGAGCTCGAACGCCGCGACCCGGCTGACGCAACGCTCGGCTACACCCAGACCGACGGCATCTTCGAGGAAATGACCGCGTGGTATCGCGTCGACCCAGCGCCCGAGGGCGCCGAAGTCACCGCGACGACCGAGTTCGCTCTCGACGTGGCGCTCGTCGGCAGCGTACTCGACGCCACCGTCGTCAAACGCCAGCGCCGCCGCGAACTCGAGGCGCAACTCGACTACCTCGAGACCGCCACCGAGGACGCGTGAGGCCTCGTTCAGCCCCCGATTCGCCGTCCGGGCCCGCCCCGAACTGAGTTCGGGAGCACGAACGCTTTTGCGTGCGCACCCCCACGCCTAACGTGAGAATGCCGGAGGGAGACGCGGGCGACATCGAGACGCGCTTCGAGGGCGCCGCGTCCCACGCGCCGCCGCGGTCGTTCGTCGCGGACGCGAACGTGAACGACCCGGACGTCGCGGCGCGCTTCGACGCGGCGTGGCCGGACGCCTGGGACGCCGCCGGCGACCTTCTCGACTGGCGGACGGACTACGACGGCGTGCTGCCCGCGGCCGAACCGCCCTTCGAGTGGTTCGCGGGCGGCACCCTGAACGCGTCCGAGAACTGCCTCGACCGCCACCTCTCGGAGCGCGCCGACCAGCCCGCGCTCGTGTGGCGCGGCCGCGTCGGCGACGAGCGCGAACTCACGTACCGCGAACTCCACCGGGAGGTCAACGAGGTCGCGGCGGGCCTCCGGGACCTCGGCGTCGAGGCGGACGACGTCGTCACGCTCTACATGCCGACCGTCCCGGAGCTCGTCGCGGCGATGCTGGCGTGCGCGCGCCTCGGCGCCGTCCACAACGTCGTGTTCGCGGGGCTGTCCGCGGACGGCCTCGCGACGCGGGTCGCGAGCGCCGACTCCGAGTACCTCGTGACTTGCGACGGCTACTACCGCCGCGGCACGCCCGTCCAGTTGAAGAGCAAGGCCGACAACGCGGTCGCGAGCCTCGAGTCCGACCTGGAGGCGACCGTCGTCGTCGAGCGCCTCGACCTCGGCGTCCGCCTCGGCGACGACCAGTACGACTACGACGCGCTCCGGGACGCCCACGAGGGCGCCGACGTCGACCCCGTGGAGCGCGACGCGAGCGACGAACTGTTCCGCATCCACACCTCGGGGACGACCGGCGACCCCACGGAGGTCACGCACCTCACGGGCGGCTACCTCGCGCACGTCGCGTGGACGAGCCACGCCGTCCTCGACCTCTCGCCCGCGGACACCCACCTCTGCACCGCGAACGCCGGCTGGATCACGGGCCACTCGTACGTCGTCTACGGCCCGCTCGCGCTCGGCGCGACGACGGTGCTGTTCGAGGGCGCGCCCGACCACCCCGAGAAGGACCGCATCTGGCGCATCGTCGAAGAGCAGGGGGTCGACGTCTTCTACACGGCGCCGACGGCCATCCGCGCGTTCATGAAGTGGGGCGAGGGACACCTCGAGCGCCACGACCTCTCCAGCCTCCGGCTCCTGGGGACGGTCGGCGAACCCGTCACGCCGGACACGTGGCGGTGGTACTACGAGCACGTCGGGAACGGCGAGTGCCCGGTCGTGGACACGTGGTGGCAGACAGAGACCGGCGCGATGATGCTCGCGACGCTGCCAGCCGTCGACGAGATGAAGCCGGGCGCCGCGGGCCCCGCGCTCCCCGGCATCGACGCGACGGTCGTGGACGCCGGCGGCGACCCGGTCGACCCCGGGGAGGCCGGTTACCTCGTGCTCACGAGGCCGTGGCCCGCGATGCCCCGGGAGCTCCGCGAGGGCACCGGCTGGGCGTCCGCGAGCCGCTCGCTGACCGACGACTGGGGGTACGTCACGGGCGACAGCGCGAAGATGGACGAGGACGGCTACGTCACCGTCCTCGGGCGCGTGGACGACGTGGTGAACGTCGGCGGCCACCGGTTCGGCACGATGGAACTGGAGTCCGCCATCGTCGACCTCGAGGGCGTCACGGAGGCCGGCGTCGTCAGCGTCAGCAGCGCGGACTGCGGCGTCGTCGCGTACGTCACGCTCGCGGAGGGCGTGACGGCGTCCGGGGACCTCCGGGAGCGCATCCGCGAGCACGTGCGCTCGGTCGTCGCGTCGTCCGCGGACCCCGAGCGCATCGTGTTCACGTCCGAACTCCCGAAGACGCGCTCCGGGAAGATCGTCCGCCGGTTCCTCGAGCGCGTCGCTGCCGGCGAGGACGTCGGGGACACGAGCGCGCTCCGCAACCCGGAGGTCGTCGGCGAACTCGACTCCATCCTCGACGACGACTGACGGGAGCCCGTACCTCCAGCTCGACGACAACTGACGCCCCTCCGTAACCCCTTCCTCGACGACGACCGACGCACCCCGCGACACCAGCTATAAGTTTCGCGGAACCGTCTCGCTACGAAACGTGAATCGAAGCGACCGCCCGGGTCTGACCGACGACGAGTACGAGCGCCTGCGCCGGGCCGCGCCGACGCCCCGCGCGGACCTCGTGCTCCGACTGGGCGCCGAAGTCGGGCTGCGGCCCGCGGAGATGGCGTCGCTCCGCCCGGCGGACGTCACGTCGGTCGCCAGGGACGGCGCCGACCACTTCCTGCTCGACGTCGGCGACCGGACGGCGTACCTCCCGCCGGACGTCGAGCGCGACCTCCGGCAGTACGCGAACGCGAACGGCGTCGACCCGGCGGCGCCCCTGTTCGACGTCTCCGCGCGCCGCCTCCAGATGCTCGTCGAGGACGTCAGCGAGCGCGCCGCCGACGCCGACCCCGCGCTCGCGGACGTCTCGACGGCCGACCTCCGCGAGCGCTTCGCGGCGCGCTGGCTCGACGACGGCGTGAACCCGGCCGCGGTGCTCGCCGCGAGCGGGTGGTCCCGGATCGAGACCCTCGCGCCCTACCTCGAGGTCGAGGACCGCGGCGCGCTCCTGGACGCGTTCGCGAGCGCGGGCGACGACCCGGACGCGGCCGGCGCGCTCGACGCGGCCGGCGCGGTCGCGGACGCGCTCGTCGGCGCCGACACCACGGACGAGGTCCGCGAGCGTGTCAGCGACGCGCTCGCGTCGAGCGACCGGTACCGGTGGGCGTGGGTGGAGGGGCCGGACGGGCCGCCGGAAGAGCTGGCCGACGAGCCGGCGCGGACCGCGGACCGGCTGGCCGCGGCGACGCCGTCGCTGCACGCGCGAGCCAGGACGACCGGCGACGTCCAGACGACGACCGACGCCGGCCCCGGCACCGTCGCGGTCGCGCCGGTGCCGCGCAGCGAGCACCCGGACGAGACCCTCGTCGTCGCGGCGGACTCGCTGTCCGCGGGCGAACCGGCGGTGCTCGGCGTCGTCGGCGCGCTCGCGGGGTTCGCGCTGACCGCGGCCTTCCAGCGGCACCGCCGGCTCTCGGACACCGCGCTCCAGGCGTCGTTCGCGTACGAGGACACGCCCCTGACTCGGCTGTCGGCCGACCTCGAGTGCTCGATGACGCTCGCCGGTACCGTCCCGGGGGAGTCGCTGCTGTTGTTCCTCGACGTGGCCGGCGTCCCGCCGGACCGGTTCCTCGCGGCGGCGACGGACGCCGACGGCGTCGCGGACGTCCGCCTCGTCTCGGACTCCGGGTCGAGCGCGCGCTTCGAGGTCGCGGTCGCGCACTCCTCGCCGCTGCCCGCGCTCGTCGAGGCCGGGGGTACACTGGTCGACGCGTCGGTCGACGGCGGCGAGGCCGCAGTCACGCTCGAACTCCCCCAGCACGCCGACGTCCGCGCGCTCCGGAACGCCGGCCGCGCCGCCGTTTCGTCGTTCTCACTCGAGTCGAAACGCGAGGTGGAGCGGTCGGCGCGCACGCTCGACAGCGTCCGCGACCACCTCGACGAGCGACTCACGGACCGCCAGGCGTCGACGCTGCGGGCCGCCTACCTCGGCGGCTACTTCGAGTGGCCGCGGGAGTCCACCGCCGAACGCATCGCCGCGTCCCTCGACGTCTCCTCGCCGACGTTCCACCAGCACCTCCGGAAGGGCCAGCAGAAACTCCTGGACACGTACCTCGACGGGACGCCCCGCACCTAGGGACCTAGGTCGCTCGGCCCCAACCACCCCCGGCACGCGCCGGAACCGCGTCGGCGCCACGAGACGGAGGAACCGCCGGATGCTGCGTGTGCGGGGCTGTACCGGCGGTTCGAGGTCTACGGGGCTGTTCGGGCGGGCCCGCCAGGCCAATTAGAACTATCGTTTATGTGGGACAACGTGACATACGGGGGACGAAGCATGACAGACGATACCGAACTCGAGGGCCGGCTCGCCGAACAGGACGAGTTCGAGCCGCCCCAGGCGTTCGTCGAACAGGCGAACGTCACCGAGGAGTCCATCTACGAGGAGTTCGACGAGAACTGGCCGGAGTGCTGGGAGGCGGCCGCCGACCGCCTCGACTGGTTCGAGGACTACGACCAGGTACTCGACGACTCGAACCCGCCGTTCTTCGAGTGGTTCACGGACGGCAAACTCAATGCGTCCTACGAGTGCGTCGACCGACACCTGCCCGAGCGCGCCGACGAACCCGCCATCGAGTGGGTGGGCGAACCGGTCGACGAGCCCGACCGCACCATCACGTACCGCGAGCTCTACGAGGAAGTCAACGAGCTCGCGGCCGCGCTCCGCGACCTCGGCGTCGGCGAGGACGACGTCGTCACGATGCACATGCCGATGGTGCCCGAGCTCGCCGTCGCGCTGCTCGCGTGCGCCCGCATCGGCGCGCCGCACTCCGTCGTGTTCGCCGGGTTCTCCGCGGAAGCGCTCGGCGAACGCATGAACGCCGCCGACTCCGAGTACCTCATCACCGCCGACGGCTACTACCGCCGCGGCGACCCCCTCGACCACCAGTCGAAGTCCGAGGAGGGCCTTGGGTACGTCGACCACGACGTCGAGGACGTCGTCGTCGTGGACCGGCTCGGCGACGACGGCCACGGCCACGACCTCGACGACAACCAGCACGACTACGACGCCCTGCTCGCCGACCACGAGGGCGCGGAAGTCGAGCCCGTCGAGCGCGACGCCGAGGACATGCTGTTCCTCATGTACACGTCCGGCACGACGGGCAAACCGAAGGGCGTCAAGCACACGACCGGCGGCTACCTATCGTGGGCGGCGTGGACGTCGGAGGCCGTCCTCGACATCAAGCCCGAGGACACGTACTTCTGCACCGCCGACATCGGCTGGATCACCGGCCACTCCTACATCGTGTACGGGCCGCTCGCGCTCGGCACGACGACCGTGATGTACGAGGGGACGCCTGACTACCCCGCGGAGGACCGCCTCTGGGAGATCGTCGACGACCTCGACGCGACCCAGTTCTACACCGCGCCGACGGCCATCCGGTCGTTCATGAAGTGGGGCGAGGAACACCCCGACCACCACGACCTCTCCAGCCTCCGCCTCCTGGGGACGGTCGGCGAACCCATCAACCCGAAGCCCTGGAAGTGGTACTACAAGCACGTCGGCAACGAGGAGTGCCCCGTCGTGGACACGTGGTGGCAGACCGAGACCGGCGGCATGATGGTCACCACGCTGCCCGGCGTCAACGACATGAAACCCGGGTCCGCGGGGCCGCCGCTCCCCGGGAACGACGTCCGCGTCGTCGACGGCGACGGCGAGGAGGTCCCGCCGGGGAGCGCGGGCTACCTCACCGTCCAGAAGCCGTGGCCGGGGATGCTCCGCACCCTCTACCAGAACGACGAGCGGTTCGTCGACGAGTACTGGGCGGAGTTCTCGGACACGGACTCCGACGACCCCGAGGACTGGGTGTACTTCCCGGAGGACGGCGCGAAGATCGACGACGACGGCTACATCACGGTCGTCGGGCGCGTCGACGACGTCGTGAACGTCTCCGGGCACCGCCTCGGCACGATGGAGATCGAGTCCGCGGTCGTCAGCGCCGAGGGCGTCGCGGAGGCCGCCGTGGTCGGCGCCGACCACGACGTGAAAGGCGAGGTCGTGCACGCCTACGTCATCCTCGAGGACGGCTACGAGCGCGGCGACGAGATGCGCGACCGCATCGAGGCCGCCGTCGAGAACAAGATCGGCCCCATCGCGCGCCCCGAGAAGGTCATGTTCACGCCGGAACTCCCGAAGACGCGCTCCGGGAAGATCATGCGCCGGCTCCTCGAGGAGATCTCGGACGGCGAGGAGCTCGGGGACACGTCGACGCTCCGGAACCCGGAAATCGTCGAGGACATCCAGCAGCAGGTGCGGGGTGACTGAGCATGCCGGCCGACACCGACACCGCGAACCCGGCGCCGCTCGGCCTCGTGGGCTTCGGGCTGACGACCGTGCTGCTGTCGCTCGTGAACGCGGGCGTGTTCTCCGCGAGCCTCGAGTGGGCCGTCGTCCCGATGGCGTTCGCGTTCGGCGGCACCATCCAGCTGTTCGCGGGCCTCCTCGAGTACCGCGAGGGCAACACGTTCGGCACCACCGCGTTCTGTAGTTACGGCGCGTTCTGGTGGTGGTTCGGTCTCCTGCTGTTGTTCAGTCACAACGGCTGGATTCCGTCGGGCGCGGCGGGCGCCACGCCGGTCGGGATGGCGCTGCTGCTGTGGGGGGTCTTCACGACGTACATGTGGGTGAGCACGTTCAAGCTCAACTGGGGGCTCTGGAGCGTGTTCCTCTCGCTGTCCGTGACGTTCTACCTGCTCGGGTTCGGCGAACTCCTCGGCGCGTCCGCGGTCGCGACGGCGGGCGGGTACGTCGGCGTCCTGACGGGCCTGCTGGCGATGTACGTCAGCTTCGCAGAGGTCACGAACTGGGCGTGGGACCGCGAGGTCGTCCCGATCGGGACTGCGCCGCTCGGCGACGACACTCCGACGGACGGCGCTGACGCGCAGTCGGCGGACTGACGGCGACGCGACGACCGACGCGTCTTCTCCGGTTTCGCGTTCTCGAACTGTGCTCGACGCTACTCGCCAGTATCGAGCCATGCGTCGGTGCGTCTGGCTGTCGGTGACACGGAGGAGACGAAGTGGAACGCGCCCGGACGCTACGGGGAGGGAGCGTCCGGCCGGGAGCGTCGCGACGCGAGTGGTCAGGGGACAGGGGTGTGCCGTCTGACGTCGGTTCGTCGGGGGAATCGCTCCCGCCTGAGTGCAGCCCCTGCTCGTACAAAGTAGTTAGGGTTCTAATACCGGTTGCCGGGAGAGCCGTCGTACCCGCGTCTGACGGAGCGTACGAACAGCTCCCGAAGCATCAAAAGAAAATCAGTTCGGGCGCGTAGTCGGCGTCGAAGTACTCTCGAATGCCCGCCACCGCCGCCGAGTTAACAACTCGGGCGCGTTCGATTAGCAATCATTGGCATCAATACCCGCCTAACTAACAGCTGGATTAATACATCCCGGGCAGCTACCACCGCACAATGACTGACGCCTCGGAGGAGTCGCCCGGCGAACGCGACCCCGGAAGGGACGCCGACGACCGGAGTGGCCACGACCACGCCCGCGACGCTGGCCACGCCGGAGGGAGCGACGGCCACGCCGCCACCCCCGGCGACGAGGAGACGGTGGTTCAGCTCTCGGTCCCGGAGATGGACTGCGCGTCCTGCGCCGGCAAAGTCCGGAACAGCGTCCAGCGACTCGACGCCGTCGAGACCGTCGACCCCCAGGTCACCACGGGCACGCTGACTGTCACCTACGACGCCGACCGGACCGACGGCGAAGCGGTCGCCGAGCGCGTCGAGAAAGCCGGCTACGCGGTCGAATCCGGCGTCGGCGAGACCACGGAGACGTTCACCGCGCCCGAGATGGACTGCCCGTCGTGCGCCGGCAAAGTCGAGAACGCGGTCGCCGCGGTCGACGGCGTCACCACCGTCCGGACCGAACCGACCACCGGGAAGGTCGTCGTCACCTTCGAACAGTCCCGGACGTCCGCCGACGACGTCGAAGCCGCCATCGAGGGCGCCGGCTACGAGGTCACCGAGTCCACCGCCGAACCGGGGGCGGCGGGCGGCGTCGCCGACACCGGGAGCGTCTGGACGAGCACGCGCGCCTACAAGACGTGGGTCAGCGGCGTCCTCACCGCGCTCGGCCTCCTCCTGGAGTTCGCGCTCGCCGGCCTCGACCCCGAACTGTTCGCGGCGGGCGGCGTCGCGCTGTCCGGCGCGGACGCGCTGTTCCTCGCGGCGGTCGCGGCGGGCGGCCAGGAGATCGTCTCGGGCGGCTACTACTCGCTGCGGAACCGCAACCTCGACATCGACCTCCTGATGAGCATCGCCATCCTCGGCGCCGTCTCCGTCAGTCTCTGGTTCGGCGAGTCCCTCTACATGGAGGCCGCGACGCTCGCCGTCCTGTTCAGCGTCGCCGAACTCCTCGAGCGCTACTCCATGGACAAGGCGCGCAACTCCCTCCAGGAGCTCATGGACCTCTCGCCGGACGAAGCCACCGTCAAGCGAGACGGTGGAGAGGTCACGATTCCGGTCGACGACGTCCGCGTCGGCGACGTGGTCGTCGTCAAGCCCGGCGAGAAGATCCCGATGGACGGCGAGGTCGTCGACGGCGAGAGCGCCGTCAACCAGGCGCCCATCACGGGCGAGAGCGTCCCCGTCGAGAAGACCGTCGGCGACGAAGTGTACGCCGGCACCGTCAACGAACAGGGCTACCTCGAGGTCGAAGTCACCTCGGAGGCCGGCGACAACACGCTCTCCCGCATCGTCGAGATGGTCGAGGACGCCCAGGCGAACAAGACCGAACGCGAGCAGTTCGTCGAGCGGTTCGCGGGCTACTACACGCCCGCCGTCGTCGCGTTCGCCGTCGTCGTCGCGCTCGCGTCCCCCGCCGTCTTCGGGGTGACGTGGACGCGGTCGCTCGTGTACGGGCTCACGCTCCTGGTGCTCGCGTGCCCGTGCGCGTTCGTCATCTCGACGCCGGTGTCGGTCGTCTCCGGCATCACGAGCGGCGCGAAGAACGGCGTGCTCGTGAAGGGCGGCAACCACCTCGAGGCCATGGGCGAGGTCGAGGCGGTCGCGCTCGACAAGACGGGCACCCTGACGCGGGGCCAGCTCGCCGTCACCGACGTCGTCCCCCTGAACGGCAACAGCGAGGCCGACGTCCTGCGGTGCGCGCGCGGCCTCGAGTCCCGGAGCGAGCACCCCATCGGGGACGCCATCGTCGAGCGCGCCGACGCCGCGGACGTCGGCGACCGCGAGGTCTCCGAGTTCGAGTCCATCACGGGGAAGGGCGTGCGCGCGGACCTCGACGGCACCACGCACTACGCCGGCAAACCCGGGCTCTTCGCGGAACTCGGCTTCGACCTCGACCACGTGCACGCGACCACGGACGGCGGCGTCGTCACGCGGAAGACCCGCGACCTCTGCGAGCGCAACCGGTGTCTCGACCTCCTCGAGGACGTCGTCCCCGACCTCCAGTCCGAGGGGAAGACGGTCGTGCTCGTCGGCACCGAGGACGAACTCGAGGGCGTCGTCGCGGTCGCCGACGAGGTCCGCCCCGAAGCCCGGGCGGCCGTCGCGCGCCTCCGCGACCTCGGCGTCGACCGCGTCGTGATGCTGACCGGGGACAACGAGCGCACGGCGCGCGCCATCGCCGACGAGGTCGGCGTCGACGAGTTCCGCGCGGAACTCCTCCCCGAGCAGAAGGTCGCCGCCGTCCGCGAACTCGACGACGAGTACGGCAGCGCCGCGATGGTCGGCGACGGCGTCAACGACGCGCCCGCCCTCGCCACCGCGACCGTCGGCGTCGCGATGGGCGCCGCCGGCACCGACACCGCCCTGGAGACGGCGGACATCGCGTTGATGAGCGACGACCTCTCTCGGCTGCCGTACCTCTACGAGCTCTCGCACGACGCGAACGCCGTCATCCGGCAGAACGTCTGGACGAGCCTCGGCGCGAAGGCCGCGATGGCGCTCGCCGTCCCGTTCGGCCTCGTCCCCATCTGGGCGGCCGTGCTCGTCGGCGACGCCGGGATGACGCTCGGCGTCACCGCGAACGCGATGCGGCTGTCCCGCATCTCGCCCGGGGACGCGACGACCAGCCGATCGGACGCGTCGGCGACCCGGCCGGACGACGCGGCGACGGCCGAGCAGGCGGGCGCCGAGGCGACGGCGGACTGAACCGATGACCGACGGCGACCACGACCACGGCGCCGACGCGAGCGTCCGCCGCCTCGCGGGCGTCGCCGCGCTGAACCTCGGCGGGTTCGTCGTCGAACTCGCCGGCGGGCTCGCGTTCGGGTCCGTCGCGCTCCTCGGGGACGCCTTCCACATGCTGTTCGACGCGCTGGCGTACGTCGTCGCGCTCGCGGCGGCCTCCGTCGGGGCGCGCGCCGACCCCTCCGAGTACTGGAGTTACGGGCTCGCGCGCGTCGAGCCGTTCGCCGCGTTCCTGAACGGCGTGTTGCTCGTGCCGATGGTCGCGTTCCTCGTCTGGGAGTCCTACCAGCGCTACCAGTCGCCCGTGGACGTCGACCCCACGATGACCATCCTGCTCGCGTCCGGCGGGCTCGTCGTCAACCTCGCGTCCGTCTACGTCGTCTCGGGCGGCGACATGTCCCTGAACGAGCGCGGCGCGTTCTACCACCTGCTCGGGGACGCCGGCGCGTCCGTCGCGGTCGTCGTCTCGATGCTGCTCGTGAAGTACGCCGGCGTCTACGCCGCCGACCCCGCGACGGCGGTGCTCATCGCCGCGCTCATCGTCTGGTCGGCGGTGAAACTGCTGCGGGAGAGCGGCGCCATCTTCTTCCAGCGCAGCCCCGTGTCCGTCGACGACGTCGAGGCCCGCCTCGAGGCGTTCGAGGGCGTCGCCGACGTGACCGACGTCCACGTCTGGGCGCTGTCCAGCCGACTCACCGTCGCGACGGTCCACGTCGAGAGCGACGCTGACACCGTCGCGGAGCGCGACGCCCTGAAGCGGACGATAACCGAGTGCCTCCACGACGAGTTCGGCGTCGACCACGTCACCGTCGACGTGCTCGGCGAGGGGGCGGCCGAGCGTCCGACCGCGCACTGACCGTTTCGACCCGTCGAATTCCTGTCGACTGGGAATCGCTTGACGGTTCTTTGTGGCGCGGGAGACAACCTCTCGAACGACGGGACCGCGATACGGAGTGTGCAATACAATGTCACTGTCACGGCGGAACTTCCTGGAACTCGCGGGTACAATGGCCACGGGGACGGTCGTCTCCCGGTACACCGCCGACGTCGCGTCCGCGCTCGAACGCGCGACCGACGGCGAGAAGGAGGTCGTCTGGCTGCAGGGCCAGTGCTGTAGCGGCTGCACCATCTCCCTGCTCCAGGGCGAGTACCCGAGCCTGGAGGGCGTGCTCAGCGACTTCCGGCTCGAGATGACCTTCCACCCGACTCTGATGGCGCCGTCCGGCGAGGACGCCATCGACGCGATGAGCGAGGACCCCGACGTGCTCGTCGTCGAGGGGTCGATACCGACCGAGATACCGGAGGCGGCGACCGTCGGCCGGGACGCCGACGGCGACCCGAAACCGGTCGTCGACTGGGTGATGGAACTCGCGCCACGCGCCGACTACGTCCTCGCCGTCGGGAACTGCGCCGCCTTCGGCGGGTGGCCGGCCGCGGAGAACGGCGCGTCGGGCTACGGCCTCGGCGACAACGTCACGGGCGCGAAGGGCCTCCAGCTGACCGGCCGGGACGGCACGGGCGTCCTCGGCCCGGACTTCACGTCGGGCGCCGGCCTCCCGGTCGTGAACGTCGGCGGGTGTCCCGCCCACCCCGACTACGTGCTGTTGACGCTGGCGACCATCCTGAACGGCCACACGCCCGACCTCGACCAGTACAACCGACCACTCCCGTTCTACGAGCCCTGCGTCCACGACCAGTGCTCGCTGCGGGGGGACTTCGACGAGGGACACTTCGCGGACGCGCCCGGCGACGACGGCTGCCTCATCAAGGTCGGCTGCGCGGGACCGTGGACGAACTGCGACGACTCCAAGCGCCTCTGGAACGGCGGAACGTCGGTCTGCCGGGACGTCGGCGCGCCCTGCATCGGCTGCATGGAGCCGGGGTTCTGGGACCGCTTCTCGCCGTTCTACACGCCGGTCACGAAGCAGGCCGTCTTCGGGGTCGGCGACTTCGGCGTGGACGCGGAGACGGCGGGAGCCGTCGCCGTCGGCGCCGCCGCCGCCGGCGTCGGCGCGCACGCCGCCCGGAAGGCGATGGGGTACGGCGAATCCGACCACGACGACGGCGACACGGAGGACTGAGACAATGCCCGAGATCGAGATCGACCCGACGACGCGCATCGAAGGCCACCACAGCACGACGCTCCAGGTCGAGGACGGGGAGGTCGCGAGCGCGAAGAGCCACATGGACATGTTCCGCGGTGTCGAACTCGTCACGCTCGACCGTCCGCCGTCGGACGCGCCGCAGTTCACGCAGATGGTGTGTGGCGTCTGTTTCACGTGCCACCGGCAGACGTCCATCCTCGCCATCGAGGACGCCGCGCGGCGCGCCGGCGTCTTCGACGGCGTCCCGCCGAACGCGCGACTGCTCCGGGACGTCATGGAGGGGATGTTCTTCCTGTGGAACCACGCCATCCACCTCTTCGCGCTCGCCGGCCCGGACTACAGCGACGCCGTCGCCGACACGGGCTTCGACCGCCTCGACCCGATGAACGGCGACGGCTACCTGGCGGCGCTCGACCGGCAGCGAGACCTCCTCCAGGCGTTCACGGAGTTCGGGGGGCGCGCCCCCCACCCACTCACGTACGCCCCCGGCGGCACCGCCGCGTCCCCCGACGCGAGCGACATCGCGGAAGTCCGGTCGAAGCTCCGGTCGGTCAGCGACTGGCTCGGGCCGACCGACGCGGTCCCGGAGGTCGTGGAGAACGTCCGGAACGGCGACGTGGAGTCCGAGACCGCCCAGGGGCTCCACGACATTGTGAGCATCCTGCTCGCGGCGAAGCGCGCGGGCGCCGACGACTTCGGGGTCGGTCCGGGCCGGTACTACGCGAACGGCGCGTTCTACGGCACCGACGGCGACGACCTCGTGTTCCCCCGCGGCGTCTACGAGAACGGCGAACGACGGCGGCCGTCCCGAACGGACCTCGTCGACTCCCTGACCGAGAGCACCGCGCACTCGTGGTACACCGACGACTCCGGCGGCCCGGTCGCCGAGGAGAAGCCGCCGGAGCCGGCGCCGGACAAGGACGACGCCTACTCGTGGGGGAAGGCGCCGCGGTACGACGGTCGGACGATGGAGGTCGGGCCGCTCGCTCGCCTCGTGGCCGCGGACCGGGACCCCTTCGACCTGCGGGCGACGCTCGGCGGCGACCCGGCCGCCAGCAGCACCCTGAACCGGCTCGTCGCGCGCGCCCAGGAGGCGTTGCTGGTCCGTGACAAGCTGGCGTCCTGGCTCGACGCGATCGACCCGGCCGCGCCCTACCGCGCCGAGTGGACCGACGACTTCTCGGGGAGCGGCGTCGGCTTCTGGGAGGCGTCCCGCGGCGCGCTCTCCCACTGGGTGGCGGTCGAGGACGGCACCGTGACGAACTACCAGATCGTCACGCCGACGCTCTGGAACCTCGGGCCGCGGGACGGCGACGGCCAGCCGAGCGTCTTCGAGGCCGCCGTCGAGGGGATGGCGGTCCCCGACCCCGAGAACCCCCTCAACGTCATGCGCACAATCCGGTCGTTCGACCCGTGCCTGGCGTGCTCCGTGCACGTCCAGCACCCCGGCGGGGAGACCGAACAGCTGGTCGAGCCGGCGTCCCCGGGCGGGATGCTCGGCGAGTCCGAACCGGAGTGACCCGCCGTGAGCCGCATCCAGGAACTCCGGGACAGCGTCCGCGAGCGAACCGCGGCGGTCGACGAGGAGTACCGCGAGGCGCTCGCCGCCGAGGAGCGCGCCACCCGGGAGCGCCACGGCCTCGGGACGCGGGTCAGTCACTGGCTGCTCGTCGGGCTGTTCTTCGCGCTGCTCGCGACCGGCGTGCTGATGTGGCAGGGCTGGTACGGCCCGCTCGCGACGGACGTCTACGGCGGCTACTATCCAGCGTTCGGCGTCCACATGTGGGCGGGCATCCTCGTGCTCGCGGTCGGGTTCGTGCTGTTCCCGTTCTACCACGTCGTCGTGGACGGCCACGACCCGACGCCGACCGCGGCGGACGTCCGGGACACCGCGACCATCGTCGCCGCGTTCGTCGGCCTGCGGTCGTACGTCGCCGGCTATCACCGGGCGCGCCGGGCGTGGGACGCCGAGGACGGCGAGTGGGTCGCCTACCACCCCGCCCAGAAGCTGTTCTGGTGGACGCAGCTCGCGCTGTTCGCGCTGCTCGCGTTCACCGGGTTCGCGATGTACGACCGCATGGCCGCCGACCCGCCGGCCTGGGTCGGGTGGCTCGGCGCGCCGGCGGCGTGGCTGGCTCCCGAGACCCAGCTCCAGGTCCACGTCTTCCTGGCGCTCGCGCTCACCGGCGCCGTGTTGCTGCACGTGTACTTCGCCGTGCTCCCGGGGAACTGGGACGTCCTCGGGTCGATGGTGACCGGGGACGTCGACGCGTACGTCGTCCGCGGCGACGACGACTCGACGGAGGAGGCGGGCGACGCGGACGCCGGCGACGCCGCGCCCGCGGCCGCCGACGGAGGTGGTGGCGGTGACTGACGAGGCGGTCGTCGGCGTCGGGAACCCGACGATGCGCGACGACGGCGTCGGCCACCGCGTCGTCGACGCGCTCGAGGGGTCGTCCGGGTTGCCCGACGGCGTCGCCCTCCACCGCACCGCGACGAACGCGTTCCTCGCGCTGGAGGCCCTCGACGGCGCGGACCGCGGAATCGTCGTCGACGCCGTGGACGCGGACGACGCCGACCCCGGGACGGTCCACCGCTACCGGTTCCGGGACGGCTGCTTCGAGGGCGGGCCGCCGGACGTCCTGATGCACGACCTCTCGTTCGCGGACGCGCTGACCGCCGGCCGGCGCGCCTACGACCTCCCCGACGACGTCGTCGTCCTCGGCGTCCAGCCCGGACGCCTCGACGCGGGGGTCGGCCTCAGCGACCCGGTCGCGGACGCCGTCCCCGCGGTCGTCGACGCCGTGCTCGCGGAACTCGACGCCACCGCGGCCGGCGTCGCCGCACAGTCCGACGAACACCCAGCGAACTCACGACCATGAACGCGAACTGGTACTGCCGCACGTGCACCGAGCGAATCGACCGAGACGACGTCGAAGCCCACGAGTCGGCCGGCCACGACGTCAAGGGGGTCCTGCGACCCGACCGCCTGCTCTCGAACGACCCGTGGGCCGTCGGCGACGGCGACCCGCGGCCCGACGCGGGCCCGACGAATGACGCCGACGACGGGGAGGTGACCGACTGATGTGCCTCGGCATCCCCGGGAAGATCCTCGAGATCGACGGCCTGGAGGCGCGCGCCGAGTTCTGGGACGTCGAGAAGACCGTCCGCATCGACGTCGTCGGCGACGAGATCGAGCCCGGGGACTACGTCCTCAACCACGCCGGGTTCGCCATCCGGAAGATTCCCGACGACCAGGTCGAGGAGACCATCGAGATATACGAGGCGTTCCTGGAGGGCGACGAGGACGACGCCCTCGAGGAGATCGGCGCGGAGAACGAGCGACTGGGCATCCAGCGGCTCGGCGGGGGCGACGCGCCCCGCGGCCCGACCGGCGGCCGCCCGGGCCCGATGGGGACGGACCCGACCCCGGGGGAGGGCGACGATGAGTGAGGACGCCCTCCAGTTCCGTGACCCGGAGACGGCCCGGGAGCTCGCGGACCGCCTCGACGCCCTGATGGACGACGTCGGCGAGCCGGTCGACGTGATGCACGTCTGTGGCAGCCACGAGCAGGCCATCGCGAAGTTCGGACTCCGCAGCGTGCTCCCCGACGACCTCTCGGTGCGCATGGGGCCAGGGTGTCCGGTCTGCGTGACGAACATGCCGGAGGTCGACGAGGCGGTCGCGCTCGCCGAGCAGGGGGCCGTCGTCGCGACGTACGGCGACATGTTCCGGGTGCCGGGGACCGAACGGAGTCTCGCGGACGCGAAGGCGGACGGCGCGCGCGTCGAAGTGGTGTACAGCGCGAGTGAGGCCGCCGACCTCGCGCGCGAGGAACCCGACGAGGACGTGGTGTTCTTCGCGACGGGGTTCGAGACGACGGCGGCGCCGACCGCGGCCGTCCTCACCGAGAACCCGCCGGAGAACTTCACCGTGCTGTCCGCGCACAAGTACGTCCCGCCGGCGATGGAGGTCGTCGCGGAGATGCCGGACACGACCGTCGACGGCTTCCTCGCGGCCGGCCACGCGGCCACGATCACTGGCTACGGGCTCTTCGAGGACTTCGTCGCGGAGTACGACACGCCGGTCGTCGTCGGCGGGTTCGAGCCCCTGGACATCCTCTTCGGGCTCGAGCGCCTCCTGGAGTTCCTGCGCGACGGGGAGGCGGGGCTGGCGAACGCCTACCCGCGGGTCGTCTCCGAGGACGGCAACGCCGACGCCAAGGAGCGCCTCTGGGAGGTCTTCGAGACCGAGACCGGGGAGTGGCGCGGCATCGCCGAGATTCCCGGCGCGAACCTCGTGCTCCGGGACGAGTACGCCGCCCACGACGCCCGGGAGCGCTTCGACGTCGACCCGGACGCGTCAGGCGGCGACCCGCTGACCGACGACTGCATCTGCGGGGACATCATGGCCGGCCGGGCGCACCCGGACGACTGCGACCTGTTCGGCGAGGAGTGCACGCCCCACGACCCGGTCGGTGCCTGCATGGTGTCCAGCGAAGGAACGTGCAAGATCTGGCACGAGTACGGCGGCCACCCCGACCTCTAGGTATGTCCGACACGCACTCCGCCGGGAGCGACGCAAACGACGTCGTCACCACGGCGCACGGCTCGGGCGGCGAACAGATGCGGGACCTGATCGCGTCGACGGTCCTCGAACGCTTCGACGGCGCGGGCGGCGACGTCGGGCTCCACGACCTCGACGACGGCGCCGTCCTGCCGGTCGGCGGCGACCGCGCGGTCGTCGTCACGACGGACAGCCACGTCGTCGACCCGCCCGTCTTCCCGGGCGGCGACGTCGGCCACCTCGCGGTCGCCGGCACCGTCAACGACCTCGCCGTGATGGGCGCGACCGACCCCCTGGCGTTGACGTTCTCGGTCGTCGTCGAGGAGGGGACGCCAGTGGACTTCCTCGACGACGTCGCGGCGTCCGTCCGGGAGACGTGCTCGACCGCCGGGTGCTCCGTCGTCACCGGGGACACGAAGGTGATGGGCAGCGGCGAACTCGACACCATCGCCGTGAACACGACCGGCGTCGCCGTCGTCCCGCGGGGCGGCCACGTCCCGGACGCCGGCCTGTCGCCCGGCGACCGCGTCGTCGTCTCGGGGACGCTGGGCGACCACGGCATCGCGTTGCTGTCCGCCCGCGAGGGCTTCGACTTCGAGGGCGACCTGGAGAGCGACGTCGCGCCCGTCAACGACCTCGTCGCCGCCGCGATGGACGCCGGCGACGTCACGGCGATGAAGGACCCGACCCGGGGCGGGTTCGCGACCGCCGTCAACGAGATGGCCGGGAAGGCCGGCGTCGGCGTCGAACTCGACGAACAGTCGATTCCGGTCGCGGGCGCCGTCGCGTCCGCGGGCGAAGTCCTCGGCATCGAGCCCTACGATGTCGCCAACGAGGGCGTGGTCGTCCTCGGGGTCGCTCCCGGCGACGAGGACGCGGTCGTGGACGCGCTCCGGGACCACCCGCTCGGCGCGGACGCCGCCGTCGTCGGGCGCGCGACCGAGGACAACGCCGGCCGCGTCGTCCTCGACACCGGCATCGGCCGGCGGTACCTCGGCGAACCGAACGGCGAACAACTCCCGCGGATCTGTTGACGTGCACGAACTCAGCGTCGCCCGCGGCGTCGTCGACCGCGCCGCAGAGACCGCCCGCGAGCACGGCGCCGACAGCGTCGACGCCGTCACACTGGCGGTCGGCCGCGTCACGCACCTCAACCCCGACCAGCTCCGGTTCTGCGTGCAGACGGTCGCGGCGGGGACGCCGGTCGAGGACGCGACCGTGCGCGTCGAGCGCGTCGACCCGCGCGCTCGCTGCGACTGCGGGTGGACCGGCGAACCGGACGCGGTGGATGACGCCGCCGCGTACGTCCCGGACCCGGTCTGTCCGTCCTGCGGGGACCGCGTGGAACTCACTCGCGGCCGCGGCTGTCGCGTCCGCGCCGTCGAGATTCCCGAGACCGAGACGACACAGGCAGACGACCGACAGACGCGAGGAGGAACCAGAGAATGACACGAACGCACACCACCGGACTCGCATCGATACTCTACCACGACACACACGGCGTCGGGAGGCGCCTGACCGCGGTTCTAGAGGCGCTCCGTGACGGCGGCCCGCCCGGGCCGCTTCGCGCGCACCGCTTCGGCCACGGCGACGAGAGCGACGCCGACAGCGAGCACGACGCCGACCCCGGGACCGACGCCGACGACGTGCTCGCCGCGTACCGCGAGCGCGCCGACGACCTCCACGACCGCCTCGTCCACGACCACGGCGTCTTCGTCGCCGAACTCCTCGGCGCCACCGGCAGCGGGAAGACCCGGCTGCTCGAACGCCTCCTCGACCGCGCGCCGGACGCGGACCGCCTCGGCGTCCTGGTCGGCGACGTCGCGGGTGAAGACGACGCCGCTCGGCTCCGCGAGCACGCCGACCGCGTCACGACGGTCAACACGGGCCGCGAGTGCCACCTCGATCCGGCACTGGTCGCGGACGCCCTCGACCAGTTCGACCTCGAGGCCCTCGACCGCCTCTACGTCGAAAACGTCGGGAACATGGTCTGTCCGGCGGACTTCCCGCTCGGCGCGCAGGCCCGCGTGCTCGTCGTGTCCACGACCGAGGGCGACGACGTCGTCAACAAGCACCCGCTGCTGTTCCAGGCCTGCGACGCCGCCGTCGTGAACAAGACCGACGTCGCCGACGCCGTCGGCGCCGACGTCGACCGCATGGCGGCCGACGTCGCGGTCGTCGCGCCCGAGATGCCGGTGTTCCGGACGAGCGCGGAGACGGGAGCCGGCGTCGACGACCTCGCGGCGTTCCTCGCCGACCGCCGGACGCGCGGGCACACGCACGCCGACCACGAACGCGACGCGACCGCCGAGCGAGACCGCGACCACGGAGGGGGCCGCCGTGCCGGACGCGAGGACTGACCGCGTCCGCGCGGACGTCCGCGTCGACGGCGTCGTGCAGGGCGTCGGGTTCCGCCCGTTCGTCTACCGGACCGCCGTCGACAACGGGCTCGCGGGACGCGTGCGGAACCTCGGCGACGCCGGCGTCGCCATCGCGCTGGAAGGCCCGCCGGCCGCGGTCGATGACTTCCTCGAGACCCTCCGCTCGGACCCGCCGCCGCTCGCGCGCGTCGAGACCGTCGACGTCGACCGCGGCGACCCCGACGGGCTCTCGTCGTTCGAGATCGAGTCCTCGGCGGACGCCGCCGGCGGCGCCGGCACGATTCCGCCCGACACCGGCATCTGCTCGTCGTGTCTCGCGGACGTCCGCGACCCGGACTCCCGGTACCACGGGTACTGGGCGACCGCGTGCGTCGACTGCGGCCCCCGGTTCACGGTGATACGCGGCCTCCCCTACGACCGCCCCCGGACGTCGATGAACGAGTTCCCGCTGTGCGAGGCGTGCCGGGCGTCCTACGAGGACCCCGCCGACCGCCGGTACCACGCACAGGCCATCGCGTGCCCGGACTGCGGGCCGACGCTCTCGCTCCGCGACCCGGACGGCACCGAGCTCGCAACCCGAGGCGGCGCCGTCCGGGAGACGGGCCGCCGCCTCGCGGACGGCGACCTCCTCGCCGTGAAGGGCGTCGGCGGCGCCCACCTCGCGTGTGACGCCACGGACGCCGACGCCGTCGACCGCCTCCGGCAGCGCACGGGCCGCCCGCGGAAACCGTTCGCCGTGATGGCGCCGTCCGTCGACGCCGTCGAGTCGTTCGCGTCGCTGTCGCCGACCGAACGCGACGCCATCCGGGACGTCCGCCGCCCAATCCTCCTCGTCGACCGCGACGGCGCCGACTGGCTCGACGGTGTCGCGCCCGGCCTCCACACCGTCGGCGTGATGCTCCCGTACTCGGGGCTGCACCACCTGTTGTTCGACCACGTCGACGCCCCGCTGGTGATGACCAGCGCGAACCTGCCCGGCGTCCCGATGAACACGACGACCGCCGGGATTCTCGAGGACCTCGGCGGCGTCGTCGACGCCGCGCTCGTCCACGACCGAGAGATCGTCGCGCGCTGCGACGACAGCGTCGCCCGCGTCGTCGCCGGCGACCGCCGGTTCGTCCGCCGGTCCCGCGGCTGGGTGCCAGGCGTCCTCCCGCGGCCAGGCGCCGCCGACGCGCCGGACGTCCTCGCGCTCGGCCCCGAGTACGACGTGACCGTCGCCGTCGCCCGCGGCGACGACGTCGTCCCCTCCCAGCACGTCGGTGACGTCGACGACCCCGAGACCCTCGCGTTCCACCGCGAGGCCCGCGACCACCTCGTCGACGTCACCGGCGCGGACCCCGCCGTCGTCGCCTGCGACCGGCACCCCGGCTTCGAGACCACCGCGGCGGCCGAACGCCTCGCCGCCGACGGTCTGGACGGCCCGGTCCGCGTCCAGCACCACCACGCGCACGCCGCGAGCCTCCTGGCCGAGCGCGGGCGCGACCGCGCGGTCGTCGTTGCCGCCGACGGCACCGGCTACGGTCCCGACGGGAGCGTCTGGGGCGGGGAGGTCCTGGACGCCACTCTCGCTGACTTCGAGCGCGTCGGCGGCCTCGACGACTTCCGCCTCCCCGGCGGGCGGGCGGCCGTCGAACGCCCGGCGCGCACCCTCGCCAGCCTCCTCGGAGACTCCGAGCGGGTCGACGACCTCCTCGTCGCCCGGGACGCCGCCCCCGACCGCGACGCCGCCGCCGCGGTCCGCCGGCAGGCCCGCCGCGGCGTCAACGCGCCCCGGTCGTCGAGCGCGGGCCGGTTCCTGGACGCCGTCAGCGCCCTGCTCGGCGCGTGCACGGAACGCCACTACGAGGGCGAACCCGCGATGCGCCTCGAGGCGCTCGCCGCGGACGGCTCGCCGCTCGGCTACGACGTTCCGTTCGGGGACCGGGACGGCGACCGGGTGGTCGACACCGCGGCGGTGGCGCGCGACCTCGCTGCGCTCGCCGGCGAGCACCCCGCCGCCGACGTCGCGGCGACGGCACAGCGCGCGCTCGCCGACGGGCTCGCCGACGTCGCGGTCGCCGAAGCCCGCGACCGGGGCGTCGACGCCGTCGGATTCACGGGCGGCGTCGCGTACAACGACGCGGTCACGCGCGGGCTGCGCGAACGCGTCCGGGACGCCGACCTCGCGTTCCTCGGACACGACCGCGTTCCGCCCGGCGACGCCGGAGTCTCGTACGGACAGGCCGTCGTCGCGACGAACCGCTGACGGCGGGGCACCGACAAGACATTTACCGGGGGAGGACGCATTCCCGCGCGTCGGGTAGGGGTACCCGAGTTCTTTCCCGGACGCATGCTTGAAGAGCGGCGGCGCCGAACGGGAGACACATGTCGAGTGGGCGCCGCGAACGACGGAACCCCGAGAGCGACGAGCGCGCGAACTACGACTACGCGGGCGGCGACACGAACCGCCCGGGGCTCGCGGCGGCGCTCGCGGACCGCGTCGAGGGCGACGTGCGCTTCGACGACTACTCGCGGAGCCTGTACGCGACCGACGCCAGCGCGTACGAGGTGACGCCGGTCGGCGTCGTCTTCCCGGCGTCCACGGAGGACGTCTCACGGGTCGTCTCGCACTGCGCGAGCGAGGGCGTCGCGGTGCTCCCGCGGGGCGGCGGCACGAGCCTCGCCGGGCAGGCGGTCAACGACGCCGTCGTCCTTGACTTCACGCGGCACATGGACGCCGTCCACGACGTGGACCCGGACGCCGCGAAGGCGCGCGCCGACCCCGGCGTCGTGCTCAGCGACCTGGACGACGCCGCCGGCGAGCACGGCCTGAAGTTCGCGCCGGACCCCGCGGCCGGCGACCGGAGCGCGCTCGGCGGCGCCATCGGGAACAACTCCACGGGCGCCCACAGCCTCGAGTACGGGAAGACGGACGCGTACGTCGAGGAGCTCGAGGTCGTGCTCGCGGACGGCACCGTCGCGACGTTCGGCGAACTCACCTACGGGGAACTCGAGTCGCGGGCCGACCCCGACGGCGACCTGCTCGAACGCATCCACGCCGAAATCCTGGCCATCGTCGAGGAGGACGCCGACGAGGTCGAAGCCCGCTACCCCGACATGAAGCGGAACGTCTCCGGGTACAACCTCGACGTGCTCGTCGAGGAAGCCCGCGAGGCGGAGGCCGACCCGGACGCGACGATGAACCTCGCGCGCCTGCTCGCCGGCAGCGAGGGCACGCTCGCCGTCGTCACGGAGGCCGAGGTCTCCCTCGAGCCCGTCCCGGAGACGACGAGCGCCGCGTTCCTCGCGTACGACTCCCTGGACGCCGCGGTGCGTGACGTCCCCGAGCTCCTCGAGCACGACGCCGCCGCGGTCGAACTCGTCGACGACGTCCTCCTGGACCTCGCGCGGGACACCGCCGAGTTCGAGGACGTCGTCGCGATGCTCCCCGACGGCACGAGCGCCGCGCTCCTCGTGGAGTGCTACGCCGACACCGAGGACGAGGGCCGCCGGAAGGTACGCGGGATTCTCGCGGACCGCGTCGGCGACCGCGCGTTCGACGCCCTCGAAGCCCACGACGACGCCACCCAGGAGCGCTTCTGGAAGCTCCGGAAGGCCGGCCTCCCCATCCTGCTGTCGCGGACGAGCGACGAGAAACACATCTCGTTCATCGAGGACTGCGCGGTCCCCCCGGAGCACCTCGCGGACTACGTCGCGGACTTCCAGGAGGTACTCGCGGACAACGACACGTTCGCGTCCTTCTACGCGCACGCCGGCCCCGGCGTCCTCCACGTCCGCCCCCTGATCAACACGAAGTCCGAGGCCGACCTCGACGCGATGGCGGACATCGCGGACCGCGTCACCGACCTCGTCGTCGAGTACGGCGGCAGCGTCTCCGGCGAGCACGGCGACGGCCGCGCGCGCACCCAGTGGAACCGGAAGCTGTACGGCGAGGACCTCTGGGAGACGTTCCGCGAGTTGAAGACCGCCTTCGACCCCGACTGGCTGCTGAACCCCGGCCAGGTCTGCGGCGACGTCTCGATGACCGAGCACCTCCGGTTCGACCCCGACTACGAGTTCGACGCCGGGTTCGACCCCGCGCTCGACTGGGACGACGACAACGGCCTCCAGGGGATGGCCGAACTCTGCCACGGCTGCGGCGGCTGCCGCACCAGCCAGGACGAGGGCGGCGTGATGTGTCCGACCTACAGGGCCGCCGACGAGGAATCCCTCTCCACGCGCGGTCGCGCGAACGCCCTCCGGCGCGCGATGAGCGGCGACCTCCCGGACGAGCAGTTCACCGACGAGTTCGCCGCGGAGATACTGGACCTCTGCATCGGCTGCAAGGGCTGCGCGCGGGACTGCCCGAGCGAGGTCGACATGGCGAAACTCAAGACGGAGGTCGAGCACGCCCGCCACCAGCGCGAGGGCGCGAACGTCCGCGAGCGCGCGTTCGCGAACGTCGACCGGCTCTCGAAGTGGGGGAGCCGGCTCGCGCCGCTGTCGAATCTCCTCCCGCGGCTGCCGGGCGCCCGCCGCGTCCTCGAGGCGACGCTGGGCATCGCCCGCGAGCGCGACCTCCCGACGTTCAGCCGGACGACCTTCAGGGACTGGTTCGCGGCCCGCGGCGGCGCCGGCGTCCCGGCCAGTGAGGCCGACCGGACGGCCGTGCTGTTCGCGGACACGTACACGAACTACAGCAACCCCGAAATCGGGACGGCGGCCGTGCGCGTCCTCGAGGCGGCGGGCGTGCACGTCGACGTCGCCGACCGCACCGACAGCGGGCGGCCCGCGCACTCGAAGGGGTTCCTCGAGCGGTCCCGGGACGCCGCTGCGCGCAACGTCGCAGAACTCGCGCCCCGCGTGAACGACGGCTGGGACGTGGTCGTCGTCGAGCCCTCGGACGCCGTCATGTTCCAGTCCGACCTCCTCGACCTCCACGACACGCCCGCCGCCCGCAGCGTCGCCGCGAACGCGTACGGGGTCTGCGAGTACCTCGACGCCTTCCGGCTCGACGACGCCGTCGACTGGCGGGCGCCCGCGGAGTCGCTGACTTACCACGGCCACTGCCACCAGAAGGCCGCGAAGAAAGACCACCACGCGGTCGGCGTGCTGCGGCGCGCCGGCTACGACGTCGACCCCCTGGACTCGGGCTGCTGCGGGATGGCGGGGAGCTTCGGCTACGAGGCCGAACACTACTCGCTCAGCCGCGCCATCGGGTCGCTGCTGTTCGACCAGGTCGCGGACAGCGACGGCGACCAGGTGGTCGCGCCCGGCGAGTCCTGCCGCACCCAGCTCGGCGACCGCGACGGCGCGTCCGAGCCCCCGCACCCCGTCGAGAAGCTCGCCGACGCGCTGCCGTGACGGAAACCCTTACCCGCGCTCCCACGAATCCACTGGCATGTCCGGGCTGAACCTCGACCCGGTGCAACTCGACCGGTACTCGCGGCACGTCATCATGGAGGACGTCGGCCCCGAGGGCCAGCAGCGCCTGCTCGACGCCGAGGTGGTCGTCGTGGGTGCGGGCGGCCTCGGGTCGCCGGTCGTCCAGTACCTCGCCGCCGCGGGCGTCGGGACGCTGCACGTCGTGGACGACGACGACGTGGAGCGCTCGAACCTCCAGCGCCAGATCGTGCACGCGGACAGCGACGTCGGCACGCCGAAGGCCGAGAGCGCGGCCGCCTACGTCCGCGACCTCAACCCGGACGTGGACGTCCGCGCGCACGTCGACCGGCTCGCGCCCGGGAACGTCGACGCCTACCTCGACGGCGTGGACTTCGTCGTGGACTGCTCGGACAACTTTGCGACGCGCTACCTCGTCAACGACGCCTGCGTCCTCCGCGACGTCCCGTTCAGTCACGCCGCCATCTACCGCTTCGAGGGCCAGGCCATCACCGTCACGCCCGGCGGGCCGTGCTACCGGTGTCTGTTCCCGGAGGCGCCGCCGGAGGACACGATTCCCGACTGCGCGACCGCCGGCGTCCTCGGCGTGCTCCCGGGGACGATGGGTTGCCTGCAGGCGACCGAGTGCGTGAAGGCGCTGCTGGACTACGGCGACCTCCTGGACGGCCGGCTGCTGTTCTACGACGCCGCCGAGGTCTCCTTCGATGACGTCCCGGTCAGCCGGAACCCCGACTGCCCGGTCTGCGGGGACGACCCCGACCTCGACTCCGTCGCGGACGTCGAGTACGCCGACGGCTGCGCGGTCAACCCCTGAGCGTCACTTTCGAACGTCAGCCCGGCGTCACTCCCAGCGCTACTCCTCGACGCTCGACGCCTCCTCGTCCGTCGCATCGTCGTCCGTCGCGCAATCGTCCGTCGCGCCGCCGTCTGCGTCGCGCGCTCGCTCCGCGAGCCAGCCGTAGACGTCCGCGACGTGCTCGGTGACGGGCCGGAAGTGGTCGGCGCCGTCGTACACCGTCAGGTCGGCGTCCGGGACCTCGCCCGCGACGTGCTCGCCGACCGCCGGCGGGACGGCGGCGTCCGCGGACCCGTGGAAGACGCGGGTCGGCGCGGCGACGTCCGCCAGGTCGAAGTCCCAGTCGCGGGCGAGCACGGCGTAGTCGCGGGCGACGGCGGTCGGGCCCTGCCGGACGCTCTCCCGGAAGTCAGAGAGCAGGATGCGGCCGGTCTCCCCCAGCCGGGGGTCCGCGAGGTCGCCGTCCCGCGGTTCGCCGACGACGTCGGTGAAGCGGTCGGCGGCCTCGACGCGCCGCACGAGCAGCCACGCGAGCGGACGCGCGAGGTGGACGGAGTGCCGGGCGGCCCCGCGGATCGCCCGGTCGAACCGCCGGTGGTCGTCGGTCGCGACACCGGGCGGGCCCGCGCCGGACACGACGCTGCAGCCGGTCACGCGCTCGGGCGTGTGGGCGGCGCACGCCAGCGCGTACGGGCCGCCGCCGGAGAACCCGACGACGCCGTACTCTTCGACCGCGAGCGCGTCCGCGAGCGCGGCGACGTCCTCCGCCCAGTCCGCGAACGACCGGTCGCCGGCGTACTCCGAGCGCCCGAACCCGGGGCGGTCGGGCGCGAGCACGCGCACGCCGAGGTCGGCCTTGCGGTTGCGCGAGAGGCTGCCGGACACCCGGGAGCCCGGGAGCCCGTGGAAGAAGAACACGGGGACGCCGTCGGGGTCGCCGTACTCGGCGTACGCGAGCTCGCGGCCGTCCGGGAGCTCGACGGTCTCGGCGCCCTCCGCGACGCGGGTCTCTCCAGGCGGCATCACGTCGAGTGGTTCCCGGCCGCCACCAAAAGCGTTCGGTGGCTCAGTACTCGCCGAGGTCGACGAGGCGCTCCGCGATGCGGTGGGCGCCACGTGCGGCCGCGGTCTCCGGGCGCTTCGGGGCCGTCGCGTCGACGTCGCGGTCGAGCTCCTCGCTCAGGCGGTCCTCGAACTCCGCGACGATGCCCGGGATGCAGGCCATCCCGCCCGTGAGCACGACCGGCGAGTCGAGGGCCTGCTGGTAGATCTTCATGTAGTCGTTCGCGAGGTCCGGCATGAAGACGTTCGCCACCTCGTCGACCGCGTCGTCGAGAAACTCGTCGACGGCGTCCATCACGGCGTCCTCGATGGTGAACTCGTAGGTGCCGCCGCCGGGCTGCTGGATGATGTCGCTGAACGGCTCGTAGTCCTCGAAGTCCGCGTGCTCCTCCTTGTACTCGCGGGCGGTCGTCAGGTCGATGTTCACGCGGCCCTGGGTCTCCTCCTCGACGTAGTTCGCGATGCGGCGGTCGACCTCGGTGCCCGTCACGGCGCCCGTGGAGAACGGGGAGAGCTGTTCGCCGCGGCGGTACGCGCACGCCTCGAGGTTCGTCGACCCCATGTTCACCGCGAGGAACGTCTCCTCGATGGCTTCGAGGCCGTCGCCGAGCGCGGGCACCGCGCCGCACAGCGACTCGGGGTACGACCGGACCGCGCGGTCGCCGACCGGGCCGTCCTCGATGATCTCCGAGAGGCGCTCCAGGCCGGTCTCGTTGTCGATGGTGGGGATGGCGTAGACGACGACGGAGTCCTCGGGGAGCTCGTTCGAGCGCGCGAACTCCGCGAGAAACCGCTTCGCGAGCTCGGTTGTCTCCTCGTCCTCCGGGAGCCCCGACCGGAGCATGAACCGGACGCGGTCGGGGTACTCGGTCGCGGCCTCCTGGCCGTAGAGGACGTGTTCCTCGCCGGTGAGCGCGTCATCGTAGGTCGCCAGGCAGGTCAGCGTGCGCACCACCCGGGGGTCGGCGGCGGACCCCGCGGACACGACGGTGCGCGTGCTCCCGACTTTCACGCCGAGCGCGCTCGGCTCGCCCTCGAACTCCATCTCCGTCTCCTCGGACTCGGACATGTGCGTGGGTTGACGCGGCCGTCCCATAACTCTTCTCGCACCGGACCGGGGCGCGTCTCTCGGTTCGCGCCCGTCCCCGAGCGGCGCCGGCCCCCCGCTACAGTCGTGCTTTCGCGTCCCGGAACAGGCCGTCGAGAATCTCGGGCGTCGTCGGGTGGTACGCGCGGTCCGGGATCTCGCGGACGTCCATCCCGGCCTCGAGGACCACCTGCATCGTCTTCGCCATCGCGTCCGCGTGGTAGTGGAGGCCGTGGTAGCCGAGGACCGTGCCGTCGCCGGCGTCCACGACGAGGCGCGCGCTCCCCCGGGGGACGTCCTTCGTCTTGAACACGCCGTCGTCGCTGGCGTCCCGCTGGACCGCGATCACGTCGCGGCCCTGCTCGCGGGCCTCCTCGGCGCGCAGGCCCAGTGACGCGAACGGGTAGACGCCCAGCCCCGAGAACACGACCTTGTGCGGGAGCGGGTCGTACGTCTCCAGGTCGTCGCCCGCCTCGGCCCGCAGCACGTTCCGGCCCGCCAGGTGGCCCTCCTCTTTCGCGGTGTGCAGGAGCATCCGGTCGCCGACGGCGTCCCCGACGACGAACACGCGGTCGTCGTCCCGCGACCGCATCACGTCGTCCACCCACCCCTCGTCGGGGTCGAGGCTCGTGTGCTCGAGGCCAGCCGGGAACGACGGCGTCCGGCCCGTGAACAGGAACAACTGGTCGCCCGCCGCCGTCGACCCGTCGTCGAGGCGGACGCGCACGCCGCCGTCCCCGGTGGGTTCGACGGACTCCTCGTAGACCTCGGTGCGCACCTCGACGCCGTACTCCTCGCGGTAGAGGTCCAGCAGCTCCTCGCCGAACGCCGGGTGGTACTCGTCGAGCGGCCGGTCGTCGTGCTCGACGACAGTGAGGTCCATCCCGGCTGCCTCAGAGAGGTACGGCACGAGCTCGAGGCCGACGTACCCGAACCCCATCACAACCCCGGAGTCCGGGAACTCGGTCGCGTCCAGGACGTCCCGGCTGCCCATCCAGTCGACGTCCGCGACGCCCGGGAGGTCCGGGACGTTCAGCGTCGACCCGGTCGCGAGCACGACGTAGTCCGCCTCGACGCGCTCCCCGCCGACCTCGAGCACGCGGTCGTCGACGAACCGCGCGGTCTCGTGGCGGAACGAGACGTGCTCGCGGTCCGCGAGGTCGTGGACCGCCTGCCGCCGGTGCTCCGCGAACCCGAGGACGTGGTCGTCTTTCGTCGCCACGACCTCCTCGAGGTCGACGTCCGGGACGTCCCCGCTGAGCCGGTGGTCGTGGCGGGCCTGGTAGCGGTGCGCGCCCGCGGACAGCACTTCCTTCGACGGCATGCAGCCGCGGAGGATGCAGAGGCCGCCGCCCGGGTCGCCGTCGTCCACGAGGGTCAACTCGACGTCCGCGTCCGCCAGCACTTCCGCGGCCGCGACGCCCGCGCTCCCGTACGCACCGACGACGACGACGTGTGGTCGCGTCATGTGGGCCACGTCGCCCCGCGGCCAGTAATGGCTTCGGCCCAGCGGCGGACGCTGCCGGGTTCGACAGGATTCCCAGAACCCTGGCGTTCGCCGCGTCCCGCTGGGGCGGGACCGGCCGCCACGACCCGGAGAGACGGCAGCCTCGGCGGCCTACCGTTCGTCTTCCACGCGATGGCAGGCCGCGGTGTGGTCGGGACCGACCGACGTGTCGCGGGGCGTCTCCCGCTCGCACGGCGACGGGAACGCGTCGGCGACGACGCGGGCCGCCTCGTCCTCGTCGCCGGCTGCGAGGGCCGCCGCGGCCTCCCGGACTCGGTCACCACGGTCCCCCGGGAGGGCCTCCGGGTCGACGTCCAGCGCGCTGTCTACGACGTACTCCGCGACGGCGGACTCGGTCGTCTCCCGCCCCTCGGACTCCAGGCGAGTCCGCACCGCCTCCGGATCGATCTCGCCGTCGAGAATCCGGCACCGGAACGTGAACGCCGCCCGGAACGTCGACTGGTCGGCGTCCCAGTCCGACGGCGGCACGACCGCGGGACACCGGGTGTGGAACCGGCAGCCCGACGGCGGGTCCGCCGGCGACGGCACCGACCCCTCGAGGACGGTGCGCTCGGTGCGGTGGTCGGGGTCGATTCGGGGGACGGCCGACAGGAGGCTCTTCGTGTAGGGGTGCTGTGGGTTCTCGAACAGCTCGGACACCGGCGCGACCTCCACGATCTCCCCGAGGTACATGACCGCCACGCGGTCGGCGACCTGCCGGACGACGCTGAGGTCGTGGCTGATGAACAGCATCGACAGCCCGAAGTCCGCCTGGAGGTCCTCGAAGAGGTTCAGCAACTGCGCCTGCACGGAGACGTCCAGTGCCGAGACCGGTTCGTCGGCGACGAGCAACTCGGGTTCCAGCGTGAGCGACCGTGCGACCGCGATGCGCTGCTGTTGGCCGCCCGAGAACTGGTGCGGGTACCGTTCGGCGTGGCTCGCCTTCAGCCCGACGCGCTCCAGGAGCGACTCGGCGCGCTGCACGCGCTCCTCGTCGTCGGCACCGACGCCGTGGACCTCCATCGGCGCGGTGAGGATGTCCGCGACCGTCTGCCGCGGGTTCAGGGACGCGAGGGGGTCCTGGAACACCATCTGGAGGTCGCGTCTGTACGGCCGCATCTCGCCGTCGGCGAGGCCGGTGATGTCCTCGCCGCGGTACTCCACGGTGCCACCGGTGGGTTTGTCGAGGTTGAGTATCGCGCGGCCCAGCGTGGACTTCCCGCACCCGGACTCTCCGACGACGGCGACCGTCTCGCCCTCGCGGACGGTCAGGTCGACGCCGTCGACCGCTCGCACGCTCGGCGGCGCGCCGAGCAAGTCGTCCAGCACGCCGCTGGACCGGTCGTAGTACTTCTCGAGGCCCTCGAGCCGCAGCAGCGGCGCCTCGCCGTCCGTCGCGTTCGTTCTCGGAGTGGTGGGGCTGTCAGTACTCATAGCTGGTCCTCCTCTGGCCCGCGGCGGAGACACGCCGCCTCGTGGTCGTCGAACGCCTCTCCGACGTCCCGGAAGTCCGGCTCGCGCTCGAAGCACTCACGTTCGGCCTCCGGACAGCGCGGCGCGAAGTGACACGCGTACGGCACGTCCACGAGGTCCGGGACGTTCCCGGGGATGGGCTCGAGGTCCTCGGTCGGAGCCTCCAGCCGGGGCGTACTCGCGATGAGTCCCTGCGTGTAGGGGTGCTGGGGGTTCGAGAACAGTTCGGCCGCGGACGCCCGCTCGACGATCTCGCCCGCGTACATCACGTTCACCGTGTCGCAGGTCTCGGCGACGACCGCGAGGTCGTGCGTGATGATGAGAATCGACGTGTCGAAGGCGTCCTTGAGCGCGGTGAGTTCCTCGAGAATCTGGGCCTGGATGGTGACGTCGAGGGCCGTCGTCGGCTCGTCGGCGACCAGGAGGTCCGGCTCGCAGGACAGCGCCATCGCGATCATCGCGCGCTGGCGCATCCCGCCCGAGAACTCGTGGGGGTACTCGGTGGCGCGGCGCTCCGGCTCGGGGATCTCGACCGTCTCCAGCATCTCGATGGCTCGCCGCCAGGCCTCCGAGTTCTTCGCCGCACCGAGGAGCTTCCGCTTGAACTCCGCACCGAGGCTCACTGACTCTCCGACGTCCTGGTGGAGCCGCACCGTCTCGGCTATCTGCTCGCCGACGGACAGCGTCGGGTTTAGCGAGTTCATCGGGTCCTGGAACACCATCGCGAGGCTCCCGCCGCGGATGTGTCGCATGGCGGACTCGCTTGCGCGTCGCAAGTCCACGTACCCCGACGTCACGCCGTCGCCGACCGCGTCCGCGTCGCTCGCTCCGACGGCGTCCTCCACGACCACGAACCCGGCGTCGGCCGGGTCGCCCGACCCCCGGACCTCGTCGGGGAACTCCCGGGCGAGCGTCTCGACCGCGTCCGTCGACCGGAACTGGACCTCGCCGCCGACCACCTCGCCGGGGTCCTCGACGAGCCCCATTGTCGACTCCGCGAGGACGCTCTTCCCGGAGCCCGACTCGCCGACCAGCCCGACGAGTTCGCTCCGCTCGATGTCGAGGTCGACGCCGGCGACCGCCTCCACGACGCCGCGTTTCGTGTCGAACTGCGTCTCCAGCCCGCGAACGGCCAGCAGTGGGTCGTCGCTCATCGCTCCTCGACCTCCCCTTCGCTGACGTCGAAGGCGTCACGGAGCCCGTCACCGAGCATGTTGAACGAGAGCACGGTCACCATGATCGCCACCCCCGGCATCACGGAGATCCACCACGCGCGTCGGATGAACTGGCGGCCGTCCGACAGCAACAGCCCCCAGGTCGGCGTGGTCGGACGGACCCCCAGACCGAGGAACGACAGGCCCGCCTCGGCGAGGATGGCGAGCGGAATCATCAGCGTCGCCTGCACGATGAGCGGCGCGACCGCGTTCGGGAGGATCTCCTTGAGCATGATGCGTCGGTCGCGCATCCCGACCGCGCGGGCCGCCATCACGTACTCCTCCTCCCGGATCGACAGGACCTCGCCGCGCACCAGGCGCGCGAAGTCGTCGACGTACGCGATGCCGATGGCGATGATGACGTTCTCCACGCCGAGTCCGCCCATCACTGCGATGATGCCGATGCCGAGAATCAGTTCGGGGAACGCCCACTGGAAGTCGACGTACCGCATGATCACGGAATCGACCCAGCCGCCGTAGAACCCCGCGAGCAAGCCGAGCGTCGTCCCGACGCTGAACGCCACGAACACCGTCGCGAGCGCGACGCCGAGACTGATGCGAGCCCCGAAGATGAGCCGGCTCAGGATGTCGTGCCCGAACGAGTCCGTGCCGAGGACGTGGAGCGCGCGCTCGGTCCCGGGGTCGCCGTCGAAGTTCCCGACGGTGTGACTCATCGGTTCCTTCATGATGCCGAACTTCGTCGCGCCCGGGTCGTAGGGGGCGACCAGCGGCGCGGCGACGGCCGTCAACACGAACAGCACGACGACTATCGCGCCGAACAACGCCATCTTGTCCGCGAGCAGCGCGTTCAGGACCTTCCTGTGGGTCGGCGTGTGTTCCTCGGCCACGTCGTCGGTCTGGTACTCCGGGGGCACCTCGGGCGTGTCGGCGTCCCCGTCGTAGGCGTCACTCACTGGACTCACCCACGCGGATGCGCGGATCGATGACGGTGTACGTCAGGTCGACCGCGAGGTTCGTGAACACCATCACGGCCGCGACGAGGAAGATGGTCACCTGCACGACCGGGTAGTCGCGGTCCAGCATCGAGTTCACGAGCAACCGACCGAGGCCCTTGATGCCGAAGACGATCTCCACGGTGACGCTCCCGATGAGGATGAGCGCCAACTGGATGCCGGCGACGGTCACGACGGGGATGAGGGCGTTCTGGAGCGCGTGCTTGAACAACCGCACGCGCCCGCCGACCCCCTTCGCGCGCGCCGTCTTCATGTAGGGTTCGTCGAGCACCTCCAGGAGGCTCGACCGCATCATCCGCATGACGACCGCCGAGTACGGGAGCCCGACGGCGACGGCGGGCAGGACGATGCTCTTGAACCACGGGACGACGCCCTCCCGGAGCGGCGTGTACCCGACGATGGGAAGCCAGTCGAGGTACACGCCGAACACGATGGCGAGCACGATACCCGTGAAGAACGCCGGCATCGAGATGCCGAGGAACGCCGCCGTCGTCGCGACGTAGTCGACCGGTTCCCGCTTCCGGGTCGCGCTGACGACGCCGGTCACCAGCGCCACTGTCACGCCGAGCACGATCGCGACCACGGCGATGGACAGCGTCTTCGGGTACGCGGCGCCGACCAGCTCGCCGACGCTCTGCTGGCTCGTGATGGACTGTCCGAAGTCGCCCGTGAACAGGTCGACCATCCAGTCGAGGTACTGGACGTACAGCGGTTCGTCCAGCCCGAGTTGCTCGCGGAGGGCCGCGACGGCCCGGGGCGTCGCTTCCTGCCCGAGCATCGTCCGCACCGGGCCGCCTGGAATGAGCCGCAGCCCGAAGAACACCGTCGTCGCCACCAGCCACATCACGAACAGTGCGTGGGCGACGCGCTTCGCGATGTACCGTCTCATCTATTCGTCGAGCCAGACGGAGTGGAAGTTCCGCATGAAGGGGACGTGGGTGAACCCCTTCACGGCGCTCGTTTTCGCCGCGATGTCGTCCTGGTGCATCAGGAACGCGTGGGGGACGTCCTCGATGAGCCGGTCCTCGATCTTCTGCAGCGTCTCGGTCCGGCGGTCCCGGTCGAGTTGCCGGCGCTGCTTGCCGAGCCACTCGTGGACCTCCTGGTCCTGGTAGTCCACCCAGTTCCAGACGCCGTCCTCGCTGGGGAGCCGGTAGAAGTTGTACAGGGACTGGTCCGGGTCCGGGTCGCCGACGCTCCCGGAGATGGTGGCGTCGTAGTCCCCCTTCTGGTAGCGGTTCCAGTACGTCGAGGAAGTCACCTGCTCGATGCTCACGTCCAGGCCGGCGGCGTTGAGCTGCTGGCGCATCGCCTTCGCGCCCCGGAGGCTGCTGGACGTCGCGAGGATGCTGAAGCTCGCGCCCGTCGCGCCCTCCTCCTCGAGAATCGCCTTCCCGGCTTCCGGGTCGTGGGCCTGCGTGTCCGGCTTGTCCTCGCGGTACGCCCACTTGGTCCCCTTGTTGATCGGGCCGCGGGCGACCATCGCGTTCCCGAAGTACGCGGTGTCGATGAACGCCTGGTTGTCGATGACTTTCGCGATGCCCTCCCGGACGCGCTTGTTCCCGAACGGCTCGCGGCGCTGGTTCATCGCGAGCCCGTACCAGTTGATGCCGGGCGCGCGCAGCGTCTGGACGCCGCTCGCTGAGTCGACCTGGTCGACGTTCTGGAGCGGAACGAGGTTCGCGAAGTCGACGTCCCCGGACTGCAGTGCGCTGACGAGCGTCGCCGCCTCGGGAATCGGTTTGATGTCGACGCCGTCGAGGTACGGGAGCTGGGTGCCGTTCTCGTCGGTCCCGAAGTAGTCGTCGTACGCGTCGAGCTTGATGCCGCTCCCGATGGAGTGACTCGTCACCTCGAAGGGGCCGGTGCCGACCGGCGTGACGCTGTACTGGTCGGCGCCCATCTCCTCGATGGCTTCCTTGCAGACGATGGTGGCCGCGCGCCCCGGGCCACGCGTGAGGTAGACGAGGGCGGGCGCCATCGGCTTCTCGAAGTTCAGCGTGACCGTGTAGTCGCCGCTGGTCTCGATGCCGTCGTCGTCGACGGGCTTGAGCGCGGAGAGTTTGCCCGCTGCGGGCGTCTCCTGCTGGATGGTGCGGCGGATCGTGTACTCGACGTCCGCGGCGGTGAACTCGGTGCCGTTGTGGAACGTCACGCCCTCGCGGAGGTCGAAGGTGATGGACTCGCCGCCGTTCTCGACGGTCCAGTCCTTCGCGAGGTCCCCGCGGATAGTGAGGTCCTTCTCGAGGGCGACGAGCCCGCTGAAGACGTTCGCGGCGACCTGGAAGTACTGGCCGACGCTGATGTACGGCGGGTCGAGCGTGTCGATGCTGCCAGTGAACCAGGCGGCCTTCAGACGGCCGCCGGTCTTCACGTCGCCGCCGCCCGCGGTCGTCCCGGTGTCGGTGTCGGTGTCGGTGTCGTCGTTCTGGCCATCCCCGCCTCCGCCGCCGGTACAGCCGGCTAATGCGCCGAGTCCGGCCGCGCCGAGCAGTGAGATGGTGGTCCGCCGGTCGACGACGGGACCGCTCAGGTCCTCGTCGGTCGGTTTGCCATTCTTTGTCATGAGTCGGCTACCCATTGCTAGCTATTCTATCCCGTTCAGGGTAGTGCCGGCTATATCCGGGTTCGAGCAACATCTACACCTGCGGCAGGCGTAAATGAGTGGGTAGCTAACGTGGAACTGATGCGGGAAGTGACTCTGCGGGTGCGCCACCACGGCGAACCCGAGAGCGACGTGAGTGCGCACTACCCCGACGTGACGCTCCGGAGCGTGTCCTCGCTGTCCGGGAGCGCCGCCGAACGCAAACGCATCGTGGAAGCGCGCGGCCCCGAGGACGAGGTCGCCGGCTTCCTGGAGGAATTCGAGGCCGCCGACTCGGTCAACGAAGTTGAACGCCTCTCTCCGCTGGACAACGACCGCGTGTTCGTCGGCGTCACCTACGATAGCTACCAGTGGGACAGCATCGCCCAGCGACTCGCCGACCACGGCGTGCACTACCGGGTCGGGACGACAATCCGGAACGGCTGGGAGCACTGGACGCTGTACCTCGACGAGGACGACGACCTCTCCGCAGTCGTCGACTCCCTCGAGGAAGCGGGCAACGACACCGAGCTCGTCCGCGACGTCGCGCTGGACGAACTGGAGGGCGAGGAACACCTCGCGCTCTCCCGCATGCTCGAGGACCTCACGGACCGCCAGCAGGAGATTCTCGCCGTCGCCACCGACATGGGGTACTACGACGAGGGATCCGACGTGCGCGTCGAGGACGTCGCCGACGAGGTCGGGCTCGCCCAGACCACGACCTGGGAGCATCTCGCGCGTGCAGAGGAGAAGGTGATGGCCGAGGTCGGCGAGTACCTCGCCGCCCGCGGCCGGTGAGTGGATGACAGCCTCTCCGCGACTCGGTCTTCGCAGTAGTTTGGTACGTCGCCAGTCCACCTGAGCCCCCCGCCAAATATAATCGGGTCACCGCTATTCCGGGTCGCGTGCACCGTACGGAACATGGCTCACGCGACCGTCACCGGTGATACCGGATGAGCGAGTCGGACGTCGACCACGCGGCACGCGCCCGCGACCACCTCGGGTTCTCGCGCTGGTGGCTGGTGCTCGCAGCCGCGGGAATGATGGCCGTCGTCGGCCCCTACCAGTACGTCTGGAGCAGCCTCCGCGCCCCCGTCGCGCGCCACCTTGGTATCGAGGCCGCCGCGCTCTCCACGGTGTTCACGCTGTTCGTGGTGTTCCAGGCCGCCAGCCAGTTTCCCGTCGGCTGGTGGCGGGACCGCCACGGCCCGAGAGCCATCAGCGTCGTCGCCGCGTTCCTCGCGGGCGGCGGCTACCTCGGGCTCTCCGTCGCGGAGACCGTCTGGCAGATCTACCTGGCGTACTCGCTCGGCGCGCTCGGCGTCGGCATCGTCTACACCGTCGCCGTCAACACGGCGCTCAAGTGGTTCCCGGACCGCCGCGGACTGACCTCCGGCGTCGGGACGATGGCGTTCGCCGGGGGGAGCGCCGCCCTCGTCCCGTACGTGCGGGCGAACACCGGTCCGGCGCTCCCCGACTCGGCGTACGTGAGCGTCCTCCAGAACCTCGGCGCGCTCATCTTCGTCGTCGTGCTCGCGGGCGCGCTCGTCCTCCGAGACCCGCCGGCCGGCTGGCGCTCCGACAGCGACGGCGTGGGCTTCGCCGGCCACCAGTTCACGTGGCGGGAGATGCTCCGCACGTGGCAGTTCTGGCTGATGTACGCGATGTTCGTCGCCGTCTCCGGCGCCGGCCTGATGCTCACCGAGAAGATCGTCTCGTACGCCGACCACCTCGGACTCGCGGGCGTCATCGCGACGGCGGCCGCCACGCTCCTGCCGCTGGCCGGCGGCGTCGGCCGCCTCCTCCTCGGGGAAGTCAGCGACCGCGTTGACCGCACGAACGCGATGGCGGCGGCGTTCACGCTCTGTGGCCTCGGGCTGTTCGCGGTCGTCTACTTCGGGGTGCGCGGCGCGGGGTCGGCGTTCGTCGTGGCAGTCGTGGTCGCGACGTTCTTCTGGAGCCCCCAGTACACGCTGTTTCCGAGCGTCGTCGGCGACTACTACGGCGAGAAGCACTCCAGCGCGAACTACGCCCTGCTGTACTCCGGGAAGATGTGGGGCGGCGTCTTCGGCGGAACCGTCACGGGCGCGTTCGTCGTCTCCCTGGGGTGGGACCAGACGTTCCTCCTCGGCGGAGCGCTCGCGGTCGCGGCGGGCGTCGCCGCTCTCGCGCTCGAGGACCCGGGGCCGAACTCAGTCGAAGATTCGTGACCGCTTCGACTCCGTGAACTCCTCGCTGGCGTCCGCCGCGGCCTCGTAGACCCGTTGCAGTTCGTCGATTGGCGTCTCGTGTTCGTCCACGCGCAGGTCGTGGTACGCCGTCGCGTCCGGGGCTTTCACCGCGACCGCCGCCGAGGAGTGGCCGCGCTTGTCTCCGCCCGCGTCGCGCCCCGCGGCGAGCGCGTCGACCAGCCGCGGCGTGAGGTCGGCGTCCGACACCGGGTCGTTCGACGCGTCCGCCGCCGAGTCCAGGAACGCCCCGACCGCTGCGTCGAGGGTGTCACCGTTGGCGAGCATGTTCCCCGCTGCGGTCACGCCGTCGGCGTCACGGACGACGTGACCGGACCACGGCTCGCAGTCCTCGCCGGTGAACGCGAACGTGTCGCCGCGGCGGTCGACGCCGTGGAGCTGCCGGAGCGCGCTGTCCTCGTCCCGCCCGAGCAGGCCGGAGAGCGCGTCCGTGACCGAGAGGTAGTCCAGCAGCTCGACGCCTCGCCGTCCGAGACGGACGTTGACGAAGCTCTGGGTGCTCACCGCCCCGTCGTGGCTGACGTAGGGGGCGAGTGCGCCGACCGCGGGCGCGTCCGTCGCGACGGCCGTTCCGAACGCCGGCCCGTCGGGCGTTTCCGCTCGAACGCAGAGTGAGAACGTCATGTGTGGGCGTTCGTCCGCCCGAGCAAAGAACCCCCTCCGGACATATTCGGTGCGGGACTTTCACGCTGTCCGACCGTCTCTCGCGGTATGCAGACACCGGACCTCGATCGGTTCTCGTCCCGCCGCTCTACCGTCTACGGCCAGCGGGGCGTCGTCGCCACGAGTCAACCACTCGCCGCTCAGACCGGCGTCTCGGTCCTGGAAGACGGCGGGAACGCGTTCGACGCGGCCGTGGCGACTGCGGCCGCTCTCAACGTCGTGGAGCCTACGTCGACCGGTCTCGGTGGCGACGTGTTCGCGCTCTACCGGACGGCCGACGGCGACGTCGGTGCGATGCGGTCCTGCGGGCCCGCCCCGGAGGGCGCGACGATCGAGGCCGTCAGTCGGGAGGTCGCCGACGAGCAGGACGTCGACCCGGTCGACGCCGAGATGCCGGAGACCGGCCCACACACCGTCACTGTCCCGGGGACCGCTCGCGGGTGGGAGGCAACTGTCGACCGGTTCGGACGCATGGACCTCGGAGAACTCCTGCAGCCCGCCATCAGGTACGCAACCGACGGCTACCCGGTCAGTGAGGGCGTCGCGGCCGCCTGGGACCACGGCGACGAGCTCTTCGACGCGGAGAACGCCCGAGACGCCTACCTCTTCGCCGGCGACGCGCCCGACGTCGGGGAGACGGTCCGCCTCCCGGAACTCGGCGAGTCGTTGCGGCGAATCGCCGACGCCGGCGCCGACGTCGTCTACGAGGGCGACATCGCCCACGCCATCGCCGACGAAGTGCAGTCTCGGGGTGGCTTCCTCACCGTCGACGACCTCGCGGCCTTCGAACCCGAGTTCCCGGACCCCGTCTCGACGACGTACAACGGGACGGAGGTGTTCGAACTCCCGCCGAACAACCAGGGGCTCATCGCGCTGGAAGCCCTGAACGTCGCGGAGGAACTGGACGCCGGCGACCACCCCATCGACTCCCCGGAGCGAGTCCACTACTTCTCGGAGGCGACGAAACTCGCGTTCCACGACGGCCACCACTACATCACCGACCCCGCCTTCGAGGACCACCCCCCGCTCGGGTCGAAGCAGTGGGCCGCCCAGCGCGCCAGCGACGTCGACCACACCAGCGCTGACGTCTCCTTCGGCGTCCCGCGGGCGAACGCGGAGGACGCCGACACCGTTCTCCTCTGCGTCGCCGACGACGAGGGGAACCTCGTCTCGTTCATCAACTCGCGGTTCGCGGGCTTCGGCTCCGGTCTCGTCGCCGGCGACACCGGTATCGCCCTCCAGAACCGGGGGTCGTCGTTCTCCCTCGACCCGGAGCACCCGAACCGCCTCGAACCCGGGAAGCGGCCGTTCCACACGCTCATTCCGGCGATAGCCCGCCTCGACGAGGACGACTGGGCGGCGTTCGGCGTGATGGGGGGCTACATGCAGCCACAGGGCCACGTCCAGGTCGTCTCGAACCTAGTGGATTACGACCTCCCGCTCCAGGCCGCTCTCGACCGCCCGAGGTGGCGGTACCGGGAGGACGGCACGCTCGCGCTCGAACCGCACTTCGACTCGAACGTCGCCGCGAAACTCGTCCGGAGGGGCCACGACGTGCGCACGCTCACCCCCGGGAAGTTCGGGGGCGCCCAGATCGTCAGGAACGACGCCGGGACGCTCTCGGCGGCAACGGAACCCAGGAAAGACGGCAACGCGCAGGGGTTCTAGCCGGCGCTCCGTGCCCAGTGCGGCCGGTCCGGGCGCCCCTGTGGGAGGCGCCGCGGCCTCGGGCCCGAGTGCTCGGGACTGAAAACGCCTTGTGGCCACCCGTCGGACTACGAATGGGAGCTATCTGTCGATTTCCGCGCCGTCGCCCGCCGCGACCGACTCGACCTCCTCGCGGGTGACCAGCGCGACGTCCCCGGGAATCGTGCGCTTCAGCGCCGCCGTCGCCGCGGCCCACTTCAGGGCGTCGGCGACGCTCCCGCCGTCCACGCGCTGCGCGAGGTACCCGCCGACGAACGCGTCCCCCGTCCCGATGGCGTCGTGGGTCTCCGTCTCGAAGGCCGGCTGTTCGAACACCTCGCCGTTCCGCGCGGCGAGCGCGCCCTCGTCGCCGCGCGTGACGACGACCGTCCCGAACCCGAACTCGTCCGCGAGGCCGCGCGCGACGGCCGCCGGCGACCCGTCGCGCGCGAGCACGTCCCGTGCGTCCCGCTCCGCGACGAACAGCACGTCGACGTCCGGGAACAGCGACTCCAGTTCCGCGCGAGCGGCCTCCGGCTCCCAGAGTTTCCCCCGGTAGTTCACGTCGAACGCGGTCGTCGTCCCGGTCTCCCGGGCGCGCTCGAGGAGGTCGGCGGTCGTCGCCGCGAGCGTGTCCGAGAGCGCGGGCGTGATGCCGCTCGTGTAGAAGTACCCGGCGTCCGCGACGCGCCCGGTCGCCAGCTCGTCGGGCGTCGCCGTCGTCACCGCGGCGTTCTCGCGGTCGTAGACCACGTTCGTCCCCCTGGGTTCGCCGCCGTGCTCGAGGAAGTAGACGCCCTGCCGGCCGGTCTCGCTCCACGCCACGTCGGGCGTGGTGCCCTGCGCGCGCAGCGTCGCCGCGACCTTCCGGCCGAGCGGCGAGTCCGGGAGCTTCGACAGCCACGCCGTCTCCGCGCCGAGCCGGCCCGCGTTCACGGCGACGTTGCTCTCCGCGCCCGCCGCCCGGAAGTCGAGTTCCGTCGCGCGCTCCAGGCGCTCCCGGCCGGGCGGCGAGAGCCGCAGCATCGTCTCGCCGAACGTCACGATGTCCATGCCCGCTCCTACGACTGCCGGGGTTTAGTTCCCGTCGTCCTCGCGCCGCCTCCCGTCGTGCCCGGGGTAGTCCCGCTCGAAGCGCTCGGCGAGCTCGTCGGCGTCCACGCGGATCAGCGTCGGCCGGCCGTGCGGGCACGCGAAGGGGTTCTCGCAGTCGTCGAGCGCCGCGAGCAACTCGACGACCGAGCCCTCCGCGAGCGACGTGTTCCCGGTCACGGCGGGCGCGCAGGCGAGGTCCGCGAGCACCGCGTCCGCGGCGTCACCGACCGGGTCGCCGGCCTCGGCCCCCAGGACGGACGCGAGCGCGTCCCGCGCCAGCTCGGGGTCGAGGGCGTCCGACAGCACCGCCGGCACCGCCGTCACGCGGGCCGTCCGCCCGGAGCGCTCGACCGCGAACCCGAGTTCGCGGAGGTCGCCGGCCGCGGCGTCGAACGCGGCCGCCTCCCCCGCCGTCAGTTCGAGTCCGACGGGCGCGACCAGCGACTGGCTCGCGCCGTCCACGCGCTCCCGGAGGCACTCGTAGTGGACGCGCTCGTCGGCCGCGTGCTGGTCGACGAGCACGAGGCCGTCGTCGCTGGCCGCCACCACGTACGTGTCCGCGAGCTGGCCGAGCACCCGCAGCGCCGGCAGGCTGTCGAACGACTCGCCGGCACGCTCCCCTCCTGGGCTGTCGCCGAGGCGCGCGTTCTCCGTCGGCGCCGCGAACGACCGCGACGACTCGGACTCCGCGTCGACGCCGGCGCGCTCGCGCTCCGTGCCGGCTTCCCCGCCCGACTCGTCCACGGCTGCCGTCCCGGACGTCTCGGTCGCGTCGCGTCTTGTCCCCGCTTCTTGCCCACTCAGCGCGTCCCGGCCATCCTGCGCCCCGTGTCCACCCAGCGCGTTCCCGCCATCCTGCTCGCCGCGCTCGCGCTGCTCGTCCACCGTGGACTGCCGCGTCGACGCACGCGACCCCGGGGACTGCTCGCTCGCATCGACGTCTCCCGTCGCCGACTCACCGTCCGACCCCTCGGCGCCACCCCCGGAGCCGGCCGCTCGCTCCGGCGAAATCTCGGCGTCCCCGGGCTTCGACGCGCCGCGCGGCGCCCGCGACCGCACCAGGCCGGCGTCCAGCAGCGCGTCCCGGACCGCTGACTCCACGCTCCGGGCGACCGCGTCCTCGTCCTCGAAGCGCACCTCGAGCTTCCGCGGGTGGACGTTCGCGTCGACGCCCGCGCACTCGACGAACAGCACCGCGAACGGGTAGCGGTCGTTCGCGAGCTGGCCGCCGTAGCCGTCCAGGACTGCCTCCCGGAGGACGGCGTCCCGGACCGACCGCCCGTTCACGAACGTCGCCAGGTACTCGCGGGTCGCCCGCGTGACCTCCGGGTCCGAGACGTAGCCGTGGACGCGCTCCACCGGTCCCGACTCCGGGGTCGCGTCGACCTCCCGGAGGGACTGTGCGACCTCCCGGCCGTACACGGAGAGCGCGGCCTCCCGGACGTCGCCCGTGCCGGTCGTCGCGAACACCTCGCGGCCGTCGTGGGTCAGCGAGAACGCGACGTCGGGGTTCGCGAGCGCGTACCGCGTCACCGCGCGGTTCACGTGCCCGAACTCCGTCGCCGGCCGCTTCAGGTACTTCCGGCGCGCTGGCGTCTCCGCGAACAGGTCCGCGACCTCGACGGTCGTTCCCGCGGGCCGACCCGCCGCCTCTACGTCGCCGACGTCCCCGTGGTCGACGGTCAACTCGGCGCCCGCGTCGCCCGCGTTCCGGGGTCGGGTGGAGACCGTCATCCGGGACACCGACCCGATGGTGTAGAGGGCTTCCCCCCGGAACCCGAGCGTCGACACCGCGTCCAGGCCGTCGCCCGCGTCGAGCTTGCTCGTCGTGTGCTGGCGGACCGCCCGCCGGAGGTCCTCCGGCCCCATTCCGTGGCCGTCGTCCGCGACGACGACGCGGTCGACGCCGCCGTTCTCCACGGTGACGTCGACGCTCGACGCGCCCGCGTCCAGGCTGTTCTCCACGAGCTCCTTCACCACGCTCGCGGGCCGCTCGACGACCTCGCCGGCCGCGATCTGCGCGACCGTCGCGTCGTCGAGTTCGCGCACGCGGTCGCTGTCGCTCATTGCTCGCCCCGAGGCGCCGCCGCCCCATGAAAGGCTCGCTGCCCGGACGCCCAGGGGCGGCGGGCTCAGAGCTGCCGGTTCACGACCGCCCAGTCCGCCGTCGCGACCACGACGTCCGTCGGCACGCCGGACGCCCGGGACAGCCCGAGATTCACCTTCCCGCCGCGCTCCTGGACGAACACGACCGCGCCGCGGCCGCCGTTCCGGTAGACGAACGCCTGGTCGAACGCGTTCGTGCGCGTCCACCCGCCGACGTCGCGGTGGGTCCGGTACCACGAGACCACGGGCTCGCTCGCGCCGGTCGTGAACACGCGCACCGTCCCCCGGTCGGCCGCGCCCAGGAACTGCGAGCGCACGCGGTCCTTCGCGGCCTCTCCGATAGACACCCGGGACGCGTCCGGGTAGACGGGCAGGGCGCTCCCGCTGCCGACGAACGGCAGGCGCTCGTACGCGCCGGTCCGCCAGACGCCGGCGGCGCCGACGGCCACCGCGCCGGCGAGGACGCGCCGCCGCGTCAGCAGGCCGCCGCCGCCCCGCGGCGACCGCTGGCGCGTAGCCCCGCGCTCGCTGGCCTCCCGGCGACCGCGAGCGCGCTCGGACTGCTCGCCGTCGCTCGCCGCCCCGCCACCGCTGTCTCCCGGAACTCGCTCCACAGAGACGCTGTCGGGGGTCGCTACCACTCGCACCGCCGAGCCGTCGCTCGCGTCGACGGACTCGGTCGCCGGCTGGCCGTCGTCGAGACGCGCCCCCACCTCGAAGCCGGCGTCGGGGAGGTCCGTCCACGTCTCGGCGCCGTCCGGCGGGAGCGTGACGTCCTCGCGGAACGCCACCTCGCCGTCCGTCCGACACCCGACGCGCAGCGAGACGGGCGCCTCGCCGTCGTTCTCGGCGGTCAGCGTCCCGGGTTCGTACGACCGCTGGGTGTCCGCGTTCGACGCGCTGTCCCGCTCGCTCCACCACTCCATCTTCGACTCTCCATCCGTGGATGATTCGGTGCTCGCGCCCTCGTCCGCCCGTGTCGAACTCGAAGCGGCGTTCCCCCGATGTGCGCGCGAGCCGGCACCCTGGCGGTCGTGTGCGCTGTTCCGGGCCGCCGACGCGCCGAACGACGCCCCGACCGCGCCACCGACGAGTGGGAACGCGAGCACGAACGGCAGCGCGCCGAGTTTCGGGTACAGGGAGAACCCCGCGCCGGAGACGTTCACCTCCCAGACCGCGAACCACGCGCCCGCGGCCCCCGCCGCCGCGTACCCGAGCGCGAGCAGGACGCCCGCCTTCGCGCTCCCGTACCCCGGGTCCGCGAACTCCCGCTTCCCCAGGACGTAGCCCGCTCCGAGGGTGGCCGCCGGCGGGAGCAGGTAGTAGACGGACCGCCAGACCGCCGTCTGCTCGAGGCGGACGACCCGCGTCGACCGCGCGAACGCGGCGGCCTGCGAGACCTCCATCGGTACCAGGTGGCTGCCGAAGTACAGCCACATCGCCGCCTGGTCGCGCCCCGGCACCGTCACGGTCCGCGAGAGCGACGCGACGGCGCTCCGGTCGACGGACAGGACCGCCGCGACGATGCGCGTGGCGTCGCCGTGTGTCAGGTACACGACGCCCGCGAGCGCGGCGTACCCGGCCGCGAACGCGGCCGCTCCCGCTGCGATTCCCAGCACCACCCGCCGGACCGCACCCCGCCACGACATGAACTCGCGTTGAACTGTGCCCCGTCCGGACACATAAGTGTTCGCCAGCTACCAGTTCGGCGGGCCGGCTACTCGTCCAGCCGGGACTGCCACTCCTGGACCATCGACAGCAGCTCCACGGGCGGCGTCTCGTTCACGTCGACGTCCCGGAGCTCCGCGAGGACGGCTTCCGCGTCCGGGTCGAGGCCGCCGTCTTCCCCGCCGTCTCCACTCCTACCTCTCCAGCCGTCATTCCCGCCGTCCCTCCCGCCTTCTCCACCGACGTCTCTCCCGCCGTCGCCGTCCGTCGCCTCCGCGAACTCCCCGGACTCCAGGTCGAAGACCGCCTGCACGGACTCGCTGGCCGACCCCTTCGCCTCCACGGCCTGCTCGTCACGCAGCCGGTCGAGGACGTCCCGGGAGCGCTCCACGACGGGGTCCGGGACGCCCGCCAGGTCCGCGACGTGCACGCCGTACGACCGGTCGGTCGCGCCCTCCCGGACCGCCCGCAGGAACGTCACGTCGCCGTCGCGCTCCTCGGCCGCCACGTGGACGTTCGCGACGTCCGCGAGGTGGTCCGCCAGCGCCGTCAACTCGTGGTAGTGCGTCGCGAACAGCGTCTTCGCGCGGACCTCGTTGTGGAGGTACTCCGTCGCCGCCCACGCGATGCTGATGCCGTCGTAGGTCGCGGTCCCCCGCCCCACCTCGTCGAGGATCACGAGGGAGTCCGCGGTGGCGGCGTGGAGGATGCGGGAGAGCTCCTGCATCTCCACCATGAACGTCGACCGGCCGCCCGCGAGCTCGTCGAGCGCGCCCACCCTGGTGTAGATGCCGTCCACGAGGCCGACGCGGGCCGCGTCCGCCGGCACGAAACTCCCGACCTGCGCGAGCAGCACTACCAGGGCGACCTGGCGCATGTACGTCGACTTCCCGCTCATGTTCGGCCCGGTGACGACCTGGAACCGCCGGCCGTCCCCGAAGGCGGCGTCGTTCGGCACGAACTCCGTCGTCTGCTCGACGACCGGGTGGCGGCCCGCCTCGACGTCGAGGACGTCGCCGTCGACGAGCTCGGGGCGCGCCCAGCGGTTCGCGGCGGCGTGCTCGGCGAGGCTCGCGAGCGCGTCCAGCTCCGCGAGCGCGCGGCCCGCGGCCTGCAGGACGTCGGCGCGCTCGCCCACCCACGCCCGGAGCTCGCGGAACAGCCGGTACTCGAGGTCGGCGCGCTCCTCCTCCACCCGCAGTATCTCGCGCTCGCGGGCCTCCAGCGCCTCGGTCGTGTACCGCTTCGAGTTCTTCAGCGTCTTCACCTCCCGGTACTCGTCGGGGACGGCGTCCGTCTCCGACTGGCCGACCTGGACGTAGTAGCCGTCGGTCTTGTTCCGGTCGACCTGGAGGTGGGTCACGCCGAGCCGGTCCTTCTCGCGGGCCGCGAGGCCGTCGAGCCACTCGCGGTGCTCGCGGTGCTCGGCGAGCAGCTCGTCGAGGTCGTCGTCGTAGCCCTCCCGGAGGAGCCCGCCCTCCCGCAGCGTCTTCGGCGGGTCCTCGGCGAGCGCCGCCGCGAGTTCCTCGCGGACGCCCGCGACGGTCTCCCGGTCGACGCGCTCGAGGACGTCCCGCGCCGGCGACGACGCCAGGCCGGGGTCCGTCGTCAGCGCGTCCGCCACCTCGGGCAGCAGCGCCAGCGTCTCCCGGACCTGGAGGAGGTCGCCGGCGTCCGCGCGACCGCTCGCCGCCCGGCTGGCGAGCCGCTCCAGGTCGTAGGCCTCGCCGAGGACGTCCCGGAGCGCGTCCCGCGCGAGGGGCGCGTCCGCGAGCGCGCCGACCGCGGCCTGGCGGCGCTCGAGCTCCGCGCGGTCCCGGAGCGGCCGCGTCAACCACGCTTCCAGCCGCCGGCCGCCGCCCGCGGAGACGGTGTGGTCGACCGCGTCCAGCAGCGACCCGTCGCCGCCCCCAGTCATCGTCTCGACGAGTTCGAGGTTGCGCTGCGTGGTCGCGTCGAGTTCGACGTGGTCGCCGGAGCGGTACGGCTGGAGCCGGGTCAGCGACGCCAGCACGCCCGCGTCGGTCTCCTCGACGTACGCGAGCGCGGCGCCCGCCGCACGGACCGCCGGGCTCTCCGCCGCGACGTCGAGGCTGTCGAGCGCGCCGTCGCCGAAGTGGTCGCGGACCGCGTGCGTCGCGCGCCCCGGCGCGAACGCACCGGCCTCGTGCAGCGTCAGCGTCGCGTCGAGGCGCTCCCGGAGGCGGCCGAGGAACTCTTCGTCGCTTCGCGACTCGGGGCCCGGCAGCACCTCGGCGGGCGAGAACCGGTGGAGCTCCGTCAGCGCGTCCGCCTCGCCGTCCGCGGCCGCGACGTGGAACTGTCCGGTCGTGACGTCGACGAACGCCAGCCCCCAGTCGTCGCCCCGCACCACGGCCGCGAGGTAGCGCGCGTCGGCGTCCGTCGCGTCGAGGAGCGTGCCGGGCGTGACCACGCGCGCGAGTTCGCGCTCGATGTCGTCGCCGTCCTCGCGCTGGTCGGCGACCGCGACCCGGTGGCCGCGCTCCACGAGCGCCGCGAGGTACGGCGTCAGGTCGTCGACGGGCACCCCCGCCATCGGGCACGACGACCCGTGGCTGGACTTCTGGGAGACCCCGAGGTCGAGGACGTCCCCGACGAACTCGGCGTCCTCGCCGAAGAACTCGTAGAAGTCCCCGACCTGCATCGCGAGCAGGTCCGCGTCCGTCTCCGCGCGCAACTCGAGGTACTCCTCGACTATCCCCATCGTCGCCTCCGCGTGCTCATCGCAGTGTGGTCGTGCCGGCGCGGACAAGAACCCTCCGGGTGGCGTCGACCGCCTCGGGCCGCGGCGCGCGCGCCGCGGAATGCGCTCGGGCGATGCCGAACGAAGCGCCGACCCCGGCGCCGA
>JBDGUB010000018.1:56330-95775 GCA_042216245.1 Halobacterium sp.
GCGCCGACCCCGGCGCCGAACCCGGTCAGGGCGGCGACCTGGCCCCGCCCAACTATCATACGTGAGATGGTACGTGGTGGGGAATCGGCGCGCCCGCTGTCGACTACGCGCAGCAATACTGCCGACAGGTCAGAATCGCTGGATAACCTATATTGGCGGCCACCGAGTTGGCACTAGTCCAACGCAGGGAACCGCACCGAGAAGGGGCAGCTGGTAGGACACCTGTCCGTTCTCACTCCGGCACCAAAAGCGTTCCCCAGGCGCAGTGGCGACGCTGTCCCGGACTGCCGGGCGCGTTCCCGCGGGTGAAACGATGGGAACGGTCACGATACACGACGACGTCCGCACCCGGCAGTATCGACTGCGGCGACTCGACGGCGACCACCGCGTCCGCGTCCGGTGGCCGTCGCAGGCGGCGCCCCCGGGCGACGGCGCACCGCCCCCGACGAGCACCGACGCCGCGTCGACCGACGGCCGGACGGCGGACAGCCGGACGACCGACGGCCCGACGACCGCCCGACGGAGGGGTCACGGCCCGGGCGCGCCCGGCGACACCGACGACGCGGCCACGTGGCTCGCCGTCGCGCCGTTCGCGCTCACGGTCGTCGGCCTCCTGGTCGGCGCCGTCTACGGGTTCGGCGTCTTCGACACCGGCACGAGCGGGCGCGTCGAACTCCTCCCGTACGCCGCGCTCGTCCCGTACTTCCTCACCGCGCTCGCGGGGACGCTGTGGCTGTTCCGGGACGCCGACCGCCTCGCGCGCGCCGACGCCGCCTGGCAGCCGAACCCCTCGCTGTACGTGCTCGGCGGCGCCAGCGTCCTCGAACTCTACTACCTCGCGCCCGTCCTCGCGGGCGACGTCGCGGTGCGCGTCGTCCCCTACCTCGCCGGCGGGTTCGTGCTCGCCGCGCTGCTGTCCTCGGTCGTCGCCGGCCCGGTCTACGTCCTCCTGCGCCGCCGCAACCTCGGCGCCGCCTCACGCGACGGCGAGGGCGGCGTACGCGAGTAACGCCCCCGCGAGCACCGCGCCGACCCCGACGACGCGGTCCGTCGCGGCGTCCCGCTCCCGGTCGACGCCGCCCGCGTGGGGGAGCGGGCCCGACTGCCGGTCGCCGTCCACGGCCGCGAGCCCGCGCAGCCCGGCGACGCGCACCCGGCGACCGAGTTCCACCAGCCCGCGGTCCGCGGCGTGCACGGTCCAGTCCGCGGCCCGGAGGAGCCCGCTGGCCGTCCGGCCCGCCGCCGCGCGCCCGACGTGCGCGACGAGCTGCCCGAGCTCCCAGACCGCCGTCCGGGGGTCCGACGCCGGTTCCGTCCGCGCGCCGGGCGATTTCCAACCGCCCCCGGTGCTCCCGCGACTGCTGTCACTGCGGGACTGGTCGCCGGACTGACTGTCGGCGTCGCCACCGCTCGAACCGTCACTGCTGTCCTCGCTCTGGCCCTCGCTCTCGTCCGCGTCGCTCCCGCCGGCATCGCCCGAATCGTCTCCGCCGGCTCCGTCGTCGCCGGTCCCGCCGGCGTCGCCGCTGCTCCGCTCGGCCGATGCGGACTCGAATCGCTCCAGCCACGCCGGGTCGACCGGCCGGAGGTCGGGGTCGTCGGCCTCCCCGAACCCCGGCGTCGCGCCCGCGTCGAACGTCCGCTTTCGTCGGAACTGCACGCGCCGCACGTCCTGCTCCCAGTCCGCCTGCAGGAACGCCTCGCCGTCCCCCAGCGACTCCACGTCCGTCGAGTACGACCCGCCGAGAATCTGGTCGACGACGCGCGTGTCGTTCGCCCACGTCAGCCGGTGCCAGACGATCCAGTCGCACTGCGTGATGAAGTCCTTGTCCACGGACGCCGGGCGCTGGGAGAGCCCGCAGAGCCCCAGCCCGCGCTTCCGGCCGCGCTTCGCGACCCGGACCAGCATCTCGCCGACGTCGTCGAGGCCGCCCTGCTCGGGCACGAACTCGTGGACCTCCTCGACGAGCAGCAGGAACGGCTGCCGGACGTCCCGCGCCAGCGAGAACAGGTGCTTCGTCACCTCGTAGACGAGCCGGTCGGCCTCGTCGGCGTCCAGGAACCCCGAGACGTCGAGGACCACCGGGACGCCCTCCGCGAGCGCGAGGTCCGCGATTGTCTCCGCGTCCCCCGGCCTGACCGCGGCGTCACAGCGGTCGCCCGCGCCCAGGTGCAGCACCTCGTAGTCCTCCTTCAGCCCGTAGTACTCGCCGTCCGTGTCAACGATCAGGAGCCGGGCGTCCAGGTCCAGCAGCTCCTCGACGAGCACGCTCGCGGTGTTGGACTTCCCCGAGCCGGACTTGCCAGTGACGAACCCCCTGCCGGTGAGCACGTCCGCCGCCGGCAGCGTCACGTCGTCCTCCGTCACCGCGAGTTCGTCGCCGCGCTCGGCCATTCGTGTGGCTGTTGCACGCCCGGGGATATATGCTTCCCGTGGGGTGGGACCGACCCACGGGCCGCGCGATACCGGCCCACCCCGCCAGACTTAACTCGCCGCCCGGCGACTCCGAGACGACATGGAGCGTGCGTACCTCCGGCGCGCCGTCGCCCTGGTGGCGGCGTCGACGGTCGTGTTGACCGCCGCGTTCGTCGGCGTCGTCGCGCTCGCGCAGGGCCGGACGGCGGGCGCGGGCGGCCGGGTGCCGTTCTACGCGCTCGGCGGCGCGGCCGTCTTCGTCGTCGCGATGGTCACGCTCGAGGACCCCGAGGAGGGCGGCGTCCCGATTCTCACGACCACGGTCGCGGTGTCCGTGCTCGCGTTCGCGCTGCTCTCGCTCGGCGGCGAAGGCGCGATCTACGCCGCGCGGTTCCCGGGCCGCGTGCTCGGGTCGAGTCTCGTCGTCTACTTCCTCGCGGCGGCGCTCGTCTGCACGGGCACGGTCTACTGGGGCATCAACCACTGGCGGGAGTTCACGTCGTGACCGCCCGCAGGCGACGAGAACGACCGCAACGCGTTTGTAACCCCTCGAGTAACGGGACGGTATGACACGCCGGCTGCGGGCGCTCGCGGTCTGTGCGGTGCTCGTGCTCGCTGGCTGCACCGCGCCGACCCCGGCGCCACCGACGACGACGCCGACCGACTCTCAGCCGTCCCCACAGAATTCGACGAAGACGGGCGTCAGGGTGGTCTCCGGGTCGCTGCCGGTCGACGCCAACCGGACGTTCAACCGCGTGCAGGCGCTCGTCGGCGCCGACTACGCCGGCGTCCGCGTGGTCGTCCGCGACCTCTCCGGGTACAAGTCCGCGGACCTCGGCCGCATCCCGTTCTTCCGCGTGCTCGGCGTCTCGAACCCCTCCCTGGACACCGACGAGCCCGCCGGCCTCACGACGCTGACGCCGGCGGTCTACCTCTCGCCCGCGGACGCCGAGCCGGCGCGACTCGAGCAGGTGCTCGCCCACGAGTTCGTCCACGTCGCGCAGGTCCGCGAGGACATGGTGCCGTGGTTCGGCGGGCTCTCGCTCGCCCGCGTGACGCTTGACGAGCGGTTCGCGCGCCGCGCGCTCGTGGAGGGCGGCGCGGTCTACGTCACCGACGCCTACACGCGGCGGTACCTCCCGGGCGTCCAGCTGCAGTCCGCCCACGTCGCCGCGAAGTACGCGAACGGGTCCTCGGGGAACCGCGTCGTGTACTCGCAGTACCTCTTCGGGTTCCGGTACGTGAACGCCACCATCGACGACCCCGCCCGGCTCCCCGCGGTCTACGACGACCCGCCGGAGACCACTGAGAACCTCCTCCATCCCGGGCGCCGGGACGAACTCGCTCCCCTGAACGTCACCGTCGAGGACGACGCCGTCGACCGCGTGCGGTCGCCGACGGCGCGCGCCGGCGAACTGTTCGCCCGCGTCGTCCTCCGGGAGACCGCTGGGAAATCGACGGCGGTCCGCGCGGCCGCCGGCTGGGGCAACGACCGCGTCGTCGCGTTCGACACCGAGCCCCGGCGCTCCATCGCCTGGGTGACGCGCTGGGACACGCCCGCGGACGCCGCCGAGTTCGCGGCCGCCGCGCGCACGCTCGAGAACCAGTCCACGGGGCTCGCGTACCGCACGACCCGCGTCGACCCGACCACCGTCGTCGTCTTCGGCGGCACCGAGTCGTTCGTCGAGACGGCGACGGCGTCCGGGAACGTCACGGTCACGGCCTAGGGTCACAGGGACACCACGCTCGGTGTCTAGCTGTACCGTTCGCGCGCTGCCTGGTAGGCCGGCCACAGGGGGTCCGACGCCGGCTCCGCCAGCTCCTCGCTGTCCACTGTGACGCCCGCGCCCTCCTCGACGACGCCGACGTCCGCGGCCGGGATGCCCTCGCCGTCGAGCGCGTCCAGCACGGCGTCGACGTCGCCTGGGGCGACCGTCGCGACGACCGTCCCCTCGCTGGACGCGGTCCAGGGGTCGATGCCGAAGTGCTCGCAGAGCTCGCGGACGCCCGGCGCGACCGGGACGGCGTCGCGGTCGACGGCGAGCGCGACGCCGCTCGCCGCGGCGAGCTCGTGGAGGCCGTTCGCGAGGCCGCGCTCGGTCGCGTCGTGCATCGCGGTCACGTCGCCCGCGGCGGCCGCGGTCAGCGCGTCCCGGACGGGGCTGGCGTCCCAGAACCGGTCGCGGGCCGCGTCGACGGCGGCCGCGGACAGCGGGAGGTCGTCGCCGAACAGCGTCCCGAGCAGCCCCGTCGTCTCGATGGCCGGGCCGTTCGTCACGACGACGCGGTCGCCGGGACGGGCACCCGTCGGGACCACGAGGTCGCCGGGGTCGCCGACCGCGAGCGCGGTGGCGCCGCCGACGGTCGGGAACGCGCAGCCCTCGTAGGTGCCGGTGTGGCCGGTCGTGAGGCTGGTGCCGAGGTCGCGGGCCTCCCGGTCGAACACCGACCAGACGGCGTCGAACGTGTCGGTGTCGGTGCCTGGCGGGAGGTTGAGGTCGACGGCGAGGTGCGCGGGCGACAGCCCGGAGAGCGCGACGTCGCTGACGCAGACGTGGAACGCGAACCACGCCGCTCGCTCGAGCCCGAGCTCCCGGAGCACGAACACGGGATCGGTCGCCACCGCCACCACGCGGTCCGCGACGTCCACGACGCCGAAGTCGGCGCCGTACGTCGGCCCGAGGCGGACGTCGTCGCGGTCGGCGCCGGTGCGGCCGGCGACGTGCTCGGCGAAGAACTCGCGGCTCGCTTTCCCGTCGTCCATACCTCGCGTTCTCGGCCGGCACACAAGAAGCCCGCGAGCCGACCTGTCAAACCGATAGCAGGAGTCTCGTTCTGGAAACGCCTTTTGGGGGACGGCCCGACCTTCGCGTATGGACCCCCGCGTTCGAAACCACGCCGAAGTCGTCGCCGAGCACTCAGTGAACGTCCAGTCGGGCGACCAGGTCGTCGTCATGGCGCCCCCGGGAGCCGAGGACCTCGTCGTCGCGCTCTACGAGGCCTGCGGCGAACGCGACGCCAACCCCGTCTGGATGTCCCGGAGCAGTCGCGCCGCCCGCGCCCGCCTCCTCGAAGCCGACCCAGAGGCGTTCACGCTCGCCGAGCACGTCGAAGCACTCGTCGAGCACGCCGACGCCATCGTCCAGGTCCGCGGGAGCGCGAACGTCAGCGAGACCAGCGACGTCCCGCCGGAGAAGATGGCCGCCTGGGGGAAGGCCCAGCAGGCGCTTCAGGACGCCTTCGACACGGAGGACACCTGCATCACGCAGCACCCCGCGACGGGCCAGGCCCAGAAGGCCGAGATGAGCACGGAGGCCTACGAGGAGTTCGTCTACGACGCCGTCAACCGGGACTGGGACGCCCAGCGGGAGTTCCAGGCCCAGCTCGTCGACATTCTCGACCCCGCCGAGGAGGTCCGGGTCGTCTCGGGCGACGAGACGGACGTCTCGATGTCCGTCGCCGGGATGGACGCCGTCAACGACGACGGGAAGGTGAACCTCCCGGGCGGCGAGGTGTTCACCGCGCCCGTCCCGGACAGCGTCGAGGGCACGGTCAGGTTCGACAAGCCCCTGCTCTGGCAGGGCAAGGAGATACAGAACGCCTACCTCGAGTTCGAGGGCGGCGAGGTCGTCGCGCACGACGCCGACCAGCACGCGGACGTGCTCGCCGCCGTCCTGGACACGGATGAGGGCGCGAGCCGGCTCGGCGAGCTCGGCATCGGGATGAACCGCGGCATCGACCGGTTCACGTACAACATGCTGTTCGACGAGAAGATGGGAGACACCGTCCACCTCGCGCTCGGCAGGGCCATCGACCAGACGGTGCCGGAGGGCCAGCCGAGGAACGAGTCCGCGACCCACGTCGACATGATCGTGGACATGAGCGAGGACTCGTTCATCGAGATCGACGGGGAAGTGGTGCAGCGCGACGGGACGTTCCGGTTCGAAGACGGGTTCGAGGAGTAGCGTGGGTCGGAGCGAGCGACCGGAGGGAGCGAGCGAGACCCACGGACAAGCGAGCGGGGAGCGAAGCGCACCGTGAGCAGCCCGGCCTGGTAGCGGTCGGCTGCGGTTGGCGGCGTTCGTTTCTCTCGCGGCGAGAACCGCTGGGTCCAGCTATCTCCTCGGAGGGCGTACACTCGGGTATGAGTCTCGAATCTACGCCGGCGGCGGGCGGGCAGGCGCTTCGACCGTCGGTGTTCGTCTGGCCGCTCCGGGTCTGGGTGGTGATGGCGGTGCTCGCCGTCGCGAACGGCGTCCTCCGGGAGACGGTGCTGATTCCGCGCGTCGGGGAGTACCCGGGGCACGTCCTCAGCACGGTCCTTCTGGTCGCCGCGATTCTCGCCGTGTCGGGCGCGTACTTCCTCACGACGGCCAGCGCGTACACCGACCTGGAACTCGCGGCGGTCGGCGTCGCGTGGACGCTGCTCACGGTCGGGTTCGAGTTCCTCGTCGGGTACGCCGAGGGGACGCCGGTGTCGGTGACGCTCGGCCAGTACGACGTCTTCGCCGGCCAGGTCTGGATTCTCGTGCCGGTGACGCTGCTGGTCGCGCCGTACCTCTTCGGGCGCGTCCTCTCGGCCTGAAAAACGGCGTCGAGCGGCGGCGGTCTGGGGTCAGCCGCCGAGGTAGAGCTGGCCGACCTCGGGGTTGTCCAGGAGCGCGTCCGCGTCGTCCTCGAAGCGCACGGTCCCCTGGTCGAGGACGTACCCGCGGTCACTGATGCCGAGGCCCTCGCGGGCGTTCTGCTCGACCATCAGGATCGCGGTGCCGAGCTCGTTCACCGTCTGGACGTTCTCGAAGACGTCCTCGACGATGTTCGGCGCGAGCCCAGCCGACGGCTCGTCGATGAGCAGGACGTCCGGCTCCGTCATCAGCGCGCGAGCGAACGCCAGCACCTGGCGCTGGCCCCCGGAGAGCGTGCGCGCCTTCGCCTGGCGCTTGTCGTCCAGCAGCGGGAACCGGTCGTAGAGCCGCTCGATGTTCTCCTCGAGGCCGGACTCCCGGGAGACGCCCCCCATCCGGAGGTTCTCCTCGACGGTCATCGACGAGAACACGTTCTCTATCTGGGGGACGTAGCCCATCCCCTTCCGCACGAGGTCCGCGGGGTCGGCGCCCGTGATGTCCTCGCCCGCGAACGTCACCGAGCCCTCCCAGGCGTCCAGGAGGCCGAACACCGTCTTCAGGACGGTGGACTTCCCGGCGCCGTTCGGTCCGATGAGGCAGACGATCTCCTCGTCCTCTAAGTGCATCGAGAGGTCGTCGAGCACCTGGACGTCGCCGTACCCGGAGTCGACGCTCTCGACGTCGAGGATGCGGTCACTCACGGCTCCCACCTCCGAGGTAGGCGTCGACGACGCGTTCGTCCGACCGCACCGCCTCGGGCGAACCCTCCGTGAGGACGGCGCCCTGGTTCAGGACGATGATCGGGTCCGCGAGGTCCATGATGAAGCCCATGTCGTGCTCGATGATGAGGAACGTGATGCCTTCGTCGTTCAGCTCGCGGATGATGGCCGCGAGCTTGTTCGCGAGCGTCGGGTTGACGCCCGCGACCGGTTCGTCCAGCAGCAGGAGGTCGGGCTCCGCGAGCATCGCGCGCGCCAGCTCCACGAGCTTCAGCTGGCCGCCGGAGATGTCGGTCGCGGGCTGGCGCGCGAGGTGGTCGATCTCGAAGCGCTCCAGGAGCTCCTCCGCCTGCTCGACGTTGCGGCGCTCCTCCTCGCGGACGGCGTCGGGCTCCGTGAACAGGGAGACGACGGACTCCCCGACCTGGTGCTGGGGGCCGACGAGCATCGCCTCGCGGACGGTCATCCCCTCGAGCTTCTTCGGCGTCTGGAACGTCCGGACGAGCCCGGCGTCCGTCACCTCGTGGGGCTCCCGGCCGGTGACCTCGGTGTCGTTGACGTACACCGACCCGCCGTCGGGCTCGTAGAACCCGGAGACGAGGTTGAACAGCGTGGACTTCCCGGCGCCGTTCGGTCCGATCACGCCCGTGATGGTGCCGCGCTCGACCTCGATGGAGACGTCGTCGGTCGCGGTGAGCCCGCCGAACGTCTTCCGGAGGTTCTCGGTGCGGAGGACGGGGTCAGTCACTGGACTCACCTCCGCTGGTGGCGCTCGGCCAGATGAGTTCCTTCCGCGGCGGCAGCAGGCCCTCCGGCCGGAACCGCATGATGGCGATGATGAGCACGCCGACCGCCAGCAGCCGGAAGTCCGCGCCGAGGCCGATGAACCGCGACCCCTCGACGATGGCGACGAGGACGCCGCCGCCGAACAGCGCGCCGCGGTTCGACCCGCTGCCGCCGAGGATGACGGCGATCCACGCGTAGAACGTGAAGATGGGGTCGAAGATGCCGGGCGTCAGGAAGCTCTGGGAGAACGCGTAGAACACGCCCGCGAACATCATCACGACGCTCCCGAGCACGAACGCCTGCATGCGGAACAGGAAGGTGTTCTTCCCGAGTGCTTCCGCGAGGTCCTCGTCGCTGCGGATGGTGCGGAGGACGCGGCCCCACGGCGACCGGTGGACGCGCCGCAACACGAGGTACGCGGCGGCGACGAACGCGGCGACGAGCGCGAAGTTCAGGAGGTTGCTCCAGAACGACGGCCCGAGCCGGTAGATGCCGGCGTCCACGGTCGGCATCGACGTCGCGAACGTCTGGAGGAACGGCACGCCCTCGAAGAACGACGGGATGCCGCCGATGCCGGCGGTGCCGTTCGTCCACTCCGCCTGGTTCCGGAACACGAGCCGCACCACTTCGGCGAGGCCGAGGCTGGCGATGGCGAGGTAGTCCTCGCGCAGCGACAGCGTCGGCACGCCGATGGCGAGCGCGAGCGCGACCGTCACGACCACGGCGAGGAACAGCCCCGCTATCGGGGGGATTCCCTGGTTGATGGGCGACCCGCTCGCGGACAACAGCACGGGGACGTACGCGCCGATGCCGAAGAACGCGGCGACGCTGAAGTTGATGAGGCCGGTGTACCCCCACTGGACGTTCAGGCCGAGGGAGAGCAACGCGTACATCCCGGCCAGCGACAGCAGCGACAGCAGGTACGCGGGGTTGACGACGCCGACGAGCACGCCGACGGCGAGCAGGCCGCCCGCGCCGACGATGGAGTAGTTGACGATGCGTTCGTTCAGGGGCGTGCCGCCGGCGTCGCGCGCGAACGCGTCCGGGGCGTCCTCGCCGTCGGCGGCCTGGTCGGTACCGAGATCGCCCTCGCCCGCCGCCTCGGCGTCCACGTCGAGGTCCTCCGGGTCGACGTCGACGCCGTCGCTGGGTTCGTCGCTCACGCTAGCTCACCCCGCTTCCGGCGATGCCGCGCGGACGCACGAGCAACACGAGCACCATGATGACGAACGCGATGGCGTTGGCGTACGCGGGCTCGATGGGGACGCCGACGTCCGTCAGAATCGGCGTCAGCCGGTTCAGCATCCCGATGAGGAACCCGCCGAGCATCGCGCCGTAGACGCTGCCGATGCCGCCGAGGATGACCGCGGCGAACACGACCAGCAGGAGGTTGAACCCCATGCGGGGGCTGAGCTGGTTGTACAGCCCGAGGAACACGCCGCCGGCGCCGGCGAGCCCGGCGCCGATGACCCACATCGACGTGATGACGCGGTCGGTGCGGATGCCGGAGAGGCGCGCGAGGTCCTCGTTGTCCGCGGTGGCGCGCATCTTCCGGCCGAGGGTCGTGTACTGGAGGACGACGTGGAGCGCGGCGACGAGCGCGACCGCCACGACGACGATGGCGAGTTCGTGCTCGGTGACGGTGACGCCGATAGCGTCCTCGATCCAGGGGATCGGCCGGAGGATGTCGACGTCGTACTCGACGAAGTCCGTGCCGAACTGCATCTGGATGGCCGCCCGGTAGACGAACGCCACGCCGATGCTCGTGATGAGCATCCCGATGGAGTCGGCGTCCAGCGGCCGGTAGACGACGTAGTGCGTGAGCACCGCGACGACCGCGGCGACCGCGATGCCGGCGGCGAGCGCGACGTAGAACCCGACCGGCAACTGGAGTATCTGGGGGCCGGCGGTCCCGACGGCGCCGAGCGTGACGAGCGCGCCGTACGCGCCGACGGTCATCGTGTCGCCGTGCGCGAAGTTCGCGAAGTCCGCGATGCTGTACACGAGCGACAGCCCGATGGCGCCGAGCACGATGATGCTGCTGAACACGACGCCGTTCGCGAGGTAGTTCAGGAGCTGCGGGACGTAGTCGAGGAACCCCTGGACGACGCTCGCGGCGGGCACTGCCGTACCGACGGCTACGTTCGCTGTGGCGGCGGAACTGTGAAACATTGGTGGGTGGCCGTGGGGTTACTCGCCCGTGACGAACCCGGTGGACTCGTAGGAGTGGTCCGAGACCGTGAACACCTGGAGGTACGCCACCGGATCGCCGTTCTGGTCGAGGTCGATGGGGCCGCTGACGCCCTCGTAGTTGACGTCGCTGGCGCTCCCGCCGTCCGCGAGAATCTCCTCGGCCGCCTGGAAGGAGTACACCTTCTGGCCGGACGGCCGCGTGACGTCGCGGACGACGTCCGAGAGCGCGCTCCCCGTGAACTCGTCGGCGGCGCTGATGGCGATGCCGGCGGTGACGACGCAGTCGTAGGAGTACGCGGACCACGCGGTCGGCGCGCTCCCGTACTCGCTCTGGAACTCGGACGCGAACGTCTTGTAGTTCTCCTGGTCGAGCGCGGCGCTCGGCGCCACGATCTTCATGTTCTCGAGGCTGCCGTCGGGCGTGTTCGCGAGGACGTCCGGCCCCTTCACGGAGTCGGCGCCGTAGAACTGGGCCTGCTGGCTGACGCCGCTGCTGTAGGCCTCCTGGGCCATCGTGGTGAACTCGGGCTGGTAGGTGATGAACAGCCACGCGGACGCGTCCGTGTTCGCCATCTGGCTGATGACGCTGCTGTACGAGGCCTGGCCCTGGTCGTGGCTCGCGTTGTACGCGATCTCGCCGTCCCAGGCGTCGACGAACGCGTCCTTGATGCCGGAGCCGTAGTCGTTGTTGATCCACGTGACCGCGACGGAGTCGTGGCCGTCCTCGCTCATGATGTTCGCGAGCGCCGTGGACTGGGTGCGGCCCGTCGGGGACATCCGGAGCAGTCCCGGGAAGTCAGAGAGCCGGGGGCTCGTGGAGTTCTGGGAGAGCTGGACGACGTTCGTGTTCTTGATGACGCTCTGGTAGATGGCCAGGGAGACGCCGGAGCCGACGGCGCCGACGACGAACGGCACGCCGTCCTGGTTGACGAGCTTCTGGGCGGCGCTGACGCCGGGCTGTTGCTTGCTCTGGGAGTCCTCGACGATGATGTCGAGTTCGCGCCCGCCGATCTTCGTCTCGTTGACGTCGGCGAGCGCGAGTTCCTTCCCGCGCTTGTTCCGCTGGCCGAACGCGGACAGCGACCCGGTGAGGGAGTTCACCATCCCGATGGTGTAGGGGCCGCCGGACCCGCCGCCGCCGAGGTTGATGCAGCCGGCCGTCGCGGCGAGGCCCGCGGCGCCGCTCCCCTTCAGTACGTCGCGCCGAGTGAGGTTCCCGTAATCGTGCTCCATGGTAACGGCACTATATCAGGCAGCCACCCATATACGGTTTACCCCTCCGGCAGCGGTCTTCGGGCCGCCTTCCGCCGGAACTGGCGCGGCGGCCGGGCCGGGTCACGGCACTGCCGAATGTCAAAGCCCTTTACGTGCCGGGGACTTACGTGGGGTCAAGGAAGACAATGCAGGGTCAGAACCAGCAGCAGGCGTACGACCGGGGAATCACCATCTTCTCCCCCGACGGCCGCCTCTACCAGGTCGAGTACGCGCGGGAAGCAGTCAAGCGCGGCACCGCGAGCATCGGCGTGCGAACCCCCGAGGGCGTCGTCCTCGTCGTGGACAAGCGCACGCGGTCGCCGCTCCTCGAGGGCTCCAGCGTCGAGAAGCTCCACAAGGTCGACGACCACGTCGGCGCCGCGAGCGCGGGTCACGTCGCGGACGCCCGCCAGCTCATCGACTTCGCGCGCCAGCAGTCCCAGGTCGAGCACGTCCGCTACGACGAGCCCATCGGCGTGCGAACCCTGACGAAGAACGTCACCGACCACATCCAGCAGTACACGCAGGTCGGGGGCGCGCGCCCGTTCGGCGTCGCGCTGCTCATCGCGGGCGTCTCCGACGGCGAACCCCGGCTGTTCGAGACGGACCCCTCCGGCACCTCGAACGAGTGGAAGGCCGTCGCCATCGGCTCTGACCGCGCCGACATCCAGGACTACCTCGAGGCGGAGTACGAGGCCGACCTCTCGATCGACGACGGCGTGAAGCTCGCGCTCCGCGCGCTCCAGGAGGGCCGCGAGGACGCCCTCGAGGGCGAGGGCGTCGGCGTCGCCGTCGTGGATGCCGACACCGGGACGTACCGCGAACTGGGCACCGACGAGACCGCAGACTACATCGCGGACCTCGAGTAAGCGACCCGCAGGCCGGCTGCCACGCCCGCTGCGCCGACGACCGCCAGCGCGACGGCGGACGCCTCGAATGGCGCGTGGTGTGGCGCCGCCACGTTTTTCACGTCGTCCACGCCGCCGAGCAGCCAGTGGTGTGCGACGCCGAACGCGACGGACGCGGCGAGCAGCAGCGAGAACGCCAGCCCGCCACGGACCTGTCGCTCGCCGGCGACCCGGGCGGCCGCGAACGGTCCGAGGACCGTGGCGGCGACGAACCCGGACTGCCAGGGCGTCAGCCAGACGGCGGCGCGGACGTGCGGGACGCCGTGCACGAGCGCCGCGGCGGCGTGCGCGCCGGCGACCCAGGCGAGTCCCCTGTGCATCGCCCCGCCGTCAGTCACCGTTCCACCGCCACCCGCCGTCGTCCCGCGCGACGACGTCGTCCGCCCGCCACCGCTCGACGACCTGCTGGAGGCCGCTCCGGTGGGAGTCGTAGACGGGCTCCCAGTCGAAGGCCGCCCGGAACCGGTCGCTGGCCGTGACGGCGTCTGTCGTCAGCATCCGGACCGCGTCCCGGCCGAGGAACGGCCGCAGCAACCACCCCGGGAGGCGGCGCGGCGTCGGCGCGTCGAGCTCGTCCGCGAACGCCCTGAGGAACGCCCCGAACGTCGCGGGGTCGTCGTCGACGACGTGGAACGTCCCGGTCGCGTCGCCCTCGACCGCCGCGACGAACGCGCGCGCCGCGTCGACCGTGTGGCAGTACGACAGCGTCGCGGACGCTCGGCCGAGCAGCCCCGTCCCGACGACGGGCATCCGGCCGGCGAGCAGCAGTTCGCCGAACTGGCGGGTGTGCGCGGACTCCGGGCCGTAGAACCACCCGCCGCGGAGAATCACGGGGTCGGGGTGGCGCTCTCGCGCGAGCGCCTCGGCGTCAGCGCTCCCGCGCGTGGACCGCGTCGGGTCCGGGTCGGCGTCCTCGTCGAACCGCCCGCCGCCGTCCGGGCGCGCGACCCACGTGACGCTCTGGCCGACGTACCGGGCGTCGCGTTCGGCGGCCGCGCTCGCGAGGTGTCGCGCGCCCTCGCGTCGCACCGCGGCGTCGCGCTCCCAGTCGGCCGCGCTCGCCCCGCTGGTCGGGACGGCGGTCGCGGCGTGGACCACGCAGTCCGCGTCGCCCACGAGCTCCCGCACGGACTCCCGGGTGACGTCCCCGCGGACGGCCGTGCCGCCACGGGATTCGACGGCGCGGTCGCCGTCGTCGTCCCGGACCAACCCCGTCACGTCGTGGCCGCGGTTCGCGAGCCGGTCGACCAGCCGCCGTCCGAGCACGCCGGTCGCGCCGGCGACGAACACTCTCATGTCTGTCCGTGGGCGCTTCGCGGGCAAGCCGGTTCTGCCCCATCACGCGGAGGGGTTTAAGTCCCGGGCCGGGATAGTGTGTCGCGATGAAGCGCGTCGAGGTCGCGGTCCGCGGCACCGAGGACCCCCTCCACCCCCTGGTGCCGTTCCTCACGGGGGACGCCGTCGACCGCGCCGCGATGGTGGACTGGAACGGTGTCACGCGCTCGGGCGACGCCGACGAGTCCACCGTGGTGCTCAGAATCCACGCCGACCCCGGGGTGGTGCGGGACGCGTTCGCCGACGAGCCCGTCATCGACGACTTCGCGCTGTCCGTCGTCGACGACTGCTGTTTCGTGCAGGCGTACTCGGAGACGGCGCGCCTCGAGGGCGCCACCGCGAGGGCGTTGACCCCGCCGGGCGTCGTCGCGGTGCCGCCCGTGCGCTACGAGACCGGCGGCTGGGTCGCCGTCACGCTCGTCGGCACCGACGACGCCGTCCAGACCGCGGTCGACCGCGTCCCCGACGAGGTCGACGTGGACGTCCGCAGCGTCTCGTCGAAGGGGTACGGCGAGACGACCGACCCGCTGGACGCGCTCACCGACCGCCAGCGCGACGCGGTCCTCGCCGCCGTCGACGCCGGCTACTACGACACGCCGCGCTCCGGGGACGTCGCCGCGGTCGCGGACGCGCTCGACTGTGCGCCCTCGACGGCCGCCGAACACCTCCGGAAGGCCGAGGCCAGGCTCGTCTCCGAGCTTGCCGATAGGCACCGGGAGTAGGTACTGCGTCGACGGCTGCCGGGCGCGAGTGGCGAACAGTTTTCCCCGCAGCTTGCGTACTGTCCACATGGAACACAGCGAGTACGTCTACACAGTGGGGATGGACGACGCGGCCGTCGAGGAACACCTCACCGACGCGGAGTACTGTGTGCTGGCGCTCGCGGACGACGGCGACGCGTACGCCGTCCCGCTGTCCTGTCACTGGAACGGCGACGAGCTCCTGCTCCGGCTCAGCGAGCACGGCGACGAGACGAAGTTCGAGTACCTCGCCGCGACCGAGACGGCGACCGTCGTCGTGTACGAGGCGGCGGGCGAGCGCGACTCCTGGAGCGTCCTGCTCCGGGGCGCCGTCGTCGAGCGCGAGACGCCCGACGAGGCGACGCTCAACGAGTGGTTCGGCCCGTTCCACGTCTTCGATGAGGCCGTCGAGGCGGTGTCGTTCCGCGTGTTCGCCGTCGAGCCCGAGTCCGTCACAGGCCGGGAGACCGTCTAGCTCGACCAACCGCGTGGCCGTCCGAGTGGTGCGGCCGTCCGAGCGACCGGGTCTCGTGGCTGGCCGGTTCGAGCGGCCGGAAGGAAGGTTCGAGCGGCAGGTAGGTCGGGACGGACGCGGGACTAGTGGGCCGCCGGCCGGCGTCCATAACAGCCAACGTGAACCGTGGACACCGTGAACCGTGGACACCGACGCGGACCGGCGGCACTGCCACCGGCCGGCACCACCGCGGTAATGTTCAGATAAGGGCGAATCCGGTCTCAGTCCAGCCGACCGAACGAACGGTTCCCTGGTGGATTGAAAGGGCGAGGCGGTCTCGGCGAACCCCGGCGAAGCAAGCACGTGAGCGACAGTGGGGAGCGAACGCGCGCAGCGAGCCGCGGGAGTCGAGACCGCCGAGGGCTTTCAAAAGGCAACATCGATGTCTCCAGTTTCCGCCGCTAATCTGAACACTGCGCGCCACCGCGGCGGCAGGGCTTTTCCGCGCTCGCGCCCTAGACGCTGTATGCAGGAAACCACGCAGAAGCCGCTCCGCGTCGCGGACGGCGACGAACTCGACGCGGTCCTCGCGGAGCAAGACCGCGTGCTCGTCGAGTTCTACACGAAGGGCTGTTCGCTCTGCCAGGCCATCGAGCCGGTCCTGGGCAACGTCGCCCGCGAGACCGGCGTCACGGTCGCGATGGTCAACCCCGGGAACGACATCTCCCTGGTCGACGAGTGGGACGTCACGAGCGCGCCGACGCTCGTGCTCGTAGAAGACGGCGAGGAGGTCGCGCGGCTCGCAGACGGCTTCCAGGGCGGCGACGACATCGAGGCGTTCCTCGACGAACACCTCGACTGAGAGACGGAGCCTACTCTTCGCCCGATTCGTCCGGGAGGTCTCGGTCCGTGACGCTCGGGAGGTTCGGGTCCCGGTGGGGGTTGCGGCCGAACGCCGGGAGGCCGTCCTCGAGCTGGTCGGTGAGCACGCGCCGCAGCCGGTTCAGGCTCGTCTTGTCGAGGCCGTAGCGGTCCGCGAGCTCGCGGAACGCGGGCTCGTCGGTGACGTCGTGGCGCTTGTACTGCTCGTAGAGGTCCTCCATGCGGTCGGGGGAGACGTCGCCGGCGTCGAGGTCGTCCAGCCCGAAGTACCGGCGGCGGTCGACGTCGACGACGTGCCGGATGACGACCAGCGCGACCTTCTCGATGGCGCGCTGGCTGCCGAACTCGGTGAGGTCGATCTCGCCCATGACGCCGAGCGCGACGTCGCGCTGCCAGGGCGTCACGTCGACGGCGTTGCACAGCGCCTGCGTGGTGCGGAGGCGGTCGAGGTAGTGCGCGCGCTTGCTGTGGCCCTCGGTGGCGGTGTGGCGCTCGTCGTGCAGCCGCCGGACGTTCTCCGAGAGGTCGGCCTCCGGGGAGTCCGCGCGCCCGATGACCGTCGCGCTCGGGGAGACGACGCCCCACTTCCGCACGGTCGTGTCACGCTGTGCTTCCGCGCGCGAGAGTGCGCCCGCCCCGGGCCGGTGTTCGACGTCGCGGTCGCTGTCGCTGGCCGACGTCCACCGCACCCGCGTCCCGGGGTCTGCGCTCATGTGCTCCACGTCCGGGCCGCTGACTTTTAAAATCTCGGCCGCACGGCTCCTCGAGCGCAGTCGGCTCCGGGAGAAGTCCCTCGTATCTATACCTTATCGCCAGAATCACTTAAAGCACGCCCGGTCGAAGCACGGCCAGTCAGAACGACACGGCCAGTCAGAACGAGCCCGGCTGTGGCGCCGAGCCCGGCTGTGGCGCGAGCTCGGCGGTGATCCGCTCCACCGTCGTCGCCAGTCCGTGGGAGCGAGTAATCGGAGAGCAGTCCCGACTGGAGCGCAGTCCCGACCGCAGAACGCCGGGGTCGCCACTACGGAGCCTGAGGTCCGTCGAGAAGTCCTTCGGTTCAGTACCTTATCGCCAGAACCACTTAAAGCGAGCCGGGTGGCGTGAAGCGAACCGCGCGGAGAGCTCTGGGACGGCCCGCGCGACTGCTGTCCGGAACAGGGAAGCCTCGGCTACGGGGTCGATACTGACGAGGTGGCGCGAGGGTTCAGAGACGCGTCGCTGACAGACAGTAGCTCCGGGAGAGGTCCTTCGTATCTATACCTTGTCGCCAGAACCACTTAAAGCGACGCGGGTGCGGTGGCGGTTCGGGCAGGCTTTCCGCGTGCGCGCCGTTTCGCCACGTATGCACGCGTACTCCTTCCGGCAGCAACTCGTAGACGGCGACGCCCCGGTCGGCGCCTGGAGCGTCGTCGGCCACCCAGTCGTCGCGGAACTGCTCGCGACCGAGGACTTCGACTTCCTCGTGCTCGACGCCGAGCACTCCGAGAACACCATCGACGACGTCGCCGACGGCATCCGCGCCGTCGACGCCGCAGACGCCGGCACCGCGCCGGTCGTCCGCGTCGGGAGCGCGGACCCCGCGGAGCTCCGCCGCGTCCTCGACCTCGGGCCCGCGGGCGTCGTCGTCCCCCAGATCGAGTCCGCGGAGGAGGCCCGAGAGGCCGTCGCCGCGACCCGGTACCCGCCCGAGGGCGTCCGCGGCGTCGCGGGCGGACGCGCGTCCACCTACGGCCGGGACGTCGCGGCGTACGTCGACGACGCGAACGACCGCGTCGCGACGGTTCTCCAGGTGGAGACCGCGGGCGCCGTCCAGGACGTCGAAGCCATCGCCGGTCTCGACGGCCTGGACGCGCTGTTCGTCGGGCCCGCGGACCTCTCCGCGCGCCTCGACGCGTTCGGCGAGTACGACAGCGAGGGGTTCCGCGGCGCCGTCGACCGCGTCGTCGAAGCCGCCGCGGACGCCGGCGTTTCGGTCGGGACGCTCGCTACGACCCCCGAGCAGGTCGCGGTGCGGCGCGACGACTGGGGGATGGACTTCGTCGTCACCGGCACCGACGTGAGCTACCTGCGCGCCGGCGCCCGCGAGTTCCTCGACGCGACGGAGGAGGAACTCGACGCCGTGGAGTAGAAACGCGTCGCGGCGGAATTGGCACTCGACACGCCCTCCTCGCGGACGTGCAGTCCTGATTCGACGGGCCGAGTCAGAAAGCGGGCTACGTCCCCTCGACCAGGCGCTCGAGTTGGGCGGGCGGGACCGCGCCGCGCGCGCCGTAGCCGTCGTACGCGAACGTCGGCACGCCGGAGACGCCGGCCTCCCGCGCCTCCCGGAAGGCGTCCTCGAGTCGGTCGCGCCACTCGTCGCTCGCGACGGCGTCCCGGACCTCCCCGGGGTCGAGGCCCGCGTCCGCGGCGAGTTCCGCGAGCACGTCGACGTCCCCGATGTCGCGGCCGTCCTCCCAGAGCGCTTCGAAGACCGCTTCGTCGAACGCCAGCCAGTCCTCGGGGTGGGTCTCGCGCACGTAGAGGGACGCCACCTGGGCGTTCAGGGAGTCGACGTCCCGGGAGACGTCGATGGTCATCTCTTCGGCGCCGTACTCGTCCTTGAGGCGCTCGACGTTCTCCCGGACCTCCTCGAAGTAGTCGTCGTCCTTCCCGTCGTCGACGTCGTGGTCGATGCTGCCGTCCGGGTTGCGCTTCCCGGCCCGGAGGTCGAACGGCCGCCAGTCGATCGCCAGTTCGTCGTCGCGGGTCGCCTGGTACTCGGCGAGGGACTGCCGTCCGAGGTAGCAGAACGGGCAGACGTAGTCCGAGTACACCGTGATCTCGTCGGCGTCGCTCACACCGACGCAAGGGGTTCCGCGCCGAAAAACCCGGCTCAATCGGTGATGGCCGCCGGGAATATGTTCGGGGGAAGGACTTCCCCGGCGTCCGTCCTGGGTTCACACGCGTGGCTGGCACGCTCCCCGACCGCCGTGGACGAACGAGGTGTCATCGCGTCGATGGCGGCCCGTCCGACCCACGCGCCACCGTCTCCCCGACGTGGCCCAACTACGACGGTGCGCTCCCCACTCGGACGGTGTCAGCCACCCTTTTGTGACCGGCCTGCGGCGTCCCCGACCGCGTAGCCACAGCGCCCAAGTCGCCCGCACCGGTACGCCGACGCGTGCCCGAAGGCGCCGCGTTCCCCGGGCGGTTCCAGCCGTTCCACGTCGGCCACTACCGCACGGTCCGCCGGTACCGACGCGAGTACGACCTCGTCGTCGCCGTCGGCAGCCCCGAGAAGTCCCGGACCGACCGCAACCCGCTGACCGCCGGGGAACGCGAGCGCGTCATCCACGCCTGCTTCCCCGACCTGGAGCTGGTTCGCGTGCGCGACGAGGACCGCGGCGAAGCCGGCTACCCCGACTGGGGCCGCCGGCTCGTCGAACGCACCGGCGCCGACGTCGTCCTCACGGGCAACGAGACGGTGGCGGACATCGTCGAGTCGTACACCGACGCCCGCGTCGAACCCCAGGAGATGCACGCGCCCGACCGGTACTCCGGCACCGAGGTCCGCGAGCGCATCCGGGCCGGCGACCCCTGGCGGGACCTGGTGCCGGACTGCTGCGAGGACGTCGTCGCGGAGTACGAGGCCGTCATCGAGCGAACCGGCTAGACGCACGTCGCACGCGACCGTAGCCGGCGACTACGCAGCAGTCGCTCCGGGCCGCCGGCCGCCCGGTTTTTGGCGCTGGCGGCGGGAGCGTCCCGCATGGACGTCGACCTCGCCGACGCGGAGTCCGAGATCCGGTCGTTCCTCGCGGACTACCTCGCGGACAGCGGCGCCGACGGCTACGTCGTCGGCGTCAGCGGCGGCCTGGACTCGGCGGTCGCCGCGCACGTCCTCGTGGACGCCGTCGGCACCGACCGCGTCACCGGCCTCGTTCTCCCGGGCGCGCCCAGCGACCCCGAGAACATGGCGGACGCCCGCGACCTCTGCGCCGACCTCGGAATCGAATACCGCGAGACCGACATCCAGCCCGTCGTCGAGGCTGTCACGGCGGCCGCGGACCGCGACCTCTCGAAGGAAGCCGTCGGGAACGTCCGCGCGCGCGTCCGGATGGTCCTCCTCTACCAGGCCGCGAACGCCGACGACCTGCTCGTCGTCGGGCCGGACAACCGCTCGGAGGTCCTTCTCGGGTACTTCACGAAGTACGGCGACGGCGCCGCCGACGTCGCGCCGCTCGCGGACCTCTACAAGACCGAGGTCTACGAGTTCGCGCGCCGCGTCGGCGTCGCGGACGCCATCGTCGAGAAGACGCCGACCGCGGAACTCTGGGAGGGACAGACCGACCCCGGCGAGCTCGGCGCGTCCTACGAGGTCATCGACGACGTCCTGGCCGCGTACGTCGACGAGGGCCGGGACGTCGACGGCGTCGTCGCCGCGACCGACGTCGACCGCGACCTCGTCGAGCGCTTCGTCGACATGCACGAGTCCTCCGCGCACAAGCGCGAACGCCCGCCGACGCCCGGCCTCCGGTAGGACATCCCGTCGCTTTTGTCCGCCGGTATCCTACCCCATCTCGATGTCGACCCGGACGCTCGCCGACCCGGACGCCGACGCCGCCGCCGCGTTCGTCGCGGACGCCCGCAGCGACGCCCTCGCCGTCTCCCTCGTCGGCGACTGCGCCGCGGCCTTCGACGGCCGGGCCGCCCGCGAGGTCCCCGCGGGCACCCGCCAGGTGCTCTGCAAGCCCGACGACACCGTCCTCGTCCACGGCGCGGGCGGCCGCGACCCGGTCGCGTGGTCGTCCGGCGGCGACGTCGCGGCGGCCGTCGAGGACGCTGCGACCGCCGAGGACGCTGCGACCGCCGAGGAAGCCGCGGGCGGAGACGCGGACGCTCCGGCGCTCGTCCTGCGGTGCGGCGGGGACGACGCGGCCGGCGACCTGACGGTTCGCTTCGACGACGTCCACCACGCGACGGCGTTCGACGCGGCGGCCGCCGCCGGCGAGGTCGCCGGCACCGAGTCCGACCTGAAGGAGCGCGTGCTCGCGGACCCGGACGTCGTCGAGCCCGGGTTCCGGCCGCTGGCGACGGAGCGCGAGACGCCCGCCGGCCGCGTCGACGTCTACGGCCGGGACGCCGACGGGAACGTCGTCGCCGTCGAACTGAAGAACGCGCGCGCCGGCCCCGCGGCGGCCTCGCAGCTCGCGCGGTACGTCGACGCGCTCCGCCGCGACCTGCACGCCGACGCCGCGGTCCGCGGCGTGCTCGTCGCGCCCGACGTCACCGAGAAGACCCGCCGCCTGCTCGCCGAACGCGGCCTCGAGTTCTCGCCGGCGTAACGGTCCCGTCGGACCCGCTGCCGGCGCAGCGACCCGTTCGGACTCGCTCCGCCGCCCGCGCTCCTACAGGTCGCGCTGCAGCTCGTGGAGGACGTTCAGCGCCTCCACCGGCGTCAGTTCAGCGACGTTCACGTCCCGCAGCTTCGCCGCGAACTCGTCGTTCGCGGCCGTATCGCCGGCGCTCTCGCCGTCCGCCGCCTCACCGCCGGCGTCCTCGGCGTCCGCCGCGTCGGTCGCTCGCTCGCGCTCCGGCTCGCCGTCGGTGGCCTCGTCGGAATCCGGGGTGTCGTCGTCGCTCGCTTCCTCGCCCGCCGTCTCGGCGTCGAGGAGGTCGCGTGCGCGGTCGACCACGTCGTCCGGCACGCCCGCGGTCTGAGCGACCTCGACGCCGTAGGACGCGGTGGCGGCGCCCTCGCGGACCTCGTGCTCGAACGTGACGCCCTCCGCGGTCCGCGTGGCGCCGAAGTGGAGGTTGACGGCGTCCGCGAGGCGGTCCGCGTCCGCCGTGAGCTCGTGGTGGTGGGTCGCGAACAGCGTGGTCGCGCCGACCTCGTCGTGGAGGTGTTCGGTGACGGCGCGCGCGATGGCGAGCCCGTCGGTCGTCGACGTGCCGCGGCCGACCTCGTCCAGCAGCACGAGGGAGTCCGCGGTGGCCGCGCGGAGGATGCTCGCGAGCTCGGTCATCTCCACCATGAACGTCGACCGGCCGCCCGCGATGTCGTCGCTCGCGCCGACGCGCGTGAACACGCGGTCGACCACGCGGAGCTCGGCGGCCGCCGCCGGCACGAAACTCCCGGCCTGCGCGAGCAGCACTACCAGGGCGACCTGCCGCATGTACGTCGACTTCCCGCTCATGTTCGGGCCCGTGACGACCGCGACCCGGTTCTCCGGCCCGAGGTCGGTGTCGTTCGGCACGAACCCCGCCTCGGTGCGCTCGACGACGGGGTGGCGGCCGCCATCGACGCGGATGCCGTCGCCGCCCATCTCGGGGCGCGCGTAGTCGTGGGCCGCCGCCACCGACGCGAACGCCGCGAGCGCGTCCAGCGCCGCGAGCGCGTCCGCGACCGCCTGCATGCGTTCGGCCTCGGCGGCGACGCGGTCCCGGACCTCGCAGAACAGCTCGTACTCGAGGTCCTGGGCGCGCTGCTCGGCGCGCACGATGTCGTCCTCGCGCTCCTTCAGTTCCGGCGTGACGTAGCGCTCGGCGTTCTTCAGGGTCTGCCGGCGCTGGTAGTGCTCTGGGACCGCGTCCAGGTTCGCCTTCGTCACCTCGATGTAGTAGCCGTGGACCGCGTTGTGCCCGACCTTCAGGGAGTCGACGCCCGTGCGCTCGCGCTCCTCGGCCTCCAGGTCGTCGATCCACGCCTTCCCGGAGCGCTCGGTCTCCCGGAGGTCGTCGAGGGTGTCGTCGTAGCCGTCGCGGATGACGCCGCCCTCCGTGAGCTCCTGGGGCGGGTCCGGAACGATGGCGCGGTCGAGGAGGTCCCGGACCTCGGGGAGGTCGTCGAGGGCCGCCCGGAGGTCACGGAGCCGCTCGCAGTCCGCGTCCGCGAGCAACCCCCGGACCTCGGGGACGACGTCCAGGGTGGCTTTCAGCGACCGGAGGTCGCGGGCGTTCGCGCGCCCCCGGGACACCCGGGAGACGAGGCGTTCCACGTCGTAGACGTCCCGGAGGTGCTCGTGGAGCTCCTCCCGGGTCGCGGGGTCGGCGACGAGCTCCCCGACGGCGTCGTGGCGCGCCTCGATGCGCTCGCGGTCGACGAGCGGGCGGCGCAGCCAGTCCGTGAGCTCGCGGCGGCCGAGCGCGCACGCCGTCTCGTCGACGACGTCCACGAGCGCCGTGCCCTGCGCGCCGTGGACGCTGCGCTGCTCGAACACCTCGAGGCTGCGCAGCGCGACGGCGTCCAGCTGGAGGTACTCCCGGGGGTCGTACCGGGTGACGTGGTTCAGGTACTCGAGGCGCTGGTGGCCCTCGCCGCCGCGCGTGTACTCCGCGTAGTCCAGCAGCGCGCCGCACGCCCGCACTTCGGCGTCCGCGGCGAGCGCGTCCACGCTCCCGAAGTACGACGCGACGCGCTCGCGGGCCGCCGCGTACTCGAAGGCAACGTCCTCGTAGTCCGCGACGAACGCGCCGTCACCGAACCGGTCCGGGGCGACGCCCGGCCCCGTCACCAGTTCCGCGGGGTCGAAGCGCCCGAGTTCGTCCCGCACCCGGGACTCGTCGTCGAGGCTGGTCGCGTAGAAGTCCCCCGTGGAGACGTCCAGCAGCGCGAGCCCGAACCCGCCGCCGTACTCGCGGTCGGCCGCGCCGTCCGCGGACTGCCGGGTGACGCCGTCGTCGGCGGCGAGCGCCGCGACGAAGTTGTTGTCGTCGCCGCCGAGCAGTTCGTCCTCGGTGAGCGTGCCCGGGGTGACGACGCGCGTGACGGCGCGCTCGACGACGCCGGTGACTTCGTCGGGGTCCTCGACCTGGTCGGCGACCGCGACCCGGTAGCCGGCGTCCAGCAGGTCGTCGATGTACGTCTCCGCGTTGTCCACCGGGACGCCCGCCATCGGGTACTCGCCCGTGGAGTCCTCGCGGGCGGTCAGCGTCACCTCGCAGATGCGGGCGGCGGTCTCCGCCGCCTCGCAGAACAGCTCGTAGAAGTCCCCGACCTGGAACAGCACGAGAGCGTCCTCGTAGCGCCGCGTGAGCTCGAAGTACTGGCTCATCATCGGCGTGAGGTCGGCCTCGTTCTCGGCCATCTTCTCGGGTGGCCCGAGCGCCGCGTCCATGCGCGACGGGAAGGCGACGCTGGCTGTTATGCCCACCGGTTGCGGGCGTCTCCCCGCCACGCTTTTCCCGTCGGAGCCACGAGGTCACGACGAGTGACTGGCGTCATCGACACCGCCGAGCGCCGCGTCGAGCGGGCGGTGCGCTCGCTGGGCGTCGGGCGGCTCGCCAGCCCCGACCGCGTCGTCCGCGCCGTCGAGTTCGGCGCCGTCGGCGCGACGGGCGCCCTCGTGAACGCCGTCGTCTTCCTGCTCGCGCCGTTCGCGTACCTCGCGGCGGGCGCGCTCGCGTTCGCGAGCGGCACCACGTGGACGTTCGCGCTGAACTGGACGGTCACCTACGACCGGCCGCGGCGCTCGGTTCTCTCCGCGTTCGGGCGGTACGCGTCGGTGTACGTCGCGGGCTTCGTCGTGTACGCCGCGGCGCTCGCCGCCGCCGTGGAACTGGGCCACCTGCCGGCGCTCCAGGCGCACGTCGCGGCGATCGCCGTCGCCGGCACCCTGAACTTCGCGGGCAGCGAGGCGTACGCGCTCGCGGCTCAGTGACCGCCGGCGCGGGCAGCAGGCGCTAAGTGCCCGGGCCGCCACCACCGACGCGTGCGCACCGACCGCATCCTCGTCGCCGGCGAGACGCTCGTCGACCTCTTCCCCGACGGCGCCGGGAGCCTGGCCGCCGTCGACGGCTTCCGCCACCGGCCCGGGGGCGCGCCCGCGAACGTCGCCGCCGGCCTCGCCGAGTACGGCGACCCGCCCGCGTTCTGGACGCGCCTCGGCGGGGACGCGTTCGGCGAGTTCCTCGCGGGCGTGCTCGCCGACCGCGGCCTGGACGGCGAGTTCGTCGTGCGCGGCGACGACCCGACCGCGCTCGCCGTCGTCGCGCCGACGGCGTCCGGCGACCGGTCGTTCACGTTCTACGCGGCCGACACCGCGACGCTCGCGTTCGACACCGGAACCGTACCGGACGCCGCCCTCGGGGAGGTCGACGCCGTGCACGTCGGCGGCGTCGCGCTCGCGGACGCCCGGGGCCGCGCCGCGACCCTCGACCTCGCCGAGCGCGCCGCCGAGGCGGGCCGTCTCGTCTCCGTCGACCCGAACTACCGGCCTGCACTCTGGGGCGACAGCGACGCCGCAGTCGACGCGCTCCGCGACCTCCTCGCGCACGCGGACCTCGCGTGCTGTAGCGCCGACGACCTCGCGCCGCTCGGACTCGCGGCCGACGCCCGGCGCGACCCCGAGGCCGCCGCGCGCGACCTCCTCGCGTCCGGCCCGGACACCGTCTTCCTCACGCGCGGCGGCGACGGCGCCACCGCCGTCACTGAAGCGACCGCGTCCGGCGACCCCGTCGCGGTCTCCCGGCCCGCCTACGACGTCGACGCCGTCGACGCCACGGGCGCCGGCGACGCGTTCTGCGCGGCCGTGCTCGCGCACCTCGAACCCGGCGCCGGGCTGGAAACAGAATCTCTCCGCGGCGTCCTCGACGCGGCGTGCGCGGCGGGCGCGCTCGCGACCACCGAACGTGGCGGCGTCAGCGCGCTGCCGTCCGCCGCGGCCGTCGAACGCCTCCGGGTGAGCACGTAACGCTTTACTCCCGTGCCATCCCATCCCGCGGTATGCAACTGGAATCGTACTGGGGCGTCGGCCCGAAGACCGCCGACCGCCTCGAGAGCGAACTCGGGGTCGCGGACGCCGTCGACGCCATCGAGAGCGCGGACGTCCGCGCGCTCGTCGACGCCGGCCTCACCCGCGGCCGCGCGACCCGCATCCTCCGGCGCGCGAACGGCGGCGACGGCATGGACGCGCTCGCCACCGACGACGCCCGCGCCGTCTACAAGGACCTCGTGTCGCTGGCCGCCGAGCACGCCGTCACCCGGCACGCCGCCGACCGCATCCGCGTGCTCACGCCCCTGACGGACACCGACGAGATGGTCGCGCGCCTCGACAGCGTCGCCGCCGCCCGCGACACCTGGCGCGGCCTCGACGCCGACACCCGGGACGCCGTCCTCGACGTGTTCGCCGACCACGACGGCGACAGCCGCCGGGACGCCGTCGAGACCGCGCTCGACCTCGCGGACGTCGCGCCGAACGACGGCGTCTTCCGCGCGGTCCACGGCCTCGACCACGACCTGCTCGCGGACGCCGCGGACGCGCTCGCGCACCTCGGCGACGACGGCGTCCGCGAGGGCGCCGACGCCAAACTCGACCGCCTCCGCGAGCAGGCGGACGCCCTCGACCGCCTCGAGCGCGACACCTTCGACGTCCTCGAGGCCGTGCGCTCGGAGGGCGTCGAGGGCACCGACGAGTTCCGGGAGGCGTTCGTCCAGTACGTCGCCGCCGAGGCCGACGTCGAACCCCGGCTCGTCCGGGACGCAATGGCGGCGGACGCCGCGGACGCCCCGGACTTCGTGTCCACGACGCTCCGCGAACTCGCCGCCGACGTCCGGGAGCGCGCCGACGACCGCGCCGACGAGGTCGAAGCCGACCTCCGCGGCATCGTCTCGAGCGCCCGCGACGCCGTCGACGACGCCGTCGACGCGGTCAGCGACCTCGCGTTCCACCTCTCGCTCGCGCGCTTCGCGGAAGCCCACGACCTCACTCGCCCCGAGCTCGTCGACCGAGACGCGCTCGCCGTCAGGGACGCCCGCAACCTCGCCCTCGAGGCCGACGGCGAGGACGTCCAGCCGGTCACGTACGCCGTCGGCGACCACGGCGTCGACGGCCCGCCGGCCGGCGACCGCGTGACCGTGCTCACGGGCGCGAACTCCGGCGGGAAGACGACCCTGCTGGAGACGCTCTGCCAGGTCGCGCTGCTCACGCACATGGGCCTCCCGGTGCCCGCCGAGCGCGCCGAAGTCGGGCGCGTCGACGCAGTCGTGTTCCACCGCCGCCACGCCTCCTTCAACGCGGGCGTCCTGGAAGCCACGCTGAACTCCGTCGTCCCGCCGCTCGCGACCGGCGACCGCACCCTCATGCTCGTCGACGAGTTCGAGGCCATCACCGAACCCGGGAGCGCCGCCGACCTCCTGCACGGCCTCGTCACGCTCACCGTCGACGAGGACGCCCTCGGCGTGTTCGTCACGCACCTCGCGGACGACCTCGAACCCCTCCCCGACGCCGCGCGCACCGACGGCATCTTCGCCGAGGGGCTGTCCCGGGACCTCGACCTCATCGTCGACTACCAGCCGCGGTTCGACACCGTCGGGAAGTCCACGCCCGAGTTCATCGTCTCCCGGCTCGTCGCGGACGCCGGCGACCGAGCCGAGCGCGCCGGCTACGAGACGCTCGCGCGCGCCGTCGGCGAGGAAGCCGTCCAGCGCACGCTCGCGGACGCCAAGTGGGCGGAGGACTAGACCCGGCCCGCGAGCGGCCCCCGGTCGCCGTACTCGGCCTGCCAGTACCAGATGAGCGGGACGCCGACCGCCGTCGGCCACAGCCACGCCACCACCGCGGGCGCGGCCTGGAGGTTCACGACCGACACGGCGGTCACCGTCGCGACGTACCCGCCGACCATCCGCGAGAGGTGGTTCACGAGCCACGGCCGGTCCGCGTTCCGCCCGAAGGCACGGAGGTCAGCGACGCCGAGGGCAGCGCCGGTCGCGCCGAACACCACCATCACGACGCCGAACGTGTCCCCCGCGAGAACGAGCGTGCCGCCCCACGCCCCCAGCGTCACGCACGCAGCCGCGACGGCGACCGCCGCCGCACAGTCCGCCAGTCGGGGGTCGTCGTCCGGCCGCTTCCGGGCGAGCGCGCGGTACCCCGAGAACGCGAAGTAGCCGCTGAACACCGCGACCAGCAGGAGGAACGTCCGGAGGAACGACTGCTCGACGGCGAACAGCGGCAGGACCGTCGCGACGACGACGCCCATCGACGCGACGTACGCGCGGCCCGCCCGACGGTGGGTGCGCCCGCCCTTCGCCGTGGCGAGGGCGAGACCGCCGGCTGCCAGCGCCACCACGCCGGCGGCGATGTGCGTCCAGAGGACGGCGCTCTCGAACGACGTCACACAGTCCGAGTCGCCGGCTCGACAGATAAACGTTGGTCGGAGCGCTCGTCGCGCCGACCGGGTACGCCACGAACCTCGTGGTGTACGGGCCCGGCGGCTACGAGTTCGGCGACTACGCGTGCGTCGGCGCGCCCCTCCAGTTGCTGGTCACGGCCGTCACCACGCTCGGCACCTGGGTCGTGTACGGCGTCTGACCGCAAGACACTCGTTTCCGTCCCGCGATTTCTCTCGCGTGACTGACGCGACCCGCCGCGGCTTCGTCGTCGGCCTGCTCGCGCTCGCCGGCTGTACCGGCAGTCCGTCCGGGGACGGAACGCCGTCCGCGACGACCCGCACCACCGACCCGACCGCTGCCGGACCGACCGAGACGACGGCGACCAGGACGACCACCACGACCACCGAGAACTGCCACTACGAGGCGCAGGCAGTCGAGCACACGGGCGTCCTCGAGGTCGTCAACGACACCGACGAGGAGGTGAGTTTCGACGTGACCGTCCGCGACAGCCAAGGCGACGCGGTGTTCGCCCACCCCGTGGGCGCCGACCCCGGCGAGCGCAACGTCGCGTTCCGCACGAGCGACGGCGGCGAGTACACCGTCGAGTACGAACCCGAGGCCGGCTACGACATCGCGGACTGGTCGGCCCCCGATTCGGGGTACACCCAGTACCTCACGCTCGCCGTCTCCAGCGTGCTCACCGTGCTGCTCGTGGCCTACCTCCCGCCGAGCCTCGCGGTGGTCGGCACGACGCTGGCCGCGACGTCGCTCGTGCTCGTCTGCGGGGAGATTCTCCCGAAGTCCTGGGGGCTCGCGAACGCCGAGTCCTGGGCGCTCGCGTCCGCGCGGCCCGTGCGGTACGTCGGCCTCGCGCTGTGGCCGCTGGTCGCGTTCTTCGACGGCGTGACGCGGTGGCTCGCGGGCGCGACCGGCGGCAGCGTCGACATCGAGCGCGAACTCCTCGAGGAAGACTATGGCCACTCGTCGCCCGCGTCCTCGAGCGGCGTCGCGACGACGCCGTCGCGCTGGACGAGGCCGCGGGCGTGCGCCGGGCAGACGTCGCGGTCCGGGCCGCGGGGGTCGTGGACGCGGACCGCCGCCGGGCGGTCGCAGCCGTCGACCGCGCACGCCATCAGAGCCGGACCGCCATCATCACCTCGTCGACGTACTCGTCGTCGAGCCTGTAGTGGTCCTCGCGGACGGCCTCCGTCTCCCAGTCGTGGGCTTCCAGGAACGCGATGGCGTCCTCGTTGGTCGCGGGGACGTTGTTGTAGAGCTTCTCGTAGCCGTGACTGCCGGCCCACTCGAGGCCGCGCTCGAGGAGGTGGCTGCCGACGCCGTGCCCGCGGTACGCCTCGATGACGCCGACCGTGAGTTCGGCGGTGTGCGCGAGCTTCTCGAGTTCGGAGCCCGCGACGTGCACCCAGCCGACGACCTCGCTGCCGACCGTCGCCACGAAGAACATCCGCTCCTCGAGGTCGTTGTGCCGCAACAGTACCTCCTCGTGGTCGATGACGTCCGCGACCGACTCCGCCTCGATGTAGTCGCCCTCCTCGGCGACCTGCCGGATGGCGCCGACGAGGCCCGCGAGGTCCGCCTGGCGGGCGGGCCGCACGACGAACTCGACGTCGCCGTCGCGGTGCTCCTCGGCGGCGACGTCCTCGAACGCCACCGCGATGGCGTCGTCCTCGACGGTGAGGTAGCCGTCGCGCCGCAGGATGGCGACGTGGTGGCGGACGCCCCGCGGGTCCAGGTGGAGGCTGCGCTCGACGTCCCGGTACGTGGTCTCGCCGTGGCGCTCCACGTAGTTGTAGATGCGTTCGCGGTCCTCGTGGCCGAACTCCAGGCCGTGCTCGACGTTCATGAACGTTCGTACCAGACCGGCCCACATAATACTTTGTCAGGTGTTACCACGCACCCGGCTACTCGGCGTGGCACCCCTACTGCTCGGCGTGGCGCCCCGGATACTGGCCGTGGCGCTCCGACTACTCGGCGTGGCACCCCTACTGCTCGGCGTGGCGCTCCGGCACGCGAGTCAACAGCTGGGCCGTGTCGGCGACGTTCCGCGTGTCCAGGAGCACCGTCGCCGCCTCCCGAATCGAGAAGTCCGCGTCGAGCTGGACGCCGTAGCACGCCGCGTACATCGACAGCCAGCTGTTCAGCGACCGCTCGAGCAGCGACAGCTCCACGTCGGTGAACGGCGCGCGCTCGCCGCCCGTCCGCCCCTCCACGTAGACGGACACCGCCGGCCCGACGCCCTCCCGCAGGAACTCCATCGCGCGGTCCTCGTCCGGCGGGTCCTCCGGCGGCTCGAAGCGCTCGCGGTCCCGCTGGGCGCGCGTCGCGATGGCCTGGATGCGGTCCCAGTACGCCGACCGGTCGCTCATCCCTGCTCGAACTCCACTCCCTTCCCGCCGCGGGGGTGCTCCCAGTCGGTGTCGGCGACGACCGCGCACGTCCCGCACTCCACGCAGGGCTGGGTGTCGAGGCTGACGACGCGCTCCTCGCGGCCGTCTCGCTCCACGGTCTCCGAGCGGTAACAGCCGCCGCCGAAGTCCTCCGCGCTCACCGGGCACGCCGACACCGCCGCGCCGCTCGCCGCGTACGACTCGTCGCGCACCCGGATGTGGGGGTTGCCGACGTCCGTGTCGTACGTCAGGTCCCCGATGCGGTCCGCGAGGTCCGGCGGCTCCACGTCCGACTCGCCCTCGATGGGGTCGCCGAGTTCCTCCGCGAGCACCGTCGGAATCGTGACGTACGAGGACTTCGTGTCCGGAATCATCCCGAGCACGAACGGCGAGTTGAACAGTTTCTCCACGGTCCCGTCGAGAGCCTTCAGGCCGACGCGCCCGATGGGGGACTTCACGAGAGACTTCGTGACGCGCTCGACGGCGTCGTTCTCGGTGACGCCGCGGGACGCCCGGTACCGGGTCGGCCGGAGGTCGTCCATCACGCCCTCCGACTCGAGTTTCTGCTCGTAGAGCTCGCCCGCGGTCGTCCCGCTGCGCGAGCGGGACTGCACGAACGCCTCCGCCGCCAGGCCGCCCGCGGACACGGCGTGATTCATCCCCTTGATGATGGGGCCCTGGGCCTGCATCTGGCCGGCGGCGTCACCCACCAGCAGCAGCCGGCCCTCGTGCGGCGACGGGTGTGCGACCTTCTTCGAGTCCGGCACCAGCTTCGCCGAGTACTCGAGCTCGTCGTCCTCGCCGTCCACCCACTGCGCGAGCAGCGGGTGCGTCAGCAGGCTGTTCAGGAGCTCGTGGGGTTCGGCGCGCTCGGCCTCCAGGGAGTCGAGGTGGAACACCGTCCCGATGGAGAGCGTGTCCTCGTTCGTGTAGAGGAAGCCGCCGCCCCGCACGCCGTCGAAGAGGTCGCCCGCGAACAGGTGGGACGCGCCCTCCCCCTCGGGGACGTCGAAGCGCTCCTCGACGCCGCCCTCCGGCAGGTCGACGACCGCCTTCACGCCCTGGAACCAGTCCTCGGGGTCGTCCCAGTCCATCAGGCCGGCGTCCCGCGCGAGCTCCGAGTTCACGCCGTCAGCCGCGACGACGACGTCCGCGGTGATGGGGTCGAGCTCGTCGCAGGTCACGCCCACGATCTCGCCGTCCTCCCGGAGCAGGCCGTTCACGCGGACCTCCGTCAGCAGGCCGCCGCCGGTCTCCCGGGTCTTCTCGTGGACGCGCTCCGCGAGCCACGAGTCCATCTTCCGGCGGAGCACGGAGTCACACCAAGCAGTGCCGTCGTGGTGGACGTCCGCCAGGTCGATGGTGTGGACCTGGTCGCCCGCGACGTTGTGGATGTACGACTCCGTCACGGGGCGCTCGCTCGCCTCCTCCCGGAACTCCGGGAAGAGGTCGTCGATGGTGTAGGGGGCGTCCTCCTCCGCGAACAGCAGGCCGCCGCTGACGTTCTTCGACCCGGCGTCGACGCCGCGCTCAAGGACGAGTGTCTCTACGCCGTGCTCCGCGAGCGTCGCGGCGGCCGCCGCCCCGCCAGGGCCGGCGCCCACCACGACCGCCTCGTAGTGTTCGTATTCGTCAGTCATCGGATGCACCTCCGGCAGCCGCGAGTTCGTCGACGTCCAGTTCGCCCGACTCCAGCGCGTCGGTCAGCGCCGGCAGCACCTCGAAGAGGTCGCCCTCGATGTAGTAGTCCGAGAAGTCCCGGATGTCCGCGTCCGGGTCCGTGTTGACGGAGACGATGGTGTCCGACTCGTCCATCCCGACCTTGTGCTGGACGGCGCCGCTGATGCCCGCCGCCACGTACAGCTTCGGCTCGACGACCTGCCCGGTCTCCCCGACCTGGCGTTCCTCGCGGGCGTACTGCTCGACGTGGCCGTCGAAGTCGTACGACGACGTCACGATGCCCCGCGTGATGCCGATGTCGGCGTCCTCGAAGGCGTCCACGAGGTCGAGTCCGAGCTCCATCCCCTCGGTGGGGTCGTCGCCGATGCCGCGGCCGAGCGCCACGATGACGTCGTGGCCCGTCAGGTCCACGCCGCCCTCCAGGCCGTCGTAGTCGGTGACGTCCACCCGGAACCACGAGTCCGGCAGCGAGAAGTCGTACTCGTAGACCTCGCCGTCCCGATCGGGGTCCGGGTCGGGGACGTCGAAACTCCCCGGAATCACGGACGCCCCCTGCGGGTGGAACTCCCGCGTCGGGTTGTCCAGGCAGAGGATGGTGGAGTACTCGAACCCGGAGAAGTCCGGGCGCTTCATGTGGAGCACGCGCTCGAACTCCTTCTTCTCGCCCTCCCGGCCCGTCTTCGCGGGGTTCGAGATGACGGTGTCGTCGATGTACAGCCCCGAGCAGTCGCTCGCCAGGCCGCTGTCCAGCTCCGCCTGCACCTGCGCGGAGAGGTCGCGGCCGTTGTTCGTCGCCGGGAACAACACGTACCGGGGTTCGTCGTAGTCCCGCCACGACGAATCACCGGCGTCGGGCTCCTCGTCGAGTTCGCCGCCGGCCCGCGCGACCGCCGTGAACAGCGCCGTGTAGGGCTTGTGCCGGAACCGCGCCAGGCGGTCGTCGGCCTGGTAGACGACGACGTCCGCGCCGAGCGCGACCGCCTCGTCGGCCAGCGACCCGGGGTCGTCCCCGAGCAGCACCGCGACCACGCGCTCGTCCGCGTCGTACTCGTCGTTGTAGCCGTCCATCAGGTTCCGCGCCTTCCCGAGCATCTCCCGGGAGACGTCCAGCAGCTCGCCGTCCTTCGTCTCGCAGAACACCCACATGTCCTCGTAGGTGCCGTCCTCGAGGACCTCGACGTACTGCTTGTCCGCGGTCGGGTGGTCGAGGTCGGGGTGTTTCTCCTCGGGGGGCACGCGCTCGACTTCGCCCTCGGCCTCCCCGCTGCCCTGGATGGAGTCGATGCGCTTGTTCACCAGGCGCTTGACGTTGTCGCGGTCCTCGCCGGCCGCCTCGCGCTCGAGAATCGCCTCCAGTTCCTCGACGCTGTCGACGTCCTGGAGGGCGTTGGCCATCTCCGCGGGACTCATCTCCGTCGGGTCGAGCTTCTCGCCGTCGCCCTCGTCCTCGGTGAACTTCTCGATGCGGGACTCGATGAGCTGCTTCGCGCCGACGCGGTCCTTCCCCGCCTTCTCGGCCTCCAGTATCTCCTCGAGTTCCTCGACGTCCTCGACGTCCTTGATGGCGGGCCCGAGCTCCGAGATGTCGTACTCGCTGGGGTCCAGCGCCACGGCTAGTCACCCCCCGCGAACCGCGCCATCTCGTCGACGACCGCCCGCATCCCGTCGGCGTCGTCGGGCTCGACCACCGTCGCGTTCCGCTCCGCGGGCGCCTTCGGAATCGGGTCGACGCCGGAGACGATGGTCGGCGACCCGTCCAGCCCGATGAAGTCCGGGTCGAGGTTGAGGTCCTCGTGGTCCCACACCGTCATGTGGTCCTCGTGGTCGGCCGCGCGCGCCCGCGTCTCCTCACGGAGGTCCTTCCGCTTCAGGCGGTGCTCGGCGCGCCGGTACGACGGGTCGAACTCGGGGTCGGTCACGACGAGCGCGGGCAGCGGCGCCTCCACGGTCTCGATCTCGTCGACGTCGCCCTCCACGAGGCGCTTCGCCCGCACCCGGCGCTCGTCCTCGTCGACGTCCAGCGCGACGACGTGCGTGAGCATCGGCCAGTCGAGCGCCCACGCCGTCTGCGGGCCGGTGTGGCCGGTCTCGCCGTCCGCGGTCTTGAACCCCGCGAACACGAGGTCGGGCTCGACGTCGAGGTTCCGGATGCCGGTCGCGACCGTGATGGCGGTCGCCCACGTGTCCGCGGCCGCCATCTCGCGGTCCGACAGCAGGTAGAGGTCGTCGGCGTACACGGACTCCATCGCCTCCCGGAGCACGTCCCCGTAGCCGGGCGGCCCCATGCTCATCACGCTCGCGGTGCCGCCGTGGCGCACCTTCGTCTGGAGCGCCGCGCGCAGCGCGTGCTCGTCGTTCGGGTTCATGACCGTGGGCGTGTCCCCGCGCTCCAGGTGGCCGTCCTCGTCGAAGGACACCTGGCCCTCGCGGAAGTCCGGGACGCCCTTGGTCAGCGTCACCGTCCGCATCGTCACGTCCTCCCCGCGCGGCCGGCGTCGACGTCGATGGCGTCGACGGGGCAGACGTCGACGCAGAGCATGCAGTCGATGCACTGGCTCTCGTTGGCGGGGTCGGCTTTGAGTTCGGATTCGGGGTGGTCGGGGGTGTCGACCCACTCGAAGACGTCGACGGGGCAGTCCTCGACGCACGCGCCGTCCGCGATACAGATGTCGAAGTCCACCGCCACGTGCGTCCCGTGGATGCCCAGCTTCTCCGGTTCCTCCACGGGTCCCCACACGTCGTGGCCCTCGTGGGCGTCTACCCGCTCGCGGTTCTCCTCGAAGTTCGGGTCGATGGCCATTGGTACACAGTAGCAGGCAGTCCGGACGCACTTAAATCTACCAGGCAAAACGATGAACGACCGGCGGTCGCCGACGCCGGGCCTGCCGCTACACCACGCCCCGAACGATGGACACTGCCGCGGCTACGCGGCGCGAAAAACCGGAGAATCGAGCCGGCTACGACTTCTGGCGCTTGCCCGCGTTCGTCGACGGGCGCTGCTTCTCCGTGCCCTTGCCGCGGTTCTGCAGGCCGCGAGCGCGACGCCCCGCGCTCGTCTTCCCGCGGAACACGCGGTTCTTCTGGCTGTCGTCGCAGATCCAATTGAGTTCGTCGTCGTTCTGGATGGCGCCGTGCTCCGGGTCCAGGAGGATCACTTCGAACCACTTCTGCGAGCCGTCCTCGCCGACCCAGTAGGAGTTCAGCGTGCGGAGGTTCACGTACTTCCGGGCCGCGCGCTCCTCCGCGATGCGCTGGAGGTTCTTCGCGCGACCGATGCGGTTGACGCCCTGGCGCTTCGTGCGGCGCCCCGCCTTGAACCGGGACTTCCGGGCGGTGCCCTTCCGCACGCTCACGCGCACCACGACGACGCCCTGCTTGGCCTTGTAGCCGAGCTCGCGCGCCTTGTCCAGGCGCGTCGGGCGCTCGATGCGCTCGATTGCGCCCTGCTTCCGCCAGTCCTGCTTGCGCTGCCACTGGAGCTCGGCGAGTTTCCCGTCGTCCGGGTCCCGCCAGGCTTCCTTGATGTGGGAGTAGAAGCTTCGTGCCATTGTTTGTCCGCGGGCGCTTGCGTGGTTCAACCCCGGCCCGCGGCGTCAGCCGCGGACCGAAACGAGGCCCCGAGGCCTCGCGGGTCACATCCCGTCCCGAGTCGCCTCAGGTGCCCGCTGGAGCCCGCTCGCCAGCGAGTTACAGGCGTTTCGACGCGGCCGGGGTTAAGAACTTCGGAACGCGGTCGCACCGAGCCGGGTCCGGAACCGGCTGCCCGCCACGGGTCGCCCCGGTCACTCGGTGCCGTCGAACGCGAGGTCAGCGCGCACGAAGCGCACGCCCGGCCCGTCGTAGGTCTCCACGAGCGTCGCGCCGTCCACGCCCGCCGGCACCCTGTAGATGAGGACCGCGCGCGCCGACCCGTTCGCGGGCACGCGCTTCGGGAGCTGTTTCGCGCGGAACGACCGCGTCACGTTCGCGAACTCCGCGACGGCGTAGTTCGTGCCGTTCGCCGCGAGCACGAAGTGCTCCGCGCGCAGCGTCGCGGCCTCCCCGCCGGCGGTCGCGTTGAACTGCACGACCACGAACGTGTGGTTCTGTCCGGACGTGTAGTTCCCGCCGTTCACGGTGTCCTGCAGGCGCGCGTCCCACCGCACCGTCGCTGCGGTCCCGTTCGAGTCCGCGAGCGACACGGCCGTTATCGGGACGCCGGCGTCCCCGCCACCGCCGCCTCCGCCGCCGATGAACGGGACGACTCCGACGATGGTCGGCCCCGCGAACGTCGCCGCCGCGACGACGACGATCGCCGCGAGCAGCGGCACCACGGGCACGCCGCTCGGCAGCCCCGCCGGCACCGAGACGGGGAGCGCGGGCAGCGCGTCGAACACCGACCCGTCGCCGCCGTCGCGGTACTCCTCGACGAGGTCCTCGACGCCCTCCTCGCGCACCGAGGACGCCAGTTCGTTCTGGTCGAGCAAGTGCACGTCGCCCGCGTCCGCGGCGCTGCGCGCGCCCGTCGTGAACCGGCCGCGGGTCGCCATCACGCGGACGTCCACGCCCTTCCGGTCGCAGAACGCCGCGAAGTCCTCGACCTCGCCCGCGCCGATCTCCACGTCCGCGTCCGGCCGCACGCCGATGAGGCCGCGCGTCCCCCCGCCGTCCTTGTCGCCGGCGACCAGGTAGGTGCCGTCGTCGTTCTCGGTGACCGACGTGTCCCAGCCCTTCTCCGCCCAGAACGCCGCGAGGAACTCCGGGAACGCCGACTCGCTGACGTCGTCGAACATCACCGACACCTCCCGTGCGGCCGCGTTGTTGCTCCCGTCATGCAGTCCCGAGTACTATCCGTAATCAGTAGCCCCGTTCCCCATAAACGGTCGGGTCACCGCCGCCACGCCAGCAGCGCGCCGGCCGCGAGCCCGACGACGGCAGCGAGCGGCGACAGCGGCACGAACCCGCCGGACCCGCCGCCCGCGCTCGCCGGCACCGGCGTCAACGGCGCGGACTCCTCGACGGCGAGTGTCGTCCGCGCTGTCGTCGTGGCCGTGGTCGTCGCGTTCGCGGTGCCGTTCACGGTGTCGTTCGTCGTCCGGTTCACGTCCTGCACGCCGTCCGCGGGGACGACCGTCGCGTTGTCCCGCACGATCGACCCCGAGACGTTGTACGGGACGTCCGCGGCGTCCAGTTCGCCGCTCCGGTTCACGTCCGCGAACGCGGTGACGTTCAACTCGCGTGACGACTCCAGGGGCTGTTCGAGGGGCACGCGAACCGTCTCGTAGTGCCCAGACCGCACGAAGTCGGTCGTACCGAACGTCGTGTTGTTGCCCGCGACGCGGAGGAACCCGCCGTGGGAGAGCGTCACGTTCCGCACGACGACCGCGCCGTCCCGCACTTGCTGGGCGTCGAACGCCAGCGACGCGTTCGCGGCCGTCAACCGCACCTGGTGTTCGGTGCGGCCGCGGTACTCCCGCACCCACAGCGGGAAGCTGTTCGGGACGATGGCGCCCTCGAAGTCGAACGTCGCCGCGAACGTGCCGTTGTCCGTGACGTCGACGACGTGACTCCACAGGAGCGCCCGCGGCGACGTCTGGAGCGCGCGCACGTCCAGGGACGTCCCCGGCGCGAGGTTGGTCTCCCCGTGGACGGTCACCTGGCGGTCGTCCCACGGCGCAAGCGTGAACGACGGGTCGGCCGCAATCGACACCCGTGGTTTCACCACGCGCACGCGCTTCGTGAGGAGGCGCTGGTCCTGGGTGACGAGTTCGCTGTCCGCGGTCAGCGTCAGCCGGAACGAGTACGTGTTGTTCGAGTTCCGGTGGACCGCGACCTGGCTGGTGTCCCAGAGCACCACGAACCGGTCGCGTTTTTCCACCATTGAGACGACCCGGAGGTCGCCGCCCGAGAACTCGTCGGCGACCGTGTTCGGCTCGGGGTCGGTCTCCACGACCTCGGCCCGCAGCCCCGCCGCCTGGAGCGCGCTCGCGGTTACGTCGCCGCCGAACGCCCACTCGAGCCCGCTCTCGTTCACGACGAACGCCGCGTAGTCGCCGCGGGCGACTGTCCCCCGGGGCGTCACCTGGCCGTAGACGTCGCTCGGGCTCGCCTCCTCGAAGTCGACGCTCGACGGCGCGACGCCCGTCCGGCCCGTGGTGTCTCCCCGGGGTTCGACGTCGATGTTCCCGACGGCCTCCGTCACGCCGTCGATGGACACCGACATCTGGTAGCGGCCCGCCTCCAGGGTGGTCTCCAGGGGCCGCGTCTGCAGTTCGCCGCCCGTCGAGAGGAACGCCGCGGGGTCGGCCGCCGTCGTGTTGTACGTGTGGAACGTGATGGTGTCCGTGCCCGCGCCGCCGAGGTGCACGCGGACCTTGAACCCGCTGTTCTGGCTGCCGATGGTGAGGTTCGCGGGCGCCGAGTGCGAGACGGTGATGGTAGTGGTGTCGCCGCGAGTCACCACGACGTAGTTGTCGCCGAAGGACGCCGACTCGCTGGGCGCCGCCGCGGCCGCCGCGGGCCCGAGTGCGAGCGCGGCGACCGAGAGCACGGCGAGCGCGACGGCGAGGGCGGTGCGTGACATGGTGCGGCGGGAGTTCACCCCAGGCTATCCGTCCCGTCGTATAAATAGCCGTGGGTCGGTTCCTGTCACCGAACGAACGTCCCTCGGCCGATTCGCCGCCATCGAGTGCGCTCTCTCGAGTCGCTCGGGTAGCCCGCCGGTTCGCCGACGGGCAACTCGAATCCCGGAATTTGATATCGCGAGATGCGATTCATCGAGCTGTACAGCAAACGCTCCCGCGGACACAGCACGAACCGAAAAACGCCCTCAGACGTCCGATACCGAGCTGAACTCGCCGGCGGCCACCCGGTCAGCGACCGCGCGCTCGTCGACGTCCGGCACGTCACCGGGGTACTTCTGCTGGAAGTACCCGACGATGTTCTCGACGTCCCGGTCGAGGAGCTCGC
>JBDGUB010000011.1:0-67127 GCA_042216245.1 Halobacterium sp.
GTTGTAGTAGTGGTCCTTACCGGACATCGAGACCACCCTGGCGTCGGGCCCGTCGTCCGCGACTGCGTCCGCGCGAATCCGCGTTCATACCACAGTACAGCGGGTCAAACCGGAAAGGCGCATCGGATGCACTCGCCGACCCACCAGCCCGATTCCGGACGTGGCGTGGCGACCCGGCGATACGCGTCCGCAGGCAGAAACCCGTCACCCCTGGTGACCTGCATATGTTCGGGGTCAGCACTATCCAGGGCCGATGTTTTGGCTAACCTAAAATGGTGCGAGCTTCACTGACGCTGTCCGTGCCCGAGCGGACCTGGATCGGCGACCTCTCCCGGCAGTTCCCCGACGCGCGCTTCCGCGTCAGGTCCGCGCAGTCCTGCGGCGACGCCGGCGTCGCCCTCGTCGAACTCGACGCCGACGACCCTCGGGCGGTCTGCAGCGAGATGGACGCCTACGACGCCGTCCACGCCGTCGACGTCTTCCAGGCCGACGGCGACCGCGCGCTCGCCCAGATCGAGGCCGACGCCCCCGTCCTCCTCCGCGTGCTCGACCGCACCGGCGTCCCCGTTGAACTCCCCTTCGAGATCGCGGACGGCGACGTCGACTGGGAGCTCACCACCACCCGGGACCGCCTGTCGTCGCTGTCCAGCGAACTCGACGCCTCCAAACTCGAGTACGTCGTCGACCACGTCTGGGACAGCGCGCGCTTCGAGCACGTCCTCACCGACCGCCAGCAGGAAGTCCTGGAGGCCGCCATCGACGCCGGCTACTACGACTCCCCCCGGCAGTGCACGCAGGAGGACCTCGCCGCCGGCCTCGACATGGCGAAGTCGACGTGCAGCGACATCCTCCACCGCGCCGAGGAACGCATCGTCAAGCGCTTCGACGACGGCCGGACCGAGTTCTCGCGGCCGAGACAGCACGCCTGAACGCCGAGTCTTCTCGACCCCGGCTGGAACGAACCCGCAGCGTGGGTGCTTCATCGTCGCCGGGCAGCCACTCCGGACAGTCCCGGGCTCACCGAAGCGACTGGGCTACGCGAACCTCCGGTCATCGAGCACCTCCGGCGCTACCAGAACCGCAGCGAACCCGCCGGGGAAGCCGTCTAGTGACCATTCCCAGGCTGTGGGAACGGCCCTTCTCCTCTTGTCCACGGAACTGTAACGCCGAGGCGCATGAAGCAGACATACTCCCGACGCAAGTTCCTGGCTGCGACGGGCGCGGCGAGCGCGGTCGCGCTCGCCGGGTGTTCGTCCGGCGGGGGCGGCGACAGCGGGAACGACACCACCACCACGACGACCGAGGAGTCCGGGAACGGCGGCACGTCGTGGACGGAGACGAGTACGGTGGAGATGACGAACCAGTTGAAGTTCGAGCCGAAGCGGATTCAGGTGTCGGCGGGGACGACGGTCACCTGGAAGAACGTCGGGTCGATCACGCACTCGGTGACCGCCTACGAGGACGAAATCCCGGAGGGAGCCGCCTACTTCGCGTCGGGTGGGTTCGACAGCGAGCAGGCGGCCGTCGACGCCTACCCGGACAAGGGCAGCGTCGCGAAAGGCGAGTCCTACGAGCACACGTTCGAGACGAAAGGGACGTACAAGTACTACTGCATCCCCCACGAGATGAGCGGGATGGTCGGCTACGTCAAAGTCGTCTGAACCGGTTCCGACGCTGCGGTCCGGCCAGTCGCGCTCTCAGCCAGTCGCGCGCTCCAGCCAGACGTACTCGCTCCCCACGCACTGACTGTGCACTCCGTCTCCATTCAGGGACCAGTCCGTAGCGACTGCGAACCGGGGTGTCACTCCGCTACGGGATTCACCTCGAGTCGCTGCTCGCAGCACACACAGCACCCAGCACCAACGCGTCGCGACGCAGCGTCGAATCGGCGGAACGCGCGTCGAGAGAAGAGAGCCGTGCCGCGCGGGCCGCCAGTAGCAGCCGTCAGTTCGCCGCCGCGACCGTCGACGCGTCGACGGTCACGGACTCGCCGTCCGCCGTGACCGTGACGTCCGTGCGCATCGTCACGTCGCCCGGCACGGTGAACGTCAGTTCGCCGTCGGCGTTCGTCTCGCCGACGACCTCGCCGCCGACGCGAACGGTCGCGTCCTCGACGGGGTCGCCGTCGCCGTCAGTCACGACGACGGTGACGCTCTCGTTCGCCGCGAACGTCCCCCGGAGCGCGACCGCGAGTTCGGCCTCCGGGCTCGCGTCGGTCTCGTTGTCGGCGGCCGAGTCGTCGCCGTCGGTGTGCTCGCCGTCGCCGAGTTCGAGCTCGAGCTCGCCCTCGGCTTCGGCGTCGCCGTCACCGCTCCCGCCGACGGACGCCGTCACCTCTAGCTCGCCGCTCTCGGGCACGTGAACGGTCGCAGTGCCGTTCGCGTCGGTCGTCGCGACCACCTCGCCGTCCACGGTGAGCGTGGCGTTCGCGACGGCCTCGCCGGCCCGCGTGACCTTCACGGTCGCGTTCTCGCCGGCGGTGGCGTTCCCGACGACGCTCACGTCGAGTTCAGCCTCGGCTTCGCTGTCGTCCCCGCCGACCGGCTCGATGGGGACGTCCGTCCCTGACTCGCTCGCGACCGGCTTCAGGATGTACTTCCCGCTGTTCCCGGCCGCGAACACCGTGATGTCGAAGACGAACTCCACGCTGCTCTCGCTGGACACCTCGAAGTCCTCGTTCAGGTGCAGCTTCTGGGAGGGCAGCTTCACGTTCACCTGCTCGCCGCTCTTCAGCGTGCCCTCGACGTCGCTGACGTACGCGAACGTCTTCGTGTACTCGCCCGCGGGCACCGAGAGGTTCCCGAGGAGCGTCGCGTTCGCGCCCTGCAGTTCCGTCAGGTCGACGGTCCGCGAGTCCACCTCGCGCTCGACCCACTCGGAGCTGTCCTCGGACTCCTCGGCCACGTCCGACTCGGTCGTCGTCTGCGTCGTCGTCGCCTGCGTCGTCGTGGTCGTAGTCGTCGTGTTCGTCGTAGTCGTGTTCGCCTCGGTTGTCGTCGTGGTGGTCGCGTTCGCGTCCGCGTCGCCCTCGGCCTCGGCGTCGCCCGCGGTCTTGAACCCGACCTTCGTGATGGTGACGTTCAGGTGCTCGAAGTCCTCGATCGCGTTCTTCTCGTCGCTCACGTAGAAACTGACTGTGCCACTGGAGCTGGCTGTGGTACTGTCGCCCGTCTGCGTGCCGCCGGCGCCCGGACCCGCGATACCGCCGGCGCACCCGGCGAGTACCACGAGCGAGGCCACCAGCAGGCTCAGTGCGGTTCGGCTCATTGCACCCGACTCCACGAGTCCACGCCACCTAAAGGGTCGAACCCGTAAACGCGGATTTCCAGATTCAGCGGCCGAATTAAGCCCGATTAACTCGCGTTAACGGTACCGCAAGCCGTTTGGGACGTCCGTCCGAGACTCACGCCATGTTCGTCGTCCTCGGCGCGGTCGGCGTCGCCGTGCTCGCGACCGGCGTCGTGTGGGCCGGCAGCACGCGACTCGAACGCTCCGCCGACCGACTCGCCGCCCACTACCGACTCCCGCCGGTCGTCCAGGGCGCCGTCGTCGCCGCCGTCGGCTCCAGCTTCCCCGAACTCTCCAGCGCCGTCCTCGCGACCCTCATCCACGGCGAGTTCGAACTCGGCGTCGCCGCCATCGTCGGGTCCGCCGTCTTCAACATCCTCGTCATCCCCGCCGCCTCAACGCTCGCCGCCAGCGGCCCCCTCGACTCCAACCGCGAACTCGTCTACAAGGAAGCCCAGTTCTACATGCTCTCGGTCGCCGTCCTCCTGCTCGCGTTCGCGTTCGCCGTCATCTACAACCCCACCGCGGAACTCTCCGGCGAACTCACGCGCCCGCTCGCGGTCGGCCCGCTCGCGCTCTACGGCCTCTACCTCTTCGTCCAGTACCAGGACACCGGCGACTACCGCGCCACCGCCGACCGCGTCGACGTCGACGCCGCCCGGCAGTGGCTCACGCTCGCCGGCAGCCTCCTCGTCATCCTCGTCGGCGTCGAAGCCCTCGTGCGCGCCGCGCTCACGCTCGGCGACGCCCTCGGCACCCCGTCGTTTCTCTGGGGGCTCACCGTCGTCGCCGCCGGCACCAGCCTCCCGGACGCTATCGTCAGCGTCCAGGCCGCGCGCGCCGACAACGCCACCACCAGCCTCGCGAACGTCCTCGGCAGCAACGTCTTCGACCTCCTCGTCGCCGTCCCCACCGGCGTCCTCGTCGCCGGCACCGCGGTCGTCAACCTCCAGCGCGCCGCCCCCATGATGGCCGTCCTCGTCGGCGCCACGGTCGTCCTCTTCACCGTCATCCGCACCGACCTCGAACTCACCGACCGCGAAGCCTACCTCCTCCTCGGGCTGTACGCCTCGTTCATCGCGTGGCTCGCGCTCGAGACCCTCGGCGTCACGAACCTCGTCCCCACCTGACACCAGCACGCGCTCGCTGCCACCGCCGCGCTTTCGAGCGGTTTACGCGCGCACGCGGAACGGGGGGCTTTTTATCCCCGGATTCCGTAGCGATTCCCAATAATGTTCAAGGCGATCGTGAGCGCCGACACGCTCCGGGAAACCCTCGACTCCGTGAGCGTGCTGGTGGACGAGTGCAAGATCCACCTCGACGAGGACGGAATCTCCATCCGCGCCGTCGACCCCGCGAACGTCGGCATGGTCGACCTCGACCTCGGAGCCGCAGCGTTCGAATCCTACGAGGCCGACGGCGGCGTCATCGGCGTCAACCTCTCCCGGCTCGAAGACATCGCGGGCATGGCCGACGCCGGCCAGCTCGTCCAGCTCGAACTCGACGAAGAAACCCGCAAACTCCACATCCAGATCGACGGCCTCGAGTACACGCTCGCGCTCATCGACCCCGACTCCATTCGCCAGGAACCCGACATCCCCGACCTCGACCTCCCCGCGCACGTCGTCGTCGAAGGCGCCGACATCAACCGCGCCGTCACCGCCGCCGACATGGTCTCCGACCACATCGCGCTCGGCGTCGACACCGCCGCCGAACAGTTCTACGTCGACGCCGAAGGCGACACCGACGACGTCCACCTCGAACTCGACCGCGACGACCTCATCGACCTCGACGCCGGCGACGCCCACAGCCTGTTCAGCCTCGACTACCTCAAGGACATGAACAAGGCCATCCCGAAGGACGCCGAAGTCGAACTCGAACTCGGCGACGAATACCCCGTCAAACTCCACTTCGACATCGCCGAAGCCCAGGGCCGCGTCACCTACATGCTCGCGCCGCGCATCCAATCTGACTAACGCACTTTTTGCTCTGCGGGCGGCCTGCGGCCGCCCTCGGCAAAAACTTGCGGAAAAAGCACTCCTCCTTCACTTCGCTTCGCTCCGTTCAGTCGTCGGCCTCCGCTCGGTCGCGCGGCTCCCTCGCGGAGTGAACCGCGGCGCTCAGGCTCATTCGAGCCGTTCGCGCCGCGGACGCTGGCGGCTACCGGCTGCGTAGGTTCAAGTATGAGGGCGGGACCAGTTCGTCGCGTGTACGGCGTCGTTCCGGCCGCGAACTGCGGGAGGGAGAACTCAGTCCGTCTCCCGGTAGTGGAGTTGCTCTTTCGGCGCGCCACACGTCGGGCACCGCTCGGGCAGGCCGTCCCGGAGTTCGTCCAGCTCCCCGCACTCGCCGCACTCCCACAGGGAGTCCGCTCGCGTCTCGACGTCCTGGACGTCCCCGATGGGGATCTCGGTCTCGTTCTTGTTGCCGTCCACCAGTTCCTCCGAGTCCGGCTGGTCGCTGTCGTGTTGCATCCCACCTCCACTACGGGCCGTGGTGTGTTAAAACGTAGCACAGTAGGTGGGGCGCTGTCCTCACCGAAGACACTTACCGCATTGCTCGGTTGGAGTACACGTGAACCCCCTCCGCCGGAACCACCTCGCAGTGGTCGCGCTCGCCGTACTCGTCGCGGCGAGCGGCTGCACCGGCGTCGGCGGCACCAACCCCGTCGACACCGCGGAAACCACGGTGACGACCACGGAGACGGCGCAGGCGACGACCGCGACGGACGCGTCCACCACGACGGATGCGCCCGAGACGACCGGCGACGCGCCCCCGAAGGGAACCCAGTTCGTACAGGTGTCGGCCCTCGAGAACCAGAGCAGCTACCGGGAGTGGCCGGACGCCCAGGCTGTGCGGTTCGAGACCCTGAGCGAACCCAGGAAGGACGCGTTCGTGGACGCCCTCCGGAACGGCTCCGTCCGATTCGAACCGAACGAGGACCCGCCGTTCTCCTACTACGACGACGACCGGCCGCGGGTCGTGAAGTACGACGACACCTGGTACTACGTCCGCGTCCTCGTCGTCTGACCGCGAACGTCACGCGACTACGCCTCCCCGAACCACTCGCGCTCGAAGCGCTCCGCGAACTCCTCGAGGAACGCGTGGCGCTCCGCCGCCATCTCCCGGCCGGTCGCCGTGTTCATGTTCTCGTGGAGCCGCAGGAGCTTCGCGTGGACGTGGTGGTACGTGCTGCCGGGCGCGTCGTCGTCGACCCCGGCATCCTTCTCGTAGGCGTCGCCGTCGCCGGGCAGCGGCCGGTCCGGGTCCCAGAGGCGGTTGCCGTGCGCGCCGCTGAACTGGAACGCGCGAGCGACGCCGACGGCGCCGATCGCGTCGAGGTTGTCCGCGTCCTGGAGGACGTCCGCCTCGAGGGTGTCGGCAGTCAGGGGGTCGTCCTCGAAGTCGTACTCCTCGTGCACGGCGACGCAGTGACAGACGGGGTCCCGGAGTGCCTCGGGGACGCCCGCGTCGGCGAGAATCTCGCGGACCTCGGGAATCGTCTCCTCGGGGTGCGTGAAGCCGTCGCCGCGCACGCGGTGGAGGTCGTGGACGAGCGCCGCGACCCCCACGACGCGGCGGTCGGCGCCCTCCGCGTCCGCGATGCGGGTGCCGACGCGGTTCACGCGCCACGCGTGCTGGAGGTCGTGGCCGGAGTCGTCGCCGTCGAGGTGGACGGCCATCTCGTCGGCGACGCGCTCGAAGAGTTCGTCGTCGCTGTCGGTCATACTGCCGCGTCTAGCGGCCGGGTGGATAACTCACTCGGCGTCCGGGCGGCCGGCGCGCGCGAGCACGGTCTCGCCGGCGCGCACCGTCTCGCCCTCCGCCACCCGGACGTCCGCGAGGTCGTACGCTGGCGGCAGCAGGACGTCGGATCGGCTGCCGAAGGAGATGTGGCCGAGGCGCTCGCCGCGGTCGAGGCCGTCGCCGGCGTCGACGTAGGGGTGGATGCGGCGCGCGAACGCGCCCGCGACCAGCACCACCTCGAAGTCGCCGCAGTCGACGCGCACGCGCTCGTTGTGCTCGGACTCCTTGTCGAACGCGGGCCGGTGGCCGCCCGGCTCGTGCTCGACGGCCGCGACGGTGCCCGCGAGCGGCGCGCGGTTCACGTGGACGTCGTGGACGTTCATGAACACGCCGACGCGCACCCGGCCGTCCTCCTCGCGGACGACGGAGACCGTGCCGTCGGCCGGCGAGACGGCGCCTGCTCTGGCGGGCGGCGCGCGCTCGGGGTCGCGGTGGAACCACGCGACGAACCCGGCGAGCGCGACCCCGAGGACGCCCCACAGCGAGGAGACCGCGAGCAGTGCGAGCCCGACCACTGCGGGCGGCAGCGCGTACTTCCAGGGCCACGGGCCGCGCGCGAACATGACTCACCGAACGCGGCCCGGACGGGATAGCCCTTCGGTCGGAGCCGGGGTGTTTATCGGCGTTCGCTCGCAAGAGTGGAACCGATGAACGCGCGCCACGCCCGCTACCCGTTCCTCGCGGAGGCCCGCGCCGCCGTCCAGGAGGCGGGCGTGGACCTCGCTCGCGTCGTCGCCGAGGACGACGCCGTCGTGGAGCGCGCCCGCGAGCGCGTCGTCGGGTCGCTGACGGACGGGTCGGTCGGCGAGCGCGCGCGCTCGGACCGCGTCGAACTGCTGTCGTACCCGGTCGCTCGCGTGCTGGTGTCTGTCGTCGACGAGAACGTCCTCGTGCGGAAGTACGCGGACGCGGAGGCGTCGGCGGCCTACGACCGGTTCACGGCCGACGAGGCCGACGAGTCCGAGTTGAAGAGCGTCGGCGACGACGCCAGTCTGACGCGCGAGGCGTTGCTCGCGGAGTTCGACCTCGCGGACCACGTCCACGCGACCGCGGACGGCTACGACGTGGACGTCCCGACGTACCTCCTGTTGTCGTCGTCGCTCCGGGGCGACGAGTGGCGGCTGGTGAACCGCGCGCTCGACGACGGCCGCGTCCCGGTGAGCGAGCCCGAACTCGACAGGCTGCTCCGGGAGGCCGTCCGGGAGCGCGTCGCCGACGGCCTGCCGCTGGACGTCCCCGAGGAGGTCGCGGAAGCGATGGAGGCGCCCGCCACCGCGGTCCGCGACGTGCTGGCGGACATGGACCTGACGCGGGAGATCGACACCGTCGTCCCGGAGCTGTTCCCGCCGTGCATGAAACACCTCCTCAACCAAGTGCAGCGCGGCGAACACCTCCCGCACCACTCCCGGTTCGCCATCACGTCCTTCCTCGCGAACATCGGGCTGTCGACGGACGAGATCGTCGACATCTACAAGGTGAATCCGGGGTTCGGCGAGGAGATGACGCGGTACCAGACCGACCACATCCGGGGGGAGTCGAGTCCGACGGAGTACACGGCGCCGTCGTGCGCGACGATGAAGGCGTACGGGGACTGCACGAACCCCGACGACCTCTGTGACGCCATCAACCACCCGCTGTCGTACTACGAGGCGAAACTGGACGACGAGGAGGACGAGGACCTCGAGGACTGGCGGGAGCGCGACCGCGACGACGCCGAGGCGTGACTACTCGCCTTCCTTCGTGGAGATCCAGTAGCCGACGCCGGCCATCACGAGGATGAACGCGACGATGGCGGCGACGACGACGTAGGCGCCCGTCGCGCCGAAGGTGTCGCCTCCCATCGTGCCGCCGACGAGGAGGATGGCGATGAAGACGAGGGCGGACAGTATCGCGATGACCGCTTCGACGCGGGCGTCGAGCGCTTCAGACATTGCCAGTTGCTTTCGCCGGCCCCCGCAAAAGCGCTTCGAAGCCGCCGCCAGCGCCCGACGCGGGCCGTCTGGCGGCGTATCGCTGGCGGTGGCGGCCGAACGACTCCCGGTCGGTCGGCGTTCCGGCGCATTCGTCCGGAGTGGCCGGCGGGCGGGGTCAGTAGTCTTCGAGGTCGGTCTTCTCGGGGCCGCCGGTGAGCTCCTCGATGTCCGTGCCGTCCGCGAGCGCCGTCTCCTTCTTGACGCGGTAGCTGCCGGCGTCCGTGGTGTGGAGGTCCGCGGGGTGGAAGAAGTACCAGTCCTCGCGGTCGAAGCGCACGCCGATGCGGGGTTTCGCGCCGAAGTTCCGGGAGAAGTACACGAGCGCTTCGACCTCCTCGCCGGAGAGGTAGATGGGGTCGCCGGCGCTGGACTTCGCTTCGATGGCGTAGAAGGCGTCGCCGTTGCCGGCGAGCACGTCCGGGAGTTCGCGCTCGGTCGCCGACCCGGACGCGGGCGCCCGCATCACGGCGAAGCCGCGTTCGTCGAGCGCGTTCACGAGTTCGCGCTCCCTCCGGTTGCCCTTCGCGTTCGAGTTAGACATGGCGAATCCCCGTGCCCGTGGTCATGTGTGCGGGTACGCGACGGGGGGATAGGAGGCTTGCGCCACGCGCCGGCGCGCTCGGTCGGTCCGGCGTGCCCACCAACGGTTTGGCGTCGCCGTGCGAACACGAGCGTATGACCGGCGGCGACCTCGTCGACCGCGTCGACGGCATCGTCCACGAGGAGACACAGGTCCACGAGTACGGCGTCGACCTGACCGTCGCGGAGATCCACGAGGTCGCGGAGCCAGGCCGCGTGGACTTCGGCGGCGGCGAGCTCGCGGACGCCGAACTGCGTCCGCTGGCGTCCTCGCTGCGGAACCCCGGCGACGACTACGAGTGGTGGCACCTCACCGCGGGCACGTACCTCCTGGAGTACAACGAGTCGCTGACGCCGGGGGCGCCGCTGCGCGTGCAGACGCGGCGGGAGCTCCGCGAGCGCGGGGCGTTCCATCCGTCGGTGGTCACCAACGAACTGGGGCCGACGCCGCTGACCGTCGGGGAGGGCGGCGTCCGCGTCAAGGAGAACGCGCGGGTGTCGACGTTGCTGGAGCGCTGACGGCGGACCGCGGGTTCCTGCGGGACCGGGTTCAGACGTCGAGCAGGTCGAACTCGTAGCCGTTGCCGTGTTCGTCGGCGTGCTCGTAGACGACGTGGGCGGCGGCGACGTCCTGGATGGCGAGCCCCGTCGAGTCGAAGACGGTGACGCCGTCGTCGCGGGTGCGGCCGTCCTTCAGGCCGGTGACGAGTTCGCCGATCTCGCCGTAGATGTCGTCGTCGCCGAGCACGCCCTCGTTGTAGGGGACGTTGATCTCGCCGGAGTGCGTGGTCTGGGCGTGGTCGTCGATGACGAGCTTGCTGTTCAGGAGGACGTCGTCGGCGAGTTCGTGTTTGCCTTCGGCGTCGGCGCCCATGGCGTTGACGTGCGTGTGCTCGCCGAGGTCGTCGGGGCCGACGAGGGGGTCTTCGACGGGCGTCACGGTCGAGAGCACGTCGCAGTGGCCGGCTTCGCTGATGGAGCCCTCGCGGACGTCGAAGCGGTCCTCGAAGTGCTCGACGAACGCGCGCACGGCGTCCTCGTCGACGTCGCTGACGACGACCTCCTGGATGTCCCGGACTTCCGCGATGGCTTCCAGCTGGGTGTAGGACTGGACGCCCGCGCCGACGACGCCGAAGCTCGTGGCGTCCTCGACGGCGAGGTAGTCGGTGGCGACGGCGGCGGCGGCGCCCGTGCGTTTCATCGTGAGCGCGGTGCCGTCCATGATGGCGAGCGGGTAGGCGTTCTCGGGGTCCGAGTACACCATCGTCCCCATGACCGTCGGGAGGTCGTAGTGCTCGGGGTTGTCGGGGTGGACGTTCACCCACTTGATGCCGGCGGCGTCCCAGGAGCCGGCGTCGAGGTAGGCGGGCATCGACCGGAAGTCGCCGTTGTACTGCGGGAGGTCGATGTAGGACTTCGCGGGCATCTGGGCGTCGCCTGTCTCGTAGGCGGCGAACGCGTCCTCGATGGCGGACACGAGTTCCGGCATCGGCGTGTTCTCGTCCACGTCCTCCTTGTTGAGCAGGAGCGTCTCCATACGCGGAAATCTTACAGCGGCGGCACGTAGAACTTCCGTTCCGGGTCAGCCGCTGGTGACCTCGACGGTCCGCCGGAAGGTGCGTCCGGGCGTCGCGAACCCGACGGTGACGTCGACGTCGCCGGACTCGGGCGCGGTCAGGACCGTCCGCCAGTCGCGGGCGGCGCCGGCGGCGAGGTCGAACGCGTACGTCTCGACCTGGTAGGTGGGGCCGCGCTGGTTGAACGCGCCGCGGAACGTCCCGGCGCCGTCGCCGGTGTTCTCGACCGTAGCGGACACCTCGATTTCGCCGCCGGGCGCGACGCTGTCCGGCGCGCTGAACGCCGAGACCTCGAACGCGGGCGGCGGCGCCCGGAGGTCGCTGGCGGCGGCATCGGGGAGCGGCCACCGGATCGACCCCTCGGTCTCGCCGCCGAACTGCACGCGCAGCCGGGGCTCCTCGACGTCGACTGACGCGGGCGCGTCGAACCCGATCCAGCCGCCGCCCGACTCGTCGGGCGCGTACGCCTGCCCCTGCTCGTAGAACCTCGCGGTCGGCGCGGCCTCGTACTCGACCCATGCCTGCACGCGCTCGTCGAGCACGAGTTCGAAGTCGTCGACTGCGGGACGGGTGTCGCCGACGACGTCGACGGTCACGAAGACCGCCTGCCGGTCGCCGAACGACAGCACGCCCACCGTGTCCGGGGACGTGAGGTAGAACGCGGAGTGCTGGACCGACGCCGCCCGCGGCGTCACGTCCGTCCCGTCGACGGTCGCGGTCTCGCCCCAGGAGAGTCGCTTCGGCACCTCGATGGGGTCGCTCGTTGTCCCCGCCGTGGTGGTCGTGGTCGTCCGTTCGGTCGTCTCCGTGGTGCTGGTCGTCGCGTCGCCGTCGCCGGTTCCGGTGCAGCCGGCGAGCGCGACGAGCAGACCCCCACTCGCCGCGAGGTAGCCGCGTCGGGAGGGCATACCGCCGGCTACGCGAGGCGGTGGTAAGTGTCTTCTCGCGCCGAAAGAAGATTCGCGGGAGGGTGAGCGGGCGGTGCGAGGCGGGAGGGGTCTGACAGGGGGCTAGCATTCGGCGGCCGGAGGCCGCCGATTCACCGAGCGCGCAGCGCTCGGGCCCCGAGGACCCCCGAAGGGGGTCCGACGGGGCTTTTTCCCCAAGTTTTTGCCGAGCGGGGGTCGCCGCAGGCGACCCCCCGCAGGGCAAAAAGTGGGTTTACATCGGCTACGTCAGAGCGCTGCTCTGACGGCCCATGGAGAATAGGCTGTCGCCTACTCTCACATGGCGCCGCCCATGCCGCCCATGCCGCCCATGCCGCCGCCCATGCCGCCGGGGCCGCCGGCCGGGCCTTCGTCGCCGCCGTCGTCGTCGCCGACCTGGCCGCCGGCGAGGTCGCCCGCGGCGATGACGTCGTCGATGCGGAGAATCATCGTCGCGGCCTCGGTGGCGGACTCGATGGCCTGGGTCTTGACGCGGAGGGGTTCGACGATGCCCTCCTCGTTCATGTCGATGATGTCGCCGGTGTAGGCGTCGAGGCCGGCGCCCGTGCTGCCGGCGTCGTGCTGGCTGCGGAGGTCGACGAGGGAGTCGATGGGGTCGTGGCCGGCGTTCTCGGCGAGCGTGCGCGGGATGACTTCGAGGGCGTCCGCGAACGCTTCGACGGCGAGCTGTTCGCGGCCGCCGACGGAGTCCGCGAAGTCGCGGAGCTCCATCGCGAGCTCGGTCTCGGGCGCGCCGCCGCCGGGGAGGACTTTGCCGTCCTCGAGGGTGACGCGGACGACGCCGAGGGAGTCCTCGATGGCGCGCTCGACTTCGTCGACGACGTGTTCGGTGCCGCCGCGGAGGACGAGCGTGACGCTCTTGGCTTCCTCGACGTCCTCGACGAAGATGCGTTCGTCGCCGCCGATGTCGCGCTGCGCGACGCTGCCGGCGTCACCGAGGTCGTCGGCCTCGATCTCCTTGACGTTCGAGACCGGGGTGGCGCCGGTGGCGCGGGACAGACGGGTGAAGTCGTCGGACTTCGTGCGGCGCACCGCGAGGATGCCGGCCTTCGCGAGGTAGTGCTGGGCCATGTCGTCGATGCCGCCGTCGACGAAGACGACGTTGGCGCCGGCGTCCTCGAGGGCGTCGACCATCGCCTTGAGCTGTTCTTCCTCCTGGTCGAGGAACTCCTGGAGCTGGTCGGGGTCGGTGACGTTGACCTCGGTGTCGATCTCGGTCTCCTGGACTTCGAGGCCGTCGTCGACGAGCGCGATCTTGGCGTCCTCGACGGCGTACGGCATGTTCTCGCTGACGCGCTCCTTGTCGACGATGACGCCCTCGATGAGTTCGGAGTTCTCGATGGCGCCGCCCGTGACCTTCTCGACCTTGATGTTGTCCGTGTCGACGACGCCGTCGTCGGCGATGGACTGGACGGCCTTGACGACGAGGTCCGAGAGGACGTCCTTGGCGTTCTCCGCGCCCTTGCCGGTCATGGCGGTGGACGCGATCTTCTGGAGTTCCTCGGTGTCCTTGGGGGAGACGTCGATGGCTTTCTCGTCGAGGAACTCGCGGGCTTTCTCGGCGGCCTGCCGGTAGCCCTGCGCGAGCGTGGTGGCGTGGATGTCCTGCTCGAGGAGGTCTTCGGCTTCGGAGAGGAGTTCACCGGCGACGACGACGGACGTGGTGGTGCCGTCGCCGACCTCGTTCTCCTGGGTTTCGGCGACCTCGACGATCATGTTGGCCGCCGGGTGCTCGATGTCCATCTCCTTGAGGATGGTGACGCCGTCGTTGGTGACGACGACTTCGCCCGTGGAGTCCACGAGCATCTTGTCCATGCCCTTGGGGCCGAGCGTGGTGCGGGCGGATTCGGCGACGGCCTTGCCGGCGGTGATGTTCATCGACTGTGCGTCTTTTCCGGAGGTGCGCTGACTGTCGTCGGAGAGTACAATCAGCGGCTGGTTACCCATCTGCTGCGCCATGGTCGTCCGAATGATTGAATGCGATTCTATTTAAAACTTGTGCGCGAGGGAGTGTCACACCTGGCGAGGGTACTGCTGAGGCTGAATAGCGGCGGTGTAGCAGCTTCCTGGAAACGGGTTTATGTGCACGTTCTCGGTCCGGGGCTGGCGACAGTCAGGAATCGTAGGGCGAGTGCACGAACAGGGCGTCGGCGATGACCGCGGTGCCGGCCGCGAGCGCCACCAGCCGGGCCGGTATCGCGCCGTCGAACAGGACGACTGCGGGCACGTACGCCGCCAGCGACACCAGCGGGATGGCGGCGAGGATGGCGTCGTAGCGGGAGACGGCGTCCGATTCCTCGGCGGTGTCGGCCATCGCGGTCACTCCACGTAGCCGAGCTCCCGCAGTTTCTGCCCGATGTCGCGGGCCTCGTCCTCGGTGATGCCGTCCGCGGACTCCATCTCGCGGATGACGAGGTGCTTGATGAACTCCTTCGGCGACCCGAACGGCTCGTCCTCGATGTAGGCCTCGACGTCGCGGACGAACTCCTTCTTCAGGGAGACGGTCGTGTAGTCGCTCACGCGAGCACCGACGACGGCCACACGGATAAGCTTTAATTAGATGTAATTAGGGCCGTCAGCCCGGGAACTCGTGGTAGTCCATGCCCTGCTGTTTCAGCTCTTCGGTGCGCTTGCGCTCGAGGAACGAGTAGACGGCGCCGTGGGGCGCGCCGTCCAGCAGCATCTCGGCCGCCGACCGCGCCACCTCGACCTCGCGCGGCTGACCGATGACGCCGAACGTCGACCCGTAGATGACGACGGTCGCCCCAGTGAGCTCCTCCATCAGCTCCCGCGTCCGGCCGTCCTCGCCGATGAGCCGCCCCTTCTTCCGGCGGAGGTCGTTGTCGTTGCGGGCCGCGCGCTCGATGTTGATCGTCTCGAACATCCGCATCTCGTCGTCCAGCAGCGACAGCGCCTCGTCGGGCTTGAACCCGCGACCGATGGCGCGCACGATGTCCGGGGCCTGCATCCCCCGGATGGGGTCGCCGACCTGCTCGATGGCCACGGCTCCGTCCTGGGAGTCCACGTCGAGTTCCACCTCGGCGGCCTGCTCGATCCGGCGTAGCGTCTCACCTCCGTCGCCGATGAGCGCCCCGATGCGGTCCTGCGGAATCTTCACGTGTTTCATGGTACGTCACTATTGGGCGGGCGCGTAAAAGCCTTCGTCCCCGGCTGTGTGGGCCGTTCACGTGCGCTGCGCGTCGACCACGGCGAGCGAGTCGTCGACGGTCACCGCGAGCTCGTCGCCGCCCAGCTCCACGCGGACGACCGCGGTGTCGCCGTCGAACTCCGCGGTGGACGTCCACTCCATCTCCCAGACGGGGACGTCGCGGGCGTCGAGCCCGTGGTCGCGGTAGAACGCCAGCACCTCGGTGTGCTCGAGGACGGCCGCGGCGACGAACCCCCGGAAGACGTTCCCGCAGCGCCGGCACTCGAAGATGGCTTCGGCGCCGTGTCCGTCGCTGGCCTCGAGCCGGCCCTCGGTCGGGCCGCGGCACGCCGAACAGAACCCCGCGGAGAACTGCCGCGCCATCGTCCGCACGTAGCCGTCGATGGCGGCCGCGAGGTCCTCGTCGCGGCCGTCGAGGAACGCCGGCGGGATGCCGACGGAGATGACGTGGGCGTCGCAGTCCCTGCACGTCACGCGCGCCTGTTCGTCCTCGTAGGCGGCTTCGAGTTCGCCGCCGCAGAGCAGGCAGTCGCCGTCGACCGGCTGCGGGTCGACGGACGCCTCCTCCGTGAACACGCCGGAGTGGAGCGCGCCGACGAGTTCGCGGCCCGCGAACCGGAGCGCGTAGCCGGCCTCGCGCTGCTCGACGAACCGGCCGCGGAGCTCGCCGAGGTGGTAGTTGAACCGCCCGGAGTCGTCGACGTCCACGCGGCTCCGGAGCTCCGAGAACGACAGGGGGTCGTCGGCGTCCCAGAGTTCGCGGAGGATGCGGACGCGGAGTTCGTCGGCGACGGCGGCGAACGCGTCCTCTGCGTCCTGGCTCATACACGCCTCCTCGCACGGTGGTCGCTTCAGGTTTCCGCTGCCGACCGGTCGAGCGTGTCCAGGTCGGTGACCGGCGGGAGCGTGCGGAGGCGGGGGATGGCGAGCCAGTAGCCGGCGAGCGCGAGGACGGCGACGCCGAGCGCGAGGATGCCGGCGGTCGGGCCGAGCGCGCCGGCGAGGACGCCGCCGGCGAGCGTGCCGAACGGGATGGCGAACGAGGACGCGGACCCGAGGAGGCTGGAGACCCGCCCCAGCTTCGAGTCGGGGACGGCGGACTGCACGACCGCGGACAGCAGGACGTTCGACGCGCCGACGGGCACGAACCCGAGCGCGAACAGCGCGACGACGACGGGGAACGGGAGGCCGGCGGTCGCGGCGGCCGCGGCGGCGGTGACGAGGACGCCCGCGACGGCGAAGATGGCGACGTTCAGCCAGCCGAACGGGTAGCCGTCGAGGCGGCCGGCGACCACGGCGCCCGCGAGGTTGCCGCCGGCGAACGCCGCCATGAGCGCGCCGTACGCGCCGGCGCCGCCGACGGTGTCCGCGAACGGCGGGAGCGCGGCGAGCATCGCGCCGGCGGCGGAGTTCACGAACGCGACGCCGGCGAGCAGGAGCACGAGGAAGGTGCCGCGGAGGAACGCGAACCCCTCGCGGAGTTCGGCGAGGTAGCCGGTGGCCTCCTCGACCGGGTCGTCGGCCCGGGGACCGTCCGGGTCGCCGCCGTCCGTGGCGACGGCGTCGGCGGGCTCGCCACCGCCGCCGGCCGGCGTGTCGCCGTCCGCCTGGTCGGCCGGCGGCGGGACGTAGACGCCGGCGAACAGGAGGGCGGCGGCGACGAACGTGACGCTGTCGACGACGTAGAGGGTGACGGCGCCGAACGCGGCGATGACGACGCCGCCCGCGGCGTTGAACACCATGTCGACGCCCTGGTACGCGAGGCTGAACGCGGAGTTTGCGTCGACGAGGTCCTCCTGGTCGACGATGCGGGGGAGCGCGGCGCTCTGCGCGGGGTAGACGAGCTGGTTGATGAGCGCGACGGTCGGCATCACGGCGAGCACGACCCACACCGAGAGGGTCCCGGTGTACGCGGCCAGCGGGATGGCGAGCACGAGGACGGCCTGGACGGCCTGGGTGCCGACGAGGATGCGCCGGACGTTCCACCGGTCGACCAGCGGCCCGAAGAGGAACTGGACGGCCGACGGCGCCATCGTGAGGAAGCCGGCGACGCCCGTGAACATGGGGTCGCGGGTGAGACTCCAGACGAGCCACATCGCGGCGATGGAGTAGAGGCTGTCGCCGGCGTTCGTGACGAGGCGGCCGGTGAACAGCCGGCGGAAGTCGCGGTCGGCGAGCAGGTGTCGCATACTCGTCTGGAGGCCGGCCCACACAATAAGTGATTCCAGAATGATAGTTCTGTCCGGCGCGGAACAGAACCAACGTTCTGTCAGTAGTCGAACCCGACGCCCGCGAGCGCGCGCTCCCGCTCGCCGTCGGTGAGCCGGTACGGCTCGACGGCCTCGAACGGCTCCTCGACGGCCGCCCGGCGCTCCTGGTGGCCCGCCAGGAACTCGACGATGCGGTCCGCGGCGAACTCCTTCAGTTCGCCCGACAGCAGCTCGCCGGCGCGGTACTCGCGCTCGACGCGCGCCAGTTCCACGTCGTCCGGCTCGAAGAACGCCCGCAGGTACTGGAACGGCACGTCCTCCTCCGGCACGCCGCCCTTCTCGCGGTGGGCCTCGACGCTCGCCCGGCCGCCCGTGTACGCGTGCTGTCGGATCTTCTCCCGGACCGTGTCGGGGTCGTCGGTGAGCCGGATCGAGACGCCCTCGCTGGAACTCATCTTCCCCGGGCCGCCGAGCGACGGCAGGAACCGCATCAGTAACGCCGCCGGCTTCCCGACCGGGTACCGGGCTTTCGCCGCGACGTCCCGGCTCACCCGGACGTGGGGGTCCTGGTCGACGGCGATGGGCACCAGCGTCTCGTGCTCGCCGTGGACGAGCTGGGGGAGCAGCAAGTGGGCGGTCTGCACCGCCGGATAGAACCCCTGCCCGACGTTCTCCGGCGTCCCGTAGACGCTCTCCAGCGTCGAGTGCGTCACCTCCTTCCCGAACGCCGCCGCCAGGGGGTACACCACGTCGGCGTCCCGGGTGTCCACGACGACCCGCGTCAGCTCGGGGTCGAACCCGACCGCGAGCAGGTCGCGGAGGTTCTCCGCGAGGTACTCGCCGGTCTCCGCGGCGGTCTGGTCCTTGAACCAGTACTTCTCGTCGTCCGACACCGGGACGTACACGCGCGCCCCGAGTTCGTCCTGGAGGCGCTTCGCGAAGTAGAACACCATCGCGTGCCCGAGGTGCATCGGCCCCGACGGCCCGATCCCGGTCACGATCGACTGCTCGTCGGCGTCGAGGAACGCGTCGACGTCCCGGCCGGCGTAGAACGCGCCGCGGCGCACGAGCGGGTGGTCGGGGAAGCGCCCTCGCTGGTCGTCTGTCAGTCCGTCCGCGCCGAAGCGAGCGAGCAGTTTCTCGTAGTCCACGTCGCCCGCGACGGCGTACGGCGTCACGTCGTCGGCTGCCATGTGTGTTGGTGGTGTCTCGGCTGGTCGGAAGCGGTGCGCGGAGAGAACGGAGTGAGCAACGCCCCCGGCCCGAGCGAGTGACGCCCGTCAGGCCGCGGCGGCGAGACTGTCCGCTCCCGGAGCCTGCCAGCGCCAGCGCGTGGGAGCGGACTGCATACACACTCGTAGCCGGGGCCGCGGCGAAAAGCGTTGCGGTGGCCCGCGGAACACTCACGCCGCTCCGCGAGAGACGGTACCGCATGGCCTGGGAATCGGTGCGGGAGCGCGTCGCCGAGCGCACCGACCGCGTGCTCGAACTGCTCTGACTGCGCCACCTGCGCTGACTACGCCACCCGGACGTCCGCGACGGCGGCGTCCGGCCCCACTGTCGCGGTGAGTTCGTCAGCGCCGACGGCGATGCGCACCGTCGCCGCCGGCTCGTCGCCCTCGGTCAGTTCGACGGCCAGCGTCCAGTCCGGGTCGAAGAACGTCCAGGACGGGTCCGCGAACACGTCCACACCCTGCGCCTCGAAGAACGCCACGGCCGCGGGGTGGAAGACGACCGGCAGCGACGGCGACGACCGGAGTTCGTCCCCGCAGCGCCCGCACTCGAACACCGCCGACAGCGGCATTCGCCCGTCCCCCGTTCCGGGTCGAGGCGGCCGGTCGTCGGCCCGCCGCAGTTCGCGCAGAACCCCTGGAGGACCTTCAGGACGGTCGCGCGCATCCACCGGTCGAACGCCGCCGGCAGGTCACCGCGGTCGTACTGGTCGAGGCTCGCCGGCGGGAACGAGAACTCGTTGCGCCACATCCCGCAGCCCGGGCAGTGCAGTCTCGCCTGCTCGTCGACGTACTCCGCGACCAGCCCGTCGCGCCCACAGAACGGGCACGCACCATCGAACTCGAATGGCTCGACGGTGGCGTCCGCCGTGTACGCCCCGGAGAGAATCGCGCCGTACACCTGCCGGCCCACCAGCGACAGCGCGTACCCGTCGTCCTCCCGGGTCGCGAACTGGCCGACCAGCTTCCCCAGGTGGTAGTTGAACTTCCCGGAGTCCCGCTCCCCGACCCGCTCGCGGAGCTCCGAGAACGACACCGGCTCTCTCGCGTCCCCGAGCGCGCGCAGCATCGACACCCGCAGGTCGTTCGCCAGCAACCCGAACGCCGCCTCCGGCGACCGCCGCTCGACGGCCGCCGACGCCTCGCTGTCCATGCCGTCCTGTCGTCGCGCACCGAGAAAGCAGTACCGCCGTCAGCCGTCGCCCGCGTCCGCCTCGTCCACGGCGTCCTCGGCGTCCCCCTCCGGGGTCGGGTCCGCGTTCGCCGTCACGTACTCGTAGAGGTCGTCGGCGTCCGCGTCCGCGCCCTGCCGCGAGAAGAACTTCGCGACGTTCCGGCAGTCCCGCCGCAGCAACTCCTCGCTGCTCGGGTGGTGGACGGTCACCGCCTGCCCGACGTCGATGACGACGAGCTCGCCGTCGTACACCACGAGGTTGTACTCCGAGAGGTCGCCGTGCACGAGGCCCGCCGCGTACAGCCGCCGCACGTACTCCCGGACGACCTCGAAGGCCGTCTCCGGGTTCTGTACGTCCACGTCGCTGAGCGTCGGCGCCGCGTCGCCCTCCTGGCCGATGAGCTCCATCACCAGGACGTTCCGCTGGACCGCGATCGGCTCGGGGACGCGGACGCCCGCCGCCTCCGCGCGCTGGAGGTTCGAGAACTCCTTGCGCGTCCAGGACAACACGACCGCCTTCTTGTCGCCGCGCAGCCCCTCGAAGCGCGGGTCACCCTCGAGGTAGTCCCGCATCTGCCGGAAGTTCGACGCGTTGATGCGGTAGACCTTCACCGCGACGTCGCCGCCGTCCGGCCCGAGCGCCTCGTAGACGTTCGCCTCCTTTCCCGTCGATATCGGGCCGCCCATCGCGCCGACGTGGCCGTCCTGGACGAGCTTGTAGATGGCGGCGAACGTCGCGTCGTCGAACGCGCCGTCGGTGACCTTGAACTGCTCGGCGTCCTTCAGGCGCTGCCGGAACTCGGAGAACTCGCGGTCCTGGCTGCGCGCGATGCGGTCGGCTTCCGTGTCCGAGACGTCGATCTCCTCGAACTCGTCGCCGGGCGCGCCGGCCGTGTCCTCGGCGAGACCGAACTCGTCGGTCACCGCCGAGTCACCTCATTCAATGTGGCCTTCCTCGCGGAGCTGGTCCGCCTCGGCCTTCTCGTAGCGCCACACCACGTCCGCCTTCTCGTCCTGCCAGTCCCACGGCTCGACGAGCACGACGTCGTCCTCCCGAATCCAGATGCGTTTCTGCATCCGGCCCGGAATCCGGGCGGTGCGTTCCTTCCCGTCCGCACACCGGACCTTCACGCGGTTCGCACCGAGCATGTCGGTGACCTCCGCGAACACCTCGTCCTCGTCGGGCATTCGGAGATTTTTCCGCCCGCTATCGTCCTCAGCCATACCACGGATTTGGGCAGGGAGCCGTTTAAACCCCACTCACTCGCGCCACCCCGTCCTCCGGTTCCCACTACTCGACCCGCCCGCCCCGACTTCTCCCCCGTCCGACCGACCGCTCGCCGCCCGCGACCAGTACGCTTACACGACCACTCCCATACCCACCACGTATGCTCGACAAACTCGGCATCACCGGACTGCTCGGCGTGCTCCTCGTCGTCGCCGGCGTCGGCGTCGTCGCCTGGAAAGCCCCCGTCGTCGCCGTCGGCCTGACCGCCATCATCCTCGGCGTCGCGCTCGTCGCCCGCGGCGCCATCCGGTCGGTCATGGGCATATTCGGGATGTAGACGCACTTTTTCGCGAGGTGGCGGCTGTGCCGCCACCTCGCCAAAAACTTGCGGAAAAAGACCGCTCCCGGCGGTCGCTCGCGGATGCTCGCGTCGATTGCGCAGCCCGCGTCAGTCGAGGAACAGTGCTGCGTCGGCGCGCATGTTCCCCTCGGGGACGTCTGCGGGGACGCTGTCGACCCACTCGACGGACTCGACGCGGTCGTTCGCCGGGTCGTCGGCGAGGTCGTCGCCGTCGACGGGCGACGCCGCGAACAGCACGTCGTAGGCGACGGCGTCCTCCTCGGCGCCCTCGCGCGCGGAGACTTTCCGCCGGACGCGCACGAGTTCGTTCAGGTCCACGTCGACGCCGAGGGGCGCGACCGCCTCCGACGCGGCCGCCGCGAAGTCCCCGCCCGCGTCGACTTTCGCCCACGGGACGACGGTCGCGTTCTCGAGCCGGACGAGCGCGAGTTCGCCGGCCGCGTTCGTCACGGCGACGGCGGTCACGCCCGCGGTGTCGCGGTTCGTCTCGAAGTGCGAGTCGTCGCTGACTTCGACGTAGTCGACGCCGTCGGCGTCCCGGTACGCGGCGGGGTCGGTGAGCGACTCGGTGGGGTCGCGCTGCCTGGCCGGAGCCGGTGTGTCGTCCCAGTCGAGCACGCGTTCGACGTCCGCGACGACTGGCGCCGACGCGTCGGCCGGGGGTTCGGCGCTCCACCGGGCGTCCGTGCCGTCGACCCGGCTCTCGGGGTCGTCGGGGAGCGGCGACGCAGGCGCGCCGCGGAGCAGGACGTTCCAGACGACGGCCTCGGCGCCGTCGGCCTCGCGGACGAACACGCGGCGGCGAGCGTGCTCGACGCCCGCCACCCCGAGCGCGGCGCCGGTCAGCGCCTCGAACTCGCGGCGGGCGACCGCGGCGTAGTCCTCGCCGTCGGCGACGGGGAACGCGGGCAGCGTCCACCCGTGATGGCCGTCGTTCTGGAGGAGCGCGCCGCGTTCGTCGGGCACGCCGACGACGACCTGGCTGTCGTACGTCCGCGCTGTCTCGAACTCGTCGGCGTCGACGGAGACGGACTGCGTCTCGACGGCGACGCCGTCGCGGTCCGCGAGCATCCCGGGGTCAGTGAGGGAGTCGGTGCTGTCGGAGTGGGGCGTGGCTGTCATGGCTCGGGTGTGGGGCCGTAGCGGGCTTCTCGGCGGTCGGTGGTTCCGGAGGCGGGCAGGCTGAGTGGACAGCCGACCGACGTTCGTGGGTGATAGTGGGCCAGTACTGGACGGGCAGTGCTCGGTCTGTCGAGCGTGGCGCCGCCCGGATTCGCGGTGCAGGGGCGCTGGAGCTACAGCTATGGAGAACTCGTAGAAGAAGCCACCGATTTAATTTCGGGATACCTCTATCGTAATAATTCTCGACCCGGGCACAAAACTGTTTTTCCGACTGGGTTGACACGTCTCGTCAGCCGTCCTCCAGTCCATTTCACACTACGGCAGTCGTACGACCGAGTCCTCACGCGTTGGTTCCCGTTCCTCCGTCGTCGACGCGCTCGGTCTCGACCACGTCCCCATCCGGCCCCACCGTCACGTACAGCACCGCGTCGCCGCCGTCGTTTCCCGCCGTCACCGGCACCCGAACGCGGGGCGCGTCCTCGTCGAGCACCTCGACCGGGTCGTCGCGCAGACACCAGTCGAAGCGCCACGGCGGCGCGTCGCGCGGCACCCCGCAGTCCTCGAGGAACCCCGCGACTGCGGGGTGCTCCAGCACCGCGAACCCCACGCTCGCGCGATTCGCCACCCCGCAGTTCTCGCAGGGCGTCGCCACCAGGATCTCCGCCGGCAGCGCCGACTCCGCGTCCAGCACCAGCGACGACCCCATCGGCCCACCGCAGAACGGACACAGTCCGCTCTGGCTCCGACGCACGTGAGCTCGCGCGTGCACCGACACCGCGTGCAGGAGCGCATCGTCGCTGCGCTGCTCGACGCCGCGCGGCGGGAACGACAGCACGAACAACTGGCGGTCGCACTCCCGGCACACCACCCGGAACATTCCCTCGTCGTACAGTCCGACGAGGTCGTCGCCGCACGTCGGACACTCCCCCTCGACGTCCAGGCCCTCCCGGGTCGGCGCGTCCACGTACGACCCCGCGTAGATCGCGTTCAACACCACGAGCCCCGCCGGCCGCAGCCGGTAGCCGTCCCCGGTCTTCGCGACGAAGTGGTCCGTGAGCTTCGAGAGGTGGTAGTTGAACCGCCCCGAGTCCCCGAGCCCGGTCGCCTCCCGGAGCGCCGCGTACCCCACCTCGCTTTCCTCGGCCTCCCAGAGCGCCGCGAGAATCTCCACCCTGCTCGGGTCCGCGAGCAACCCGAACGCGTCCGCGGTCGCCTCGACGTCCGGTGCAGTCACGCCCGGAACTACGACGAGCGGGGGCTTAGAAGGTGCGGACGCCGCGTCACGCCGACTCGGCCACCGACTTCGTCTCCAGCCACTGCTCGAACTCGAAGAAGCAGTCCGAGCAGAGCCGGCCGCGAGTGGTCTCCGAGTCGTCGCGGGCGTCCTCGAAGACGTAGCGCTGGTGACGGGGCTGTTCCGGGTCGAGTTTCGTCCCGCAGTTGTCGCAGTACTCGGCCATGGGGCCGGAGGTATCGGCGGGAGACGGAAAAGCAGGGCGGCCGGTCGGCCTCGGTGCGGTCGTCCGCCGGCCGGACTCGGGCTACTCGCCGCGGAGTTCGCGGAGGCGCTCGCGGGCCGGTTCCACGAGCTCGTTCAGGTAGTCGGCGAGCGCGCCCTTCGCGTCCGCCGGGTGGAGTTCGCCGGACTCGAGGTCCGCGGCGAGCGCCTCGTACTCGCCGTACTCGAGGTCGCCGCCGTACTCCTCGGGGCGCTCCACCACGACGGTGTCGAACCGCGGGAACACGTGGTACTGGAACAGCTCCAGGACCGGGTTCACCTTCTCGCCCTCGGGGTCGCGGGTCGGCGGACAGAACGCCGAGTTCACCTTCTCCTCGACGGCCTCGGCGTCGTCCTCCAGGGAGAGGGTGACGCCCTCGCTCGAACTCATCTTCCCCTCGCCCGAGGTCAGGTCCCCGATGATGGGCGTGTGGAGCGCCGGGCGCTTCTCGTAGTCGAGACTCGGGAGCTCCTCCCGGGCGAGCATGTGGACCTTCCGCTGGTCCATCCCCCCGATGGCGAGGTCGAGGTCGAGGTACTCGATGTCCAGGGCCTGCATCAGGGGGTAGACGACGTGGCTGACCTTCGCGGTCTCCCCGCTCTGGATCTCCGCCATCGCGCGCTGCGCGCGCTTCAGCGACGTCTCCACCTGCATCGCGTGCAGGTCGAGCTCGTAGTCCTCGTCGAGCTGGTACTCGGACCCGAGCACGAACTCCGTGTTCTCCTCGTCGAGCCCGAACGCGAGGAACTGCTCTTTCATCTGGTCGGCGGTCGCCCGGATCTCCTCGAAGGTCCCCTTCCCGTTCAGGTACGCGTGCACGTCCGCCAGCAGCACGACGACCTCCATCCCCGCGTCCTGGAGGTCGATGAGCTTGTTCGCGGCGAGCAGGTGCCCGAGGTGGAGCACGCCCGAGGGCTCGTAGCCGACGTACGCGCGCTTGCCCTCGGGGTCGTCGGCGAGCTCCCGGACCTCCGCCTCGGTCACGACTTCCGCCGTGTTCCGAGTGATGCGCTCGAATGCGTCCATGCTCGGGCAGAATCGGGGCGTGCGGTTAAGCGGTACGGAAGTGTGCGAACGCGTCGTTCGGCCGCCCCGCCCTACTCGCGGTCGGCGCGGTGCTCGCTGATGATGGAGTCCACCATGTTCTCCTTGCGTTCGCGCTCGCGTTCCGCCTTCCGCTGTTCCCAGTCCGCGACGACGGCCTCGACGTCGTCCTCGCTGGCGACGGCGAGCTCGTCGACCTCGCGGATGGTGACGTCGTCGGCGGGCCCGACGGGGACGTCGTGCTCGAACAGCACGCGGTCGGCGGCGTCCGAGAGCCCGCCCGACCGCAGCACGACCCGCGGGTCGAACTCCGCGAGCAGCTCCGCGGTGCGGCGGCCCGCCCCGGAGGCGTCCCGGAGGTAGACGACGTCCCCGCTGGCGATGCCGTACTCGTCGTCGGCGGCCTCGATGGCGTCGACGGTGAACTGCTCGACGGGCTTCACCGCGACCAGGTCGCCGCCCCGGTTGACGTCCGCGAAGTTCGAGTGGTCGAGCTTCCAGAGCTGTTTCAGGCGCTCGAGCTTCGACTCGAGTTCGTCCGCGCGCTCGCACTCCGCCTCGAGTTCGGTCTCCAGGCGGTCGTTCTCCCACTCGAGGCGGGTGACCTCGCGGCGCTCGCGGGCCTCCCGGCGCTCCTCGCGGCGCGCCTCCGAGAGCTCCTGCTCGTACTCCTCGATCTCGGCGTCCTTCTCCGCGAGCTCGTCCTCGAGGTCCGCGACGTGGTCCTGGAGGCGTTCGACCTGCGCCTCGAGGTCGCGGATGCGGCGCTCCTCGTCGGTGAGCTCCCGGGGCTCGTGCGCGGACTCCTCGGGCTCGGGCTCGTCGGTCTCGGTGAGGTCCGCGAGCACCCCTTGCAGGGGTTCGCCCGCGACGACCCTCGCCGCGACCTCGCCGGCGTCCAGGTCCGGCGGCGTCGCCTCCGTGACGCGCTCGATCTGGTCGGCGTGGTCGTCGCGCGCGAACAGCGCCGCCGCCATCGCGTCCCGCTGGTGGTCGTCCTCGTAGCCCTCCTCGCGGGTGCGGTGTTGCTTCTCGTCGACCGGGAGGTCGCTGTCGGGCGTCCAGCCCGCGGCGTCGAAGCTCGCGCGAATCTTCTCGACGGTGTCCGGCATCGGCGTGACGTCCGCCGCGACGAGCACGGGCCGCCCGCGCTCGATGATCCACTCGATGACCTCGGCGGTGTCCGCGGTGCGCGTGCTCGTGACGTCCAGCACGCGGCCGTCCAGCGCGACGAGCGCGACCGCGGTCGTCGTCCCCGGGTCGACGCCGACGAACACGCGGTCGCGGCGGCGCGCGAGCGGCCGGAACTCGATGCCGTCCCGGCGCACGGGCTCGACCTCGACGCGGGTGTCCCCGGACCGTCGCGACGAGACGGGGATGTCCTCCGGCCGCGCCTGCACCGTGAAGACGGCGTTCGCGTACCCACCGTACTTCTCCGTGACCTCGCGGTCGTACTCGAGGCCGGCGTCCTCGAGGTCGGACTCGACCTCGCGGGCGACGCGCTTCACCGACCCGTGGATGCGGCGCGTGTACCGGTCCTCGCTCCACCCGCCACCGCCGCCCGTCGACCGCCCCCGGGAGACCTTCACGGTGGTCTCGTCGGTGAACGCCGACACCTCGTAGCCGACGTTCTGGGCGGCGAGCCGCGCGGCCGCCTCCGCCTCCTCCATCGCGGGCTTCCCGTACGGGACGCCGTGGCGTTTCGCCACCCGGGAGAGGGGTTCCGGGCGCTCGTCGCCCGTGACCTGCACGAGCTTCGTCTCCTCGGGGAGCCCGCGCAGGACGTGCACGAGCTGGTCTTTGTCCGCCGCGAGCTCGTACATGTTGTCGGTCGCGACGATGGCGGGCTCCTCGCTGTCGACGCGGCGCAGGAGCTTCCGGCGGCTCACCACGTCGCGTTCGACGGACTCGCCGTCGAAGACGGCGAGCGCGTAGGAGGGCGCGTCTCCGCGCACGTCGCCGCTCTGCACGTCGACGCCGAACACGCGCGCGTCGAGGGCGCTCGTACGGGTGCTCAAGTCGGTCAAACGTAGGGTACGACGGCTAATAAGTGCACGGCGGGACGCCGGTCGTTCACTGTTGTACACTCGCCCCGGCCCCCGCGAAACCTGTCGAGTGGCGGATACACTTATGCGCGTCGCGGCCGTACAGTCGCACATGAAGGACCGAATCACGCTCGCCGTGAATCGCGCGAAACACGCAGCCGTCGGCGCGGCCGTCGGCGCCGCCGTCGGCGGACTCGTCAGCCGGAACGCCGCGAGCACGGGCGGCGGCGTCGGCGCGCTCGTCGGCGCCATCGTCGGGGAGAAACGGGTCGACGCCACGAACCTCGTGAACCGCGTCCGCGAGCAGCGAGAGCAGTCGTAGGCGCGCCGCGGCGGCCGCGCCCTCGGAGAACCCTGTTTTCTGCGTCGAGGAATAGTCAGTCCGCGTCGCGCGGGCTCCCGGTCAGTCCGCGTCCGGGTACGGGACGTCGTACTCCATCCCGTCGTGCGCGACGAACAACTCGCCGTCGAAGGCGTCCTCGGCGTCGGCCTTCAGCTCCCGGGCGTCGCCCGCGTACCGAGAGGAGACGTGCGTGAGCGCGAGCGCCGACGCGCCCGCCCTCGCGGCGACGGCCGCGGCCTGGCCGGCGGTCGAGTGCCCGGTCTCGTCGGCGCGGCCGGCGGCGTCGTCAGCGAACGTCGCGTCGTGCACGAGCAGGTCGGCGTCCTCCGCGGCGGCGACGACGGCGTCGTGCGGGCGCGTGTCGCCCGTGTACACGAACTTCCGGCCGGGCCGCGGGTCGCCGACGACCTGCTCGGGGCGGACGACCGTCCCGTCCTCGAGTTCGACGGCCTCGCCCTCGTGGAGCCGCGAGAACTTCGGGCCGACGGGGACGCCGAGCTCCTCGGCGCGCTCCCGGTCGAACCGGCCCTTCCGGTCGTCCTCCACGAGCGCGTACCCGACCGAGGTCGTGCGGTGGTCGGTGGTGAACGCCCGCACCTCGTACTCCTCGCGGTCGAGGAGCGTCTCGCCCGCGGACACCTCGCTGATGCGCACCGGGAACCCGGCGTCGCCCCCGACCGCGAACACGAGATCCTCGATGTCGCCGCGCAGCCCCCGGGGGACGTGGACGGTCAGGGGGTCGCTGCGGTCGTTGAAGTCGAACGTCTGCACGAGCCCCGGCAGCCCGAACACGTGGTCGCCGTGGGCGTGCGTGACGAACACGTCGGAGACGTCGAACCCCGTGCCGTACCGCATCATCTGGCGCTGCGTGCCCTCGCCCGCGTCGAAGAGGAAGGCGTCGCCCTCCCGCCGGACGAACACCGAACTCGGGTTGCGTTCCGTCGTGGGGACGGCGCCACTCGTCCCGAGGAACGTCGCCTGGAGTGTCATGTCCGTCCCTGGGGCGCCCGCGCGCAAAACGACACCGATAGGCGGCCGGGTGCCGGACCGACTCTTTCTTGGCACCGCGGCGGCTAGTCGGTGGTGATGGACGACCCGCTGTGGACCGACACGCACGCGCCGTCGCTCGCGGACCTGCCGCAGGACGACGTGCGCGACCGCCTCCGGGACGCCGTCGACGAGCCCGTGAACCTCGTGGTGTACGGGCCGGTCGGCGCGGGGAAGACGGCGGCCGTCCGCGCGCTCGCCAGGGAGGCGCACGCGGACCCCGACAACGACCTCGTGGAGCTGAACGTCGCGGACTTCTTCGGGATGACGAAGAAGGAGATCAGCGAGGACCCCCGGTTCGCTTCGTTCATCGACTCGAAGCGCCGGCGGAACTCCTCGAAGGCCGACCTCATCAACCACGTCCTGAAGGAGTCGGCGAGCTACCCGCCGGTCTCGGGGGACTACAACACGATTCTGCTGGACAACGCCGAGGACATCCGGGAGGACTTCCAGCAGGCGTTGCGCCGCGTGATGGAGCGCCACCACGAGGCGACCCAGTTCGTCATCACGACGCGGCAGCCGTCGAAGCTCATTCCGCCGATTCACTCGCGGTGCTTCCCGGTGTCGGTGCGCGCGCCGACGCCCGAGGAGACGGTCGGCGTCCTCGAGGACGTCGTGGAAGCGGAGGGCGTCGAGTACGACGCGGACGGCCTGGAGTTCGTCGCGGGGTACGCCGACGGCAACCTCCGGAAGGCCATCCTGGGCGCGCAGACGACGGCCGAGCAGGCGGGCGAGGTGACGATGAACGCGGCCTACGAGACGCTCCAGGACGTCGGCGCGGACGACGACATCGAGTCGATGCTGGACGACGCGGAGGCGGGCGAGTTCACGGACGCGCGGAAGACCCTCGACGACCTGCTGGTCGACGAGGGGATGAGCGGCGAGGAGGTCCTCCGGGAGCTCCTCCGGGTGGGGCGGTCGCGGTACTCTGGCGACGAGCTCGCGGAGCTGCACGCGCTCGCTGGCGACGTGGAGTTCGACCTGACGGAGGGGAACAGCGACCGCATCCAGCTCGGCCGGCTGCTCGCGGAGTTCGGGCGGTAGCTTTTCTACGGGCGGGGACCGATACCGGGTGTGTCCCTCCCCGACCAGCTGGAGCGCGTCGGTATCGTCCTCGGGTCGATGCTGATGTTCTCCCTGCCCGCGTCGCTCGTCCTGCAGGTCGCCGTCGGTCCGGGGACGCCGTGGTGGGGGCTGGTGGTGTTGCTCGCGCCGGGGTTCGTCGTCGGGTGGGCGGTCGCCGCCGGGCAGGCGCCGTTCGACTACGACAGCGTGTGGTTCGTCTGTTTCTTCGGGTACGTGCTCGCGCTCGGCGCGGTCGTGGCGCTCGAGGTGCAGCCGCCCTGGGAGCACGAGCTGGTCGTGCTCGGCGTGAGCGCGGCGGCGTTCGCGGCCGCGGCGGCCGTCGACTACTACCGGTAGCAGGCGGTCGGTGGCGTCAGTCGCGGCCGCGGCGGCGCGCGAGGAGCGCGCCGACGAACGCGAGCGAGACGATTAGGCGCTTCGCGGCGTGGCCCCGGGCGAGCGGCACGTCGGCGGCGACGGCGGCGCCGCCGGTACCACCGACGGCGAGCGCGGCGGCGGCGACGAGGAGGAGCGTGCCGCCGGCGGCGTAGCGGGAGCCAGATGCAGTCGTCACGTAGTGACTGGTTCTCGCCACCGTCGGCCAAAAGCGTTATGTAGTCGTTCCGTTTTGGGGGTCGTTGGCACGCCACGTGGTCGGGGCAGCGGCCGTACTCGAGCGCGGTCAGGCACGTCGCGCAGCGCGGTCAGGCGCGGCGGGCGTACACGAGCGCCGGGAGGCCGAGAGGGAGCGCGAGCACGCCGAACGCGGCGGCGGCGAGGCGGCTGCGGTCGACGCTCGAGCGCGCGAGCAGGAACGCCGCCGCGCCGAACCCGGCGACGACGTACGCGAGGTTGCTCCACACCGGGACGTACGACGAGCAGTACCCCCAGCAGACGAACGTGTACGAGGGCGCGTTCCAGGACGCCGGGTGGAGTTTCGGCCAGAAGAACCGACAGTACGTCGTCAGCGCGACCATGAGCGCCGCCGGCAGGCCGACCAGCCACGCGGCCGCGCCGAACCGGCTGGCGGGCGCGTACCGCCGGTAGGCGGCGAGCAGCGCGAACGGGAGCGCGAACACCCACGTCCAGACGGCGGCCGTGTACGTCACGGGCCAGTGCTCGATGCGGGGCTGGGTGACGGGCAGGCGCAGGGACGCGGGGAGCGTCGCCCACGGGAACGACGGGTCGGGGACCGGGTTCGTGAGGAACGCGAACAGGCCGAGCAGCCCGCCCGCGGCGAGCGCGGACACGCCGAGGTCGGCGGCGCGGTCGAGTCGGGGCGGGAGCGTGGCGTCGGGGGACCGTCGCATGTGTGGCCGTACGGGCGCATCCTTGAATGCGGTTGCCACTTCGAACCCGAAGCGAGCGCGGTCGCGAGTGAACGACGTTCAGTCACGCGGCGGGTCGAGTTTCGGTTCCGCAGTCAGGCCAGGACGAGCACGTACCGCGTGAGCGACCGGTGGACGCGGCGCTCGAACCGGGACTCGACGGTCCAGCCGGCGTCCCCGGCCGCCTCGCGCCAGTCGCGGTCCGCGACGAGCACGCAGCGGTCGGCGACGCGGCGGGCTTCCCGGAGCGCGCCCGCGACGAGGTCCGCGAGGTCGTGGGTCTCGATCTTCGACTGGCGGCCGTACGGCGCGTCGAACACCACGGCGTCGACCGCGTCGTCGCGCAGGGGGAGGGTCGTGGCGTCGGCGCGCGCCACGTCGAAGTCCGCGAGGTAGTGCGCGAGGTTCTGTCGGGCGCCACGCACCATCTTCGCCTGGGCGTCCGTGCCGAGCGGGCGGGCGCCGAGCAGGCCGGCCTCGACGAGCACGCCGCCGGTCCCGCACATCGGGTCGAGGACGCGGTCGCCGGGCTCGACCCGGGCGAGGTTGCAGACGGCGCGTGCGAGCAGCGGGTCCATGCTCCCTGGCTGGAAGAACGGGCGGTCCGTGGGCTTGCGGTCGCCGTAGTCGCGGACTGACTCCACCGTCAACCACGCGAGAAAGCACCGGTCGCCCGCGAACAGCACGCGGAGTTCGTGGTCGGGGTCGTCGAGGTCCACCGAGAGTCCGCGGTCGACGAGCGCCTGCCCGACCCGTCGCTCGGCATCCTGGGTGTCCACGTCGGCGGTGCCGTGGACGTCGCGGGCGCGCACGGCGACTGTCCCCTCGCGCTCGAGGGGCATCTCGCGGGCGGTGGACGCCGCAGCCCTGACGGTCCCGGCGATTTCGTCGACGTACTCGCCGGCGCGGTGGACGTACGCGAGGCCGCGGAACTGCTCCTCGTCGACGTCGGCGGCAACCGCGATACCGTGGCCCGCGACGCTCACGTCGGTCGCCGCAGCGCGCGCTTCCGCGGTCGCGAACGCCTCGTCTTCTCCGGCGAGTTCGAGGACGTACACGCACCGAAGTCGACGCCCGCGGCCAATCAGGCTACCGGTGCGGCCAGGGTACTTGAGGCGTTACTGCCCGGACTACCAACCTTTATAAACCTTAAATACGTGATTTAAGGCGAACGATGACCGACCCCAAGGAAACCATCAACATTGAAAACGTGGTCGCCTCGACCGGAATCGGTCAGGAACTCGACCTCCAGAGCGTCGCGATGGACCTGGAGGGGGCCGACTACGACCCCGAGCAGTTCCCCGGCCTCGTCTACCGCACCCAGGACCCAAAGAGCGCAGCGCTCATCTTCCGCTCCGGGAAGATCGTCTGCACCGGCGCGAAGTCCACCGACGACGTCCACGAGAGCCTCCGCATCGTCTTCGACAAGCTCCGCGAGCTCTCCATCGAGGTCGAGGACGAACCCGAGATCGTCGTCCAGAACATCGTCACGAGCGCCGACCTCGGCCGCCAGCTCAACCTCAACGCCATCGCCATCGGCCTCGGCCTCGAGAACATCGAGTACGAGCCCGAGCAGTTCCCCGGCCTCGTCTACCGCCTCGACGAGCCGGAGGTCGTCGCCCTGCTCTTCGGGTCCGGGAAACTCGTCATCACCGGCGGGAAGAAGCCCGAGGACGCCGAGCACGCCGTCGACAAGATCGTCTCCCGGCTCGAGGAGCTCGGCCTCCTCGAGTAGGCCGTGCTCGCCGCCCAGGTCGAACCGACCGCGGGCACGCTCACGCAGTTCGTCGGCACGTTCCTCGCCGGCTGGCTCGTGTTCGCGTTCACCGCGCACGCCGCCGCGACGTACGTCCTCGGCGACGTCCCCTGGCAGCGCGCGGTGGTCGTCGGCCTCGCGCCCGCCGCCGTCACCGTCGCGCTCGGCCGGTACAGCCCGCTGGTCATCGTCCCGGTCAGCCTCGCCGCCGACTTCGCGGCCGTGCACGCCGTCTACCGCGTGAAGTACCGGACCACCGCGCTCGTCGTCGTGATGCACTACGTCGTCTCGCTCGCCGTCGTCCTGCTGGTCGCGAACCTGCTCGCGCTCGCCGGCACCGCGCCCGGGTAGGTTCGCACGCCGAGAGAACGCCCGCCCCCGCTTTTTGTCGGCTGGGTCGTACGCCCGGCCATGAACGACTACGAGCGGCACGCTCTCCACGGCAGCGCCCTCACGCTGCTCGCCGCCGCGCTCGCCTACGTCGCGACGTACGTCGCGCCGCCCGGCCCCGACGTCGCCGCCGTCTTCGGCATCGCCGCGGTCGTGTTGTTCGCCGCGTACCACTTCCTCGAGGGGCCGCGGTCGCTCGCCGGCGCCTGGCTCGCGCCGACGGCGGCCGCCGTCGTCACGCTCGCGAGCGGCGGCGTCCACGAACTCCGGGTCGCCGCGCTCGCGCTCGCCGCGCTCAGCGTGTTCGGGTTCGTCACGTACCCCGTGACGGCGTCCGCCGCGAAGCTCGGCGAGCGCGCTGGCGACTACCTCCGGTAGTCACTCCACGAGTCGCTCGATCTCCGTGACGAGGATCCCGGACGCGCCCTCGCGTTTGAGCGCGTCGACCGCCTCGAAGACGTCGCGTTCCTCCACGACGGCGTGGACCGCGACCGTCCCCGGTTCGTCGACGTCGAGGACGGTCGGCCCGCCGAGCCCCGGGATGACGTCCTCGATGGCGTCGAGGTTGTCCTCGGGCGCGTTCAGCATGAGGTAGCGCTTCCCGTCGGCCTCGAGGACGGACTGCAGCGCCGTCGCGACCTGCTCGACCTTCGCGTCGCCGGCGACGTCCTCGCGGGCGAACAGCCGCACCGAACTCTCGAGGACCTCGTCGACGACCGCGAGCCGGTTCACGCGCAGCGTCGTCCCCGTCGACGTGATGTCGACGATGGCGTCGGCCATCTCGACGTGGGGCGTGAGTTCGGTGGCGCCCGTGACCTCCACGACCTCCGGGTCGACGCCGACGCCCGCGAAGTACTCGCGGGTGATTCGCGGGAACTCGGTCGCGACGGTCTTCCCCGCGAGGTCCCCGGGGTCCGTGATGTCGCCGTCCTCGGGCGCGGCGAGCACGAGCCGGCACCGCCCGAACTCGAGGTCGAGGAGTTCGGTGACGTTCCCGACGCCGGACTCCCGGACCTGGTCGAGGCCCGTGATGCCGACGTCGGCCGCGCCGTCCGTGACGTACTCGGGGATGTCCGCGGCGCGCGCGTACAGCACCGTGATGTCGGGGTCGACCGTGTCCGCGTACAACTGGCGTTCCGCGCCGCCCTCGACGCCGATGCCGGCTCTGTCCAGGAGGTCCAGCGCCGGGTCGTGGAGGCGGCCCTTGTTGGGCACGGCAATTCGCATGCTCCGGGGTAGGCGTGGCGCCCGGAACTAGGTTTCCCTCCGCCGGAGTCCGGGCGGCGACCCGACAGACACACAAGCGCGGTCGGCGAACGCCGAGGCATGCGTACGCTCCGAGTCGCGGGCGGACACGTCCTCCACCCGGACCTGACAGTCGGCGAGGGCGACGTGCTCGTGGACCGCGACGACGGCACCGTCCTCGCCGTCGGCGACACCGACGAGGGCGACGAACAGCTCGACGCCGACGGCTGCCTCGTGATGCCGGGGCTCGTGAACGCTCACGGCCACGCCGCGATGACGCTGCTCCGCGGGTACGCCGACGACAAACCCCTGGACGCCTGGCTCCGGGAAGACGTCTGGCCGGCGGAAGCCGAACTCGAACCCGCGGACGTCCGCGCCGGCGCGGAACTCGCGCTCGTCGAGATGATTCGCACCGGCACCACGGCGTTCGCGGACATGTACTTCCACGTCCCCGAGGTCGCCGACGCCGTCGAGCGCGCGGGGCTGCGCGCCCGGCTCGGCCACGGCGTCGTCACCGTCGGGAAGGACGAGGAGGACGCGGTCGCGGACAACGAGGAGAGCATCGAGGTCGCCCGCGAGTTCGACGGCGCCGCCGACGGCCGCATCCGCACGGCGTACATGCCCCACAGCCTCACGACGGTCGGCGAGGAGTACCTCCGGGAGTTCGTCGCGCGGGCCCGGGACGCCGGCGTCCCCGTGCACTTCCACGCGAACGAGACCCGCGACGAGGTCGACCCCGTCGTCGACGAGCGCGGCGTCCGCCCCCTCGAGTACGCGGCCGACGTCGGCCTGCTCGAGGACGGCGACTTCCTCGCGCACGGCGTCCACACCGACGAGACCGAGCACGAACTGCTCGCGGAGTCGGGCGCGAGCGTCGTCCACTGTCCCGCGTCGAACATGAAACTCGCGTCCGGGATGGCGCCCGTGCAGGCGATGCGGGACGCCGGCGTCACGGTCGCGCTCGGCACGGACGGCGCCGCGTCGAACAACGACCTCGACCTCTTCGACGAACTCCGGGACGCCGCGATGCTCGGGAAGCTCGCGGCCGACGACGCCGCCGCGGTGCCCGCCGAGGCCGCCGTCGAGATGGCGACCGCGGGCGGCGCCGACGCCCTCGGCTTCGACTCGGGCCGCCTCGAACCCGGCGCGAACGCCGACATCGCGGTCGTCGACTTCAGGGCGCCTCACCTCACGCCCGTCCACGACCACGTCTCCCACCTCGCGTACGCCGCCACCGGCAGCGACGTCCGGCACACGGTCTGCGACGGCGACGTCCTGCTGCGGGACGGCGAGGTCGTGCCGTTCGACGAGGACCGCGTCCGCGAGCGCGCCCAGCAGCGCGCCGCCGCCGTCGCCGAGCGCGCCCGCGGCGAGTAACCCGGACTGCCAGTACCTTTATCGCGGTCGTCCGGCTAGGGACCGAACGCGATGCGCCAGTCAGGGCACACACTGCTGGTGGTCGCTCTCGTGGTCGCGGCCGTCGCCGTCGTTCCGGGTGGAGCGATGGCGGCCGACGGCCTCCAGGTGAGCGGCGACCAGGCCGACGACGGCACCGTCACGGTGACGGTGACCCAGAACGGTTCCGCGGTGGCGAACGCGACTGTCACCGTCGAAGCACTGAACAACTCCACGTACGCGGGCAGCGGCACGTACGAGACCGACGCGAAGGGCACGGTCTCGCTGCCGGCGCCCGAGCAGAACGTCTCGGTGTCGGTCACCGCCGAGGTGAACGACACCACGGCGTCCACGACGCTCTCGCTGGTCGCGCCGACCGACGACACCGAGAGCGCGCTGTCCGTCGGCGTCACGCAGGCCAGCGACGGTTCGGCGACGGTCAGCGTGACGAACGCGTCCGGCGCCGGCGTCGCGAACGCGTCGGTCTCCGTGTCGCTCGTGAACGGGTCGTTCTACGTCGGCACCGGCGACTACACGACCGACGCGAACGGCACCGTCGTCCTCCCGGCGCCCAGCCAGAACGTCACCGTCGAGGTGACCGCGACGGCGGACGACCGGACCGCGTCGACGACTGCGTCGCTCGTCCCGGCCGACGCCGGCAACGAGTCCTTCGGGCAGACCGTCTCGTCGTTCGTCGCGTTCCTCCAGTCGAAGGGCACGATGAGCGGGCAGGCGGTCGCGGACTTCGTCACCGCGAACAACCCCGGCGCCGACAACCGGCCCGACGACGCGGGGCCGCCCGAGCACGCCGGCCCGCCCGAGGACGACGAGTCCGACGACGACGCCCACCGCGGGGACGAGTCCGACGACGAGAAGCAGGACGACGACGACAAACCGGGCGAGAACGGCAACGACGACAACCCCGGCAACGGCACCTCGGGGAACGGCAACCCCGGGAACGGTAACGGGAACCCCGGCAACGGGGACGGCAACCCGGGCAACGGCCAGGGTCCGCCGTAACGCGCCGACTTCCGCTCCTGCCGCGTTTTTCCGGCGCGCAGCGTCACTGCCGTAGCTTCCTGTGACAGAGTAATCGTTTTCGCGCAGCCGACGTTCGCGTCCGGGCGGGCGGGGCGAGCGGGGCGACGACCCGGGGCTCGCTGACGGCTTCGGTAGGGTTTTGGGTTCGGTCGCCCTCTCCACCGGTATGACCACCGCGTCGCCGATCAGCGACCGACTCGACGACGTCGAGTCGGCCCGCGACTCCGGCCGGAAGAAGATCGACTGGGCGTTCGAACACATGCCGATTCTGTCGTCGCTGCGCGCGGACTTCCAGACCGAACAGCCCCTCGCGGGCGAGACGGTCGGGATGGCGCTGCACGTCGAAGCGAAGACCGCCGCGCTCGTCGAGACGATGGCGGACGCCGGCGCCGACGTCGCCATCACGGGCTGCAACCCGCTGTCGACGCACGACGACGTCAGCGCGGCGCTCGACGCCCACCCCTCCATCACGAGTTACGCCGAGCACGGCGTCGACGAGGACGAGTACTACGAGGCCATCGACGCCGTCCTCGAACACGACCCCTCGGTCACGGTCGACGACGGCGGCGACCTCGTGTTCCGCGTGCACGAGGAGTACCCGGAACTCATCGACTCCATCGTCGGCGGCACCGAGGAGACCACGACGGGCGTCCACCGCCTCCGCGCGATGGACGACGACGGCGCCCTCGAGTACCCAGTGTTCGCCGTCAACGACACGCCGATGAAGCGCCTGTTCGACAACGTCCACGGCACCGGCGAAGCCTCCCTCTCGAGCATCGCGATGACCACGAACCTCTCGTGGGCGGGCAAGGACGTCGTCGTCGCGGGCTACGGCCAGTGCGGGAAGGGCGTCGCGAAGAAGGCCAGCGGCCAGAACGCGAACGTCATCGTCACCGAGGTCGACCCGCGGCGCGCCCTCGAAGCCCACATGGAGGGCCACGACGTGATGTCCATGAGCGAGGCCGCCGAGGTCGGCGACGTCTTCATTACGACCACGGGCAACCGCGACGTCATCGTCGGCGAGCACTTCGAGGAGATGCAGGACGGCGTCGTGCTCGCGAACGCCGGCCACTTCGACATCGAGATCGACCTGGACGCGCTCCGCGAGATGGCCGACGCCCAGCGCGAGGTCCGGGACGGCATCACGGAGTACGAGCTCCCGTCCGGGAAGCGCATCAACGTCCTCGCGGAGGGTCGGCTCGTGAACCTCGCGACGCCGGTCAGCCTCGGCCACCCCGTCGAGGTCATGGACCAGTCCTTCGGCGTCCAGGCGGTCTGCGTCCGCGAACTCGTCGAGCGCGGCGCCGACCTCGAGGCGGGCGTCCACGACGTCCCGGAGCGCCTCGACCGGCGGCTCGCGGAGATCAAACTCGAGTCCGAGGGCATCGACCTCGACGCCCTCAGCGAGACCCAGAAGGAGTACATGGAGTCCTGGCGGCACGGCACGTAGGCGGCACCGCATCGCTGCCGCCGGCGTCCGCGGTTTACTCGATTTCGATGGCGGGCCGGAACGGCACCGCGCGGGACGCGCGCTCCGCGTCGCTCTCGTCCTCGGCGACCACGTCGACGGTGGCGTCGAACTCGTCGGCGAGGTAGCCGGCGGCGCGCTCGTAGACGTCGCGCTCGTCGACCTCGTCGAGCGCCGCGAGTTCGTCGTCGCCGCGCTCGCGGACGTCGGCCACGAGGTCCTGGACGAGGTCGTTGACCGCGTCGCCGCGCTCGCGGAAGTCCTCGCGTTCCATCACTTCTCCCATCACGGCGCCGACGTCCGGCCCGGTCTCCCGGACCGTCTCGTAGACGGTCTGCTTCCAGTCGGCCGCCGTGTAGACGGTTACCCGGTCGGGGTCGGTGCCCGTGACGTCGACGACCTCGCGGACGTCGTCGGCCAGCGACGCCACGAGGCGCTCCTCGGCCTCGACGCGCTCCGACTCCAGGTCGGGGTCGGGTTCCGGCCAGTCGGCCGCGTCCGCGGCCTCGCCGGTGAGCTGCTCGTGGAGCTCGTTCGCGAGGAACGGCACGACGGGCGCCAGCAGGCGCAGCCGCGTCTCCAGGACCGCCCGCCGGATCCAGCGCGCGCCCTCGCGGTCGAGGTCGGCGCGCTTCCTGTACCACGTCAGGTGCTCCTCGACGTCGTAGAACGCCGCCTGGCTGGCCTTCCGGGTCTGGAACCCCTCCAGTGCCTCGGTGGCGTCCCGGACCGTCGACTGCAGCTTCGACAGCAGCCAGCGGTCGATGCGCGCCAGGTCGACGTCCCCGCGGTCGCCGACGTCTCCCGTGCGCTCGACGACGTCCGCGGCGCGGTCGTAGAACCGGGCGAGCTGGTCGCGCGTGTCCGCGACCGCGTCGTCCCGCCAGTCGAAGTCCTGCCAGGGCTCCGCGGAGTGCAACAGGAAGAACCGGACGGTGTCCGCGCCGTACGCCTCGATGGCGTCCGACGGCAGGACGACGTGCCCGCTCGACGACGACATCGCCTCGCCCTCGAGGAGCCCCATCCCGGCGACGGCGATGCCGTCCGGCCACTGCGGCTCCTCGAAGAGGTCGGCGTGGTGGAACAGGTAGAACGCCAGGTGGTTCGACACGAGGTCGTTCCCGGACACCCGGTAGTCGACGGGGTACCAGTACGCCCACTCCTCGCGCAGCTCCAGGGCCGTCTCGTCGGGGTCGTCGACGCCGCGCGCTCGCGGCGCTTCGCCATCGCCGCTCGCGTCACCCGAGGCGCTCTGCGCCTCGCTCGCCCCGTAGAACAGCGCGTCGAAGAACTCGCGGTCCATCGCCGACGGCGGCACGTCCCGCAGCCGGTGCGCGATTGTGTAGTAGGCCGTGTAGATCGTGGAGTCCGACAGCGGCTCGATGACGAAGTCGTCGTCCCACGGCAGCCGGGTGCCCAGGCCGAAGTTCCGGATGCAGGGCCACTCGTGCAGCCAGTCGACGGTGTGGTCGAGCTGGTCGCGGGTGTTCTCCGGGATGGCGTCCAGGCCCGCGACGGCGTCGTGGGCCGCCTGCTTCCAGTCGTCGTCGCTGTACGTCAGGAACCACGTGTCCTGCTTGGCGACTTCGACGTCGCCGCCGCAGCGACAGACGACCGCCTCGGAGAACTCGTACATCGCGTCGAAGTCCCCCGTCGACTGGAAGTGTTCGTCCAGTTCGTCGCGGACGTCCTCGACGACGTCGCCCGCGTACTCGCCGTACATCTCCTTCAGGACGCCGCCGTGGAACTCGCGGTTGTAGACCTCCCGGGTGGCTTCCTCGAGGGCGGGGTCGCCGCTGGACTCGACGCCGTGTTCCTCGACGGCCGCGCGAGCGGGGAACGGGTCGTCGTAGCCCTCGACGTCGATGACGGCTTTCGGCTGAATCTCCGCGACTTCCGCCGGGTCGATGCCGTGCTCGCGCAGCCGGTCGTCGTCGGCTGCTCGCGGGTGCTCGCCGTCGCCGCTCGCTCGTTCCGCGGCGGTTCGCGCCGCGCGCCTGGCTTCCTGGAGTGCGACCCAGTCGTCCGGGGAGTGCGCCGGCACGGACATCACGACCCCGGTGGCGTCGTCCGCGTCGACGAACGCCGCCGGCAGCACGAGGACGTCCTCGTCGGTGACGGGGTTGGTGACGCGCTCGCCGACCAGCGCCGCTCCCGTGAACCGGTCCAGAATCTCGACGTCGCGCTGCTGGAGCGTGAGCTTCTCCGCGGCCGCGTCGCTCACCAGCCACGTCTCACCGTCGACGTCGGCCTCGACGTACTGGGCGTCAGGGTCGACGAAGGCGTTGGTGACGCCGCGGACCGTCTCCGGGCGCAGCGTCGCCATCGGCACCACGGTACTGCCTAACTCGAACTTCACGAGCGTGTACTCCTGGAACTCGGCGTCCTCGCCCTCCAGGAGGTCGTGGGTCGTGACGGGGTTCTCCTCGTCCGTGCAGTACTTCACGGGGTGGAGGCCCCTCTCCAGGCGGTCGTGCTCGCGCAGCGTCTCGTACTGCCACTCGACGAACTTCGAGTACCGTTCGTCGTTCGTCGTGAACTCCCGGCGCCAGTCGACGCTGAGGCCGAGCGCCTTCATGTTCGCCTTGTAGTGGTTCTCGACGAAGTACCGCGCGAACCCCATCGGCGTCTCCAGCTCCTCGAGGTCCGACTCGGGGACGTCGTAGGTGTCCCGGAGCACCGACAGCTGTTCGTCCTCGCGCTCCTGGAGGCGGTTCACCGCGCCGACGATGGGCGTGCCGGTGACGTGCCACGCGATGGGGAACAGGACGTTGTCGCCCTGCAGCCGCCGGTACCGCGCGTACACGTCGGGGACGGTGTAGGTGCGGGCGTGCCCGACGTGCATCCCGCCGGAGGGGTACGGGTACGGGACCGTGACGAACGTCGCGTCCTCGTCGCCGTCGGGGGCGGGCGTGGCGTGGTATCGACCGCCGTCCTCCCAGCGGTCCTGCCACTTGCGTTCGATCTCGCGGGGCTCGTAGGTCACGGCTGACACGTTGGGTCCTCGGGGCAAAAGCCCCCGTCCTCGTGACTGGTCGCCCTGTCAGGTTCGGGCAACACTTGCCGGACGCGGGAGGACGGCGCCCCGGCCGCGTCTCGCCGGATGGAAAGGTATAGGGCGCCGACCCGCCGAAACACCCGTAAACAGATGAGCGAAGCGAACTACGACCACGAGGCGGTCGAGGCCCGCTGGCAGGACGCGTGGGCCGACGCGGACGTCTACCGGACGCCCGACGACGTCGAGGACCCGACGTACGTCCTCGGGATGTACCCGTACCCGTCCGGCAAACTCCACATGGGTCACGTCCGGAACTACACCATCACGGACGCGTACGCCCGCTACCGCCGGATGCGCGGCGACGACGTCCTCCACCCGATGGGCTGGGACGCGTTCGGGCTGCCCGCGGAGAACGCCGCGAAGGAACGGGACACCAACCCCCGGGACTGGACGTTCGACTGCATCGAGACGATGAAGTCCCAGATGCAGTCGATGGGGTTCGGCTACGACTGGGAGCGCGAGGTCACGACCTGCACGCCCGAGTACTACCAGTGGAACCAGTGGCTGTTCCGGCGGTTCCACGAGGCCGGCCTCGTCGACCGCCGGGACGCCGACGTGAACTGGTGTCCGTCCTGCGAGACGGTGCTCGCGGACGAACAGGTCGAGGGCGACGACGAGCTCTGCTGGCGCTGTGACACGCCAGTCGAGCAGCGCGAGCTCTCCCAGTGGTTCCTCGAGATCACGCAGTACGCCGACGAACTCGTCGACTGCATCGACGACCTCGAGGGGTGGCCGGACTCCGTCCGCCAGATGCAGCGCAACTGGATCGGCCGCCAGCACGGCACCACGCTCACCTTCCGAATCGACGGCCACGGCGACGTGGAGGCGTTCACGACGCGCGCGGACACCGTCTACGGCGCGTCGTTCTTCGCGCTGGCGCCCGACCACCCCATCAGCGAGGCGGTCGCCGAGCGCGACGCCGACGTCCGCGAGTTCGTCGAACACGAGGCCGACCCGGACGGCGACGAACCGAACGGCGTCCGCACCGACCTCACCGCGACCAACCCCGTGACCGGCGACGAACTCCCCGTATTCGTCGCGGACTTCGTGCTCTCGGACGTCGGCACGGGCGCGCTGATGGGCGTCCCCGGGCACGACGACCGCGACCACGCGTTCGCCGAGAAGATGGACCTCCCCATCGAACCGGTCGTCGCCCCGGAGCCCGAAAACTGGGACGGCGAGACGGTACCCGACGCGCCGGACGTCTCCGAGTCCGCGTTCACCGAGGACGGCGTGCTCGTGAACTCCGGCGAGTACTCCGGGCTGGATAGCGAGACCGCCCGCGAACGCATCACCGCGGACACCGACGGCGCCGAGGACGCCACCCAGTACCGGCTCCGGGACTGGGGGATCTCCCGGCAGCGCTACTGGGGGACGCCGATTCCCGTCGTCCACTGCGACGACTGCGGGCCCGTCCTCGTCCCCGCCGAGGACCTCCCCGTGGAACTCCCGGAGTTCGTGAACACCACCGGCAACCCCCTGGAGGCCGCCGAGGACTGGAAGCAGACGACGTGCCCGGACTGCGGCGGCGACGCCGTCCGGGAGACGGACACGATGGACACGTTCGTGGACTCCTCGTGGTACTTCCTCCGGTACGTCTCCCCCGACCTCGCGGACGCGCCCTTCGACGTCGAGCGCGCGAACGACTGGATGCCCGTCGACCAGTACGTCGGCGGCATCGAGCACGCCGTCATGCACCTGCTGTACTCGCGGTTCTTCACGAAGGTGCTCGCCGACGAGGAAGGCCTCGACGTCCGCGAACCGTTCACGAACCTGCTCGCGCAGGGGATGGTCCAGCTCGAGGGCGAGAAGATGTCGAAGTCGAAGGGCAACGTCGTCTCCCCCCAGGAGATCGTCGACGAGTACGGCGCCGACACCGCGCGGCTGTTCATGCTGCAGGCCGCCCGGCCCGACCGCGACTTCGACTGGAGCGACGAGGGCGTCCGCTCCACCAACGAGTTCCTGGCGCGCCTGCACGCGCTCGTCGAGGACTTCGACCCTGCCGACGCGACCGGCGACCGGGACGCCGTCGCGGAGTACGTCGACAGCGAGGCCGACGCCGCCGTCGCCGTCGCCACCGAGGAGTACGACGACCTCGCGTTCAACGTCGCGCTCCGGGAAGCCCAGGAACTCGTCGGGACGCTCCGCCAGTACCGCGACTACACCGACGTCCACGCCGAGACGTTCCAGCGCGGCCTCGACGTCGCCGTCCGCCTGCTCGCGCCCGTCGCCCCCCACCTCGGCGAGGAACTCCACGAGGAACTCGGCGGCGACGGCTTCGTCGCGGACGCCGACTGGCCGACCGCGGACGTCGACCGCGACACCGCCGAGCAGCGCCGCACCCTCGTGGAGAACACCCGCGAGGACGTCCGCCAGATCGTCGACGTCGCGGACATCCAGGACCCCGAGCGCATCGACGTCGTCGTCGCGCCCGACTGGAAGTACGACGCCCTCGAACTCGCCGTCGAGAGCGACGCCGACAACCTCGTCTCCGAGCTCATGCAGGAACCCCACATCCGCGAGCAGGGCGACGCCGCCGCCTCCTACGCCAAGGACCTCCAGGCGGAACGGGAAGCCCTCTCCCTGCCGCTGCCGCCGGAGTCGGAGTACGACGCGCTGGCCGCGGCCGCGTGGCTCGTCGAGCGCGAGTTCGACGCGCCCGTCCGCGTCGTCCGCGCCGACGACGCCGACGACAGCGTCGCGGAGAAGGCCGAACCCGGCCGGCCCGCCATCGACATCACGGAGTGACCCAGTGAACGGGCGGGCTTCCGCCTCGCTACCGCTGTAACCGGCGGCGCTACTCGATGTCGACGCTCGTCGACTCGCCGCCGGCGTGCACCTTCGGCAGCGTCACCGTCAGCACGCCGTTCGTGAACGTCGCGGACGCCGCCGACTCCTCGACGGCCTCCGGGAGCGTGACGCTCCGGCTCACCGACCGCTTCGTGCGCTCCTTCCGCACGTAGTCCTCGTCGCTCTCCGCGGCTTCCTCCTCGTGGTCGGCGGCGACGCGGACCGTGCGGTCCTGGACCTCCACGTCGATGTCGTCCTTCTCGAACCCGGGGAGGTCCGCGGTCACCTCGAAGGCGTCGCCCGCGCCCTCCACGTCGACCGCGAGCCCGCCGCTGCGCCCCTCGCGGGCTTCGTCGAGTCGTTCGACCAGTCGCTCCAGTTCGTCGAATGGGCTGCCACGAGCCATACGCGAGGATTCGCCGCGAGCGATGGAAAAGATACCGGCCACCCGGGTGGTGGCTGCCCGGCGCCGCCCGGGCGGGAATCAACCGTCCGGACGCCCGCCGGTCAGGTCACGTGTTCGACGTCGTAGGACCCGAGGCGGCGCACCCAGCCGTCGGCCGCGATGTCCTCGACGTCCGCGACGGCGGCCCGCGTGCGCTCCTCGTAGAGCCCGGCGTCGACGTCCAGGTGGAAGACGTAGTCGCCGAGGCGCTCCCCGGACGGCCGGGACTCCACGCGGGAGAGGTTGACGTCGCGGTCCGCGAACGGCTCCAGTAACTCCAGGAGGAGGCCCGGGTAGTTCGCGTTCGGGTAGACGACGAACGACGACTTCCCGCCCGCCTCGGAGCGCTCGCCCGGCGGCGCCACCACGAAAAAGCGGGTGGCGTTGCTCGTGCGGTCCTGGATGTCCTCGGCGAGCACGCGCAGGCCGTCGCCCGCGTTGTCGGGGTGCGCGATGGCGGCGACCGACGCGTCCTCGCGCGCGAGCTCGACGCCGCGCGCGGTCGACGCCACGGCCTGGAGGTCGGCCGCGGGCTGGTTCTCGTCGAGGTAGTTCCGGCACTGCGCGAGCGCCTGCGAGTGGCTCGCGACCGCGTCGAAGCTCGCGTCCCGGGCGAGCAGCGCGTGCTTCACGGGCGTCACGACCTCCCGGACTACGGCGAGGTCGGTGCCCGCGAGCGCGTCCAGGGTCTCCGTCACGGACCCCTCGATGCTGTTCTCGATCGGGACGACACCGCGGTCGGCGCTCCCGTCGGCGACCGCGTCGACGATGCCGCGCACGGACTCCGCGAACGCGATGTCGCCGTCGTCGGCGACGGCGCGCGCCGCGCGATGCGAGTACGTGCCGGCCGGCCCGAGCGTGACCGTCTGCATACCTCCCCGTAGGCGCCGGACGCGGGAAAAGGCCGTCGGGGTGACTGGCTACTCGAGTTCCCGAATCAGCGCCGCCACGGACGACTCGACGACCGACTCCTCGACGCTCCCCTGCCACCGGTCGACGTCAGCCGCGTCGAGAGACTGGACGCCCCACGGAACGACGCGACTCGGTTCCGGTGTCCCGCCGCGGACCCACGCGTCGTCCGGAATCTCTACGAGGCCGTCCAACCACGTCCGCGTCGTCAACGTCAGCGCGACGTACTGGTCGCCGTGGAACGGACGCCCGCGGTGGTTCGAGACGACGAGCCACGGTCGCGCCGCCTCGTCGCCCTTGAACGGGTCTGCACCGTACACCACGTCGCCGGGTTCGTAGACGGGCGCATCCCCGGTCACGATTCGTCCTCGACGCTCGGATGCGCTTCCGTCGGCGCGTGTTCGCGCCACGCGTCTTCGTCCTCCTCGCCGAGCTGGTCGTTGAACAGCGCGGTCGCCCGCTCGTAGCCGTCGTACGCCGCGAGCGCGTCCTCGTCGCTCGTGACCGCCCAGTAGGTCGCCTTGTGCTCGACGAGTCCCCGTCGCTTGAGTCGGGACAACGCCGTACTCACCGCTCCCGCGTCGAGGTCGGTGCGGGCTGCGATCTCCGCGGCCTCGAACGCCCGGTCGTCGTGCGTCGCGAGGAACCCGAGGACGCGGTCCGGGACGGAAACGTCCTCGAGGGCCTCCTCGCTCGCGTTCTCGAACGTATCCCGGTCGATGGACATCTACCCCGACGTACGCCGGCTACCGAAAAGAGTGTTCGGGGTGTAAACAGTGAAATTCGGCTGTCGGACGGGTCGACGTTGCCTACGAGCACGCCGGACACAGCTACGCGGAGCGGATTGTCTGGCGCGTCCCTCCTCGATGCGGAGCGCGAGCAAGAGACGCCGAACGGCGACTAGCGTCGTTTCGGCTGCCGGCCGGGCAGACGCCGGCTCGGAGCCGAGGGAACGCGCTCGGCTACCGGTTGAGAGTGTGGATGGCGTGGCCGAGCGCGTGCTCGGCGGCCTCCATCGTCGCCTCGGCGAGCGTCGGGTGCGTGTGGATGGTCGACGCGACGTCCTCGAGTGTCGCGCCCATCTCGACGGCGAGCGCGAGCTCCGCGACGAGTTCGCTCGCCTCCGGGCCGACGACCTGCGCGCCGAGCACGAACCCGGAGTCCTCGTCGGCGACGACGCGCACGAACCCGTCGCTGTGGCCGGTGGTGAGCGCGCGCCCGGACGCGTCGAACGGGAACTTCCCGACCGCGGGCTCGAAGCCCTGCTCCTCGGCCTCCTCGGCGGTGAGGCCGACGGTCGCGATCTCGGGGTCGGTGAACACCGCGGCCGGCACCGCCTGGTAGTCCAGCGCGGCGGGTTCGCCCGCGATGACCTCCGCGGCGACCTGGCCCTCCTTGCTCGCCTTGTGCGCGAGCATCGGGCCGGGTGCGACGTCACCGATGGCGAACACGTTCTCGACGTCGGTGCGCGCCTGGTCGTCCGTCTCGATGCGGCCGTCCTCGTTGGGCTCCAGGCCGATTGCCTCCAGGTTCAGGGTGTCCGTGACGGGCTGGCGGCCGACCGCCACCAGGACCTTCTCCGTCTCGAACTCGGTGGTCTCGCCGTCGACGGCTTCGCCGTCTGCCTGAGGCGTCTTCGACGCCTCTCTGTCCTCGGCGGCGACGACGATGCCGTCCCCGGACTCCTCCCAGTGGTCGGCCGCGAGCCCGAAGTGGAAGTCGATGCCGAGCTCCTCGGCGCGCTGCTTCACTGGTGCCGCGAGGTCGTCCTGGTACGCCGGCAGGACCTCCTCAAGCATCTCCACGACCGTGACGTCGACGCCGAGCTTCGCGAGCACCATCGAGAGCTCCATCCCGATGTAGCCCGCGCCGACCACGACCATCGAATCCGGCAGGTCGTCCATCGCGAGCGCCTGCCGCGAGTCCAGGACGGGGTCGTCGCCGAAGTCGAACCCGGGGACCTCGATGGGTCGCGACCCCGTCGCGACGATGCAGTGCTCGAACTCGATCGTCTCCGAGCCCTGGCCCTCGCCGCCGTGGACGACGCGGAGCTTGTCGTTGCCCGCGAACTCCGCGCGGCCGTCCATGAGGTTCACGCCGTTCGCCTTGCAGAGCTTCTCCACGCCGCCCGTGAGCTGGTCGACGACGCCGTCCTTCCAGTCGACCATCTCCGCGACGTCGACCTCGGGGTCGGCGTACACGCCCATCTCCTCGGCGTGGCCGGCCTCGTAGGCGACGTCGCTGGCCGTCACCATCGCCTTCGAGGGGATGCAGCCGTAGTTCAGGCAGGTGCCGCCGTAGGCGTCCTTCTCGACGAGCGTCACGTCGAGGCCGAGCTGTCCCGCGCGAATCGCCGCGACGTAGCCGCCGGGGCCCGCCCCGACGACCGCGACGTCCGTCCCAGTCGAGATGTCTCCGACAACCATTATTCGAGTAGTAGTAGTTCGGGGTCCGAGAGGTACTCCATCACGTGGTTCGTGAACTGCGCGGCCTCCGCGCCGTCGATGACGCGGTGGTCGATGGACAGCGACAGCGGGAGCGTGTGGGCCGCCCGCACCTCGCCGTCCTCAGCGACCGGGCGCTCGTCGATGGCGCCGAGGCCGAGGATGGCCGTCTCGGGGTAGTTGATGATGGGGGTGGCGTACTCGCCGCCGATCGCGCCGAAGTTCGTGATCGTGAACGTCCCGCCCTGCATCTCCGACCGGGAGATGGAGCGGTCGCGGGCCTTCGCCGCGAGCTCGTTGACCTCCTGGCTGACCTCGAGGATGGACTTCTGGTCGACGTGCTCGACGACGGGCACCATCAGGCCGGCGTCCGTCGCGACCGCCACGCCAACGTTGTAGTCCTGCTTCAACGCGATCTCGCCCTCCTCCTCGCGGAGCTCGGAGTTCAGGATGGGGAACTCCTTCAGCGCGGCGACGACCGCCTTCATCACGAACGGCATGTACGTGAGCTTGACGTCCCGCTCGGCGGCGCGCGCCTTCAGCTTCCCGCGCGTCTCGACGAGGTCGTCGACGACAGCGGTGTCGTGGTGCGTGACGTGGGGCGCCGTGTACTTCGACTCCGCCATCGCCTCGCCGATGGTGCGCCGGACGCCGCGGTACGGCTCCGTCGTCTCGCCGCCCTCGGCGAACTCGCGCTCGGGCGCGCCGCCGGCCTCGGCCTGCGCGGCCTGGCCGCCCTCGGCGTACTGCTGGACGGCCTCGGCGGTGACGAACGCCTCGCCCTCGCGCTCCTCGACGGCCGGCACGTCGTCGATGTCCACGCCGAGCTCCCGGGCGAGCCCGCGCGTCGCGGGCGCCGCGAGCGTCCGGTCGCGGCCCGCGGGCTGCTGGCCGCCCGCCGCTGCACCGGTGCCGCCCTCGGTGTGCTCGGCGGCCTGCTCGCCGACCGGCTCCGCGGCCTCCCGGACCTCCCCGGGGGGCTCCTCCTGGGGCTCGGTCGCGTGGCCGTCCGCGGCCGCCCGCACGTCGCCCTCGGTGACGCGGCCCGACGGCCCCGTCCCCTCGACGGCGTCCAGGTCGACGCCGAGTTCGCGCGCGAGCCGGCGCACGCTCGGCGGCGCGAACGTCCGCGACGTCGCCTTCTCCGTCGCGGACTTCCCCTCGGTCTCGGCTTCGGCTTCGCCGCCCGCGGCTTCGGCGGCCTCGGCCTCGCCGGCCTCCTCGCCGCCCTCGGGCGCCTCGCCCTCGACGTCGAACGTCACGAAGATGTCGCCGACCGGGACGACGTCGCCCTCGTCCCAGTGGAGCTCCCGGACCGTGCCGTTCACCGGAGCGGGGACCTCCACCTGGGCCTTGTCAGTCTCGACCTCGGCGACCGGCTGGTCCTCGGAGACCGCGTCCCCCTCCGAGACCAGCCAGCGCACGAGCTCGCCCTCTGCGACTCCCTCGCCGACGTCTGGAAGTTTGAACTCTTGCGCCATCTCAGAACTCGAACGCCTCCCGGATGCCGGACTCGATGCGCTCGGGCTCCGGCAGGTAGTAGTCCTCGAGCGCCGCCAGCGGGAACGGCACGTCGAACCCCGTGATGCGCTCTATCGGTGCCTCCTGGTAGAGCAACGCCTCCTCCTGGAGGGTCGCCGTGATCTCCGCGCCGACGCCGCACGTGTTCGGCGCCTCGTGGACGATGGCCGCCCGACCCGTCTTCTTGAACGACTCGACGACCGTGTCGAAGTCGATCGGGCTGAGGCTCCGCAGGTCGACGACCTCCACGTCGACGTCCTCGAGGTTGTCCGCGGCCTCAATGGCCGGCCGCGTCATCGCGCCCCACGTGAACACGGAGACGTCCTCGCCCTCGCGGCGCACCGCCGCCTCCCCGAGTTCGACCTCGTAGGGCTCGTCGGGGACCTCCTCGCGGAACGCCCGGTAGATCTTCTTCGGCTCCAGGAAGACCACCGGGTCCGGCGACCGGATCGACGCGATGAGCATCCCCTTCGCGTCGTACGGCGTCGACGGCATCGCGACCTTCAGGCCGGCCTCGTGCACGTAGAACGCCTCCTTGGACTCCGAGTGGTGCTCGGGCGCCCGGATGCCGCCGCCCATCGGCGCGCGCAGCACCATCGGGCACGTGTACCGGCCGCGGCTCCGCGTGCGCAGCCGCGCCATGTGGCTCACGATCTGGTCGAAGCCCGGGTACATGAACCCCGAGAACTGGATCTCGGGCACCGGCTTCAGGCCGTAGGCCGCCATCCCGACGGCGGTGCCGATGATGCCGGACTCCGCCAGCGGCGTGTCGATGACGCGGTCCTCGCCGAACTCCTCGTAGAGGCCCTCGGTCGCGCGGAACACGCCGCCGTTCTTCCCGACGTCCTCGCCCATCACGAGCACGTCGTCGTCTTCGGCCATCTCGTCGCGGAGGCCGTCCCGTACCGCCTGCACTAGGGTCAGGTTCTCGCTCATGTTAGTCCTCCAGGAGCGCCTCGTCGCCGTGTTCCTCGCGGATCGATTCGAAGTACTCGAGCTGCTGTTCCAGGCGTTCCGGCATGTCCGAGTACACGTTCTGGAACATCTCCACGGGGTCGGGCCGCGGCGTCTCCTCGGCCGCCTCGATGGCGTCCGCGACCTCGTCCTCGATGTCCGCCTCGATCTGTTCGACGTCCTCGTCGTCGAGGCGGCCCGTGTCCTTGAGGAACGTCTCCAGGCGCGGAATCGGGTCCTTGGCCTTCCACTCCTCGACCTCCTCCTCCTCGCGGTAGACGGAGGGGTCGTCGGCGGTCGTGTGCGCGCCGAAGCGGTACTGCACCGCTTCGATGAGCGTCGGCCGCAGCTCGTCCTCGCCCGGATTCCTGGCTTTCTCCAGGGCGTCGCTGGTGACCTTGTAGACGGCCAGCGGGTCCATCCCGTCGACCTGGACGCCCTCGAAGCCGTACGCCGTGGCCTTCTGCGCGAGCGTCTCGGAGGCGGTCTGGCGCTCGCGGGGCACGCTGATCGCCCACTGGTTGTTGTTGCAGAAGAACACGTTCGGCGTGTCGAAGACGCCCGCGAAGTTCAGGCCCTCGTGGAAGTCGCCCTCGCTGGTGGCGCCGTCCCCGAAGTAACAGAGGAACGCCTTGTCCTCCTCGCCGCGGAGCTTCGACGCCCACGCCATCCCCGTCGCGTGCGGGATCTGGCTCGCGATGGGCACCGCGACGGTGAAGATGTTCGCGTCCTCCGGGATGTCGTTCCCGCGCTCGTCGCCCATCCAGTAGAGGAGCGTCTGCTTCAGCGGGAGGCCGCGGAGCAGCGCGGCGCCGTGCTCGCGGTAACTCGGAATCATCCAGTCGTCGTCCGCGAGCGCCATCGCGGACCCGATCTGGGCGCCCTCCTGGCCGGACAGCGGCGGGTAGGTGCCGATGCGGCCCTGGCGCTGCAGGCTGACCGCGCGCTCGTCGAACCGGCGGGCCAGTTTCATGTGGCGGTACATCTCTACGAACTCGTCGTCGCTGAGGTCCGGTACCTCGGCGCCGTCGACGAGTTCGCCGTCCTCGTCGAGCACCCGGAACATGTCGTCGGGCTCTCGGTGAACAGTCTCAGTCACGGGTACCCCCGTCCTGACATGTGCGGAGGGTCAACCCCTGCGACTATAGGGTTTTCGTAACGGTCGTTTTGGAGGGAAAGACAGCCGCCGAATCCTCCCACTACTGTCCAGTGTTCGCACGCGTCATTCTCCGAACGTCTTGGAATAACCGAGAGAAATTACGAAACGGAACGTCGGCCCGCCGCGAGACGGGGTGCGGTGGACGCACGTACAATCGCTCCGCGGTCGCTAGTCGGAAGCCGCCCTCCGGGCGTCTTCCCGCGGCTCACGGCTCCCTCCGGTCGCCGTTCGCTCAATCCGAGGCCGCCCTCCGGGCGTCCTCGCGGCTCGCGCATCGCTGCGCTCCGCGCTCGCTAGTCGGAAGCCGCCCTCCGGGCGTCTTCCCTCGCCTCCTCGATGCTCTTCCCCTCCCGCAACACGGCGTCGACGAACAACTCCCCGGCTTTGTACGACGACCGCACCATCGGGCCCGACGCGCAGTACAGGAACCCGAAGTCCTCCTCGGCGACCCGGCGCCACGTCTCGAACTTCTGGGGGTGGACGTACTCTTCGACGTCCAGGTGCGAACGCGACGGCTGGAGGTACTGGCCGAGCGTCACCACGTCCACGCCGACCTCCCGGAGGTCCCCGAGCGTCTGGTAGACCTCGTGGTCGTACTCCCCCACGCCAAGCATGATGCTCGTCTTCGTGTAGATGTCGGACTCCCGGTCCACCTGGTCGAGCACGGACAGCGACTGCTCGTAGCCAGCGCGGCGGTCCCGCACCGGGAACTGGCGGCGCTCCACGGTCTCGACGTTGTGCGCGATGACGTCCGGCTCCGCGTCGATGATCTTCCGGACGAGCTCCGGCTCTCCCTGGAAGTCCGGAATCAGGACCTCCACCAGGATGCCCGGGTCGCGGTCCTTGATCTCCCGGATCGTCTGCGCGAAGTGGCCGGCGCCCTGGTCGGCGAGGTCGTCGCGGTCCACGCTCGTCAGGACGACGTAATCCAGGCCGATCTCCGCGACGGACTCCGCGACGTTCGCGGGCTCGTCGGGGTCCAGGGGCTCCATCCCTCCGGTCTTCACGTCGCAGAAGTTGCAGCCGCGGGAACACCGGTCGCCCATCAGCATGAACGTCGCGGTGCCCGGGCCGTTCCGGCCGCTCCAGCACTCCCCGAGGTTCGGACACGACGCCTCCTCGCAGACCGTGTGCAGGTCGTTCTCGCGGAGCGTCTCCTTGATGTCCGTGAACCGTTCCCCGGACGGCGGCCGCATCTTCAGCCAGTCCGGCTTGCGCCGACCGCTCATACCACGGCCTTCGGCGGCCACCGCTAAAACGGTGCGGATTGCGGGCACCGCCGACACCCGCGGCCGCGCGGTCCGCGACCCCTGGTTGGTCCGGCCGTCCGACTCGCGACCGCGTCCCGGTCCGACTTTTCGATTCGCGACCGCGTCCCGGTCCGACTTTTCGATTCGCGACCGCGTCCCGGTCCGACTTTTCGATTCGCGACCGCGTCCGGGGTCGATTCGCGACCCCGGCTCGGCCCGACTCCGCGGTTCGTAAACTCGCCACGTATCCCGTATGTTAAAGAGGGGTGGCGGGGATATTAACCTGACGGGAACCGAAAAAATGTTCGACGTGTCCAGCGAGGAGATAACCGACGGCTCGCTCCCGCGCGCGCTCCTCTACGTCGCAGCCCCCATCGTCGTCCAGCAGTACGTCGTCGTCCTCCAGCAGATCGTCGACGTGTTCTGGCTCGGGCGCGTCAGCGAGAGCGCGGTCGCCGCCGTCGGCCTCGCCGCCCCCATCATCGGGCTCCTGAACCTCGGCGCCCACCTCGCGTACACGGGCGGCCAGGTGCTCGTCGCGCAGAACGTCGGCGCCGACGACGAGGCCGCCGCCCGCCGCGCGGGCTTCCACGCCGTCGTCGCCATCGGCGCGTTCAACGCCGCCGTCGCCGTCGCCGTCTACCTCCTCGCGCCCGAACTCGTCGCGCTGTTCGACCCCGGGCAGGCGGTGCTGCCCCTGGCCGCCACGTACCTCGTCGTCACCTCCTTCGGCCGCATCTTCGCCGGGATGAGCGACGCCATCGAGGCCGGATTCGTCGGCTGGGGCGACTCCCGAACCTCGCTGGTCATCAACGTCACCACCGTCCTCACGAACGTCGCCCTCGACCCCTTCCTCGTCGTCGGCTGGGGCATCCCGGGCTTCGACGGCTACGGCGTCTTCGGCGCCGCGCTCGCGACGAGCATCGGCTACCTCGCCGGCTTCCTGCTCGCGTCCGGCGCGCTCGCGTCCGCGCGAACGAAGTACACGTTCACTCGCGAGGACATGCGCCTCCGCCTCGACACCACCCGGGAGCTCCTCGACGTCGGCGCGCCCCGGGCCGGCCAGGAGGGCGGCCGGCAGGTCGCCCGCCTCCTCATGGTCGGCATCGTCGCCGGCGTCGGCGGGAGCGCCGGCCTCGCCGCGTACACGGTCGGGATGCGCATCTCCACGGTCGCGTTCGTCCCCGCGGCCGCCGTCGGGAGCGCGGTCGCGAGCGTCGTCGGGCAGAACGTCGGCGCGGAGAACCCGGACCGCGCGACCCGCGCGACCTGGCTCGCGACCGGCGTCACCACCGCTGCGCTCGGCCTCGTCGGCGTCCTCCAGTTCGCGTACCCGGGCGCCATCGCCGCCGCGTTCGCGCCGAGCCTCGCCGGGCTCTCCCTGGAGTACACGGTCGCGTACCTCCAGATTCTCGCCGTCGGCTACTGGGCGTTCGGCGTCATCTACCCCGTCCAGGGCGGGTTCAACGGCGCCGGCGAGACCCGGGTCTCGATGGTGACCACGCTCGTCCAGTACTGGGGCGTCCGCCTCCCCATCGCGGCGCTCGGCGCGTACGTCTTCGTGCTTGCCGTCCCCGTTCACGCCGCGTTCTGGGCGATCACGCTGTCGAACGTCGCGGGCGCGCTCGGGGTCGCCGCGTACTTCTGGTACTCGACGAACGACGGCCTCGTGGAGCGCGCCGCCGCGTCGGCCGCCGCGGACTAGAAACGCCTATCCGCGCCCCGTGCTTCGCTCGGCGTGATGGAAGTCGCCGAGGTCGTCCCGGAGTTCGCCGAGGCGTTCCCCTTCGACGAGTTCAACGAGATGCAGCGCGAGGCGGTGCCCGCGCTCCTCGAGTCGGACGCGAACGTCGTCGCGTCCGCGCCGACGGGCAGCGGGAAGACCGCGCTCGCGGAACTCGCGATCTGCCAGACCCTCGAAGCCGGGGGGACGGCGCTGTTCGTCGCGCCGCTGCGCGCGCTCACGAACGAGAAGGAGGACGAGTGGGAGCGCTTCGAGGACCTCGGGTACTCCGTGTACGTCGTCACGGGCGAACGCGACCTGAACCCGCGGCGCGCCGAGCGCGCGGACGTCCTCGTGATGACGCCGGAGAAGGCGGACTCGGCGACCCGGAAGCACGACTCGCCGCGGTACTCGTTCGTGACGGACGTCGACTGCGTGGTCATCGACGAAGTCCACCTGCTGGACTCCGAGAAGCGCGGGTCGGTGCTGGAGGTCGTCGTCTCGCGGCTGCGGCGGCTCTGTGACCCCCGCGTGGTCGCGCTGTCCGCGACGATGCCGAACATCGACGACGTCGCGGCGTGGCTGGACGCCACCCCGGAGACCACCTTCGAGTTCGGCGACGAGTACCGCCCCGTCGAGTTACACGCGGGCGTGCGGACGTACAAGCACGGCGACAACCCGTTCGCGGACAAGTACCGGCGGCTGTTCACCGCGCTCGACCTCGCGGAACCCCACCTGCGGGAGGACGGCCAGGCGCTCGTGTTCGTCTCCTCCCGGCAGGACACCGTGCAGGCCGCGAAGAAGACCAGGGACGAGATCGGCGAACGCGACATCCCCGTGGGCGCCCGCGGCGACTACGACTTCCACACCGAGACGGAAGAACTGGACAACTCGACGCTCCGGAAGTCCGTCCTGGACGGCGTCGCGTTCCACCACGCCGGCCTCTCCACCCACGACAAGAACCGCGTCGAGCAGTGGTTCCGCGAGGGCAAGATTCGGGTGCTGTTCTCGACGTCGACGCTCGCGTGGGGCGTGAACCTCCCGGCGCGCTGCGTCGTCATCCGAGACACGAAACTCCACGACCCCCTCGAGGGCGAAGTGGACATGAGTCCGCTGGACGTCCTCCAGATGCTCGGGCGCGCCGGCCGCCCCGGCTACGACGACGTCGGGTACGGCTGGGTGGTCTGCGACGACGCGGACGCCGACAAGTACCGGCGCCTGCTCCGGGACGGCAAGGAGATCGAGAGCCGGCTCGCCGGGAACCTCGCGGAGCACCTGAACGCCGAGATCGCGATGGGGACGATCCGCGGCCTCGGGGACGTGATGGACTGGCTGGAGACGACGTTCTACTACCAGCGCGCGCAGTCCGCGCCCGACGACTACGACTTCCCGAACCTCAAGGAGCGCGTCCGGGAGACCCTCGACGACCTCGTCGCGGACGGCTTCGTGGAGACCGGCGACGACCTCGGCCTCTCGGCCACGCGACTGGGCGTGCTCGCGTCGACGTACTACCTCCGGCTGGACACCGCCCGCGAGTTCGAGGACGTCGCCACCGGCGACCCCGACGAGGACGAGATCCTGCGCGCGGTCGCGAACGCCGGCGAGTTCGACTCGGTCAGCGCCCGGCAGTCCGAGCAGGACGCCATCGACCGCGTGCTCGGCGGCGGGAGCGGCGACGGGAGCACCGCGGGGGACGCGATGGAGGACGGCCCGCGGAAGGTGTACGCCATCCTGCGCGCGAGCATGACGGGGTCGGTTCCGGGCGACCTGCGGTCGGACGCCTGGGTCATCAAGCAGAACGCGCTCCGGTTGCTCGCGGCGCTCGGCGCGTTCTTCGACCGGTACGACGACCCAGCGGGCGCGAACGCCGCCGCGCGCCTCGAGGCCCGCATCGACACCGGCGTCCCCGAGGCCGCCGTCGGCCTCACCGCCCTGGACGGCGTCGCCGCGGGGCGCGCGCACAAGCTCCACGACGAGGGCGTCGAGACGCCCGCGGACGTCCGCGACGCCGGCGTCTCGGGTCTCGCGGACGCCGGCCTCGCGGAGGGCGTCGCGGAGAGCGTCCACGAGCAGGCCGTCGACATGCCGGCCGTGTCCGTCGACTGGAGCGACCTCCCGGACGCCATCCCCGCGGGCGAGAACGACATGTGCGAGGTCGTCGTGCGCAACGACGGCGGCGGCGCGGCGGCGGGCGTCGCGGTCACCGTCAACGGCGTCGAGATGAGCGAGACCACGGGCTACCTCGACGACTCCCTGACCGTCCCCGTCGGCGTGTTCGGCGCCGACGCCGACGAACTCGAGTTCGAGGTCACCGTCTCCTTCTCCGAACTCCCGCTGCTCCCGGTCACCGACACGCACACCGTCCGCGTCGACTGACGGCGGACGCCGGGCGGCGTCGGTCTGGTTGCGGCGGTCGAGAGTTGCGTCGGTCGCGCGACGGCGTAGGTTCAAGTACGGGAGCGGGACCAACCCGGGGCATGCAGGACGCAATCCGCGTGCTCGCCGGCGAGTGCGCCGTCCGGTACGAGACTGGCGGCGAGACCGAACGCACGCTCCGCGGCGACGTGGTCGTGCTCGTGAAGCCCGACGACACCGTGCTCGTCCACGACGCGGACGGCTACCAGCCCGCCGCCTGGCTCACACGCCCCGGCGTCGTCCGGTACACGCGGGACGCCCGCGGGTTCCGCCTCGACGCCGCGGACGGCGACGAACGCCTCGTCGTCGAGAGCGCGACCGAACACGGCGACGCCCACTACCCCGCGTCGCCCGCCGGGCCGCCCGTCGGCTCCTGCGAGTGCGACGGCACCCTCGTGCGGGACGGCGGCCGCGTCGTCTGCGTGGACTGCCGCGCCCAGTACCCCATCCCCCGGGACGCCACCGTCGTCGGCGAGTCCTGCCCGGACTGCGGACTCCCCCAGCTGCGGGTCGCGCGCGGCGTCGAAGTCACGGCGTGCCTCGACCGCGACTGCCGCGCCATCGCGGACGCCGTCCGGGACGCGGTCGACGGCGAGTGGACGTGCCGCTGCGGCGGCGCCCTCGCCGTCGAGTCCGACCGCGGGCTCCACGCCGCCTGCGCCGACTGCGGGACGCGCCACCGCCTCCCCCGCGGCGTCGCCGACGGCGGCTGCGACTGCGGGCTCCCCGCGTTCCGGACCGGCGACGGCCCGCGGTGCCTCGACGCGGACTGCGAGCGCGCACCGCAGTCGCTTTGAGTGTTCGGCCCGCCACGTCCCCGTATGGACGGCGAGCTCCGCGGGGGCGAGGTGCGCGTCGGCGGGGACGCCCGCCAGCGGTTCCACGACTCCCGCGGCTACGGCTACCCCCTCGGCGGCAACGACGTCGCGCTCTCCCCCGTCGAGGCCGCCCACCTCCTGTTCCGCGGCGACCTCGACAGCGTCGACGGGATGGACTTCCGGGCGTTCCTCGCGGACCGCGAGGCCGGGTTCGTGCCGCGGTTCCTCGTGTACGCCGACCTCCGGGACCGCGGGTTCTACCTCGCGCCCGACCGCGACCCCTGGTGGTCGGCGCCCGGGGACGGCGACTTCGTCGTGTTCCCGCGCGGGAAGGGCCCCGGGGACGGCGACGTGAAACACCGCGTGAGCGTCGTCGACGAACGCAGCGACGTCCCAAGCGACCGCCTCGGCGACGAGGTGCTCGCGGTCGTCGACGAGGAGAGCGAGATCACGTACCTCGACGTCGAACCGTACGCGCCAGACGGCAGCACCGACTTCGACCCGCCGAGCGGCGTCGACGGCGTGCTGCTCGAGGACCGCGTGCTCGTCTGGGACGCCCCGAGCGAACTCCACGAGCGGGGGTTCTACGGCCAGCCGCTCGGCGGGCGGGCCGCCGAGCACGACGCCCTCCAGCTCTCCCTGCTGGAGGCCGCGTACCTCGCCGCGTCGGGCGTCCTCGACGTCGACGCGGCCGCGGGCGTCGAGGCGGTGGTGGAGCGCGGGCGCGCCACCGAGGGCGACCGCTTCGACCGCCGGCTGCGCGCGTACCGCGCGCTCCGCGACCGCGGCATGGTCCCGAAGACGGGGTTCAAGTTCGGCGCGGACTTCCGCGTGTACGCGGACGTCGAGAGCGTCGACGAACTCGGGCACTCCGAGCTGCTCGTGCGGACTCGCCCCGCGGGCCACGTCCTCCAGCCGCGGGACCTCTCCCTGGACGTCAGGCTCGCCCACGGGGTCCGGAAGCGAATGGTTTTTGCGCTCGACGCCGCCAGTGAGGACACGATTCGCTGGCTCTCCGTCAGTCGACTGACTCCATGACCAACAACGACACCACCGCAGACGGCGCCGACAGCGTCGCACTCGACCCCTGGGGTTCCTCCACCATCTCGGACTACCGGAACCTCTTCGAGGAGTTCGGCATCGAGGCCTTCGAGGACGTCCTCGACGACGTCCCGAACCCCCACTACCTGATGCGGCGCGCCATCATCTTCGGGCACCGCGACTACCGCCGGGTCGCGGACGCGATGCGCAACGACGAGCCGTTCGCCGCCCTCTCCGGGTTCATGCCGACGGGCGACCCCCACATCGGCCACAAGATGGTGTTCGACGAGATCATCTGGCACCAGCAGCAGGGCGGGGACGCGTACGCGCTCATCGCCGACCTGGAAGCGCACGCCGCCCGCGGCCTGACGTGGGGGGAGATCGACGACCACGCCGAGGACTACCTGTTGAGCCTGCTCGCGCTCGGGTTCGACCCCGAGGACGGCGAGCTCTACCGGCAGTCCGAGAACCGCGAACTCCAGGACCTCGCGTTCGAACTCGGCGCTGAAGCGAACTTCTCGGAGTTCGAGGCCATCTACGGGTTCGGCGGCGAGACCGACGTCTCCCACATGCAGAGCGTCGTCACCCAGATGGCGGACATCCTCTACCCCCAGCTCGGGGAGCCGAAGCCGACCGTGATTCCGGTCGGGCCCGACCAGGACCCCCACGTCCGGCTCGCCCGCGACCTCGCGGAGCGCACGCGGTACTTCAAGGTCACCGAGGCGTACGCGAGCGTCGCGTTCGACGACGACGAGCGCCCGCTGGTCGCCGCGGCCTACGACGCCCGCGACCGGTACGCGGAGGACGCGGAGACGCCGCGGTGCGGGGAGGCCGCCGACTGGCTCGCGGCCGACCCGGCGGTCGCCGACGAGTTCCCGGACGACGTCGTCGCCGGCGTCGTGCAGAAACTCGAGAACGCGGGGATGGAGCCGCTGCGGCCCCGAATTCGGTTCTTCGACCGGCAGGCGACCGACGAGGCGTTCGACGCCCTGGTCGACGCCATCGACGGCGAGAAGCGCGTCTTCGAGGGCCACGTCGACGCCTTCGAGATGACCCACGAGACCGCCGAGGACCTCGCGCTCGGCGTGGAGGTCGACCACGGCGGCTACGGGTTCGTGCCGCCGTCCTCGGTCTACCACCGGTTCATGACCGGGCTGACGGGCGGGAAGATGTCGTCCTCCGTGCCGGCGAGCCACATCAGCCTCCTGGACGACCCCGAGGACGGCTACGACAAGGTGAAGGCCGCCACGACGGGCGGCCGGGAGACCGCGGAGCTCCAGCGCGAACTCGGCGGGGAGGCCGACGAGTGCCCGGTGTACGAGCTGTACGCGTACCTCCTCGCGGGCGACGACGACGAGTTCGCGGAGGAAGTCTACGAGGAGTGCGTCGGCGGCGAGCGCCTCTGCGGGGACTGCAAGGAGCAGGCCGCCGAACTGATGGCGGGGTTCCTGGAAGACCACCAGGAGAAACGCGCGGAGGCTCGCGAAGTCCTCGCGGACCTGGATATCGAGCTCGATTCGTCACGCGCCCGAACGTAGTGAGGGCGCGGGACGAGCGAGCGGTGACCGGGTGGAGCCGCGAGCCGCGTGCCCGTGTGGGTTGGTGCGGGCGCGGGACGAGCGAGCGGTGACCGGGTGGAGCCGCGAGCCGCGTGCCCGTGTGGGTTGGTGCGGGCGCGGGACGAGCGAGCGGTGACCGACTGGGGGCTCGTCCTGCGCGGGCGAGCGCCGTTTGACGGAACGTTTTTCCCGCGCCGCGTCATCGGTTCGCACATGGCGTCCGAACCCATCGCCGGTCGCAGAGGCCACGAGCGAGCCGCGAGTCCCGGGTTCGGGTTCTTCTTCGCCTGAGCGCGCCGTGGACGCCGGCCGGGGGTCGCCGCCCGCGGCCGGCCGAAACGCCGCGTTCGGGCCGGGTTCGGAACGGATAACTGACTGCCACACGCGCCTACGCACCATGCAACTGCCACCACAGCAACTCGCGGTGCTCGAAGCGGCGAGCGCCGACGAGCCACGACGAATCGCCGACCTCGCGGCCGACGTCGAGCGGCCGCCGGAGACGGTGACGGGCGCGGCGTTCGAACTGGAGGACGCCGGGTTCGTCGACGTCGTCGAGGAGGACGTCGAGGAGGTCGAACTGACCGAGGAAGGCCGGGAGTACGCCGAGGGGTCGCTGCCCGAACTGCGGCTGTACGAGGCCGCCGTCTCGCTCGGCGCCGACGAGACGCCCGTCTCGATGGGCGACGTCATCGCGGAAGCTGGCCTCGACGGCCCGCAGGTCGACATCGCGCTGTCGAACTACGCGCGGAAGGGCTACGGCGACATCGAGGCCGGGGAGCTGTCCGCGGCCCCCGACGCCGACCCCGAGTCCGACGCGGAAGCCGCCGCGCTCGAGGGGCTCGCCGCGGGCGGCACCGTCGAGGACGACGACGTCCTCGACCAGCTAGTGCGGCGGGACCTGGTCGCCGTCCGCGAACGCACCGTCCGGTCGGTCGTGCTCACGGACGCCGGCGTCACCGAACTCATGGCGGGCGTCGAGGCCAGCGAGGAAGTCGGCCAGCTCACGCCCGACATGCTCGCGTCCGGCGAGTGGCGGGACGCCGAGTTCGCGGACTACAACGTCGAGGCCGACGCCGGCGAGTACACGCCCGGGAAGGTCCACGTGCTCCGGCAGGCGGCCGAGCGCGTGAAGGAGGTCCTCGTTGGAATGGGGTTCCAGGAGATGGAGGGCCCGCACGTCGACGCGGACTTCTACATCAACGACTGCCTGTTCATGCCCCAGGACCACCCCGCGCGCAACCACTGGGACCGGTTCGCGCTCTCGAACCCCGAGCGGATCGACGACCTGCCCGCCGACCTCGTCGACCGCGTCGAGGCCGCCCACCGCGAGGGCGTCGGCGAGCACGGCGACGGCTACCACTCGCCGTGGGACGAGGACTTCGCGAGCGCGCTCGCGCTCCGCGGACACACGACCAGCCTCACCGCCCGGTACCTCGCCGGGGTCGCGGGCGAGGACGTCGAACCGCCCGCGCGGTACTTCAGCGTCGAGAAAGCCTACCGGAACGACACCCTCGACGCCACCCACCTCCTGGAGTTCTTCCAGATCGAGGGCTGGGTGATGGCCGAAGACCTCTCGGTCCGGGACCTCATGGGGACGTTCCGCGAGTTCTACAGCCAGTTCGGCATCACGGACCTCGAGTTCAAGCCGACGTACAACCCCTACACGGAGCCGAGCTTCGAGCTGTTCGGCCGCCACCCCGAGACCGGGGAGCTCATCGAGATCGGGAACTCCGGCATCTTCCGGCCGGAGATGCTCGAACCCCTGGGCGTGGACGCCGACGTGATGGCGTGGGGACTCGCGCTCGAACGCCTCCTGATGCTCGTCACGGGCTTCGAGGACATCCGGGACGTCCACGGGACGCTGTGCGACCTCGAGTTCCTGCGGGACGCGGAGGTGGTGTACTGATGCCCGTCGTCGACGTCGACCCCGACGAACTCCGCCGGCTCACCGGCCACACGGAGAAGAGCGACGACGAACTCCGGGACGACCTCTTCGGGCTCGGCATCGAGTACGAGGGCGTTACCGAGGACGGCGAGTTCAAACTCGAGTTCGAGGCCGACCGCCTCGACCGCCTCTCCGTCGAGGGCATCGCGCGCTCGCTGCGGTACCACTACGGCGACGACCGCGGCGTCTACGTCCCCGACACGAACAGCCCCGAGTGGACCATCCGGGTCGAGGACGTCCCCGCGGAGCGGCCGTACGTCACGGGCGCCGTGATCCGCGGCGTCGACCTCGACGAGAACGCCCTCGACTCGCTCATCCAGCTCCAGGAGAAACTCCACGCGACGATGGGCCGGAAGCGCGCGAAGGGCGCCATCGGCATCCACGACCTCGCGATGCTCAAAGGCGAGTACCTCGAGGACGAGGACGCAGAGAAGTCCATCACGTACACGGGCATCGGCCCGGACGAGGACACGTTCGTCCCCCTCGACGACGACGCCGAACGCACGCCCGCCGGCGTCCTCGCAGAACACCCGACCGGCGAGCAGTACGCGGACCTGCTCGCGGACTACGACACCTATCCCGCCATCTACGACGACATCGGGCTGTTCAGCTTCCCGCCGGTCATCAACGGCCGCCGCACCGAGGTCTCGACGGACTCCCGGGAGCTGTTCGTCGAACTCACCGGCACCGACCAGTGGACCATCGACCGCATGTGCGCCATCGTCTGTTACGCGCTGGACGCCCGCGGCGCCACGGTCGAGGACGTCACGGTGGAGTACGGCGACCGCGAACTCCGCCGCCCCGACTTCGAGGTGCGGACGAAGCGCGTCGCCCACGACCGCATCGAGACGCTGCTCGGCATCGACCTCGCAGCCGAGGACGTCGTCGACCTCGCCGAACGCGCCGGCCTCGACGCCACGCCCGCCGACGACAGCGACGACCTCGCGTACGACGTCGACGTGCCGCCGTACCGCGTCGACGTCCTCCACCCCGTCGACGTCGTCGACGACGTCGGGCGCGCGTACGGGTTCAACGAACTCGTCCCCCGGTACCCAGACGTCTCCACCATCGGCGGCCGCACGGAGACCTCGCGGCTCGAAGCGTCCGCGCGCCAGACGCTCGTCGGCCTCGGGTTCGAGGACCTCCTGAACTTCAACATGACCAGCGAGGCCGAGAACTTCGCCCGGATGCGGCTCTCCCCCGGGGACGACACCGTCGGCGCCGCGGCCCCCGCCACCATCGAGGAGCCCTACAGCGAGGACTTCACCATCCTCCGCACGTGGGCGCTGCCCTCGCTGGTGTCCGTCCTCGAGAACAACACGCACCGGTCGTACCCCCAGGACCTCGCGGAGATCGGGTTCGCCGCGCGCGTCGACGACGCCACCGAGACCGGGGTCGCCGAGCGCCGCACGGTCGCCGCCGTGCTCGCGCGCCACGACGCCTCCTACGAGGACGCCAAGGCCAGGCTGCAGGCGCTCTGCGACGAGTTCCACGTCGACCTGGAGACGCCGCCGACCGACCACCCGTCGTTCATCGACGGGCGCGCCGCCAGCATCGTCGTCGACGGCGACTCGGTGGGCGTCGTCGGCGAACTCCACCCCGCGGTCATCGTCGACCACGACGTCGAAGTGCCGGTCGCCGGCTTCGAGTTCGAACTCGACGCCCTCCGGTAGTCCCGCGCCGGCTCTCCCACGCCAGAATCAGTGCTCGCTCACAGGTCGGCGCCGACCGCGTCCGCCACGGAGTCGAAGCCGTCGCGCTCCAGCAGCTCCAGCAAGCCCTCGTTGATCTGCTTCGCGACGCTCGGCCCCCGGTAGACGAGGCCCGTGTACAGCTGCACGACGCTCGCGCCCGCGCGAATCTTCTCGTAGGCGTCCGCCGCCGTGAACACGCCGCCGACGCCGACCACCGGGAGGTCGGTGCGCTCCGCGACGAACCGCACCTGCTCGGTCGCGCGGTCCCGGATCGGCGCGCCCGACAGCCCGCCGTCCTCGGCCGCGTTCGGACTCGACAGGGAGTCCGTGCGGTCGGTCGTCGTGTTCGTCGTGACGACGCCGTCCAGGTCCATCTCGTTCGCCAGGTCGACGGCGTCCACGACGGCGTCCTCGTGGAGGTCCGGGGAGAGCTTCACGAGCAGCGGCGACGCGCCCGCGTCCCGGAGTTCCTCGAGGATGGCGGCGAGCTGGTCGCGGTGCTGGAGCTCCCGCAGTCCGGGCGTGTTCGGGCTCGAGACGTTCACCACGAAGTAGTCCCCGGCGTCCGCGACGCGCTCGTACGTGTACCGGTAGTCCCCGGGCGCCTCCGCCAGCGGCGTCACCTTCGACTTCCCCACGTTCACGCCCAGGGGGACGTCGGGCAGCGAGTGCTCGTCCAGCCGCCGGCCGACGCGGTCCGCGCCCTCGTTGTTGAACCCCATCCGGTTCACGAGCGCGTCGTCCTCCCGGAGCCGGAACAGCCGCGGCCGCGGGTTCCCTGGCTGGCGCTCGGCGGTGACCGCGCCCACCTCGACGTGCCCGAACCCCAGGGCGGCCAGCGCGCGCGGCGCCGCCGCGTTCTTGTCGAAGCCCGCGGCGAGCCCGACGGGGTTCGGGAACGACTGGCCGAACGCCTCGACGGCCAGCCGGTCGTCGTCCACGGTGTAGTGTCCCGCGTACGCGCGATGGAGGCCCGTCCGGTCGGCCGCTCGCAACAGCCCCATGACCACCTCGTGGATGGTCTCCGGCGGCAACTGCATCAACGCCGGCTTGCAGAACTGGTACATCTAGAAGTCGTGCTCGACGTCCTCCGGGTCGGCCTTCTGGATGATGATCTTGTCCTCGCGGACGCGCACGAACACCTCGTCGCCGATGTCGAGCCCGGCGACCGAGAGCTCGTCCTCGTGGAGGTTCACGTGCGCGTTGTGGTACTCCCCGTCCTCGCCCTTCGCGCCGCTCGGACTGAGCTTCTTCTTGCGAACCATCGCGGGTGTCTACGTTGCCCTTCGCCACAGCCGGTACTTAAGCTCTTCCGACGGCCCGGTCGAATCCGGCGACTGTACCGGCTCCGTGCCGCGCCCGCCGGCAGCTCGCGCGAACCGCCCGTAGCGTACCGCTGTCCGGCAATCCACCCGAACTCGTATTTAAATCTGGCGGCGAAATCGGCGATATATTTATCACCCGGCCTTGTGTTGGCATGACACGGAGCAAACCATGGTACGTGAGGACGGTAAGCGTAATTTCGCGCTACGAGACCCCGACGGTAACGAAACGAGCGTGTTCAGTGGGAATACGCCCAGACAGGCAGCGCTCAAGGCCGCACGACGTCTCGAAGACGTCGCGGACAGCGAGCAGACTGCCGAGCACCAAGAGATCCGGCTCCGCGAGAAGGGCACGGACAAAGTCCACATCTACGAAGCGTGGGCCTGGGAGGAGGACGCACCGGAGGACAAACCCGACTGGATGCCCGGCGACATCACGAAGGCCAACGTCTCCAAACAGGGCATCGAGCACGTAGACGACTGACGCCGGCCCACCACCCGCCGACATTTTGTTCGCGCACGCGCTCGCAAGCGCTTAGTGTCCCACGGGCCTACCGACTGGCGCGCGGGTACCACTCGGCCAGACCACACGCACTCGCGTGGGACGACCGGCCGACCTCCGCCCGCGCCACACTGACAGACCAGGAGCCGCGGCGCCGTCCCCGGTTTCTGGTATGCGGTGCCGTGTCGAAGCGGGCGCAGTTCGACGGGGTTTTACGTCACCCGGCACTCAGATAGGATGCGAACGACGTGAGGTGGCTCGGTGCACCCGACGCCACTGATTGACGCCTCCCGCCCCCGACGTCGAACCCCTCGCCCTCGGCGAGTCCGGTTCGACGGCCTTAAGTGTAAACGGGCGTTTCGGAGTAATGCGAACGACGATGAGGCCGCCCGGTTCTCCCGGCCGGCTGACGCGTGACTCCGACGCCCTCCTCGAGGGCTCGACCCGCTCTCACGAGCCGGGTTCGATGCCCTTAAGTAATACTGGGCAGTACGAGGGAATGCGAACGACGATGAGGTCGTCCGGGCTTCTCCGGACGACTGACGCACTCCCTCCGCGCCCGATCGGCGTCCAACTCGACTCTCACGAGTCGGGTTCGATGCCCTTAAGTAATAACGGGGCGTCGGAGGAAATGCGAACGTCATCTTGGACCGAACGAACTCCGATGGGTTTATAACTCGTCGCGAGTTACGTTCAGGTCCGAAGGAATGAGGATTCCACCCCTGCGGTCCGCCGTACAAGATGGAATCTGATGTTAGCCTTGATGGTTTGGTGACATCCAACTGGCCGCGACGCGCCGTCGTGGCCGCGAGGAACCTTGTGTTCCGCCAAACCAGGACCAATTGATAGTCCTGGCCGCTGGGGGTTCTCCCCAGCAAATTCCGGTTGATCCTGCCGGAGGCCATTGCTATCGGAGTCCGATTTAGCCATGCTAGTCGCACGAGTTCAGGCTCGTGGCGAATAGCTCAGTAACACGTGGCCAAACTGCCCTATGGATGGAGACAACCTCGGGAAACTGAGGCTAATCTCCAATACAGCTCTTATGCTGGAGTGCAGAGAGCTGGAAACGCTCCGGCGCCATAGGATGTGGCTGCGGCCGATTAGGTAGACGGTGGGGTAACGGCCCACCGTGCCCATAATCGGTACGGGTTGTGAGAGCAAGAGCCCGGAGACGGAATCTGAGACAAGATTCCGGGCCCTACGGGGCGCAGCAGGCGCGAAACCTTTACACTGTACGCAAGTGCG
>JBDGUB010000002.1:0-59969 GCA_042216245.1 Halobacterium sp.
GTATGAGCGTAGCGGACGACACGAACGACGACCACGGCCACCACCTGCCGGCCGTGGAGGACTGGCCGAAGGGCTTCGGCGAGGCCAGCTGGTGGCCCTTTATCACCGCGCTCGGCGCGTCCGGGTTCTACGTCGGCGCCGCACTCTACGTGCTCGCACAGGGACGCGACCCGCTCGTGGGATCGACGGTCGGGCCGGCCGTGTTCGTGGGGAGCGTCTTCGTCTTCCTCGCGGGCCTCTACGGCTGGGTGTACCACGCCTTCGTGAAACACTACTGGCAGCGCGGCGCGGGCGCGAACTCCGCGCTCCGATGGGGGATGCTGCTGTTCCTCGGGGCGGAGATCGCGACCTTCGGCGCCGGGTTCACGTACTACTTCTTCATCCGCGCGGGCAGCCAGTGGGCGACCGTCCACGTCCCCGAGGGCTTGCTCGGCGTGCTCGTGCTGGCGAACACCGCCATCCTGGTGGCGTCCAGCGTCACGCTGCACTTCGCGCACGTCGCGCTCCGGAAGGGCAACCGGTCGCGGTTCCTCGCCCTGCTGGCGACGACGCTCGTGCTCGGCGTGGTGTTCATCGCCGGCCAGATCTACGAGTACTTCGAATTCATCGTTCACGAGGGCCTGAGCCCGACTGGCGGCCTCTTCGAGAGCGCGTTCTTCGGGCTGACGGGCCTGCACGGCCTCCACGTCTCGCTGGGCGCGGTCCTCCTGGGCATCCTGACGGTGCGCGCGCTCCGCGGCCAGTACTCCGCGGAACGCCACACCTCGGTCTCCACGGTCTCGATGTACTGGCACTTCGTCGACGCCGTCTGGATCTTCCTCGTCGTCGTGCTGTACGCCGGCGCGGTCGTCAACGTGTAGCTCGAACGCGGCCTTTTTTCTCCCGTCCCGCGAACGACGCGGTATGCCAGTCGACCCCGACGCGCTGAGCGAGCGCGTCGACGCGCCAGTCGTCCACCGGGAGTCGGTGCCGAGCACGAACGACGTCGCGCGCTCCGAGGGCCGCGACGGCGCCGCGCACGGCACGTTCGTCGTCGCGGACGAACAGACCGCGGGCCGCGGCCGGACCGGGAACGCGTGGGCGTCCCCGCCGGGCGGCGTCTGGTCGAGCACGCTCGTCCGGCCGACGTTCGACGCGACCCACGTCGGTCGCCTGACGTTCGCCGGCGGGCTCGCGGCCGCGGAGACCGTCGAGGCGTTCGGCGTGGACGCCCGCCTGAAGTGGCCGAACGACGTTGTCGTCGAGTCGGCCGGCGGCCGCGCGAAACTCTGCGGCGTGCTCACGGAGGCGGTCGTCGACGAGGTCCCGGTCGCCGGGAAGCCAGTCGACGACGTCCTGCCCGGCACCGACCCGGCGGACGCCGACCTGTCGTTCGCCGTGCTCGGCGTCGGCGTGAACGCCGCCCTCGACCCCGGCGACCTCGACGTCGACCGCAGCGTCACGACACTCGCCGCGGAAACCGGCGGCGTCGACGAGACCGACGTCGCGGCGACGCTACACGACCGACTACTGGAGTGGGCGTCGCGAGTCGAGTCGGACGCCGGGTTCGACGCGGCGGTCGACGCGTGGCGCGACCGCAGCGCGACCCTCGGCGAGCGCGTCCGCGTCGAAACCAGGGACGGCGAGTCGGTGACGGGTGACGCGGTCGCCGTGACGGACCGCGGCGCGCTCGTCGTCGAGACCGACGACTCGCGAGTCGAACTGACGGAAGGAGAGTGTTCGCGGCTGCGTGGCGCCTAGACCGAGACGTTCGCCGGGTCCTGGACCCACGCCTCGTACTTCTCCTCCTCGACGACTCGGATGGTGCCGAGCATCTGGGAGTGGCCCTGCCCGCAGAACTCCGCGCAGTAGAGCTGGTAGGAGCCCGTCTCGGTGACCGTAGTGATGATGTAGTTCGTCTGGCCCGGGATGGCGTCCTTCTTCAGGCCGAGGGACGGCACGTGGAACGAGTGAATCACGTCCTCTGAGTGCGTCCGTATCACCAGTTTGGTGTCCTCCGGTATCACCATCGGCTGGTCGCCGACGTCGACGCCCTCGGTCGCGGCGCCGGAGCTCACCGTGAGGTTCTCCTCGGGGTAGCTGTACTTCCAGTACCACTGCACGCCCGTCACGTCCACGACGACGGTGTCCTCCTGCGCGATGGCCTCCTGGGCGTCGGCCTGGGTCGCCGTGACCGCGGTCTGGCCCATCACGCCGTACGCCGCGACGCCGACGAACAGCAGGACGACGGCGGTCGCGACGGTCCACGTGATCTCCAGGCGGCGGTTCTCCTTCGTCGGCTTCGCCTCGTCGGCGTTCCGGTACTTCCAGACCGTGTAGACGAGGATGCCCTCGACCAGCAGGGTGATCGGGAGCGCGGCCGCGAGCAGCATCGAGTTCAGGTCGCGGATGAGCTTCTCGGTCACCGACTGATACTGCGCAGCGGCGACCGGGTCCACGAACGCGACGAGGAACCCGACGACGGCGACGAGAACGGGCGCGAGCCGCTTGCCTCTCATGCTGTCTCCGCGTTGGGAGGGGTTCCATAAATAGGTGGTGAATCAACGCGTCCGCGAGTCGGACAGGCTAAGTAGGGCGCGCCGCAACCCTCCGTCAACGAGGCATCCTCCGTGATTCGCGACACCACCGACCGCTTCACTGCCCTGCTCGCCGCGGCGGCGATGGGCGTCTACGCGCTGCTCGTGCTCGGCGCGACGTCCGCGGTGACCGACGCCACCGCGGCGTGCCGGTCGTGGCCGGCCTGCGGCGGGCGCTGGTTCGAACTCGACTCCCTGGCGCTCGCAGTCGTCTGGGGCCACCGCGCGCTCGCCGCGCTCACGGCCGTCGTCGTGGTGGCGGCGTTCGTGCTGGCGTGGCGCCGCGGGGCGTCCCGGCGCGTGCGCGCCGCCGTCGCACTCCCGCTGGCGGCCTACCCCGTCCAGGTCGCCATCGGCGCCGTCGTCGCCACTTCGGGCGTGACGCCGGCGCTCGCGGCGACCCACCTGGCGCTCGGCGTCGCGATGTTCGCGTCGCTGGTCGCCGCGCTCGCGTGGACCCTGGAGGCACAGACCGGCGACCTCCCCTCCCACGAGTGGGAGGGCGAACCCCGGGCGGCCGACGACGACGCGTCCGTCCCAACGTCGGGACCGCTCGCCACCGCGTACGCGTACTTCCGGCTGACGAAACCCCGGCTGATGTGGCTGCTCTGCCTGGTGGCGTCCGCGGGGATGGCGCTCGCCGCCGGCCCCAGCCTGTCGACGTCGACCGTCGTCTACACGCTCGGCGGCGGCGTGCTCGCCATCGGCGCGTCGGGGACGTTCAACCACGTCCTCGAGCGCGAGAAGGACCGGAAGATGACGCGCACGAACGACCGCCCGGTCGCCACCGACCGCATCCCCATCCGGAACGCGGTCGCGTTCGGAGTGTCGCTCGCCGCCGCGTCACTGGCGGCGTTCGCCGCCGTCAACCTCCTGACCGCGGCGCTCGGCCTGACCGCCATCCTGTTCTACTCCGTCGTCTACACGCTCGTCCTGAAACCGAACACACGGCAGAGCACTGTCATCGGGGGCGCGGCGGGCGCGCTCCCCGCGCTCATCGGGTGGGCGGCGGTCACGGGCGAGGTCGGCGTTGCGGGCCTCGCGCTCGCGGTCGTCATCTTCCTGTGGACGCCCGCGCACTTCTACAACCTCGCGCTCGCCTACAAGGACGACTACGAGCGCGGCGGCTTCCCGCTGATGCCCGTGGTCAGCGGCGAGGCCACGACGCGCAAGCACATCGTCTACTACCTCGGCGCGACGCTCGTCTCCGCGGTGGCGCTGGCCGCCCTCACGGGTCTCGGCTTCCTGTACGCGGGGACGACAGTCGTGCTCGGCGCGGTGTTCCTGTACTTCGCCGTCCGCCTCCACCGCGAGCGCGACCGCGCCGCGGCGATGCGGGCGTTCCACGCGTCGAACGCCTACCTCGGCTGCCTGCTGGTCGCCGTGGTGCTGGACGCGATGGTGGTCTGAGATGGTCGAGACCGCCGCCGTCCGGCGCCGCCTCGCGCCCGACCGCGAGACGCTGCTGTACGGCGCCCTGCTCGTCAACGGCGAGGTGGCCCTCGTGCTCGTCTACTACGCGTTCGCGAGCGCCGTGCCGACGGACGCCGTCTTCCTCGCGTACCCGCTCGTCTGGGTGAACGTCGCCGCCTGGAGCGTCACCCGCGTCGACTTCCCGGACGCCTCGAAGCGGGCGCGCTGGCTGGCCGCCGCCGTCGGCGTGGCGTACTTCCTCTTGCTCGGTGGCGTGGGCGGCCTCTACCACCTCGGCGGCATGGGTCTGGGCGCGGATATCCGCTGGCTGCCCCCCGGGTGGGGGCCGGCGGTCGTCTACAGCGGCACCGCGCTCACCGTGAGCCTGTTCCCGTTCAAGGTCGTCGGCTACGCGGCGCTGGCGTACCTCGTCGCCGCCACCGTGGTGGACGCCTCCGGGCGGGGCCTCGCCGGCCTCCTCGGCCTGTTCTCCTGCGTGAGTTGCACGTGGCCCGTCGCCGCCACCGTCCTCACGGGCGTCTTCGGGAGCGCGTCGGCGGCCGCGACGGTCGCCACGAACCAGCCGTACGCGCTCTCGACGGTCGTCTTCACGTCCTCGGTGCTGTTGCTCGCGTGGCGGCCCCGGTTCTGACCGGCGCTCGTCGGGGGTCGCCCGTTCTCGGTTCGGTTCGCTCGTTTTCGGTGCTGTTCGCTCGGTTCCGGTGCTGTTCGCCCGGTTCCGGTTCGCGCGTCGTCGGTTCGCTCGTGCCCGTTTCACAGTGCTTTACGTGCGTGGGCTCCGACCCCCAGACATGGAGCCAGTGCTGGCAGCCGAGGACGTCCGCAAGACCTACGGTGACGTCGTCGCGCTCGACGGCGTCTCGCTCTCGGCCGCGGCCGGCGAGGTGTTCGCGCTCGTCGGCCCCAACGGCGCGGGAAAGACCACGCTCGTCCGGTGTCTCACCGGGACCGCGACCCCGGACGAGGGAAGCGTCCGACTGCTCGGCGGCCCGCCCGGCGACGCCCGCAAGCAGCGCGTCGGCCTGCTCCCCCAGGCCTACTCGCCCCCGGACCGGCTCACACCGGGCGAACTCGTCGCCTATTACGCGGGCCTCTACGACGACGCCCGCGACCCCGAGACGGTCCTCCGGGAGGTCGGCCTCGACCCCGCCAGCGACACGTGGTACGCCGACCTCTCGGGCGGCGAACGTCGGCGCGCGTGCGTCGCCGCGGCGCTCGTCAACGACCCCGACGTCCTCTTTCTCGACGAACCTACGACTGCCGTCGACCCCGCGGGTCGGCGCGCGCTCTGGGACGTCTTCGAGGACCTCGCCGAGGCCGGCACGACCATCTTCCTCACCACCCACGACATGGCGGAGGCCGAACGCCTCGCCGACCGCGTGACCCTGCTCGCTGACGGCGAGGTTGCGGCCACGGGCACGCCGAGCGAACTCGTCGCGGAGTACGGCGGCCCGACCCGTCTGGTGGTGGACGCCGGCGACCTCGATTCCGCGCCCGACCTCCCGGGATTCGCGGCGGAGGTCACCGACGAGGGGCTCGTCTTCCCGGACGTCTCCCCCGAGGACATCGGGGACGTCGTCGCCGCCCTCGACGACGCGGGCGTCGCCTTCGACTCGCTGTCCTGGCGCGAACCCACGTTAGAGGACGCTTACCTCGCGCTCGCCGGCGACGTCGAGCGCGCGGCGGTGCGTGGACCGACCGCCGACGCCCCGGGCACTGGCGGTGACGCCGCGGGCGGTGACGCCGCGGGCGCCCAGGAGGTGTCGCGATGACCCGCGTCGGCCGCGTCCGCTCCGAGGCCACGGCGGCCTACCGGACGTTCCTCCGCCGGAAGACGGCCGTCTTCTTCACGTTCTTCTTCCCCGTCGTGCTCATCGTCATCTTCGCCGGCCTCGTCCGCACGAGTTCCGGCACCGGCGGGATGTTCTCGAAGCCCACGGGCTACTACGTGCCCGCGTACCTGGCCGTCGTCGTGCTGTTCACGCCGCTCTCGCGCGTGGGGAGTACTGTCGCGCGCCACCGCGAGGGCAACCGCTTCGAGAAACTCTCCACGACGCCCCTGACCCGCGCGGAGTGGCTGGCGGCCCAGTCGCTCGTGAACGTCCTGCTCATCGCCGCGGCGTGTGTCCTCCTCCTGGTCGCCCTCAAACTGACGGGCGCGTCGTTCACGTTCTCGCCGTGGCTCGCGTACTTCGTCGTCGTCGCCTCGGTCGCGTTCTGCGGCGTCGGCGCCATCATCGGCGCCGTCGCGGACGGCCAGGACGGCGCCATCGCGATGAGCAACGGCATCGCGCTCCCCACGCTGTTCCTCTCGGAGACGTTCATCCAGCCGAGCCTGTTCCCCGCCTGGTTCCGGCCCGTCGTCGACCTCTCGCCGCTCGCGTACTTCGCGCGCGGCGTCCGCGCGGCGACGTACTCCGGCGGCGACGTCGCGACGAACGCCGCCGTGCTCGTGGTCGTGGCTGTCGCCGCGTTCGCGCTCGGCGCTGCCGTCATCCCGTGGACGGACTAGGGGGCGACCCAGTCGCCGACGGTCGAGGACAGCCGCAGCAGGACGGCGGCGAGGAGGAAGAGGACGGCGAGCAGGCCGACGGCGACGCCCGCGGTGAACGCGACCGGGCGGAGCGGGCTCGCGGCGGCGAGCTCCGAGTACGCGACGCCGACGCCGCCCGCGAGCACGGCGCACGTGACGCCGGCGCGCGCCGTCGCCGTCTTCGCCTGGGCGACGCGCGCCCGCGTCAGGGAGGGGTCGCTTTGGCTCGGCGGCCCGGCGATACCGGTGTCGCCGGCGGCCTGGGTGGCGCCCTCGCCGGCGACGAACGTGGTGTTCCAGCAGTTCTCGCAGGGTGAGTCGGGGTCGGACTGGCGCTTCCCGCAGGTCTTGCAGCGCCACTCTCCGGTGTCGTCCGCCGTGCCCATCGGTTCTACGTGGGACGACCGGGGATTTGAATCTACCTGAGGCGGCTATCGGGTCCACGCGTAGACGTGGTTGAGCAGCCAGTAGGTGACGATGCCGAGGAACAGCGACAGCCCCCAGGCGGCGACGGCGAGCCGGCCGACTGCGGCGTGGCGGGTCTCCCGGAGTTCGCTCGGGGTGTGCGTGAGTCCGAGGACGACGGCGTAGAGGACGACGGGGACGGCGACCACGGAGAGGACGATGTGGACGGCGAGCATCGCGAAGTAGACCAGCCTGATGGTGGCGGCGTACTCGGCGAGGAACTGTCCCTGCCGGACGGCGATGTGTTTCTCGAAGCCGCCGCCGACCTTCCAGAGGTACAAGACGAGGAACGTCGAGATGAGCGCGAACGCGGTGAGCATCGCGGCGCGGTGCTTGCGGACGTCGCCGCGCCTGATGAACGCGGCGCCGGCGAGCAGGCTCGCGAGCGCGAGCGTGTTCACGACGACGATGAGGTCCGAGAACAGCAGGACGGTCTTCCTGGAGAGGTCGGGGAACAGCGGAATCACGCCGGCGAACGCGCTCGCGACGAGCGCGTACCCCGCGACCGAGACGGCGGCGGTGACGCGGCCGGGGTGGGCTCGCGCGTACCCGGCGAGGTCGGTGGGTGGCATGGATGGGGCTTCGGGGCCCCACGCCAACCCGCTTTCGCTTCAACCCCAGTTGGGGTAGTGCAACCAAAACTGTAATAGAAGTCCGTTAGAGTGAAACCAGTATGTGGCAAATTCCCGGGCATGAGCGAGGAAACCCAGCGGAACATCCGGTGTCTCGTGGCCAAGGTCGGACTCGACGGCCACGACCGGGGCGCCCACGTCATCACGCGGGCGTTCCGGGACGCCGGCTTCGAAGTCATCTACTCCGGACTCCACAAGGCCCCCGAGGAGATCGTGCAGGCGACCGTTCAGGAGGACGTCGACGTCCTCGGCATCTCCATCCTCTCGGGCGCGCACAACACGCTCGTCCCGAAGATCGTCGAGGGGCTCCAGGAGTACGACGCCTTCGAGGACACGCTCGTCATCGTCGGCGGCATCATCCCCGACGAGGACCGCGAGGGCCTGAAGGCGGAGGGCGTCGACGCCGTCTTCGGGCCGGGCACGCCGATGGAGGAGACCATCGAGTTCATCCGGGAGAACGCGCCGCGGCGTGACTGAGATGGCGACCACGGACGCCCCGGAACTCGTCGACGAGCTGCTCGCGGGCAAGCACCGCGCGCTCGCCCGCGTCATCACGAAGATCGAGAACCGGTCGCCGGGCTACCGCGACGTCGTCTCCGCGCTGTACCCCCACACGGGGAACGCGGACGTCGTCGGCATCACGGGCAGCCCCGGCTCCGGGAAGTCGACGCTCGTCGACAAGATGGCGAAGACGTACCGCGACCGCGGGCTCACCGTCGGCGTCATCGCCGTCGACCCCTCCAGTCCGTTCACGGGCGGCGCCGTCCTCGGCGACCGCATCCGCATGGGGTCGACCGCGACGGACATGGACGTGTTCTTCCGGTCGATGTCCGCCCGCGGCAGCCTCGGCGGGCTCTCGACGGCCACCACGGACGCCGTGAAGGCCCTCGACGCGTTCGGGAAGGACAAGATCATCATCGAGACGGTGGGCGCCGGCCAGAACGAGGTCGACGTCGTGAAGACCGCGGACACGGTCGCGGTGCTCGTCCCGCCGTCCTCCGGCGACGACGTCCAGATGCTGAAGGCCGGCATCCTCGAGATCGGCGACGTGTTCGTCGTGAACAAGGCAGACCTCGACGGCGCGAACAAGACCGTCACGGAACTCCGGAACATGCTCGACCTCCGGGAGGACGAACCGGGCGACTGGGACCCTGAGATCGTCGAAACAGTCGCGAAGAGCGGCGACGGCGTCGACGAGTTCCTCGCGGTGCTCTCGGACCACGCCGACTGGCTCGAACAGTCCGGCCGCCGCACGGAGAAACGCCACACGCGTCACGCCGAAGAGCTCCGGACGCTCCTCCGCGAGGACGCGAGCGCGCTCCTCGAGGCCGAAATCGAGGCCCGCGGCGGCATCGACGAACTCGTCGACCGCATCGAGGCCGGCGAGACGACGCCGTTCGACATCGCCGACGACGTCATCGCGCCCATCGAGGACGCCCTCGACCGCGAGCGCTGACCTCGCGGCTCGACCGCGAGCGGTGACGGGGCAACTCGACTCTCAGACGCGGCTCGACTGGCTTCCTGCTGGCGAGAACTGACACAACGGCTAAGCGACTGGGCGCCCTCCCCTCGCGTATGCGACTCCGCAGACTACTCGCCGGAGCCGTGGGTGGACTCGCCCTGACAGAGGCCGCCGACCGCGCCCTCCGCGCTCGCGCCGGCGACCTCCCCGCACCGCTCGACGGCGACCAGGAGACCTACCGGTGGCGCGGCTTCGACGTCGCGTACACCGAGGCGGGCGACCCGGACCGGCCGGACGTCGTCCTGCTGCACGGCGTCCACGCGGCCGCCTCCAGCCACGAGTTCGAGGCGGTCTTCGACGCGCTCGCGGCGGACTACCACGTGCTCGCGCCCGACCTCCCCGGGTTCGGGCTGACCGACCGGCCGCCGGTCGCGTACACGTCCCGGCTTTACGAGTCGTTCGTCGAGGCGTTCCTCGGCGACGTCGCCGACGACCCCGTGGTCGTCGGGAGTTCGCTGTCCGGCGCGTGGGCCGCCGCGGCCGCCGGCCCGGTCGACGTGGAGGGCCTGCTGCTCGTCGCGCCGACCGCCGACACCGGTCCGCGGCGGCCGTGGCTCCGGTCGCTGTTCCGGACGCCCGTCGTCGGCGCGGGGCTCTTCGACGCGCTGACGTCGAAGCCCGCGCTCCGCTGGTTCGACGAACGCGACGCGTTCCACGACCCGTCCCGCGTCCCCCACGGGTTCGTCGACTACCAGTGGCGGACCGCCCACCAGGCGAACGCGCGGTTCGCGCCCGCGTCCTTCGTCGGCGGCGTCCTCGACCCCGAACTCGACCTCGGCGACGAACTCGCCGCCCGCGACTGTCCGGTCACGCTCGTCTGGGGGCGGAACGCGACCGTCACGCCGCTCGCCGAGGGCCGAGAACTCGCGGCGGACGCGGACGCGCGGCTGGTAGTCCTCGACGACACCAGTCTCCTCCCGCACGTCGAACAGCCCGAGTCGTTCCTCGGGGCGGTCCGCGAGGAACTACCGCGGCTCGAAGACCACTAGCCGGTCGCCGGTCGTCGCCGTCTCGCCGACGCCGGGTTCGACGACGTCCCCGACCTCGACGGCCGAAGGGTCCGCCCGCACCTGGCCAGTCAGCCGGACAGGCCCGAAGTCCACGACGGCGACCACGTAGGGCGCGTCCTCCGTGAACGACGGCGTCGGCACGTGCACCGTCGTCACCGAGTCGACGGTCCCGGACTCCGGCAGCGGCTGCTCGGTGAGATGCCGGCTCGCGCACTCCGGGCACGCGCGCCGCGGCGGCAGGCTGCCGTGGCCGTCCTCGCACTCCAGGTAGTAGCCGTCGCCGTCGGCGAGCGCGTCCACGAAGTCGTCGTAGCCGGCGTCGCGAACGTCCCCGCTCATGCTCCCACCCCCAGTGCTGCGCACTGTCGGTGTCGCGTTCGCGAACGCGGTTCGCTCACGCGACTTCCGTCAGAACCGCGTTCTGACGACGCCTCGTTCGCTCGCGGGTGCTCGCTCACGAGACCACCTCCACGACGTGGACGACGGCGCTCGCCACGGTCCCGCCGGCGTTGTGCGCGACGGCGGTCGTCGCGTCGGCGACGTGCTCGCTGTTCACGTGGTCGCCGCGCAGCAGCTTCGTCAGCTCCGCGACCTGGCTGGTGCCCGTCGCGCCGACCGGGTGGCCCTTCGCCTTCAGGCCGCCCGAGAGGTTCACCGGGAGGGCGCCGTCCCGCGTCGTCACGCCCCGGCGGGCGGCGTCGACGCCCTCGCCCGTCTCGAAGAAGCCGAGGGACTCTGTCGCCAGCACCTCCGCGATGGTGAAGCAGTCGTGGACCTCCGCGAACTCCACGTCGGCCGCGTCGACGCCGGCGTCCGCGTACGCCTCCTCGGCGGCCTTCGTCGCCGCGGGCGACGTCGCCAGATTCTCGCGGTCCTGGAGCGCCATCCGGTCGCCGCCCTGGCCGGTCCCGGTGACCGCGACGCCCGCGTCCACGTCCTCGCTGTCGGCGTACGCCTCGCTGACGAGCACCAGCGCGCTCGCGCCATCGGTCACCGGGCACGCGTCGTAGAGGTGCAGCGGCTCGGCGACCGGCGGCGAGTCCATCGCGTCCTCGACGGTGATCTCCTTCTGGAACTGCGCGTGCTCGTTCCTGACGGCGTTCGCGTGGTTCTTCACCGCGACGTGCGCGAGGTCCTCCCGGGAGCCGCCGTACTCGTCGAAGTACGCGGACGCCATCAGCGCGTACGCGCCCGGGAACGTCATCCCCGCCCGGACCTCGTAGAGGTCGTCCGCGGCGATGGCCAGCGCCTCCGTGGACTCCGCCGTCTCGAGGTTGTTCATGCGTTCCGCGCCGCCGACGACGGCGACGTCGACCTCGCCGCTGCGGACGTCCCGGACGGCCTGCCGGAGCGCCACGCCGCTGGACGCGCACGCGCTCTCGTACCGAGTCGCGGGCGCGTCGACGCCGAGCGCCTCGGCGGCGAGCGGGCCCTGGTGGCCCTGGTGTTCGCTCAACTCGCCCATGAAGTTCCCGTAGTAGACGCCCTCAACGTCCCCGGCGGGGACGCCCGCGTCGTCCATCGCGGACAGCCCCGCGTCCGCGAAGAGGTCGCGGCTGGTTCGCTCGGGGTGGTGGCCGAAGTGCGTCAGTCCGACGCCGGCCACGCGCACTTTCGTCATACGTAACGATTGACCGACAGGGTTCAAAAGGTGTGCGGAACCGGGGACCGCCGACCCAACATTGATGTGTGATAGCTTACCACTTCCGTCCGGAATGCCCTCCACAACCGCCCGAACCGCCCCGACAGCCGAAGTACCGTCCGGAACGCCCGACTGACGATGCGCCGACGCACGTTCTTCGGCGCGTTCGCCGCCACCGCCACGGTCCCCGGTCTCGCCGCCGGGAGCCGAACGCAGCAGCAGCTCACCCCGAGTTTCGTCGTCGACGCGCCCGGCCTCGAGGAGGTCGTCACCGGCCCTGACGGCCGGTACGCGTTCGGCGCCGGCGGCGACCAGCTCCTCGTCGTCGACTGCGACACCGTCGACGACCCCCGGGTGGTCGTGCAGGCCGAACCTACCCTCGACGGCGACGCGATGGGCGGCATCGGCGACGCCGCCATCGACGGCGACCGCGTGCTCGTCGCCGGCCCCACCGGCCTCGCCGAGGGCGACCCCCCGGACGGCGCCGCGCTCTTCGACGTCAGCGACCCCGCGAACCCCAGGCAGGTCGCGTCCGTGGCCACGGACCACTACGTCCACAACGCCGGGCTGTCCGGCGAGACCGCGTACCTCACGGGGTCGTCGCTCGCCGACCAGCCACTAATTGCGTACGACCTCTCGCGCGACGCGGCGACCGAGCAGTTCCGCTGGTCCGTCGTCGATGAAATCCCCGCCTGGGAGCGAGTCAACCGGGGCGTCCGGCAGGTCCACGACGTGACGGTCCGCGGGAGCTACGCGTACGTCTCGAACTGGGACGCCGGCACGTGGATTCTCGACGTCGGCGACGCCAGCGACCCGACCGCGGTCGCTCAGATCGGCGGCGTCGACCCGTCCAGGTACAGCGGGATGAGCCGGAAGGAGGTGTTCGCCGAACTCGGCCAGCTCCCCGGGAACGCCCACAACACCGCGCTCTCCGAGGACGGCACCTTGCTCGCCGTCGGCCGCGAGGCGGGCGACCGGAACGCGGGCGACGGCCGGTACGGCGGCCCGGGTGGCGTCGAACTCTACGACGTCTCCGACCGGTCGAACCCCGAGCAACTCGCCGCGCCTCGGCCGCCGGTCGTCGAGGACAGCGACGGCGAGCAGTCAGTCGGGACCGCCCACAACTGCCACTTCCGCGGCGACCGGCTGTACGCCTCCTGGTACTCCAGCGGCGTCCGCGTCTACGACGTCGGCGACCCGACCGAACCGGAGACGCTCGGCTGGTGGGCGGCCCCGGACCAGGCGTCGTTCTGGGCGGCCGCACCCCTCGACGAGGGGTTCGTTGGCGCGAGCTACCAGGACCCGTCCGCGAGCGAGGAGGAGCGCCGGTACGGGAAGAACGCGAAACTCTACACGTTCCCCGAACCCGACGCCAGCGGCGCCGTCCCCGCGGAGACGTTCGAGGTCGACGCGACCGGCGTCCCGCAGAACAGGCCCGTGTACGACTTCCGGCAGACTCGGACGACGACCACGTCGACCACGGCTGCCACGACGCAGGACGTCCCCACGGTCCAGCGCTCAACGACGACCACCAGTGCGACGACCGAACCGACCGGGACGCCGACGACGACAGGCACCCAGCCACCGACGACCGGCGACGGGTCCGGGGGGTCCGGCGGCTCCACGCCCGGGTTCGGCGTCGGTGCCGCCGTCGCGGGCGTCACGCTCGCCGCGCTCCACCGGCTCCGGGACGACTGACTCCCGGGCTCCCACCTGTCCCCGCTGCTGCCGCCGGCTACATCCCCATGTCGGCGGCTTCCTCCGGCACCGGGAGGGCGTTCGGGTCGCGGCCGAGCACCTCCGCCGCGTGGTCCAGCGCCATGTCGAACCCGTAGTACCGCTCCAGTTCGTCGCCGCCGCCGGTCGGCCGAACCTTCAGCATCGCGTACCCCTCGCGGTTCTGCGCGATGGCGACGGTGCCCGTGTCGGCGTCGAACTCCAGGACGCGCTCCGTCTCGGTCTCGTAGTAGCGAGCGGTGACGCCGCCCGCCTCCGCGGTGGCCTCGGTCATACGCGTGCTTCGCGCGGCCGCGCCAAAAACCGGACGGGTTCGACGCACGACCCGGACTGCGGGAATCGCCACCGCGAATCCGCGGCCGGCAACCGGAGCGTTCCGCAGCGCGTTCGGTCCCGGCGACCGCTCCGTTCGTCCGTGCCGGTCTCCGAACCGTTAACACGCCCGCGGTACTGCCCCGTACCGATGACCGACTGCGGGAGGTGCCCGACCGGTGACTGACGCGGACCCGTCGACGACGGACCCGTCCGCCGACGCGCCCGCGGACGTCGGGGATGCCGCGGACACCGCGGAGGCCGCGGACACTGCGGAGGCCGCCGGCGGGACCGACCCGACCGACGCGACAGCGTCAGCCGCCGAGGACCGGACGCTGTCGTTCTCGCTCGCGGGCGTCCGCGACGGCTTCCTCACGGGACTCCCGCTCGCCGTCGGCGTCGCAGGGTACGGCGTCGTCTTCGGCGTCGTCGCGCGGCGCGCCGGCCTCAGCGTCGCGGAAGCCGCGCTGATGAGCGCGACCGTGCTCGCGGGCGCCGCCCAGCTGCTCGCCGTGGAACTCTGGCGCGACCCCATCCCGGTGGTCGCCGTCGTCACCACCACCGCCGTCGTCAACCTCCGGTACGTCCTCATGGGCGCCGCGCTCCGCCCGTGGTTCGAGGACCTCACGCCCCTCCAGCGCTACGGCAGCATCTTCTTCACGGCCGACGAGAACTGGGCGCTCACCATCGCCGAACTCCGCGACGGCAGCACGCGAGGCGCGTTCCTCCTCGGGAGCGGGCTCGCCATCTGGGTGCTGTGGGTCGCCGCCACCGTCGTCGGCGCGGTCGCCGGCAGCGTCGTCGGCGACCCCGCGAACTGGGGGCTGGACTTCGTCGTCACCGCGCTGTTCCTCACGCTCGCCGCCGGCCTCTGGGAGGGCCGCGAGTCCGTCCGCCCCTGGCTCGCCGCCGCCAGCGTCGCGCTCGTCGCCGCCGCGACCATCCCCGGGAAGTGGTACATCCTCGTCGGCGCCCTCGCGGGCGCAGCAGTCCAGGTGGTGACCTACGATGACTGACGCGCTCGCCCTCCACCCGACCGTCGTCGCCGTCGTCCTCGCGATGGCCGCCGCGACGTACGCCACCAAGGCCAGCGCCCTCTGGCTGCTCGGCCGCGTCGACCTCCCCGCCCGCTACGAGGCCGGCATCGACGTCCTCCCCGGCGCCGTCGTCGTCGCGTTCGTCGCGCCCGCGCTCGCCGACGGCGGCCCCGCCGAGTGGCTCGCCGCCGCCGCCACCGTCGCCGCCGCGCGCCGCACCGGCAACCTCCTCGTCTCGCTCGCCGTCGGCGTCGGGACGGTGCTCGCGCTCCGGAACCTGCTGTAGGAGAACGAGAACTCCAGCTCACTCGGTGAGTCCACCAGGGACCGGGAGGGCCGGTCGCCGCTACTTCAGGAGGCGCTGCGCGATCGTATTGCGGAGCACCTCGCTGGTGCCCTCGTAGATCTCGTTGAGCTTCGCGTCCCGGTAGTACCGCTCCACGTCGAAGTCCTTCGTGTAGCCGTAGCCGCCGTGGATCTGGATGCCCTCGTTCGTGACCTCTCGGGAGATCTCGGACGCGTACAACTTCGCCTGCGCGGCGTCCTTGATGAAGTCCTCGCCGCGCATCTTCTTGTCCGCGGCCTTGTGCATCAGCATCTCCGCGGCCTCGATCTTCGTGTCCATGTCCGCGAGCTTGTGCTGGATGGCCTGGAAGTCGCTGATCGGCTGGTCGAACTGCTCGCGGGCCTGCGCGTAGTCGAGGCTGTCGTCGAGCGCCGCCCGCGCCAGCCCGATGGAGCGCGCCGCGATGGTGATGCGGCCGCCGTTCAGTGTCTCCAGGGCGTGCCGGAAGCCGTCGCCCTCCTCGCCGAGCAGCCGGTCCTCGGGGATGCGCATGTCGTCGAACCGCAGCTCCGCGGTCGGACAGCCCTTGTCACCGAGCTTGTCCTCGGTGCCCTCCACGTGGAAGCCGTCGTCCTCGTCGGGCCGCACGACGAACGACGAGATGCCCTGGTGGCCGGCGTCCGGGTCGGTCTTCGCGAACAGCGTCACGGTGTCCGCGACGCTCCCGTTCGAGATCCAGAGCTTGTCGCCGTCGACGACGTACTCGTCGCCGTCTTTCTCCGCGGTCGTCTCCATCGACGGGACGTCGGACCCCGCGCCCGCCTCCGAGAGCGCGAACGCGCCGACGTCGTCGCCGCGGTTCATCGCCGCGAGGTACTCGGACTTCTGGTCCTCGTCGCCGTACTCGTAGAGCATGTTCCCCGCGAGGCTCGTGTGCGCCGCGACGACCGTCCCCAGGCCGCCGCTCCCGCGGGAAATCTCCTCGAGCGCGATGGCGTACGAGTGGTAGTCCAGGCCCGCGCCGTCGTACTCCTCGGGGAACGGCATCCCCATCAGGCCGAGGTCGCTCATCTCGTCGACGAGGTCCCACGGGAACTCGTCCTCGCTGTCGATCTCCGACGCCCGCGGGACGACCTCCTCGTCCACGAACTCCGAGACCATGTCCCGGATCTGCTGTTGCTCGGCGGTGAGACTGAAGTCCATACGCGAAACGTCGCCGGGTCCGTCCTTTACTTTTCCCATCGCCGGCGCCCCAACTGCTTTTGGTGTTCGGCCGTAAGGGGGAGCAAGTGATGGACAGAGGCCAGTCTCCGCGGGCCGGACGCGCCGAGCGCGAGTGGTGTCACGATGTGGTACAGGACGTCTCCCGGACGTTCGCGCTCACCATCGACGCGCTCGAGGAGCCGATGGCCTCCCGCATCTGCGTCGGCTACCTGCTCTGCCGGGTCGCCGACACGATAGAGGACTCAACGTTGATTCCGCCGGCCGAGCAGGCCGAACTCCTCCGCACGTACGACGCCGTCCTCGACCCCGACGCGGCCGCGAACGCAGACGACTTCCGGTCCGCGGTGGACGACCACGTCCCCGTGGACCCCGGAGCGGACTGGACGGTCGTCGCCGAGACGCCGCGCGTCCTCCGCGCATTCGACGGCCTCGACCCCGCCGCCCGGGACGCCATCCGACCGACCGTCCGCGAGATGGCGACCGGAATGGCGTCGTTCGTCGAGCGCTACGAGGACGCCGGCGGCCTCCGCATCCAGTCCCCGACCGAACTGGAGGAGTACTGCTGGTACGTCGCCGGCACGGTCGGCGAACTCGTCACCGAACTGCTCGCGACCGACGCCGACCCCGACGACACCGAGGCGATGCGTGAGAACGCCCGGTCGTTCGCGTTGCTCCTCCAGCTCGTGAACGTCGCGAAGGACGTCCGGCCGGACTACCGCGAGGAGAACAACGTCTACCTGCCCGCGGTCTGGCTGGACGAACACGGCCTCGACGCCGACGACGTCGCCGACCCCTCAAACGCCTCCCGCGTCGCCTCGGTCGTCGAACGCGTCACCGAGCGCGCCCGCAGGTACGTCGACGGCGCCCAGCGGTGGCTCGAAGCGATGCCGACTTCGCGCGGGAACACGCTCGCCGCGTGGGCCGTGCCGTTCCTCCTCGCGGTCGGCACGATGCGAGAACTCAGCGAACGCCCCGCGGACGTCGTCGCGGACGGCGACGTCAAGGTCTCCCGCGAGGAAGTTCAGGCCGTCCTCGAGCGCGTCTACGGCGACTTCGACCAGGCAGCCCTCGACGCGGTCCGCGAGCACGTCGCCGCCGGCCGACTCTCCTGACACCGACCCCATCTCGCCTGGGATGGCACTCACTGCGAACGTTCAAGTACCAGGCCGGGACCAACCCCGGCCGTGACGTGACACCAGCCCGGTGTGGCCCGGACTCGACAGCGCGGCGACCCACACCGGTTCGAGCGCCGCCAGCAAGCCCTACTCGTACTCGTAGAAGCCCCGGCCGGTCTTCTTCCCGAGGTCGCCGGCGTCGACCTTCCGCTTGAGGAGGTACGCGGGCTTGTACCGGTCGCCGAGCTCCTCGTGGAGCGTCTCGCTGGCGTCCAGACAGATGTCGAGGCCGATGTGGTCGGCGAGCTCGAGTGGCCCCATCGGGACGTTCGTCCCGAGTTTCATCCCCTTGTCGATGTCCTCCTTCGAGGCGACGCCCTCGTCGAACGCGCGGATGCCCTCGTTGATCCACGGCATCAGCACGCGGTTCGTGACGAACCCGGGCTTGTCGTCGCTCTCCCAGGTCTCCTTCCCGAGGTCCTCGGCGAACGCGTGCGCGAACGACGCGACCTCGTCGCTGGTCTTCTCGCCGACGACGACCTCGACGCCCTTCATCACGGGCACCGGGTTCATGAAGTGGAGGCCGACGACCTCGTCGGCACGCTCGGTCGCCGACGCGATGGTCGTGATCGAGAGCGTGGACGTGTTCGTCGCGAGCGCGACGTCCCCGGGGACGACGTCGTCGAGGTCCGCGAAGATGTCCTGCTTGACGTCCATGTCCTCGACGGCGGCCTCCACGACGAAGTCGCAGTCCGCGAGCGCCGAGAGCTCGGTCGTGCCCTCGATGCTGTCGAGGACGTCCTGCTTCTCGGACTCGGTGAGTTCGTCCTTCGAGACGAACCGGTCGAGGGAGTCCTCGATGCTCTCGAACCCGCGCTCGACGTACTCCGGTTCGACGTCCCGCATGACGACGTCGTAGCCGTTCGACGCGGCGACTTGCGCGATGCCGGCGCCCATCGTGCCGGCGCCGACGACGCCGACGGTCTGGATGTCTGCGAGGTCTCGCATACCGGGGTGTGCGCGGGGCGCGCACCTAAGGATGCCGGAAACGTGGAAACACTCAAGCACCTCCGGTGGCTTCCATCCAGCAACCGTGCCACCCGAGGACGCCCGCGACGACTTGCTCGACCTCCGGTTCGTCGGGCCGGCGACGGCCGACGTGCTCGCGGCGGCGAACGTCGACGCAGCGGCCATCGAGTCGAAGTCCGTCTCGCACGCCCAGCTCGTGGACCTCGGAGTGAACCCCGGGGTGGCGGCGCGCATCCGCCGCGAGCACTCTCTCCAGTGGTCGTTCGAGGGCGGCGAGGACCTGGACCGCCGCGCTGAGCAGGTTCGCGGCCTGCAGGACGACGAGCGGGAGTGGGTGGCGGCGAGCTACGGCGACGAGGCGTCCGCGGACGGGAGCGGGGACGCGACCGCCGAGGAGGCGGCGTGGCAGGCCGAGAGCACCGACGCGACGGCCGCGGAGACCGGCGATGCGGCCGGCGGCGGAGCCTCGGACGACGATTCGCCGGACGGCGAGTCGGCGTGGCGCGAGCAGTCCTGGCCGAACGGCCGCGTGGACGACTCCTTCGAGCGCGAGGAGCAGGCGTGGCGCGAGCAGTCGACGCCGACGCCGGTCACGGAACTCGAGGGCGTCGGCGAGGCGGACGCGAAGCTGCTGGCGCGCGCCGGCGTGACGTCCGTGAGGAGTCTCGCGACGGCGCACGTCGAGCACGTGGCGGACTCGCTCGGCGTCTCCGAGGACCGCGTCGCGGCGTGGAAGGACGCGGCCCGCGACCACGCACAGTAGTTTACTCGCCCGGGAGTCAATCCTTCGAATACGGGCGTCTCGCGGCGGCTCGCGGACAGTTAGACACTTATACGTCCTCGCCGCACGTTGGAGTGATGCGTCCCTTCCAGGACTCTCCGATCTCGCGCGACGGGAAGGTACTGATTCTCGCGTACGACCACGGCCTCGAGCACGGCCCGGTGGACTTCGAGCCGGTGCCGGAGACGAAGGACCCCGCGGCGGTCTGGGACGTCGCCACCCACGACGCGGTCTCGGCGATGGCCGTCCAGAAGGGCGTCGCGGAGGCCTACTATCCGTCCTACGAGGACGACGTGAACCTCCTCGCGAAGCTCAACGGCACGTCGAACCTCTGGATGGGCGAACCGGACTCCGCGGTGAACTGGACGGTCGACTACGCCGCGGAGGTCGGCGCCGACGCCGTCGGGTTCACGATGTACGGCGGGTCGAACAACGAGGTCGAGATGGCCGAGGAGTTCCGGGACGCCCAGGAGGCCGCCCGCGACCACGACCTCCCCGTGGTCATGTGGTCGTACCCGCGCGGCCAGGGCCTGAAGAACGACAAGAAACCGGACACTATCGCGTACGCGGCGCGGCAGGCGCTGGAGCTCGGCGCGGACCTCGCGAAAGTGAAGTACCCGGGGAGCAGCGACGCGATGCGGGACGCCGTGGAGATGGCGGGCAAGACCCGGGTGGTGATGTCCGGCGGGTCCAAGACCAGCGACCGCGACTTCCTGGAGACCGTGAAGGGCGCAATCGACGCGGGCGCGGTCGGGCTCGCCGTGGGGCGGAACGTCTGGCAGCGCGAGAACCCCGAGGCGTTCCTCGACGGCCTCGAGGCGGTCATCTACGAGGAGGCGAGCGTCGAGGAGGCGCTGTCCCGCATCTGATGACGGTCGACCGCGTCTTCGAGGTCCTCGCGGACGCCGCGCCCGAGATCAGGAGCGGGCTGCCCGAGCGCCGCGCGAAGGCGGAGTCCGAGAACGAGAGCGGCGAGGTCCAGCTAGAGGCGGACGTGTGGGCCGACGACCTGCTGGCGGACCGCCTCGGCGGCGTGGACGGCGTGGGCTGGTACGCCAGCGAGGAGCGCGAGGACGTCCTGGACGTGGGCGGCGACGGGTACGCGGTCGCCGTCGACCCCCTGGACGGCTCCTCGAACGTGAAGTCGAACAACCCCTGTGGGACGGTCGTCGGCGTCTACGACGAGCCGCTACCGGCGCCGGGGAGCAGTCTCGTGGCGGCGGGGTTCGTGCTGTACGGCCCGACGACGACGATGGTGGTCGCGCGCGGCGGCGAGGTCACCGAGTACCTCGTCGGGGACGACGGCCGCACGGAACTCGGGCCCGTGGAGCTCCCCGAGGACCCGACCGTCTACGGGTTCGGGGGTCGGGTTCCGGACTGGACCGACGACTTCGAGTCGTTCGTCCGGGGCGTCGAGCAGGAGTTGAAGCTCCGGTACGGCGGCGCGATGATCGCGGACGTCAACCAGGTACTGGTGTACGGCGGCGCGTTCGGCTACCCGGGGCTGCGGTCGGCGCCCGAGGGGAAGCTGCGGGCGCACTTCGAGTCGATGCCGATGGCGTACGTCGTGGAGGCGGCGGGCGGCGCGTCCAGCGACGGCAGCCAGTCCCTCCTGGACCTCGACCCCGACGACGTCCACGAGCGCACGCCGACGTTCGTCGGCAACGAGTCGGTCGTTGCGGACCTCGAGGCGGCGCTACCGGACTGATTTTTACGGCGTCGCGTCCTCCCCTCGGGTATGTGTGGCCGGTACGCGCTGTTCACCGAGCCGGGGGAACTCGCCGACGCGTTCGACCTGCGGTCGGCGGACTACGAGCCGACGTACAACGCCGCGCCGAGCGAGCGCCTGCCCGTGATTCTCGACGAGGCGCCGGAGACGGTGCGGGCCGCGCGCTGGGGGCTGGTGCCGTCTTGGTCGGACGGCCCCCGGGCGGGACCGGACCCGATCAACGCTCGCGCGGAGCGCCTCGCGGAGGCGGAGCACTTCCGGGCGGCGTACCGGGAGCGCCGGTGTCTCGTGCCCGTCGACGGGTTCTACGAGTGGGCTGGGGACGAATCCGGGTCGACGCCGTACTTCTTCGCCCGGGAGGACGGCGAGCCGTTCCTGCTCGCCGGCCTCTGGGAGACGTGGACGCCCGCGCAGACCCAGACCGGACTGAGTGAGTTCGGCGGGGGCGGTCGTCCGGACCGCGACCCGGACCCGGTGCGGTCGTTCGCCGTGGTGACGACCGAGCCGAACGGCCGCGTCGCGGACTACCACGACCGGATGCCGGTGGTGCTGGACCGCGACCTCGGCGACCGCTGGCTCGCCGCCGACGACCCCGGGGAGTTGCTCGCGCCCCGCGAGTTCGGCCTGGCGGCCCGGCGAGTCCCGGATTCGGTGAACGACCCGGCGAACGACCGGCCGGAGCTCGTCGAACCGGTCTCGTAGACTGGGAACGAGGCCAACACACTTGGTGTCCGCCCCCGAACGCGTCGCCTATGGCCGGCATCGAGTACGAGGACTTCCTGGACACGAGCTACGAACCCGCGGACACGGACCTCGTCTGCGAGTTCGTGCTGGACCCCGGCGAGGGGATGAGTATGGAGGACGCGGCGGGCCGCGTCGCGTCCGAGAGCTCGAACGGGACGTGGGCGGCGCTGAACGTCCCGGACCGCGTCACCGAGCTGTCGGCGATCGCCTGCGAGGTCGGCGACGGCCGCGTCACGGTCGCGTACCCGGACGGGCTGTTCGAGCCCGGGAACATGGCGCAGGTCCTGTCCTGCATCGCGGGCAACATCATGGGGATGAAGGCCGTCGACTCCATCCGGCTCGCGGACTGCGAGTGGCCCGAAACGCTGGCGACGTCGTTCCCCGGGCCGCAGTACGGGAGTGCGGTGAAGACGGACGTCCTGGACGCGGAGGGCCGCCCCGCCACCGCCACCGTCCCGAAGCCGAAAGTCGGGCTGTCGACCGAGCAGCACGCGCAGGTCGGGTACGACGCGTGGGTCGGCGGCGTCGACCTCCTGAAGGACGACGAGAACCTCACCGACCAGTCGTTCAATCGCTTCGAGGACCGCGTGAAGCGGTCCTTCGAGATGCGGGACCGCGCGGAGGACGAGACCGGCGACCGGAAGGACTACCTCGTGAACGTCACGGCGGACGCGGAGACGATGGTCGACCGCCTCGAACTCGTCGCCGAGCAGGGCGGCGGGTTCGTGATGGTGGACGTCGTGACCGCGGGCTGGTCGTCCGTGCAGACAGTCCGCGAGCACGCCGAGAAGCACGGGCTCGCCATCCACGCGCACCGCGCGATGCACGCGGCGTTCGACCGTATGCCCCACCACGGCGTCTCGATGCGCGTGCTCGCGCAGGTCGCGCGGCTCTGCGGCGTCGACCACATCCACACCGGGACCGCGGGCCTCGGGAAACTCGAGAACGAGGACACCGTCGGCATCAACGACTGGCTGCGGTCCGACCTCTACGGGCTGACCGACGTGCTCCCGGTGGCGTCCGGCGGCCTCCACCCGGGCATCGTCGCGCCCCTGCTGGACGCCGTCGGGACCGACGTGATGGTGCAGGTCGGCGGCGGCATCCACGGCCACCCGGACGGTACCGCGGCGGGCGCGCGGGCGTTCCGGCAGGCCATCGACGCCTACCAGGCGGGCGTCGACCCGGGCGAGTACGCCGAGGACCACGAGGAGCTGGCGGCGGCGCTGGACAAGTGGGGGACTGGGACGCCGCGGTAGGGCGCAGAAGGCGCGCCAGGGCGTTCGCTGGTCGGCTCGGGGGTTCGGTCGGAGAACGCTGCCGGTCGCTCCGGTCGCCGCCGGCAGGCGCCGGCGGCACGGAGCGTGTCAGAGGCACAGCCGGTGTGGAAACACCAGCACCAGTCTGTTCTTCACCCTCCCGGATTACGTTATCTGCTGGTTGATACACTGCGGTCAGGTAGCGAGACTTAAACCTGTCGCCCCTTTAAGTAGGCGAGGTTTTTTGTGTCGAACCGATGAGGGGGAAACGATGCCCGCGCCGACCCCGGACACCGTGTCGTTGCTCGTTCGGCGTGCCGACCTCCTGTCGGAACTCCGGGACGCACCGCCCGGGAAGCCCGCGCTCGTCGACGACCTCCCGTACTCGCGGTCGACGGTCGACCGCGCTGTCCGGTCGCTCGAGGACGCGGGCCTCGTCGAGCGGAACGGCGGCGTCGCGCTCACGCTCCGCGGCCGCCTCGCGCTCGACGCCTTCGACCGGTTCGCGGGCAACGTCGACGCCATCGAGGCGGCCGTCCCGGTCGTCGAACCGCTCCCCCGGACCGCGAGAATCGACAACGCGCTCTTCCGGGGGGCCGACGTAGTCAGCGCCACCCGGGAGGCGCCACAGCGCCCGAGCACCGCGTTCCTCGACGCCGCCGAGGAGATGACTGCCTACCGGGGCTACGCGTCCGCAGTCATCCCCGCCGGGGTCGAAGTCGTCTGCGACCGAGTCGTCGAACACGGCGCCACGGCGGACGTCGTCATGCCGGAGTCTGCCCTCGACGAACTGCTGTCCTCGCACGCCGACACCGTCGAACCCGCCCTCGAGACCGGCCGCCTCACGCTGCGGGAAGCCGACGCCGGCCTCGAGTACAGCCTCCTCCTGGTCGACCAGCCCGACCGCACGCTCGCCTGCGCGCTCGCGTACGGCGACGGCGGCCTGAACGGCCTCGTGAAGAACGACCGGCCGCACGCGGTCAGGTGGGTGGAGTCCGTCTACGAGGACCTCCGCGCGGACGCGGAGCCGCTGCCCGCGTGACAGACGCCGACCACTCGACGGATGGGTGCGGTCCGACGCGTTCCCCACTCCTTATTGGCGGTCGGTCCCACCTCCCGGTATGATTTCGGTCAGGGGCCTGGAGAAGCGCTACGGGGACGTCACCGCGGTGGACGGCGTCTCCTTCGACGTCGACGCGGGCGAGGTGTTCGGGCTCGTCGGCCCGAACGGCGCCGGGAAGACCTCCACGCTGAAGATGCTCTGCGGGCTCGTCGAGCCGTCCGCCGGCGAGATAACGGTCAACGGACTGGACGCCGGCGACACGGAGATGCGGCGGTCCCTCGGGTTCCTCCCCGAGGAGTCGCCGTTGTACGACGAGATGAGCCCGCGGTCGTACCTCCGGTTCTTCGCCGACCTCTACGACGTCGACCGCGGGGTCGCGAACGAACGCATCGAGGCGGCGCTGGACCGCCTCGAGCTGGACGCCCGCGACCGCCCCGTCGGCGACTTCTCGAAAGGCATGAAGCGGAAGGTCGCCATCGCGCGCTCACTCGTCAACGACCCGGACGTCCTCGTGTACGACGAGCCCGCGAGCGGCCTCGACCCCCTCACGACGAACACCGTCGTGGAGTTCACGCGCGAGCTCGCCGACGACGGGAAAACCGTCGTGTTCAGCGCCCACGACCTCCACCACGTCGAGAGCGTCTGCGACCGCGTCGCCATCATGCGGGACGGCCGGCTCGCCGCGACCGGCACGCTCGCCGAGATACAGGCCGAGCACGGCCGCGTCCGGTACCGCGTGTTCACCGACGTCCCCGTCGAGGGCGCCGCGGAGGCCGGCGACCGCTACGTGACGACGGTGGACTCGATGGACGACGTCGAAGCCGTCCGCGAGGCCGCCGGGGAGGCGGGCGGCGAGGTCGTCGACATCCGGACCGAGGAGTCGACGCTAGAGGACGTCTTCCTCGACGTGGCGGGCGCATGAACGCTGGCAACGTCCTCCGCATCGCGCGCTGGGAGACCACGCGCAGCGCCGGCGACGTCGACCGGAAGACGGCGGTCGCGTTCGTCGTCGTGCTGCTCGCGCTCGCCGCCATCGTCCCCGCGCTCGTCGCCGTCGGGCCGACGCCCGGCGAGGGCATCTACCGCGTCGGCGTCGACGAGGACAGCCGGTACCGGGCGGTCGTGGCGTCCGACCCGACGCTCGCGGCCGTCGAACCGACCCCGAACGCCGTCCGGTCGGGGCGCGCGGACGTCCTCGTGCGCGACGGCCGGGTGGCCTGGGCGGACTCGGCGAAGGGCCGGGCGGCGCTCGCCGCGCTGCGGTCCGCGACCGTCTCGTACAACGACTGGCTGATGCGCCAGGAAGCCAACGAGTCCGCGGCGTTCCCCGTCGTCGTCTCCCTCCAGTACGTCGACCAGTCCATCTCCGTCACCGGCCGGCAGACCGGCGACGGCGGCGCTGGCGGAGGCGGCGGGGATGGCGACGGTGCTGGCGGTGGCGGCGGAACTGGCGGCACCGGGGGCGGTGACGGCGGCGCCGGCGGTGCGGGCGACGGCGGCGTCGGCGAGATTCCGTCCGGCCCGACCGCGGGCGGCCTCGGCGGGATGCTCGGCCAGCCGCAGTCCGGCACGCCGTCCTCGCTGTCCCCGCCGTTCCCGCTGCGGTCGCTCGTGCTCGCGTTCGCGTTCCTGCTCCCGCTGAACGTCGTCATCCAGGCGTACGGCTCCAGCGTGCTCGCCGAACGCATCAACCGCCGCGGCGAACCGATGCTCGTCGCGCCCGTCTCCCGGGGCGACATCGTCGCCGGGAAGACGCTCCCGTACTTCGCCGGCGCGCTCGCGCTCGTCTCCGGCATCGCCGCCGTCGTCGGCGCCGGCCCGCTCGCCGTGCTCGCCGTCGCGCCGCTCGCAGCCCTCTTCCTCGCGGCGACGTTCCTCGGCGCGATGCTCGCGCGCTCGTACAAGGAACTCACGTTCGTCACGGTCACCGTCAGCGTCGCGTTCACGGCGTACGCGTTCGTCCCCGCGGTGTTCGCGGAAGTCCACCCCATCGCCGCCATCTCGCCGCTCACCGTCGTCGTCGACTCCATCGCCGGCCGCGGGACGGCCCCCGGCGCGTTCGCGCTCGCGACGGTGCCCCCGGCGCTCGCCGCGGCCGTCCTGTTCGGCCTCGGGACCGGCGTCTACCGCGAGGAGGACATGTTCACGCAGCTCCCCATCCCGTCGAAGCTCCTGGACGCGCTCGCCGCGCCGCTCCGGACGCCGCGCCGGGCGGTCGTCTGGACCGCGCTGTTCGTGCCGTTCGTCTTCGTCGCGGAACTGTTCGCCGTCGCCGTCCTGTTCGTCGCGCCGGCGTCGCTGGCCGTCCCGCTGCTCCTCGGCGTCGTCGCCGTCGTCGAGGAGGTCGGGAAGAGCGTCCACGTCTTCGCGGCGTTCCAGCGGGGCGCCTTCGAGCGGACGACCCGGACCGCGCTCGCCGCCGGCGCCGCCTCCGGGGTCGGGTTCTTCGTCGCGGAGAAACTCCTCTTGCTCACGCAGCTCGTCGGCCTGCCCGGCATCGAGGCCGCGCAGGTCGCGTTCTCGCCCGCGGCGGTCGGCCTCCCGCCCGGCGTCCTCCTGGCCGCGCCGCTCCTGTTGCACGTCGCGACCGCGTGCGTCTCCGCGCTCGGCGCCGCGCGCTCCCGGCTGGCGTACGTCGGCGCGCTCGCGGTCGCCGCCGCCGTCCACGTCGCGTACAACCTCGCGGTGGTGGTCGCCCTTGCGTAGGCTCGTGCTCGCGCGCCGCACGCTCGGGTCGCTGCGCTCGGAGAAGACCATCGTGCTCGCGCTCGCCATCCAGCTGTTCATCGCGGCGTTCTCGTCGTTCCTCGTCGTCGGGCTCGTCTCCCTCTACGACCCCGGGTCGGCCGCGGGCGGCGGGTTCAGCGTCGACGTCGGCGTCACGGGGAACGCCAGCGACGACGTCGCGCCCGTCGTCGCCGCCGGCGACAACCGCCGAGTCGCGCGCTACGACTCCCAGGCCGCCGCCATGGCGGACTTCCAGGCGGGGGAGGTGGACGCGCTGTTGCACGCCACGCACCGCTCCGGCGGCCGGATATTCGTCGCCGCCACCGCCCCCGGGGGGTCGTTCCGCACCACCATGGTCGTCGCCCAGTTGAAGGACGCGCTCTCGGCCCTCGAGCGCCAGCGCCGCGCCGCGCTCGCCGAGCACGTCGTCCGCGAACCCCTCGACCTGCCGCCGGAGCGGGACGCCAACCCCTACTTCTCGTTCACGTACACGGTGTTGCTCCCGCTGCTGGCGTTCCTCCCGGCGTTCATCTCCGGGAGCGTGATGGCGGACACGCTCGCCGAGGAGCGGGAGCGCGGCACGCTCGAACTGCTCCGGGTCGCGCCGCTGTCGCTGCCCGAGATCGTCGACGGGAAGGCGCTCGCGCTGGCCGCCATCGCGCCCGCGCAGGTCGCGCTCTGGCTCGCGCTGCTCGCGTACAACGGCACGAGCGTCGCGAACCCGCTCCCGGTGCTCGCGCTCGTCGCGGGCGTCGCGGCGGTGCTGGTGGCGACGGGCGCCGCGCTCGCGCTCGGCATCGGCGCGCGCCGCGAGGCCCAGTTGCTGTACTCGTTCGTCGCGCTCGGCGCGTTCGGCGCCGCCTCCCTGCTCCCGCAGAGCCCGCAGAACGTCGTCGCGCTGCTCGCCGTCGGGAGCGCGACGCCGGTGACGTGGCTGACCCTCGCCGGCGTCCTCACGGCCGCCGTCGCCGGGTACGCCGCGCTCAGGCGGCTCGCGGGACGCACGGCGGCGTAGCCGATTCTCGTGGCGGCGGGAAGCGCGCAGCGGGCTGCCGGCGTGCCAACGTCTTTGGTCGGGGCCTGCGAGGACCCGGTATGGAGCACACGACGCTCGGCGACACGGGCATGGAGGTCTCGAAGATCTGTCTCGGCTGCATGAGCTTCGGGTCCTCGGACTGGCGGCCGTGGGTGCTGGACGAGGAGGACGCCCGCCCCATCATCGAGCGCGCCATCGAACTCGGCGTGAACTTCTTCGACACCGCGAACATGTACTCGAACGGCGAGAGCGAGCGCGTGCTCGGGGACGTCCTCGCGGACTACGACCGCGACGAGCAGGTCGTCGCGACGAAGGGCTACTTCCAGATGGACGACGACCCGAACTCGGGCGGGCTCTCCCGGAAGGCCATCGAGCAGGAACTCGAGAACTCCCTGGAGCGCCTCGGGATGGACACCGTCGACCTCTACCAGACGCACCGCTGGGACTACGACACCCCCATCGACGAGACGCTCGCCGCGCTCGACGACGCGGTCCGCCGCGGCAAAGCCCGGTACGTCGGCACGTCCTCGCAGTGGGCTCACCAGTTCGCTGAAGCGCTGCACACCAGCGACCTGCTGGGCTACGAGCGGTTCGTGACGATGCAGAACCACTACAACCTCGTCTACCGCGAGGAGGAACGCGAGATGCTCCCGCTCTGCGAGAAGGAGGGCGTCGGCGTGCTCCCGTGGTCGCCGCTCGCCCGCGGCTACCTCACGCGGCCCCACGACGAGGTGGAGGCGACGAAGCGCGGGTCGACCGAGGAGTACCTCTACGAGCACCCCTACATGGAGGGCGGCGGCCCCGAGATCAACGAGCGCGTCGAGGAGCTCGCCGACGAGAAGGGCGTGACGATGGCCCAGATCGCGCTCGCGTGGCAGTTCCACAAGGACTGGGTGGACGCGCCCATCGTCGGCACGACGAGCGTCGAGCACCTCGAGGACGCCGTCGAGGCCCTGGACATCGACCTCTCGGACTCCGAGATAGAGTACCTCGAAGAACCCTACGAGCCCGTGCCCGTGTCCGGCCACGAGTAACCGGCACCGGACCCGCCCAGAAAGCCTACTGCGCTGGGCCGCGTCCTCGCACCCACGATGAGCCTGGACTGGTGGCTGCTGCTTGTGGTGGCCGTCGGCGTGATGCTGTACGCGCTTTACACGGTGTACAACCTCTCGAACGCCCTCGGCGACTACCTGCGGTCCTGACGGGCTCGAGGGCAGGCATTCGCGGAACCGGAAGACCGAATTCCGGCGCGCGCCCACGGTCGCGTATGCAACCGGGCACGTACACCCTCCTCGTCTCCCTCCCCGAGTCCGCGACCGTCGAGTTCGGCGCCGCTGGCGCCCGCGACCTCGATTCGGGGTGGTACGCGTACACGGGGTCGGCGTTCGGCGCGGGCGGCCTGGCCCGCGTCGAGCGCCACCGCGAACTCGCCGCGGGCGAGCGCGACGCCCGCCACTGGCACGTCGACTACCTGCTCGGCCACCCCGCCGCGAGCATCGACGCCGTCTACGTCACCGAACGCGAGGACGTCGAGTGCGAGACGGCCCGGCGCCTCGCCGACGCCGCGACGCCAGTCCCGGGTCTCGGCGCGTCGGACTGCGACTGCGACACCCACCTCGCGTACGCCAGCGAACGCAGCGCTCTCGCGGACGAAGCGGCCGCCTGCCACGACGCTGCGGCCGGGGACTTCGGCGACTAGACCGGGCTCACTCCAGCGCGACCCAGCCGGTCGGCGAGTCGGTGACGCCGCGAACGCGGGCCTCCCGGTCGCCGCCGTCCGTCACCCGGAGCTCGAGGACGCCGTCGAAGAGCTGGCTGATGGTGTTGATGGTCTGTTCGTCGTGGCTCTCCGGGTCTACGGAGAACACGCCCAGCCAGCCCTGGGACTGAATCTGGCTCGTGAACACGTGCAGGAACCGGAACAGCCGCTCGATGTCCACGTACATCAACAGCGGCGACAGCGAGTCGAACCCGACGCGGAGCCCCGCGACGCCCGCGTCCTCGGCGCTCCGCGCGACCTCCGAGAACTCGATGCCCATCCCGGTGAGGTCGCCGGGCGAGGACACGTGCCGGACGCGGTCGTTCTGGGTCGCGCTCCCGCTCTGGGAGCTCACGCAGTCCACGACGCGCAGGAACCCGCTGGCGCCGCCGAGTTCGGCCTCGTAGGCGTCCAGCAGCTCCTCGGCGGGGTCCCGGGACGTGACGAGGACCGACCCCTCTCCGTCCGCCTCGCCGCGCGCCAGCAACGCGAGGAGGACGTCGCGCTTCCCGGACATCGGCGGGCCGCTCAACAGGAGGTTCGTGCCGGCGTCGAGGTCCGTCGCGAGCGACGCCGGTAGCACCCCGTCGACGTTGTACGTCATCGTTTGGGTCGGTGTCGTCGCCGCCAGTCGTTCTCGTCGTGAGTCTGCGCCGGAGGCACATAAGTGTGGGCGGGACACTCACTCGCCGGAACCGTTTTCCCCCGGCGCTTCGACGCGTTCCCACGATGAACTCGTCAGTTCGCCGACTCGCTCGCGGGTCGGGCCTCGCCGCAATCGCGGTTGCGTTCGCGGGCATCCTCGCCGCCGCCGCGACCGACCCCGGGTTCTCGTGGGTGGACGGCGCGCTCTCGGACCTCGGCGTCGCCGCGGACGCGACCGCGCTGCTGTTCAACTACGGCCTGGGCCTGGGGGGCGCGCTCGGCGTCCCGTTCGCGTGGTGGTACTGGACGGCCGCGGAGACGGCGGCGGGGCGGGCCGCGGCGGTCGCGTTCGCTGCGGCGTCGGTCTGCATGGCGGGCGTCGGCGCGTTCCCCAGCGACACCAGCCTCCACGCGCCGGTCGCGGTCGGGTTCTACCTGCTCGGGACGTACGCGCTCGCGCTGGACGCCACCGACGCCGCGCTCGCCGGGGACGCCCGGCGCGCGGTCGCGTGGTTCTGGGCGGCGCTCGCCCACCTCACGTTCTGGCTCGCGTGGCTCGGCGTCCTCGCGGCGACGAACGTCGAGGGCATCGCCGTCCCGGAGACTGTCGGCGCGCTCGCGGTCGCCGCGTGGGTCGTCACGACGACTCGTCGAACGCGCCCGCGACGCGGTTGAACCGCGCGATGTCGTCGTCTGCGCCCGCGACGACGAGCGCGTCGCCGTCCCGGATGCGGAAGTCCGCGTCGAGGTCCGACCGCACCGCGCCGTCGCGCTCGACCGCGATGACGTTCACGCCCGTGCGCTCCCGGACGTTCGCCTCCGCGAGCGTCTCCCCGACGAAGTTCGGGGCTTCGGTGCGCACGATGTCGATCTGTTTGTCCAGCGCCATCACGTCCTCGTCGAGGATGGTCTGGGCGAGCATCCGGCCGGCGACGGCCGCGAGCGCGAGCACGTAGTCCGCGCCCGCGGCGTACAGCTTCGAGGAGCTCTCCGGCTCGTTCGCCCGGCAGATGATCTCCACGCTGTCGCTGGCCTCGCGGGCGACCAGCGTGGAGAACACGGTCGCGCTGTCGTCGCCGAGCGCGAGGATGAGCGCGCTCGCGTCCTCGAGGCCGGCCTCGGCGAGCGTGCTCTCCTCGGTGACGTCCCCGACGACGTCGACGCCGGGTTTGTCCTCGCGGTCGACGACGGTGGTCTCGATGTCCTCCCGGTCGAGGACCTCCCGGACCGTCGACCCGACCTCGCCGTAGCCCGCGACGACGACGCGCTCGGTGCGCCGCGTCCGACCCGCCGCGAGCGTGATCTCCTTCAGGGACTCCAGCTGGGCTTCCCGGCCGGCGACCAGCAGGATGGTGTTCCGGTCGAGTTCCCGGGACGGCTCCGGCGACCCGACGAAGTCGCCCGCGAACCACGCGCCGATGACGTTGACGCCGGTGCGCTCCCGGATGCCGGAGTCCGCGAGCGTCCCGCCCTCGAGTTCGCTGTCGTGCTGGATCGGCATCTCCGCGATCTCGAAGTCCTCGCCGATCTCCACGGCGTCCCCGAGCTTTGGGGTGACGGCCGCCGTGACCTTCCCGGCGAGGCTCCGCCCGAGGATGTGCCGCGGGCTGAGCACGCGGTCGGCGCCCGCGTACCGGAGGTAGTCCGCCAGCGACGGGTCCTCGACGAAGCACACCGTCTGGACGTCCGGCGCGAGCTCGTCGACGGTGAGCGCGATGGTGGCGTTCCGCTCGTCGTCCTCGTCGAGCACGACCGAGCGCGCGTCGGTGACGTCGACGCGCTCGAGTGTCTCGCTGGACTCCGGGTCGCCGTGGACGACCCGCGTGCCCGCCTCGTGGAGCGCGAGCGCGGCCGCCCGGTCCGGCTCCACCACCACGTAGTCGACGCCCTGCGCGTCGAGCTCGGTTGTGAGCGTCTCGCCGCGGGCGCCGAACCCGCAGACGACGACGTGGTCCTCGAGGTCGACGCTCGATGGCGGCTCGACCTCGAGGCGCTCCTCGACCCACGGCACGACGAACAGCGGCAGGGTCAGGAAGATGAGGAACACGCCGGTGACCTGCATCACGTCCACGACGACGAGCATCACGGGGGACTCCCAGGGCGCGAACTCGCCGTAGCCCGTCGTCGTGAACGTCTCCACGACGAAGTGCAGCGCCTCCAGCACCGACACCGGCTCCCCCTCGAAGACCGCCATGCCGACGTAGAAGACGGCTGTGTAGGTCGCCGCGACGGCCGCGAGCAACCCGACGTACGCCAGCCCGCGGCGCTGCTGTCGATCCATCGGCGTCCGCTACCGCCGCCGCGTTCTTAAACCCGCGCGTTCCGCATGGCGCCGCCCGCCGCTTGCCGCCCGCAGCCGCAAGAATCTAACCTCCCGGCGGCGTAGCCCCGGTCGACATGTCGAGGACACTCTCCGTCGAAGGCATGGGTTGTGACGGCTGCGAGGACATCGTCGAGAGCGCGCTCGGCGACGTCGACGGCGTCGAGGACGCCGACGCGGACCGCGAGGACGGGACGGCGACCGTCGAGGGCGACGCCGACCCGGAGGAACTCGTCCGCAGCGTCGAACTCGCGGGCTACGACGCCGAGGCCGACGGCGAGTAACTCGCCTTCGGCGCGTCGACCCGTCCGACCCCCTCGTTCTCGCGCTTTCTCCGGTCGGTACCGGCGTCGACCCGCAGCCGTGGTTACCGGCAGGTAACCCGCTCACACGACCGTTACCGAGCGCTAAAGGGGATGGCACTCCGAGGTAGTCGTAGATGACTGCCACCGACGAACTCGTTCAGGACCTGCCGCCCAGCGCGAAGCTCGTGTTGAAGGTACTGGAGTACAACGGCGGACTGACGCAGAAACAGATCGTCGAGAACTCCCGGCTCTCACAGCGCACCGTCCGCGACGCCCTCGACCGCCTCCAGGATGCCGGCGTCGTCGAGAAGGACATCTACATCCCGGACGCCCGCCAGAACCTCTACCGGCTCTCCCTCGAGGAGGACGAAGCAGCGCAGCCCGCTGAGGCCGAGGCGGAAGCCGTCCTCGACTGACCTGACTCCGTTCAGTCAGCTGGCCTGACCCCCTAGACGACCGACGCCGCCTTCTCGTCGACCGGGTCCAGGTGTTGTTCTCCCCACTCGCGCAGCGACATCACGACCGGTTCGAGTGACTCCCCGAGCTCCGTCAGCGAGTACTCCACCCTGACTGGTTTCTCGCTGACGATGGTCCGGGAGACGATCTGTTTCTCCTCGAGGTCGTCGAGGCTCTCGGAGAGCACCTTGCTGGAGATGCCGTCGACTTTCTCCTGGAGGGCGTTGAAGCCGAGCGCGCCCTCGCTGAGCAGCCGGTGGATGATGACCGGGTGCCACTTCTTCCCGACCAGCGAGGCGGTCGCCGTAATCGAACACCAGCCCTCGCCCGGACACCACGCTGGCAGCCGCTCGTTGTCGTCCATGCGCGCCGGTAGAGACGCCGCGAAGTTAAGGCTACCTGACGACAGCTACTTACTGAAAGGTAAGCAGGTGACTCGCGGTGGCCGACAGTCCGGCCCGTCGGCGTGTCAGCCCCGGTCGACCGCGCTCAGTCCTCGTCGCCGCCGGGCGCGAACTCGGCGAGCCCCTCCCAGCCCGTGAGCCGGGCGACGTCGTCGACGACGTCCGCGAGTTCGCCCGCCGTGCGCTCCTCGCCGAGCACCCACGAGCCATCGCTCTGGAGCGCCTCGAACGCGCGCTCGTCCGTCTCGTCGTAGTAGATGGGGACGCCGGTGGCGTCCACGCCGACCAGCCGCGAGTCGTCCACTCGCTCCGGGCAGTCCGCGAGCACGTCCGTCGGACCGTCGGGGTTCGTGCCAGTCACGTCCGGACGTCCGTCGGCCGCCCCAAAGAACGCGGTGGCCGTTCACAACCGCGGTGACTTGACGGCGAGTCCGGCGGTCGGTCAGCAGTCGCCGTCCGCGACGTCCTCGCGGACCTCGGCCGCGCGCTCCCGGACGGCCTCGAGTTCGCCCGCCTCGCGCTTGTCGTCGAGGTGCGAGTACACGAGCCCCATCCGGTGGTTCCCGCGCAGCCGGTCCTCGTTGGCCGCGAGGAAGTCCCAGTAGAGGCTGTTGAACGGGCAGGCGCGCTCGCCGGTCGTCGCGTCGGGGTCGTACCGGCAGTCCGCGCAGTGGTCGCTCATCCGGTTCACGTAGTTCGCCGAGGACGCGTACGGCTTCGAGGTGAACGCGTCCGTGCCGAACGCGCCCATGCCGACGACGTTCGGCGTGACGACCCAGTGGTAGGCGTCCACGAACCCGCCGTAGAACCACTCGTTCAGCGCCTGCGGGCTGACGCCGTACGTCAGCGCGAAGTTCGACAGCAGCATCAGCCGCTCGATGTGGTGGGCGTACCCCCGGTCGTAGACGTGGCCCACGGCAGACGCCATGCACGCCATCTCCGTCGCGTCCGGGTCCCAGTACAGCGGCGGGAGCGCCCGGCTGGCGCCGAGCTGGTTCGCGCCCGCCAGTTCGGGCATCTCGCGGTCGTAGACGTGGCGCACGAACTCCCGCCACCCGAGCACCTGCCGGACGAACCCCTCGACAGAGTGCAGGGGAACGCCCTCGCGCTCGTGGTACGCGTCGACGGCCGCCTCGACGACCTCCCGGGGGCCGAGCAGCCCGACGTTCAGCGCGGCCGACAGCAGGCTGTGCTCGAGGTGCCACTCGCCGTCCACCATCGCGTCCTGGTACGGGCCGAACGCCGGGAGGCGGTTCTCCACGAAGTCCGCGAGCGCGCGCTCGGCCTGCGCTCGCGTGACCGCCCAGTTGAACCCCTCGGGGTCGCCCCACGTCTCGCACTCGGCGGCGACCCACTCCCGGACGTCGGCGAGGTGGTCGCCGTACTCGAAGACCGGAACGTCGGGGGACTCGTAGTCATCTGGGGGCGTCTCCCGGTTCCGCTCGTCGTAGTTCCACTGGCCGCCGACCGGGTCGCCGTCGTCCATCAGGACGCCGGTCTCGCGGCGCATCCGCCGGTAGAAGGCCTCGTGTTCGAACGGCGGGTCGCCCATCCAGTCGTCGAACTGGTCGCGGGAGCAGCGGAACTGCTCGTTGTCGACGACGCGGAGCCGCCCGCCCCGCGATTCCACGAGCTCCCGCAGGCGGGCTTCGGCGCCGTGGGTCGGCGGTCGCTGCACGACGAGTTCGTCGCCCGGGTAGGCGTCGAAGTAGGCGTCCAGGCCCTCCCCGAACGTCTCGCAGCGCTCGTAGACGACGTCGACGCCGTCCTCGCGCAGTTCGTCCCGGCAGTGGCGCATCGCCGCGAACACGAGCATGAGCTTCTGGGGGTGGTAGCGCCGGCGGTCCGCGAACGACGCGGCCTCGACGAACAGCGCCCGGTCGGGGTCGGCCGCGAGCGGGCCGCGTCGCGGCGACAACTGGTCGCCGAGCACCCAGACGGCAGTCATGCCGTCGGCAACGCCCGCGGGCCACATATGCCTGTGGCTCGACGGGGAGCGACGGGGCGCGTGTCGCCCCGGCGGCCACGCGGGCAGGGCGCGGCGCGGCTCGTCACGTCACTTGGCCAGCGCTAAGTGCCGGCGCGTCGTCGCAGCGCACGATGCCCTCCCTGCTGTCCCGCGCGAGCCGCGTCGCCGGCCGCGCGAAGGAGTACGCACTGGTCCCCGTCGCGCTGACGCTGCTCGCGTTCCGGAACGTCCTCGAGGCGGCGTCCGCGTCCGGCGTCAGCCTGAACGTGAAGTTCGCGCTGCCAGCGGACGTCGCGACGCTCTGGACGGTCGTCGACCCGCCCACGCGCGGCGTCGCGTTCCAGAGTCCGGTCCCCCTGCTGTTCGTGCCCGTCTTCCTCGTCGTCGAGGCGGCCGTCGTCGCCGGCTACCTCGGCGGCGTCCGGGACGCCTACCGGGGACGCCGGCCCGACTTCGCGGCGGCCGCCAGCGACCACTGGCTGTCGATTCTCGGCGTGCGCGTCGTCCAGTTCCTCCTGTTCTTCGCCCTCGTCGCCGTGCTCTCCGCGGGCGGGTTCGGCGTCCTGCTGCTGGTCGGGTTCCCGCTCGTGTTCGTGCTCGGGTACCTGCTGTGGGGCGCGCCCTACCTGGTCGTGCGCCGTGACAGCGACGCCGTCACGGCGCTCGCGGAGAGCGCGACCGTCGCCCTCAACGACAGCCGGTACTTCGGATTCACCGTGGCGTACGTCGTCGTCGCCGCCGCCTGCTCGCTCCTGCTATCCCCGGTCGTCACCGGGATGGGGCTGTTCGGTGTCCTGGCTGGCACCGTCGTCGTCGCGTACCCGTCCCTCGTGGCCACGGCCGCCGCCACCATCGTCGTCGACGAAGCCGCGTCCTCCGTCGCGTCTCGCGGTCCTTAAGGCCGACAGCCGCCTACCGGGGCGCGTGCAGAACGTCACGGACCGGACGAGCAACCCCTTCGGGATGTCGCCGCCCTGCGAGTCGTTCGTCCCCGGGTACGGGGACGCGAACGCGGACTTCCACGTCGTCGGCGACCACCCCGGCGTCCACGGCGGCGCCGAATCCGGCGTCCCGTTCACCGGCACGCCCGCCGTCGAGCGACTCCGGGACGCGCTCGCCGACGCCGGCCTCCTGGACGAGGCCGGCGAACCCCGGAACGCGTTCATCTCCTACCTCCACATGTGCGTGCCGGACGGCGACCCGACCCCCGCGGACTACCTCGAGATGGAGCCGTTCTTCGACGCGGAACTGCGCGCCATCACCGCCCACGTCCTGCTCCCGGTCGGCGAGCGCGCGACCCGCCACGTCCTCGAGACGTACACCGCCATCGCGCCAGACGACGTCGCGCTGGCGGACGTCCACGGCGAGGAACTCCACGGCAGCGGGTGGCTGGTCGTCCCCGCGCTCGACCCCGCCGACTGGACCGACGACGACCACGCGACGTACGTCGACGCGCTCCGGCGCCTCCGGGACACCGACTACCACCGCGAGGCCGAACTCGGGCGGTTCCTCGTCGGACCGGAGCCGTACACGGTCAGGTAGTCATTTATTCGGGCGTCGACTACGCCGGGGCGTGCACCACATCCAGTTGACGAACGCCGCCTTCGAGGGGCGGAACAGCGTCTACCTCCTCGGAGCGGGCGACGCCGGCGCGCCGACGACGCTCGTCGACACGGGCATCGCGACGCCGGCCGTGGAAGCGGAACTCCGGGACGCCCTCGGCGCCCGCGGCGTCGCGTTCGCGGACGTCGACCGCGTCCTCCTCACGCACTGGCACCACGACCACGCCGGCCTCGCCGCGACCGTGCAGGCCGAGGGCGGCGCCGACGTCCTCGTCCACGAGGCCGACGCGCCCCTGGTCCGCCAGGACGACGACGCGGTGGAGTCGATGGACCGCACGCAGGCGGAGTACCTCGACGCCTGGCGGATGCCCGCCGGCAAGCAGGACGAACTCACGGACTTCCTCGAGCGCCACGACGGCCTCCGGGGCGACCCCGCGGACGTCACCGAACTCGCGGACGGTGACACGGTCGAACTCGGCCCGCACGAGGCCGAGGTCGTCCACCTCCCCGGGCACGCCGCCGGCCTCGCCGCGTACGTCGTCGAGCGCGACGGCCGCCGCGAGGGGTTCGTCGGCGACGCCGTCCTCCCGAAGTACACGCCGAACGTCGGCGGCGCTGACGTCCGCGTCGACCGCCCCCTCCGGCAGTACCTCGACAGCCTCGACCGCGTGGCCGGCCTGGACCTCGACCGCGCGTGGCCCGGCCACCGCGGCCCCGTCTTCGCGCCGACCGAGCGCGCCCGCGACATCGCCGCCCACCACGACGACCGCACCGACCGCGTCCTCGCCGTCGTCGAGGACCGCGGCCCGGTGTCCGCCTGGGAGGTCAGCGCCGCGCTCTTCGGCGACCTCCACACCATCCACATCCTCCACGGGCCCGGCGAGGCGTACGCGCACCTCGACCACCTCGTCCACGAGGGCGTGCTCGCGGAGACCGAGGACGGCTACGTCGTCGCCTGAACGCGGCCGGATTGTCGTTTTCGCCCAGGGTGAGTTCGCCAACCCAATCGTTTTTCGGCGGTCGCGCGCCAACCCCCGGCCATGGTCGCGAAAGAATCCGCCGCGGAACTCGAGGTCGGCGACGAGGCCCCCGGCTTCGAACTCCCCGGCACCGACGGCGACACGCACAGCCTCGCGGACTACGGCGACCACGAGGCCGTGCTGCTCGTGTTCACGTGCAACCACTGCCCGTACGCGCAGGCGAAGTTCGACGTCCTCAACGACATCGCCGCGGACTACGACGACGTCGCGGTCGTCGGCGTGAACCCGAACGACGCCGAGGAGTACCCCGACGACACCTTCGAGCGCATGCGGGAGCTCGTCGACGACGGCACCATCCAGTACGACGACTACCTCCGGGACGAGAGCCAGGACGTCGCCCGCGCGTACGGCGCCACCTGCACACCGGACCCCTTCCTGCTGCGGAACGCCGAGGGCGGCTTCGAACTCGCGTGGCACGGCCGCCTCGACGACGCGCTCAACCCCGACGACGAGCCGACGCGGCCGGGCGGCGACATGCGGGACGCCATCGACAGCGTGCTCGCCGGCGAGGACGTCGAGAAGGGATTCCTGCCGTCCCGGGGCTGCTCCATCAAGTGGCGCGAGGCGTGACCCGGCGCCCGTCGACACGACGTACCGGCTACGTCCGTAGCCGCCACAGGAGCGACCGCACCCGGTAGGTTAGGGAGTCGTTCCGGTAGCCGCGCCACCCGCTCATCCCGCCGAGCAGCGTGGCGGCGTCGTAGCCCTCGTCAGCGAGCACGCGGGTCGCGCGCTTCGCGACGACGCCCATCTTACAGACGACGACCACCTCGCTGTCCCGCGGCACCGCGTCGAGTCGTGCGCGGAGCGCGCTCTCGTCGCCGCCCCGCAGGTCGTCGTAGACGGGAACGTTCTCGCTGCCGGGAATCGAGTCCGTGCGGTGCGCCGACGCGGGCCGGATGTCGAGGACGAACGGGTCGTCGCCGCCGTTCAGGCGTTCGGCCAGTTCCGCTGGTCGCACGCGGCTCATTATTGACGCCACGCTCCGGAGACGGAAAGCCGCGACGCTCCGCACCGGCGCAACCGCTAAGGCGGCGGCCGTCAACTCCCCGGCCATGAGCCTGGTCCTCGACGACGTCGCGGAGTCGTTCCTCGAAGCGTCGAACCCCGACCCGTCCCCGCTCATCGTGGAGATGACCGAGCACGGCGACCACCGGGACTTCCCGACCGTCGGGCCGGACGCCGGCCGGTTCCTCCGGGTCGCCGCGACGCTCGCGGGCGCCGACCGCGTCTTCGAGTTCGGGTCGGGGTTCGGGTACTCCGCGGCGTGGTTCCTCGGCGCGCTCCCCGCGGACGGCGAGATCGTGCTGACGGACTACGACGCGGACAACCTCGCGGCGGCCCGCGAGTTCCTCTCCCGGGTGGACAGCGACGCCGCCGTCCACTACGAGGCCGGGGACGCCGTCGAGACCTTCGAGCGCTACGACGGCCCGTTCGACGTCGTGTTCCTCGACCACGACAAGGAGCGGTACGTGGAGGCGTTCGACCGCGCCGTCGACGACCTCGCCGACGGCGGCCTCGTCCTCGCGGACAACATGATGGCGGGCCCCGTGGAGACCGAGGACGTCACGGCCGCGCTCCGCGGCGAGGCCCCGGTCAACGACGCGACCGCGGGCGTCGCCGACTACGTCGCGCACGTCCGGGACCACCCGGACTTCGAGACGACGTTCGTCCCGCTGGGTGAGGGCATCGCGGTCAGCGTTCACCGATAACGGACCGCGAGAGAAGCACTGCGAGAGTCGCTGGCGGGACGGAGTCGACGCTGGTTACTCGCGCAGCGCGACGACGGCGGCGCCGAGCACCGCGGCCAGCGCCACGGCGACGCCGAACCCGGGCGAGAAGACGCCGGTGCCGCCGTCACCGCCGTCCTGCGTGGTGGTCGGCTCCTCGGTCGGCTCGGTGGTCTGTTCGCTGATGGTGAGGACGGTCCGCACGTCGCCGCCGCTGGACTGCGGGTTCACGTCCATCGGGATGGTGTACTCGCCGGCCTCGCTGGGGTTGTGGACGTCCTCGACGACGAGCACGACCTCGTCGCCCGGCGACAGCTGAACGCTCCCGCCGAGCTTCACGGTGAGCGTCTCGCCGTCGTTCGAGATCTTCACGTCGCTGAGGTCCGAGGACGCGTTCACGTCGATCTTCGTCCCGATCTCGTCGTCCCCGCGGTCGACCCCGATCTTCACTACGTCCTCGACGCCGACGTCGGAGACGTCAGCGTCGCTGTCCGAGTAGTCGACCTGGAGGCCGTTCCAGGAGCCCGTGGAGGTGTTCCCGACGGCCGCGGTGATCGAGTGCGTCGCGGTCGCGCTCGCGGTCGACGGGTTGGCTTCGATGGAGCCGTCGGACGCGGCGACGGCCACGCCGACTGCGCCCGCGCCGACGACGGCGACTGCGAGCAGTACCGCCATCGTTCGCCGGATGGGTCTGGTCATTGCGCCCGGCGATAACGGCGTCCCACTGAAGGGCTCGTTGGCCGATTCCGGCCGCCTGAAGGCCTATCAGGCGGGTTCGCTCCGTCGAGAAATCCGGTCGTTCGCGCGCGCTCCGGGGGGCCGGTCGATCGCCCGCGCCAGGCGTTCGCCTTCCTCCACCCTTCGGTGGCTAGCCGGGGCGTCAGGTTTCGGCGGCAGTCCGCCCCTTGAACGCCTCCACGCGGGAGAGCGCCGCGTCCTCGCTGCCGACCTCCACGCGCTCGTAGGCGTCGCCCTCCGGCGCCTGCTCCAGGCGGTCGTACGTGACCGCCCAGTCGCCGCGCGCCGTCTGGCGCATCCGAATCACGGCGTAGCCGTCCTCGCGCTCCCACTCGCGGCCGTGTTTGCGGTCGACTTCCGACCAGTCCATGCCCGCGGGTTCGCCGGGCCGAGTGTTGAAGGCGGCGCCTCCGGCGTCGCCTTCCTCCTCTCACTCCCCGGTCGCCTCCCCGACGCGCTCGAGGACGACGCCGTCCGCGAACCCGCCGCGTTCGGCGGTCTTCTCGGCGCGCTGGTCGTCGAGGCGCTCGCGGTCGACGCTCCGGGCCTCGCAGATGGCGTCCACGACGTCCAGCACGTCGCCGAGTTCCCCGGGGTCGCGGTCGGCCTCGTACTCGCGGGCCTCCTCTACCAGTTTCGCGGCGAGGCGGTCCCGGTACTCGTCGCCGGCCACCGCGTGGGTGACCGGCGTCTCGCCGTTCCCGCGGATTACGTCCGGGACGCGGTCCCGCACGAGCCTGTCGTACGTTCGAGTCACAGCTTCGACGTCGCCGACGCGGGGAAAGAAGCTGTCGCTCACTCGATGGCGGCGAGCACCTCGTCGGCGTGCTCCTCGGGGTCGACGCCCTCGAAGACCGCGACCACGTCGCCGTCCGGCCCGACCACGAACGTGTTCCGGAACACGCCGTCGAACGTGTTTCCGAACATGTTCTTCTCGCCGTAGGAGTCGTACTGGCTCGCCACCGACCCGTCCTCGTCGCTCAGGAGGTCGAACGGGAGGTCGTACTTCTCCCTGAAGTCCGCGAGGTCCTCGACCGGGTCGTCGCTGACGCCGGCCACCGCGACGCCGCGGTCCTCGTAGTCCTCCCAGCGGTCACGGAAACTGCACGCCTCGGTCGTGCAGCCCTCGGTGTCCGCCCGCGGGTAGAAGTAGACCACGACGTACTCGTCCTCGAAGTCCGAGAGCGCCACCGTCTCGCCGTCCTGGTTCGGCAGTTCGAACGCCGGCGCGGGGTCGCCTTCCTGGAGCATACCCCCGCTTCGCCGTCGGACCCCGAAGCCGTTACGGTACCAGCGAGAGCGCGTACAGCGCCGCCATCCCCGCCACCACCGTCGCGAGCATGTCCTCCGTCCGCCACGCGACCGCGGCCGCGAACAGGCCCGCGAGCAGCCGGTGGTTCCCCAGCGAGACCGCCAGCCCGCCGTCTCGCAGCAGGAGTTCCGGCGCCACGAGCGCGGCGAGTACCGCCGGCGGCACGAACGCGAGCGTCCGCTTCACGCGCGGCGGCACGGTCTCGAGGCGCCCGAACAGCGTCACGAACGACACCCGGAGCGCGTACGTCCCGACCGCGGCGCCGACGACGACCAGCCAGAGGTTCATTCCCCCACCCCCGCGACGTCCGCGAGCGCGCCGGCCGCGATGCCGCAGAGCGCGGCGACGACGATGCCGAGGTTCATCGGGAAGCCCGCGCCCACGACGGCGACGAACCCGCCGACGGCGGCCGCGACGCTCGTCGCCTCGTCCGTGATGGACGGCACCAGCAGCGCCAGGAACAACAGCGGCACCGCGAAGTCCAGCTGGAGGCCGTCGGGCACCCGATCCCCGAGCAGGACGCCCGCCGCCGTCCCGCCGACGAACCCGACGTAGATGGCGGCGGACTCGCCGAGGTAGTACGCCATCCGGTCGGTGTCTTCGTCGCGCTCGTACTCCGTGACGGCGATGGCGAACGTCGTGTCCACGATGAACAGGCTGCAGAACAGCCGCCACTTCTCCGTGAACTCCCGGAAGTAGGGCGCGATGGCGGCGCTGTACATCACGTATCGGAGGTTCACGACGACCGCGGTGAGCGCGGCGACCGCCAGCGGCGCGTTCGCGTTCACGAGCTCGATGGCCGCGAGCTGGGACGCGCCCCCGAACACGAGCGCGGACATCGCGACGGCCTGTACGTCCGTGAACCCCGCTTGGACCGCGGCCGCGCCCGCGACGAACCCGAACGGGACGTTCGCCGGGAGCGTCGGCACGGCGTCCCACATCCCCGACGCGAAGTCCGCGCGCTCGCTCATGGACTCGTGGGTAGTCGCCGCAGCGGGTTAGAAGGTTGGCGTTCCGGCAGCCGCCCTCGGCCGAGTGACACGACCGCCGCCGGGGCGGCCCGTGGCGCCGCCCGCGGCAGCCCGCTCGCCGTCAGAACTCGTAGTCGGACTCTCGGAGCTGGGCGTACCGGCCCTTCCGGTACTTGAACTTCGCCTTCTTGTACCGAGAGTAGAGCTTCAGTCCGCCCGCCGCCGAGCGCGCGTTCGACTTCGAGATGATCTTCCCGGTGTCGCTGGACTCCAGCATCGCCCGCGTGACGCGGATGGTCTTGTCCCAGTCCGCCGGCCCGAAGTCCCCGACGACGTCCGCCATCGCGACGTTCCGCCGGAGCTCGTCCCCGATGGCGTCGTGCCAGGCGTCGTTGTACTGCTCGAGGCGGCCCTCCGCGGCGAGCTTCCCCGCGAGCTTCCCGGTGCGGTGCGCGACGTGGTCGCCGCCCTCGTGGAACGCCGACGTCGTCCCCATCGCGCCGCCCGCGACCGCGATGCCCGCCCGCACGGGCGACTCGATGGGGCGCGTCGACGATATCGGGTACGTCTCGGTGCTCTCGGACTTCCCGTGGCCCTCGACGAGCGGGAAGTCCGTCTCCACGTCGTACTCGTCGCCGTACAGCTCCTCGAGGAGGCGTCGAACGTACTCCTTCCCGGAGGGAATCTGCTCGTCGCTCTCGCGGAGCAGCCGCCACTCGCCGGCGTCGAAGTCCGCGACGTCCATCCCGATGGGCATCGTGAGGCCGACGCGGGCCACGTTGTCCCGGTTCGGGAACACCCACGGGTACGCGGTCTCGCCCGGCATCCAGCCCCACCAGAACTTCAGCGTGTCCTCGTCGAGGAGCTCGTCCGGGAACCGCCGGTACTCCTGGTACGCGATGTGGTTCGCGTTCGGCGGGGAGAGCAGCTCGCTGGCCTTCTTGCCGTCCGGCAGCAGGGGGTCGAGGACGCGCATCGTCACCTGGCGCTGCGGGCCGTCGGCGAGCACCAGGTACTCCGCGGTGACCGTCTCTCCGTCTTCGAGCGTGAGCGTGTGCTCGTGGCCGCCCGAGAGGTCCGAGTCGACGGCCCGCACCGAGGTGCCGGCCTCGTAGCGCGCGCCGGCGGCCTCCGCGCGGTCGCGCAGCCAGTCGTCGAACTTCGCGCGGTGGAACGTGAACCCGAACCCGTCGTAGTCGGCGTCGATGCCCGTCCGGTCGACGACGACGGTCTCCCCGGGCCCGATGAACTCGGCGTCCGCGAGCTCCTGTTCGACGACGTCGTCGGGAATGTCCGCGAACGCGAGGTCCGCGACGTCCAGCCAGTAGTCGAGGAAGCCGGCGGCGTCCGTCGAGTCCGGGCCGAGTCGGTCGCGGTCGTCCCGCGGCACGCCCTTCTCGTAGACGACGGCGTCCGCGCCTCGGTCGGCGGCCGCGTAGGCGGCGGCCGACCCCGCCGGCCCGCCGCCCACGATGGCCACGTCTACGTCGGTCATGGTACTGCAGTCTCCGCGCTGGCCTTAAAGTGCTTCGAGTTTTCGGGTGCGGGCCCAGAATTCGATCCCGAGCCCGGGACTGCCCGGTATCGGAACGAGGGAATCATCGCTCGACGCGGCCAGCGAACAGCCGCAGGAACCCCCCGGCGCGGCGCTCCTCCCGGACCTCGTTTGCGTTCGCGTCGAGGGCGTCGCGGGCGGCGTCGATGCGCGCGTCGAGCGTTCGCGACGGCGCGTCCCCGCGGCCGCCGGGGTTCCACGCGCCGACGAGCGCGTCGAACGCGCCGTTCAGCCGCCCCGCGACCGCGTGGTTCGACCGGCCGGCCTCGAGGACCGCGACACGGCCGCCCGGGCCGACCGCGTCAGTCCACGCGGCGACGCCCGCACCCGGGTCCGGGAGCAGGCCGACCACGAAGGTCGCGAGTACCGCGTCCACGTCGTCGACCGGCGGGCCGGCGGCGTCCCCGCGGACGAGGTGGACGTTCCGCCAGCCAGCGCGCTCGACGCGCTCCCCGGCTCTCGCGAGCATTCCGGGCGTCAGGTCGACGCCGACGACGGTCCCGCTCGGGCCGACGGCCGCACGGAGGTGGCGGAGGTTCGCGCCCGTCCCGCAGCCGAGGTCGACGACCGTGTCGCCCGCCGACAGGTCGAGGGCGTCGACCGCGTGCTTCCGGAGGCCGTCCAGGCCGGGGAGGAGTCGGCACAGCCAGTCGTAGGCGCGGGCCCACCGCCCGTAGAACGACTGGGTGGCAGCGGCGCTCACGCCCCCTGAGTCGGTCCCGCGAGACAAAAACCCGCCGGCCACCCGGGGCGACGAAGCGCGGACCACCCGAAGCGATAAGGCGGCCGGCAGCCCATCCTCGGACATGGACGCGGTCCGACTCGGGTTCGACCTCCTGCGAGCGTACGTGTACGCGCTCGTCGGCGGCGCCGTCCTCACCGCGATGTGGCTGGCGGCGCCCCAGGTGGCGGAGGCCCCGGAGGTCGCGAGCGTCTGGTTCGCAATCGCCGGGTTCGGGCTGCTCGTCGTCCTGACGCTCGTGGTCACGCACTACGGTCGTGAGACTTGAGGCCGTACGCCAGCGAGCCGACGAGGCCGAGCGCGAGCGGGACGCCGACGCTCACGTACACCAGCAGCCCCGAGTCGAAGTAGGCGGCGAGGCGGCCGGCGTCCGCGAGCACCGCGAGGAACGCCAGCCACGCGAGCGCGCCGAACCCGACGCCGCCGGCGAGCGCGCGCGGCCACGACCGCGCGAGCAACCCCACGGCGACCCCGCCGACGAGCAGGCCGAGCCAGTGCACCCACGCGAGCGCGAGGGACGCCAACACCGCGGCGGCGACCACGCTCGCGCGACGCCGGTCCATCAGTCCCCACCCCCGAATCGAATCCGCGGCCCCTCGAAGGACCGGTCGAAGGCGTAGTAGTCGCCGTCCGCCCACGCCCGCAACTGGTCGTGGTACTGGTCGCTGAACGGGTCGCCGTCGTTCCCGCCGGGGAGCACGACCGCGGCGTCGCCGTCCATCGGGACGACCATCCGCCAGCTGCTCCCGACGTCGCTGTCCACCCGGTAGTTGTTCACGGTGGCCTCGGAGCCGTCGGTCGGCAGCCGCGGGTAGTTCAGGAACGACTGGTCGAAGGGGTGGTCGAGGGAGACGACGTTGTAGTCGCCGTACGTCTCCCAGCCCTCGCGCTCGACCCGGGCCGCGGCGTCGCGGGCCGCCGCACGCATCGCCGCGGTCGCGCCGTCCGGCGTGGCGTCGCGGTCGAACCACGCCGCGTCGTCGGTCAGGTGGACGGTCACCCAGTCGCCCGGCCAGTAGTCCTCGCCGAGCCCGACCGCCTCGAAGCCGTCGCGGTAGAGCTCCCGTCGGTAGGCGTCGAGGAACGCGGCGAACGCGAGCGCGCCCTCGCTGTCCCGGCGCATCCGGTAGTCCCAGTCCGGGAGCGCGGCCAACGGCCCGCCGACGGACGCGACGTCCACGGCGTCGAGGACGCGCGGCACGAGCCGTCGAGCGCGCGTGTCGAGCGCGTCCAGCTGGAGCTCCCGCAGGTCCGCGGGCGCCACGGGGCCGTCGGCGGTCCAGTCGTCGAGCAGTTCGTAGATGCGTTCGCCGCGGAACGGCGGACTGTAGGACTCAGCGAGGTAGTACTGGGGGTCGTCGACGATGCGCTGGTTCGCCGTCGCGACGTACTCCGGGTTCACGACGCCGGGCTTGGCGTCGAACGGCACGAACCCCTCCCAGGTGGACTCGCCGTACGGCGTGAACCCTCGCCACTCGCCCTCGCCCGCGGACCCGTCGAACACGCGGTTCCGCGGGAGGACTCTGCCGCCGACCTCCCAGGCGGGAATCCGGCCGGTGACCTTGTAGTACGTGTTCCCGTCGCGGTCCGCGTACACGACGTTCTGCGTCGGCAACTCGAAGTCCCGCGTCGCCGCCCGGAAGTCTTCGAGGCCGTCGCTGTGCGCGTACGCGTGCACCGCGTCCGTGGTCGCCGTCGCGGTGAGGCCCGTCCACGCGACGCCGACGCGTCCGCTGCCCGCGCCGTCGACGGCCGCCGACCGCTCCAGGACGGGGCCGTGGACGGTCTTGCGCTTCGTGACGGTGACGTCGTCGCCGCCCGCCACCTCGATGGTGTGCTCGTCGGTCTCGAAGTCCCGCCACTCGCCCTCGTAGCGGTACTGGCCGCTCCTGGTCCGGTACGCGTAGACGTCGAGGACGTCCGCGCCCGCGTTCGTGAACCCCCACGCGCCGGCGTCGTTCTCCCCGATGATGACGAACGGGACGCCCGGGAACGTCACGCCACGCACCCAGCCGTCGCCCCAGTCGAGGTGCTGCTGGTACCAGACCGGGGGCGCGAGCAGCGACAGGTGTGGGTCGTTCGCGACGACTGGCTCCCCACTCGCCGTGTGCTCGCCCGAGACCACCCAGCTGTTCGACCCGACCCCCGTGGGGGACTCGAAGCCGGACAGCCACGACGCCAGGTCGGCGTCCGGGACGGCGGCGTCGGCCGCGCCGTCGGCCGCCTCGGCGCGGCCCGCGTCCCCGTCGCGGAGAATCGGGCTGTCGTGGTCGAGCCGCCTGGGGAACAGCTCCTCGTAGCTGTCCCCGAGCTTCTCGCGGAGCACGGCGCGCCGCAGCGTCTCGAAGCTCCCGGTGAGCGTCCACGAGATCTGCAACTGGAGCAGGAGCGTGTCCGTCGGCTCCCAGACTGCGGGCTCGTAGTCCAGCAGCGCGAACTCCGGGGGGTAGCGCTGGTCGTCGCGAGCCTCGTTCACGCCCGCGGCGTACGCCCGCAGGAGGTCCGCGACCTCGGGGTTCCGGGACTGCATCGCGGTCCAGTTCGCGTCCGCCGCCCGCGCGAAGTCCATGCGGACGTGGAACTCGTCGGAGTCCAGGGTGGCGTCCCCGACCACGGCGGACAGCTGCCCGCGCATCAGCCGGCGCTGGAGGTCCATCTGGAACAGCCGGTCGGTGCCGTGCGCGTACCCGACCGCGAAGTACAGCGCGCGCTCGTCGTCCGCGGTCACCTCGGGGACGCGGTGGCCGTCGTACTGCAGGGTCGCCGCGCCGTACTGGCTGTCCACGCGGCCCGGCGCCCGGTCCGTCGTCGCCGCCCAGACGTCGCCGGACAGCGGCGCGAACCGCTCGAGGTACGACGCGGCCGGCGAGAAGAACCCGCCCGCCGCGGCGCCGCCGACGACGGCGGCGACCAGCCCGCGCCGGACGGTGTCGAGGTCGTCCATGCCTCCCGAGTGGCCGCCCGCGCACCTTAACTGTACAGGTCACTCCGCGGACACCACGGGCGGGGATTGCTGCGGAGAGAATCCAGATGCTACGCTTCGCCCGGCTGCTCGTCGACGTCCACGACGTCGAAGTCGTCGTCGACCGTCAAGGAGAGCCGGTCGCCGTCCAGCTCGAACGTGAACCGCGCCGCGAACGGCTCCGCCTCCCGGATCTCCTCCTCGTAGTCGAGCATCGCGCCGAAGAACCGCTCGGCGTCCGGGGACGCCACGTTCACGCCGTGCGTCGTCAGGAACGCCTGCAGGTCGACGTGCGAGACAAGCGACAGCCCGAACGCCACGCGGTGTGAGTACACGCAGTTCGTGCACTCGCTGGAGTGGTGGGCGGCGTACCGGCGGTTGCACGCCCCGCAGGACCCGTCGGTCGCGTCGTGGTCCTCGCAGACCGTCACCCACTCGTCCATCGGCGCGGAGCACCGCGGACACGTGCCGTCGGCGGCGAGCAGCTGCTCGGTCACCTGCCACGCGATGGCCGCCCGGTGCGCCTCGGTCGGCGTGCGGTCGGCGAGGCTCACCGGCGGCAGGTAGAGGTAGCCGAGGAAGCCGTCGGCCTCGCCGTCGTCCGCGCTCTCGCCGTCCGCCGAGCGCTCCCCGTACGTCCCCGGGCACTCCGTGCAGTACGCGGCGATGCGCTCCTCGCGGTACGAAACCTCGATGGGCGCGCCGCAGTAGTGGCACGCCGAGTCCACTTCCGTGCGCTCCAGCACGGGGTCGTCGGTCACCGCGCCCGAGAGGATGGCTTCCGCGACGCGCTCGCCGGCGCGACGCAGGTCGTAGCCGTCGTCCGTCCGCTCGAGGAAGTGCCCGACGAGCCTGTCCAGGTGGTAGTTGAACTTCGCGGAGTCCGCGGTGCCGACGCGGTCCCGGAGCTCCGAGAACGCCAGCGGCCGGTCCGCCCGGTCGGTCCGCGCGAGCGCCTCCACGATCTGCACGCGGATCTCGTGGCCGATGGCCGCGAACGCGTCGTCCGGCGCCAACGGCGGGTCGTCTTCGTCGGTGGACGTGCCTCCCATGCCCCGGGAGTCTGTGGACCGTACACCTAAATCCTCGCGTCCAGCCCTGCCGCGGTGACCACTGACCTGGGCTTACTGGCCGTAGGACTCGAACTTCTCCTCGACTGCGGCGAGCTGGTCGTCGGTGAGCTCCTCGGGGTCGCCGTGCTGGCGGGCCTGCAGGTACACCCGGCACAGCGTCTCCACGTGGACGGTGTTCTCCACGGCCGACGGCAGGTCCTCGCCGACGACGACGAGCCCGTGGTTCGCGAGGATGCACGCCTTCGAGTCGGCGGCCTCCATCTCCGCGACGACGAGCTCCGCGAGCTCGTCGGTGCCGTAGGGCGCGTACCCCGCGACCGGGACGCGGCGGCCGACTGCGGTGATCATGTAGTGAATCGGCGGGAGCTCCTCGCCGAGCACCGCGAGCGTCGACGCCCACGGCGAGTGCGTGTGCACGATGGCGCCCGCGTCCAGCCGCCGGTAGATGCCGGCGTGCATCGGCACCTCGCTCGTCGGCGCCATCTCCCCGGCCTCGACGTCGCCGTCGAGCGTGACGACGGGGACGTCGCTGGCGTCGACCCCGTCGTAGGGCACGCCCGTCGGCGTCGCCGCGAACCGGTCGTCGCGGCGCACGCTCAGGTTCCCGGTGCGGCCGGGCGTCAGGTCACTCAACGCCGGTGCGTGGTCGACGACGGCGACGCGTTCGCGGGCGAGCATTACAGTACCACCTCGGTTAGCTCGGGGAACGCGTCAATCCTGCGGTCCGGGCGCTCCCGGCCCGAGAGCTCGCCGGCGTCGCTGTTGAACAGCACCGTCGTCAGCCCGAGCGCGTTCCCGCCCTCGACGTCCGCCGAGACGGAGTCCCCGACCATCGCGACCTCGCTCGGCCGCACGTCCAGCTGGGCCATCGGCAGCGTGAACATCACGCTCGACGGCTTCTCGCGGCCGGTCTCCTCGCTGGTCAACACCAGGTCGAGGTGCTGCTCGATGCCGAGGCGCTCGATCTTCTTCATCTGGATGCGGGTCGTGAGGTTGCTAACGACGGCGACGTCCAATCCCGCTTCGCGTAGCTCCGCGAGCGTCGACTCCACGCCGTCGAACAGCTCCATCTCGTCGACGTACGTCTCCCAGTACGCCTCCCCGAGCGCGAGCGCGTCGCGGGCGCTGTGCGTGCCGGCGTGAATCTGGATGGCGCGCTTGAAGTAGAGGAAGCGCTCGTGGGCCGACGCCGTCCCCGCGAGCTCGCGTTTCACCTCCCGGCGGGCCTCCTGGTAGAGCTCCTCGAAGGCCTCGCGGCTGGAGTCGTAGCCGAGTTCGCGGGCGCGCTCCCAGGCGGCCTGCTTGCCCGCCTCGTTGCACTCCGGGTACGCGTAGAGCGTGTCGTCGAGGTCGACGAACACCGCCTCGTAGGTCATGCCCCGGGCTCCGCGTGCCACGTTGTTAACGTCTCGGGCTCGCGACCGAGAGAACCAGACCGACTCGGCGGCCTACTCCCGGAGGTCGTCGGCTTCGGGGAGCTTCAGGACGTTCTCGCGGCCGATGCGGAACGACTCGAGCTCGTCGTTCTCCCGCATCTCCTTGACGACCTGGCTGGTCTTCGCCTCCGTCCAGCCGAGCTCCTCGACGACCGCCTGCTGTTTCGCGCGGCCGCCCTGGGACTCCAGGAAGCGTTTGACGCGCTCCTCGTTGCTCAACAGCTCCTCCGGCGGCTCCTCGCTCGCCGCGCCCGCGGCCGCGCCGCCGGCCGCCCCTGACTCGGCGGCTTCGCCCCCGCCGCTGCCGCCGGACTCGCCGCCGCCCGACTCGCCGCCGGTTCCGCCGCCGCCCGGGGGCGACGGCACCGGTCCCGGCGGCTCGCCGTCCCGCGACCGCGTCCAGTACAGCCAGCCGGCGGCCGCCGCCACCAGGACGACCAGCAGGGCGCCGACCAGCATCCAGAGCGACGTGCCGCCGCCGCTCGGCTCCGTCGGGCCGCCGTTCGTGTCCGTCAGGTCGACGGTCGTCGGGCCGCCGTCCGTGGTGGTCGTGTCGGCGGGCGCGACGACGACGCTCGGCTGCCCGACGCCGAACTCGATCGGCCCGCTCCACTTCACGGCGTTCGCGCGCGGCCGCTCCCCGGGCGGGTCCACCTCGAGGGCCTCGTAGTTCTCCGGCCACGAGATGGTCAGCGACGTCTCGTTGTCGAGGTAGAACCCCTCGAGGGCGTCCCCGGCGACGATTCGCTCGCCGTCGACGGCCGCGAACCCGTGCCAGGTGAAGCTGTACGTGACGACGCCCAGCGAGTACTCGTTCAGGCTGTTCACGCGCGTCGACACGGAGACGTTCGCCACCGACATGTTCCGCTCGGTCGCGTTCTCCGCGGCCGCGACGGTCCCCCGGATGCGCTCCCGGAACCGGTCGACGTACGCCGACCGGTTCTGCCTGACGTCCCGCTGGAGCTCCTCGAAGGCCGCCGTCTCGTTGTCCGTCGTCAACCGCATCCGGTACGTGAACTGCCAGGCGGCGTCCCCGTCGGGCTGCAGCGCGGCCGACAGCGACACGGAGTCCGGGTCGAACTCCTGTGGCATCCCGAACGCCTGGTCCGGCGTCGCCCCCGTCGCCGGCGCGGCGACCGACAGGACGACGAGCAGGCTGACGACGCAACACGCCACTCCGCGGTGCATAGTTGGTCTGTGAGTGCGACGCTTGAAAGGGTTCTTATCGCCCCCGCCACTCGGGGTCGCGGTCCGCCAGGAAGGCGTCGATGCCCTCGTCCTTGTCCGCGGTCGCGAACAGCTGGGCGAACAGCTCTGCCTCGTACTCGACGCCGGACTCGAGGTCCATCCGGGACGCTGCCTTCACGGCGTCCTTCCCGTACTCGAGGGCGACCGGGCTGTGTTCGGCCATCGACGCGGCGAGGTCGTCGACGGCGTCCTCGAACTCGCCGTCCGGATGCACGTCCTCGACGAGTCCGATGTCCGCGGCTTCGGCGGCGTCGATGGGGTCGCCGGTGAGCACGAGTTTCATCGCCTGCCCCTCGCCGACGAGGCGGGGGAGGCGCTGGGTCGCGCCGCCGCCCGGGACGATGCCGAGGTTGATCTCGGGGCTGCCGAGTTTCGCGCGCTCGTGGGCGACCCGGACGTCGCAGGCGAGCGCGAGTTCGAGGCCGCCGCCGAGCGCGTGCCCGTTCAGCGCCGCGATCACGGGCTGCCGGAGGTCCTCGACGGTCTCGTAGACGCGGGGGCGTTCGCTCGCGCGGCGCTGCTCGACGGCGTCTCGCTCCCGGAGTTCGGTGACGTCCGCGCCCGAGACGAACGCCTTCGCGTCCTCGCTGCCCGTGAGCACGACGACGCGGGCGTCGCTGTCGTCGACGGCCGCACACACTCGCTTCAGTTCCTCGCGGAGCTGGGCGTTCAGCGCGTTCCGCGCGTCCGGCCGGTCGATGGTGACGGTCGTGACGTGCTCGGGGTCGTCCTCGCGCACGCGAACGAACTCGCAGCCCGCGGCGGTCTCGGCGACGGTCACTCCGACACCCCCACGACCTCGCCGTCCTCCCAGACGTAGAACCCCTCGCCGGTCTTCTTCCCGAGCTTGCCGGCGCGGACCTTCCGCTTGAGAATCTGGGGCGGCCGGAAGCGCTCGCCGAGTTCCTCCCGGAGGTGTTCGAGGATGTCCAGCCGGACGTCCAGGCCGACGACGTCCCCGAGTTCGATGGGTCCCATCGGGTGGTTGTACCCGAGTTCCATCGCCTGGTCGACGTCCCTGGGGTCGGCGACGCCCTCCTCGACCATCCGCATCGCCTCGACGCCGAGCGCGACGCCGAGCCGCGACGACGCGAACCCGGGTGAGTCCTCGACTTCGATGGGCGTCTTCTCGACGCCCTCGACGTACTCGGTCGCGAACGCCAGCGTCTCCTCCCTGGTCTGCTCGGCGACGACGACCTCGACCAGTTCCATGACGTGGACGGGGTTGAAGAAGTGCAGGCCGACGAACCCGCCGGGGTCGTCGAGCGCGGCCGCGATCTCGGTCACCGGGAGGCTGGACGTGTTCGACGCCAGGACGGCGTCGTCGGGCGCCGCCGCCTCCGCGTCGCCGAGCACGTCCCGCTTGAGGTCGACGTCCTCCGGGACGGCCTCGACGACGAGGTCGGCGGCCTCGACCGCCGGTTCGAGGTCGGTCGTCCCGGTGATTCGCTCGAGGGCCGCGTCCCGCTCGTCCGGCGTCACCTTCCCGCGGTCGACGCCGCCCTCCAGGTTCGACTCGATGGCGGCCAGGCCGTCGGCGACGACGCCGTCGTCGACGTCCCGGAGCGCCACGTCGTGGCCCGCCATCGCGGAGACCTGCGCGATGCCGTGGCCCATCGTGCCCGCGCCGAGTACTGCGACTCGCATGCCTCGCCGTTACTCCCGGGCCGTCAAAAAGGTAGACGCCGTCACGCCACGGCGCCCAGGGGCTCCCCGCAGGTCGGACACGCTGGTTCGCCGTCGGTGCCGCCGAGGTCGTCGCTCGTGCCGGTCCAGCCGCAGACCGGACACTGCACGGGCTCTGAATCGGGCATCCACGTGGACCTGCGGGCGCCGGCCCGAAAAGCGTGGTGCCGTCGAACCCGACAACCCGGGCCTCGAGGCGTCCTCGGCCGCCCTCCCGGCGACCGACTCCGCGTTCCGGCGTCAGAGTTCGGCGGCGAACTCGCTGGCGCGCTCCCGGATGCTCGCCGCGTCCCGGCGGACGTGCTCGCCGTCCCGGTAGAGCACGTCGCCGTCCACCACCGTGAGCGTCACGTCGTCGCCGTGCGCCGCGAACACGAGGTGGGAGTACGGGTCGTGGACCGGCGTCGAGCGCGCGTTCTCAGTTGTGAGTCCGACGACGTCGGCCTTCCAGCCCTCGCGGAGCTTCCCGACGTCGTCGAACCCGGCGGCGCGCGCGCCGTTCACGGTCGCCATCTCGAAGACCGTGCGCGCTGGCAGCGCGGTCGGGTCGAGGTCCGAGACCTTCCCGAGGAGGCTGGCCTGCCGCATCTCCGTGAACGCGTCCAGGGTGTTGTTGCAGGGCGGGCCGTCGTTCCCGAGCGCGACGTTCACGCCGCGGTCGAGGTAGTCGCGGACCGGCGCGACCCCGGACGCGAGTTTCATGTTCGAGGACGGGCAGTGCGTGACGTGCGTGCCGGTCTCTGCGAGGAGTTCGCGCTCGCTCTCGTCGGTCCACACGCAGTGCGCGAGCACGACGTCCTCGCCGGTCAATCCGACCTCGTCGAGCCAGTGGACGTTCCGCATCCCGGTGTCCTCCTCGACGGCCTCGATCTCGCCGCGGTTCTCGCTGGCGTGCGTGTGGATGCGGACGCCGTACTCGTCGGCGAGTTCGCGACACCCGCGCAGGCACTCCTCCGTGCAGGACACCGCGAACCGGGGCGTGACGGCGTACCGGATGCGGCCGCCGCGGGCGCCGTCCCACTCCCGGACGAGCGCCTCGGTCTCCGCGAGCGCCGCGTCCGTGTCCTCCCGGAGGCCGTCCGGCGAGTCCCGGTCCATCAGGACCTTCCCGAGGAGCGCCCGCACCCCGGAGTCCGCCGCGGCGGCGAACGCCTCGTCGGCGTGCGCGACAGAGAGGTGGTCGATGGCCGTCGTCGTCCCGGACTCCACGAGTTCGAGGTACGCGAGGTCGGCGGCCGCCCGCATCTCGTCGGGCCCCATCGAGGCCTCCATCGGGAGCACGTGGTCGTACAACCAGTCCAGGAGTTCCTCGTCGTCGGCGATGCCGCGGCCGAGGCTCTGCACGGAGTGCACGTGCCCGCCGACGAGCCCCGGCGCGAGCACGTCGCAGTCGTGGCGCTCGCGGTCCGAGTAGCGCTCGACGAGGTCCGCGCGGTCACCGACGGCCGCGATGCGGTCGCCGTCGACGACGACCGCGGCGTCCTCGAGCACGCGGTCGGGGTCACACACCACGGTGTCGGCGCTCAGTAGCGTCATTCCCTCACGGTCTACGGCGCTCGCCCCCCTAACCGGTTCCGGTATCGAGCCGACTCCCGGCCCCCGGCTGCCGGCTATGCAGCCGGGACGCCAGCGGCGTCAGTCCCGCTTGCTGGACGCCGGCACGGCCTTGACGCCGTACCGCCGAACGCCCTCCTGCTCGTAGAGCAGCCGGGGGACGGCCGCGACCTCGTCGCCGACCCCGGGCGCGTCCTCGCCGGCGAGCACGACCTGCAGGGGGACGCTCGCGGTGCCGCCGTGCGGCCCGGGGAACGCGGCGACGGCGCTCGCGTAGTCGCCGGCGCGGGCCTGCTGGGGGACGAACTCGGGCGGCGCGCCGCCCTGGGAGATGGTGGTGACGGTCTCGACGGTCCCGCGCTCGGCGAGCGGCGCGTCCTCGTAGCCGTCCCGCGCTCCGCAGTCGGTGCAGGCGCCCTCCGGCGGGAACCGGAGCGCGCCGCACGCCCGGCACCGGCCCGCGACGAGGCGGTGGCGCTGCGGGAGCGTCCGCCGGTACGAGGGCACGCTGACGTACGCGCCGCCGCCCTCGGGAGCGCCCGAGTCGAAGGCGCCGCGGCGGCGCTGCGCGGTAGCGAAGTCGAGGTCGCGGTCGCCCGTCAGGGTCACGTTCACGGGAACGTCTCCCGCCGACCGAACGCGGAACGCGTGCGCCGCGCCGCCGCTCCCGTACGTGACGACGAGGACGTCCTCGCAGCCCTCGCGGACGGCGTCCGCGAACCCGAGCAGCGCGCTCGCGGCGCCCGCGTCCCCGAGTTCCCGGGCGACGGTGCCGGCCGCGACTGTCTCCGCGTCCAGGCCGAGGTCGCCGGCGGCGCGGTACGGGAGGTCGCCGTCCGGTGTCTGGAGCGCCGCCGCGTCCACCCCGTTGGTGTCGACGTTCTCGGCGGCTCTCGCGACGGTCTCCCGGTACGCCTGCCGGTCGTAGCTCGTGACGCCGAGCCCGGTGGTCTCCGCGCTCCCGCGCTCGCGGAACCTCGTCCCGGGGTACGTGGTGGTGCTCGACCCCCTGGCGGCGACCCTGCCCGGTCCGTCCGGCTCGACGACGACCGCCGCTGCGCCCGCGCCCGCCCCGTGCCCGACCGCCTCGTCGAGCGCGCCCCGGGGTACGTCTGCAGCGACGACGAGCGCCGTGTCGTCGCCTTCGAGCGCCGCGGCGAGCGCTTCCCCGCCGGCGTCCGTGCTCCCCCCGAACTGGCTGCTGCGAGCGGACTCGGGGAGCCCGAGGAGGCTCCGCAGCCGACCCGTCCCGGCCTCCTCGTCGTACGGCAGCGTCGTCGACGCGACGCCGAGGATGCGGACGTCCCCGGGGTCGACGCCCGCCGCGGCGAGCGCGCGCTCCCCGGCCTCGGCCGCCATCGTGAACGCGTCCTCGTCGGCGTCCGGGACCGCGACCCGGTCGACGCCGCGAGCGCGGAACCGCCCGAGCGCGTCCGCGACGGCGTCGCCCGCCAGCCGGAACCGGGGCGCGTACGCGCCGACGCCCGCGACTCTCATCGCTGCCCCTCCAGGACGGTGACGACGGCCGCGCCGCCGCTCCCGCCGACGTTGTGCGCGAGCCCCCGGCGGACGCCGTCGAGCTGGCGGTCGCCCGCGTTCCCCGTCAACTGCTTCCAGAGCTCGACGACCTGCCCGGCGCCCGTCGCCCCGATGGGGTGGCCCTTCGACTTCAGGCCGCCGGAGACGTTCACGGGGAGGTCGCCGTCGCGCTCGGTCGCGCCGTCCCGGAGCAACCGCGGCGCCTCGCCGCGCTCGCAGAACCCGAGGTCCTCGTACGCGAGCAGTTCCGCGACCGCGAAGCAGTCGTGGACCTCCGCGACGTCGACGTCGCCCGGCCCGCAGTCCGCCATCTCGTAGGCGGCGTCCGCGGCGCGCTCGCTCGCCGGAATCGACGTGTAGCTGTCGCGCTCGAAGAGTCCGACGCGGTCGCTCGCCGCGCCGACGCCCGCCACCCGGGCCGCGTCCGCGTCCACCTCGGCCGCGACGTCCTCGCTTGCGACGAGCACCGCGGCGGCGCCGTCGCTCGTCGGACAGCAGTGGTACAGCGTCAGGGGGTCGGCGACCACCGCGGCGTCGGTCGCGTCCTCGAGGCTGCACTCGAAGTCGAGGTGCGCGTGCGGGTTCCGCGCGCCGTTCGCGTGGTTTTTCACCGCGGCCCGCGAGAAGTCCTCGACGGTCGCGTCGTACGCGTCGAGGTACGCGGTCGCCATCTGCGCGTACGTCCCCGCGAACGTCGTCCCGGTGAGCCGCTCCCACTCGGTCTCGCCGCTGACGCCGAGCCAGTACTTCGTCGCGTCGCCGCTCGCGTCCGTCATCACCTCGTAGCCGCCCGCGAGCACGACGTCCGCCATCCCGGACTTGACCGCCTGCACGGCGTTCCGGACCGCGTACCCGCTGGCGGCGCAGGCGTTCTCCACGCGAGTCGTCGGCACTGACAGGCCGACGTGCTCGGTGACCGCCGGCCCCGAGAGCCCGATCTGTCTGCCGCCCACGCCGAGCGTCCCGACCACCGCCTCGTCGATGTCGTCGGCCGCGAGGCCGTCGGCCGCCGCCACCGCGCGGTCGAACGCGGTGGCGAACAGCGACCGGTAGGACTCGTCGGGGAACGACCCGAACGCGGTCTGGCCCGCGCCGACGACGTACGCGTCTCGCATACCCCGGGGTTCGGATTCGTCCCCCATAGTCGTACCCGGTGGACTGCCGCGTTGAACCGACCCCGAGTCCGAAGGACTGCCGCGCCGGCCCAGGGTCCGGTAGATTCACCCGGGTGGGCGTCGACGCCACGCGTATGTCGCTCCTGGGGCGGTTCCGGTCGTGGGTCGAGAGCGTGGAGTTCGCGGTGACGGCCGCCTGCGTCGTCGTCGCCCTGCTGGCGGGGATGGCCGTCTTCCAGTGGTTCCCCGCCGGATACGACGGCTACTTCGTGATCATCCTCGCGGGGGTCGCCGTGCCCGGGTTCTACCGCGATCAGTGGGGCGACCCCTACGAAGACCGGCTGCGGGGCGTCGCGTGGGGCGCGGCCGCCGCGCTCGCCGTCGTGGCCGTCTACCTCGGGCTCGCGACGGCGCTCCGGACGGTGGCCGGCGACCCGGTCGCGAGCGGGCTGGCGTTCGTCCTGGCGTGGATTCTCGGGATGTTCGGGGCGCGCGCCCTGTCGGCATAACTATTTGTCCCTCCGGGTGCCGGTGCCGGTATGGCGTACAGCTACGAACCTCACTACTTCGAGGACTTCGAGGAGGGCCAGACCTTCCAGAGCGTCGGACGCACAGTCACCGAGGCGGACTTCACGTTCCACTCGATGTTCACCGGGGACTGGACGGAACTCCACTCGAACGCCGAGTACGCCGCCGACCAGGAGTTCGGCGAGCGCGTCGCGCACGGCCCGATGACGTTCGTGCTCGCGACCGGGTTCGTCTACCGGTGTGGCTTCCTCGAGCGACGCGTCATCGCGTTCCTCGGCATGAACTACATGGACATCCCGGCGCCCGTGAAGATGGGCGACACCATCTCCCTCGAGATGGCGGTGACGGAGACGAAGGAACTCTCCAGCCGCGAGGACGCCGGCCTCGTCGTCATCGACACGGAGATGACGAACCAGGACGGCGAGACGGTCTTCTCCGGGGACATGAAGTTCCTCGTGAAACGCGAGGAGTGACCGCGGTGGCGGACCGCGGGAGTGCGGGTGCGGTCCTGGACTGCGAGGCCTGACGCGGGCTACTGGACGTCCGCGCTCGTCGACCGCGAGATGAGGTAGACGGCGACCGCGCCGAACGCCAGGTCGAGCGCGGCGAGCACCGCGAACGCGGGGACGAGCGCGTTCCAGACGCCGCCGAAGCCCGTGACGTCGACGACGGTCATCACGTCGCGGCCGAGCATGATGGAGCGCGCGGCGTCGACGCCGTACGTGATGGGGTTGTACGTCGCGATTGTCTGGATCCACCCGGGCAGGCTCTCCAGGGGGAGGAACGCCGTGGAGACGAACAGCAGCGGGAACTGGAGGAGGTTCGCGCCGATGATGGTGGACTCCTGGTCGCGGGTGACGAGCGCGAGCGCGTTCGACAGCGAGAGGAACCAGAGGCTGAACAGCACGGCGACCGCGAGGATGCCGAGCGCGCCGACCACGCCCGTCTCGACGCTCGCGCCGAGGACGACGCCGAGGCCGAGGATGATGGCGACCTGGACGAGCACGCGGACGAGCTCCGCGCTGACCTTCCCGGTGAAGACGGCGGACCGCCGCAGCGGCGTCGCGAGCACCTTCTCGAACATCCCGTTCTCGATGTCGTTCACGAGGCCGATGCCCGAGGTCGCGGCCGCCGCCAGCGACACCTGGATGGCGATGGCGGGCACGAGGTACGTCTCGTAGTTCAGGCCGGGCGGGAGCGCGCGCCCCGCGACGTTCCCGAACACCTGCGTGAACAGCACGAGGAAGATGATGGGCTGGACGAGCGACCCGACGAGCACGAACGGATTGCGGACGGCTTTCAGGTTCCAGCGCTTGAAGTTCACCCAGACGTCCCCGAGGTAGGTGTTGCCGGCGCGCGCGACGTCGCGGTCGTCGCCCGCGGTGTCAGCGCTCATCGCTGGCCCTCCGCGGTGTCAGCGCTCATCGCTG
>JBDGUB010000002.1:60069-64326 GCA_042216245.1 Halobacterium sp.
CCGCGGTGTCAGCGCTCATCGCTGGCCCTCCGCGGTGTCAGCGCTCATCGCTGCGCCACCTCCTCGTCGAGTTCCTCGCCGGTGATGGCGAGGAAGACGTCGTCCAGGGTCGGCGCGCGCACGTTGAAACTCAGGACCTGGATGCCGGCGTCCCGGAGCTCCACGAGCAGGTCGGTGCCGTGCTCGCGGGCCGTCTGCGCGGTCACGCGGATGCCCTCGTCGGTGCGTTCGACGTCGGCGTCGCTCCCGAAGACGCCGGCGCTCGCGGCGATGTCGGCGGCGCGCTCGCGGTCGGCGTCGTCGGGGAGTTCGACGTCCAGGACTTCGCCGCCGACGCGGCGCTTGAGCTCCGCGGGCCTGCCGGTCGCGACGACCTCGCCGTCGACGACGACCGACAGCCGGTCGCAGAGCGCGTCCGCCTCCTCGAGGTACTGGGTGGTGAGGAAGACCGTCGTGCCGGCGTCGTTGATGTCCTCGAAGTACTCCCAGAGGCGGTTGCGGGCTTTCGGGTCGAGGCCCGTGGTGGGTTCGTCGAGGAACACGAGCGGGGGTTCGTGGACGAGCGCGGTGGCGGCGTCCAGGCGCTTCTTCATGCCGCCGGAGAACTCCTCGGCCTTCTTCCCGGCGACGTCCGCGAGGTCCACGAGGTCCAGGAGGTACGCTATTCGGTCGCCGCGTTCGCCCCGCGGGACGCCGTAGGCCTCGCAGGCGAACTTGAGGTTCTCGCGGGCGGTGAGTTCCTCGTCGACGCTGGTTTCCTGGGCCATGTAGCCGATGGACTGGCGGACGGCGCGCGGGTTCTCGGTGGGGTCGAAGCCGTTGACGCGCACCTCGCCGCTGGTCGGGTTCAGCAGCGTCGCGAACACCTTGATGCTCGTCGTCTTCCCGGCGCCGTTCGGCCCGAGGAAGCCGAAGAACTCGCCCTCGGGGATGCGGAGCGTAACGTCCTCGACGGCCCGGGTGCCGTCGCTGTACGTCAACTGGAGGTTCGTCGTCTCGATGGCGGCCCGACCGTCGGCGTGCTCGTCGGCCGCCTGCTGGAGTCGTTGGTCTGGCACGGGGGTCCCTCGTTGGGCGCTTGATTCGCGGCCGCCCCCAAAAGCGTTTTGACTGACCAGTCAGTCAGCGCGGCGGGCGGCGGGTTTTTCACCCCCGGTCCCGCACTCCACGACGATGCCCCTCGACGACCTCCTTGCGGAGACCCGCGCCGTCGACACCCACGCCCACCAGCCCACGAGCGAGTTCCTCGAGGACGCCGGCGGCCAGATGATGGCGGACGCCGCGGACCGCTTCGGCACCGACCTCGACACCTGGGACTACGACGAGATGCTCGCCGAGTACGAGGACGCCGGCGTCTCCCGGGCCGTCCTCCTCGGGTGGGACGCCGAGACGAACACCGGCAACCCCCCGGTCCCGAACGACTACGTCGCCGAGGTCCGCGACGAGTACGACGACTTCTTCGTCGGGTTCGGGAGCGTCGACCCCCTGAAGGACGACTGCGTCGAGGAGGCGGTGCGCTGCGTCGACGACCTCGACCTTTCCGGGTTCAAGTTCCAGCAGATCGCACAGGGCTTCGACCCCAGCGACCCCGAACACGACGCCCTCTGGGACACCATCGAGGACCTCGGCGTCCCCTGCGTCTTCCACGGCGGGAACTCCACGCTCGGCGCGTGCTCGCCCGGCGGCCGCGGCCTCAAGGTCAAGCACGGCAACCCGATGCTGCTCGACGACGTCGCCGCCGAACACCCCGAGTTGCAGATTCTCATCGCGCACCCCGCGTTCCCCTGGGAGAAAGAACAGCTCGCCATCTGCCAGCAGAAGGGCAACGTCTACATGGACCTCTCGGGGTGGCTCCCGAAGTACATCGACGAACAGGTGCTGCACTACGCCGGCACCGTCCTCAAGGACAAGGTCATGTTCGGCACCGACTACCCCATGATCCACCCCGGCGAGTGGCTCGACTCACTCGGCGAGGCCACCGACTACAGCGACGACGTCTACCGGAAACTCCTCTGGGAGAACGCCGAGGACTTCCTCGGGCTGTAATCCGCTCCAGCACCGGGACGCGCGCGGGTGGTGCAGTGCAGCCCCGGTTCACGTACCGGGCGCCGCCAGGGCTGCGGCGACGCCGACCACGCCGAGGCCGGCGTACGCGAGGAACGCCGTCTCGTAGCTCGTCGCCTCGACGAGCGCGCCGCCGGCTATCGGCGACAGGAACGCGCCCGCCAGCCCGACGCTCGTCTGGAACGCGACCGCGGTCGCGGCGACCCTGGGCGCGACGAGTTCGCGGACGTACGCGAACGACAACCCGAGCGTCAACTGGATGGCGAACCCCGTCGCCAGCAACGCGACCACCAGGACGGCCACCGAGTGCACGAACGCGAACGCGGCGAGGAAGGGAACCGACACGAGGAAGGACCCCACGAGGACGGGCCGGCGGCGGCCGCCGAACAGGCGGTCCGAGAGCAGGCCGCCGCCGATGCGGGAGAGCACGCCGACCGCCGGGAACACCGCGACGAGGAGCCCGCTGAACGCGAGCGACAGCCCCACCTCGTCCGTGAGGTAGGAGGGCGCCCAGCTGTTCACGAAGAGGTACAGCGAGTACGCGAGGAAGCCGAGGCTGCCGACCAGCCAGACGCCGAGGTTCCGGAGGACGCTCCCGAACTCGGTGAGCGTCGGCGCCGCGCCGTCGCCCGCGTGGCCGAGGCCGCGGCTGGTCGGCCAGAACAGCGCGAGCCCGACCAGGGGGAGCGCGTTGAACACGAGGAAGATGGCGGGCCAGCCGAACCACGCCGCGACGGTCGGCCCGCCGCCCTGCCCGAGCGCGAACCCGACCGGGCCGCTCGCGGTGTAGACGCCGACCGCGGTCGCGCGCCGCGACGGCCCGACCGCGCGGCTCACGACGTCGATGCCGGCGTTCCAGATGACGACGAAGGACAGCCCGCCGACGACGCGGGACGCCAGCAGGAGGTAGAACGCCCCGCGTTCCGCTGCGAGCCACCCCCAGACGCCAGCTCCCAGGGCGACGAAGACGGCGACGGCGATCGCCACCCGGGAGTTGGTGCGGTCGAGCACCGCGCCGACCGGGAGGCTCGCGACGACCGCGGACCCGAACATGATGCCGACGACGAGTCCAGCCTGGGTGGCGTCCACACCGAGCGAGGCCTTGATGAGCGGCGTCACGCTCGCGGGCACGATCTCGTACGCGGACAGCGACGCCGACATCACGCTCAGTCCGGCGACCAGCAGCCACCGCGCGCGCTCGCTCCGCTCGCCGGCCGCCGGCCGCTCGTCGTCCGCGTCGCCGTCCGACCCGTCCGTCATTGTCGGATGCTGGCGTGTCCGGCACAAGTAGCTGTTCGTCGGCGTAGGGCTGGCCGGCTTCTCCCCGGGCCGGCGGTCGCGGACGTCGATAGTCAGCGGGCTACTGGGTCACCGAGGCCGGCGCCAGCGGATTACTGGGTCGCCGCGAACGCCGTCGCGACCTTCCCCTCGGCTCGCCGCAAGTGCTCCTCGAGCGTGGACCGGGCGAGCCCGAACCGGCCGGCGAGCTCGGCGGTCGTGGTGCCTCGCGGCAGGTCGTAGTACCCGTCCTCGACGGCCGCGCGGAGGACGGCGTCCTGGCGCGCCGTCAGGTCCACGCCGGCGACGCCCGGAGCGCCCGGGTTGGGCGCGCTCACCTCGCGTTTGTCCTCGACGGTCACGTCGTAGCGCTCGCTCAGGTCGCGGTAGACGTCGGTCAGCGAGGACGGGGACAGCGAGAGGACGCGCACGCGCTTCTCGCCGTCGACGTAGGCCAGCGGCGGGACGAGCAGGCAGCCGTGGGCCGCCACCACGTCCTCGATGCCCTCGCTCTCGGCGCGCAGGCACGCGCCGGTGACCGCGAGCGTCGTGTCTCCTTCCCGGACCTTTTCGCGGACGCCGACGCGCTCGTCGACCGCCGCGAGCGCGCTATCCGCGTCCGCCCCCCGGACTCGGAGGAGGTCGCAGTGGTCGTTGCACCACAGCGCCATCCGGACATCCGTGTCCGCCGTCGCCGCTGCGTACGCGCCGTCGCCCGCGAGGCGGAACGTCGCCTGCTGCACGCTCCCTGCTTCGCGTCCCCGTGATAAATAACCCGTCGAGTGGCGGCCCCGGGACCTTTGAGGTTCGTGGGAGAACCCCTAGGCATGACGGACGCGCCAGGCAGCGACTTCGAGGTGGGCGAGCCCTCCGAGCAGTGGCGGGAGTACCGGGGCGCGCCGACCGGCACGGACC
>JBDGUB010000003.1:0-8174 GCA_042216245.1 Halobacterium sp.
CAGCGTGCTGCCCAGGTACGACTTCGAGTACGTCGGCCGCGAGGACGGCGCGTACCGGTTCGAGGCCGACGCCGCGACGCCCGCGGATGACACCGGCGGCGGCATCCGTCTCGACCTCGCGAACGCGACGGACGCCCACGCGACCCTGGTCGTCTCCGAGGACGGCGTCATCCGGCGAGTGAAGTACGACGTCACCATCGAGCGGGACGGCGAGACGCGCCGCGTCGTGTACGTGTCGACGTACAGCGGCATCAACGCGACGACAGTGTCGGAGCCGGCGTGGACGTCGAAGGGGTCGTAGGCCGGTATCCACACCCATTTGAGGCGGGGTCCCGTCGGTGGGGGCATGAACGACGCTACGTTCACCATCGAGGACCCGGACGGCAACACCGACGAACTCACGCTCCCCGCGGAACTCGTCGACCTGTTCGCGGAAGAGGACGACGAGTCCGACGCCCAGATCGTCGGCGACATCGCGCTGATGGCGTTCGCGCAGCGCGCGCACTCCGTCGTCCACCACACGGAGGGCGAGGCCGACGAGCACCTGCAGGCCATCGAGGAGGCGACCCTCGACCAGTTCGAGCAGCGCTTCGGGCAGACGTTCGGCGAGGCGACCGGCCACCAGCACTGACCGCTTCCGCCGGTACTGAAAGAAGCCAGCAGAACAGACCGCGACCACCAGAACGGACCGCGACCGACTAGCAGTTCTCGCGGCTCGTGCGCGCGGCGCCTACTCGCAGTCGTACTCGAGGAGGACGCCGTCGTCGACGCGCGTCACGTCCTCGAGCGACAGCGCCGGGAAGTCGTCGACGAAGCCGTCGCCGTCGGCGAGCGTGGGGGCGTCGCGGCCGCCGATGATCTTCGGGGCGACGTACACGGAGAGCTCGTCGACGAGGCCGTCCTCGAACAGCGAGAAGATGAGTTCGCCGCCGCCCTCGACCATGATTCGTTCGACGCCGTGGGCTTCGAGCTTCCGGAGGGCGTCGGGCAGCGAGACGCGGTGCTCGCCGGCGACGAGGACCGTCGCGCCCGCGTCCTCGAGCGCCTGGCGGTGCTCCCGGGGCTCCTCCTCCGCGACGAGGACGAACGTCTCGGCGGTCCCGTCCAGGAGTTTCGCGTCCGGGGGCGTGCGGGCGTGCGAGTCCGCGACGACGCGGGCGGGATGCGGTGGTTCGCCGCGTTCCTCGCGCGTCTGGACGCGCTCGGGGTCGTCCAGCGTGAGGGAGGGGTTGTCCGCGAGAACGGTGCCGACGCCGACCATCACGGCGTCGGCGTCGGCCCGCAGGGCGTCGACGCGCTCGAAGTCCTCGGGGCCGCTGATGGCGACCTGCTCGCGGCGGCGCGTGGAGAGCTTGCCGTCCGCGCTCATCGCGGCGTTCACGACGACGTGCATACGCGTCGTAGGCGCGGGCGCCCGGAAACCGGTTTCGTTCCCCGGACTCGCCGCAGGCCTCCTGCTCCGGCCCCGAAACGGGACCGGGGCGACGCCAGTCACGGCGTCCCCCTCGGGAACCCTTTTATTCCGGGCTGCCGCAGTGCTACGTGCATGAACATCGACGACCACGCCGAGGAGCTCGCCTCCGACCTCGGTGTAGACAAAGCGGAGGTCAGAGAGAACCTCGCGAACCTCGTGGAGTACAGCGTCCCGATGGAGGAGGCGAAACGCAGCCTCCGGCGGAAGTACGGCGACGACGGCGGCGGCGAGACCGCGGGCCCGACGACGGTCGACGTCGCGGACATCGGCCCGGACAGCGGGAACGTCACCGTCACGGTGAAAGTCCTGACCGTCGGCCAGCGCTCGATTCGCTACCAGGGCGACGACCACGTCATCCGGGAGGGCGAACTCGCCGACGAGACCGGGAAGATATCGTACACGGCGTGGGAGGACTTCGGCCTGGCGGCCGGCGACGTCGTCACCATCGGGAACGCGAGCGTCCGCGAGTGGGAGGGCGAACCCGAGTTGAACTTCGGGGAGTCCTCGACCGTCCAGGCGGCGGACGAGGACCTCGCGGTCCCCTACGGCGTCGGCGGCGACCGCGACCTCGCCGACCTCTCGCCGGGCGACCGCGGCCGGAACGTCGAGGTCCGCGTGACGGAGGTCGAGACCCGGACCATCGACGGCCGGGACGGCGAGACCGAGATTCTCAGCGGCGTGCTCGGCGACGAGTCCGCGCGCCTCCCGTTCACCGACTGGGACCCCCACGCGGAGATCGAGGCGGGCGCCTCGGTCCGCCTCGAGGACGTCTACGTCCGGGAGTTCCGGGGCGTCCCCTCGGTGAACGTCTCCGAGTTCTCGACGGTCACCGCCCTCGACCGCGACGTCGACGTCGGCGGCCCGACCAGGCTCTCCGTCCGGGATGCAGTCGAGCGCGGCGGCGCGTACGACGTCGAACTCGTCGGGAACGTCATCGAGGTCCGCGACGGCTCCGGGCTCATCCAGCGCTGCCCCGAGTGCGGCCGCGTCGTCCAGAAGGGCCAGTGCCGCCAGCACGGCGACGTGGACGGCGAGGACGACCTCCGCGTGAAGGCGATTCTCGACGACGGCACCGACACCGTCACGGTCGTCCTCGACCGCGAACTCACCGAGGCGGTGTACGGCGGCGACATCGAGGACGCCCGCGAGCAGGCCCGCGAGGCGATGGACCAGGAGGTCGTCGCGGACACCATCCGCGACGAACTGGTCGGCCGCGAGTTCCGCGTCCGCGGCCACCTCTCGGTCGACGACTACGGCGCGAACCTCGAGACCGTGGAGTTCGCGGCCTGCGACGACGACCCGGCCGCGCGCGCCGAGGCCTTCCTCGAGGAGGTGGGCGCGTGAGCGACTCCGAGGAGGTCAACCGCCGCGAGGTCGCGTACCGGCTGTTCGCGGCGGAGTTCGACGACGCGAACTACTCGTACGCGGAGAGCGACGAGGAGCGCGCGCCGAACTACGTCGTCACGCCGACCGGCGCGCGCGTCAACCGCGTGTTTGTGGTCGGCGTGCTGACGGAGGTCGAGCAGGTGAACGAGGACGTGGTGCGAGCGCGAATCGTCGACCCGACGGGCGCGTTCGTCGTGTACGCCGGCCAGTACCAGCCCGAGGCGCTCGCGGAACTGGAGTCCGCGGAGACGCCGTCGTTCGTCGCGGTGACCGGGAAAGCCCGCACGTTCGAACCGGAGGACGCGGACGTCGTCTACACGTCCATCCGGCCGGAGTCCGTCAGCGAGGTGGACGCCGAGACCCGGGACCGCTGGGTCGTGTCGACGGCCGAGCAGACCGTCGACCGTGTCGCGACGATGGCGGCGGCCCACGAGCGCGTGGAGCGCGGCGACCGGCTGCGCGCGGTCCTGGAGTCCGCGGACGTCGAACCCGGGCTCGCGGCGGGCATCCCGCTGGCGCTCGACCACTACGAGACGTCGCCCGCGTACCTCGCGGCGGTCCGGGACCTCGCCGTCGACGCCGCGCGCGTCGTCGCGGGCGACGCCGAGGCCGTCGGCGACCTCGAACTCTCGCCGAGCGAGGGCGGCGACGCCCCACTGGACTTCGCCGCCGACCTGGAGCCCGACGAGGCGGCCGCGGCGGCCGAACCGATGGAGGCCGACGCCGAGGCCGGACCCGTCGACGCCGAGTTCGAATCGGAGACGGACGAAGCCGTCTCGGAGGCGGAGGCCGCGGAGCAGGAGTCGGAAGCGGAGTCGGGCGCGGAATCCGAGACCGAAGCCGCGGGTGCCGAGGGCGCCGAGTCGGCGACCGAGGCCGAGTCCGGGACGCCGGACCCCGAGCCCGCGGCCGAGACGCCGAGCCCGGAGGAGGTGGCCGCGGAAGCAGCGCCGGACAGCGAGAGCGAACCCGAGTCCGCGTCCGAGAGTGAGACCGAGACCGCTGTCGAGGCCGAATCCGAGACCCAGGCAGGGAGCGAGCCCGAGTCCGCGCCCGAGGAGCCCGCGGACGCAGAGGCCGGCGACGGCGAGATGTACGAGCTCTCCGAGGAGGAGCGCCGCGAGGTCGAGGAGAACTTCGACGTCGGCTTCTCGACGGGCGACGAGATTCCGGAGTCCGGCGAGGCCGACCTGGACGCGCCCGAGCGCGAGGAGTCGGCCGCCGAAGAGCCGAGCGACGAGTCAGCAGCCGAATCGGGAGGCGGCGTGGACGTCGAGGACGACGATGCCGGCGAAGACGCCGGGGCAGACGAGGTCGGCGACTTCGACGCCGGCGAGGAGTCCGGGGACGACCTCGAGGATTTCACGGAGTCCGAGTACGACGAGCCAGCGTCCGAGGCGGAGGACGCCGACGCGGGGTCGATGGACCTCGACCTCGAGGACTACGTCGTCGACCTGATGGCCGAACTCGACGACGGTGACGGCGCGCGCCGCGAGGAGGTCGTCGCGACCGCCGCGGACGAGCGCGACGCCGACGAGGGCGAGATCGAGGACGCCATCCAGGACGCGCTGATGAGCGGGCGCTGCTACGAGTCCGGGGACGACCACCTGAAAGCCATCTGATGGCGCTCGTCGAACCGATTCCGGGCGCGCCCGCCGCGGTCGCAGACCTCGGCAGCGACGCGACTGACAGCGACGCCGCCGCGGCGGACGACCGCGCGGGCGGCGGAGCGGCCGGCGAGCGCGCGCTCGTGGTCGCGGACTACCACGCCGGCATCGAGCGCTCGCTCCGCCGCGAGGGCCTCGAGACCAGGAGCCGCGCCACCGCTCGCCGGGAGCGCCTGCTCCGGCTCGTCGAGGAGAACCGGGTCGACCGCGTGGTCTTCCTCGGTGACCTCGGGCACTCCATCGGGGCCCCGGAGGGTGCCGAGCGCGAGGAACTCGAGGCCCTCTTCGACGCGCTGGACGTGCCAGCGACGCTCGTCGTCGGCAACCACGACGGCGGCATCCCCGAGGTGTTCGGCGTCGACGCGACGCCGCCGGAGGGCGCCGTCATCGGGGACGTCGGGTTCGCGCACGGGCACACGTGGCCGAGCCAGGACGTCCTGACGGCCGAGACGGTCTGCGTCGGCCACGAGCACCCGACGGTCCGGCTGGAGGACGAGGTCGGCGGCACCCGGGTGGAGCGCGCGTGGCTCCGCGGCCCGCTCGACGCGGCGCCCTTCGAGGAGTACCACGGCGAGCGCGTCGACGCGCGCGGCGACCTCGCGGTCTTCCCGGCGTTCAACGAACTCTCCGGCGGCACGTGGGTGAACGTCGAGGGCCAGGAGTTCCTCGCGCCGTTCCTGCCGGACGCGTGCCCGAACGCGGAGCTCTACCTGCTCGACGGCACCCGGCTCGGCCGGTACGGCAGCGTGTAGGCCGGCCGCGCCGGACAGCGATAGGGGGAGCGTTCCGCGACACCAAACACTCTTTCGACTCCGCCGCCCGCGTTGTACCATGGCGTCCCAGGAGGGCAGTAGCGGTCACGCGCCGGCCGTCGCGTTCGACGTCAAGGAGCGCGCGATGGACGAGGCGCCCGTCGGCATCGTCATCACCGACCCCGACCGACCGGACAACCCCATCGTGTACGCGAACGAGACGTTCGAGCGCATCACGGGGTACGAGCGCGAGGACATCCTCGGCCGCAACTGCCGGTTCCTCCAGGGGCCGGAGACAAGCGAGGACGCGGTCGCGGACCTGGCGCGCGCCGTCGACGAGGCGGCGGCGGTCACGGTCGAACTGCTGAACTACCGGTCGGACGGCGAGCAGTTCTGGAACGAGGTCACCGTCGCGCCGGTGGAGAACGAGGCCGGCGAGGTAACGCACTTCGTCGGCTTCCAGATGGACGTCACCGCGCGCAAGCGCGCGGAGCTCGACCTCGAGCGAGAGCGGGAGCGGCTGGCGCACGTCCTCGCGCGCGTCGACGGTCTCGTCAGTGACGTGACGGGGGCCGTCGCTGGCGCTGACAGCCGGCAGGAAGTGGAACGCCAGGTGTGCGAGCGCGTCGCCGGGGTCGACACGTACGCGTTCGCGTGGGTGGGCGACGTGGACTTCGACGGCGACGAGGTCGAGCCGCGGGCCTGGAGCGACGCGGACGCTGACGCGGCCGACCTGTCGGTCCCGCTGGCGGACAGCGACCACCCGGCGGTCCGCGCGGTCGAGTCGGGGTCGCTGCAGGTCGTGACGGGCGCGGACGCGGCGGCGGTCGCGCCGGTCGCGGAGGCCGAGGCCGTGGTCGCCGTCCCGCTCGTCTACCGGGACCGCTCGTACGGCGTGCTGGTGGCGTGTTCGCGGGACGCGGACGCGGCGAACGACTGGGAGACGGCTATCCTGCAGGCGGTCGGGCACTCGGTCGCGACGGCGCTGAACGCCCACGAGACCCGGCAGGTCGTCTCCGCGGACAACGTCGCGACCGTGGAGCTCGCGGTCTCGGACCGGTCGCTGTTCTTCGTGGACGTCTCGGCGCGCGCGGACTGTACGCTCGAGTACGAGGGCGCCGTGTCCCGCGGGGAGACCCCGCTGTTGTTCTTCTCCGCCGAGGGCGACCCCGACCTGGTGCTGGAGGCGGCGGCCGAGTCCGGCGTGGAGCACGCCGCCGTCGTCGAGTCGTCGGCCGGCCGGACGCTGTTCGAGTTCCGGCCGGGCGAGGGCTCGTTCGTGAGCGAGCTCGCGGACCGCGGCGGCCGAATCCGGCACGTCACCGCGAGCAGTGGGCGCGCGGACGTCGAGGTCGAGCTCCCGGTGAGCGCGGACGTGCGGGCCGTCGTCGAGGCCGTCCGGGAGCGCTACGAGGGGACGGAGCTCGTCTCCTACCGGGAGGCCGAGCGGCCGCCGGAGACCGAGCGCGGCTTCGTCGGGGGGCTCGCCGACCGGTTGACAGAGAAACAGCTCACCGCGGTGAAGAAGGCGTACCTGGCGGGGTACTACGACACGTCGCGGTCGGTTACGGGCGAGGAGCTGGCGTCGTCCATGGGCGTCTCGCGGGCGACGTTCCACCAGCACCGGCGGGCGGGAGAGCGAAAGCTGATGGCGGCGGTCTTCGACCGGTGATACCTTGCTAGTCGGGTATCCACCTTTTATCTGTCTGGCGGCTATCAATCAGCGCACCCGTCGCCGCGACCGACGACTGTCGGCGCGGGGCGACCCACCACGACCATGGTAGCCTCCGAGAACGTCGCCACGAGCAAGGCGATACAGCAGCGAACGGGCAGGACGTTCCACGTCGCGACCCGCGTCCTCCCGGAGCGCGTCCGCCGACCGACGTACGTCCTCTACGCCTTCTTCCGCGTCGCCGACGAAGTCGTCGACGACCCCGACGGCGCCGCGCCCGCGGCTCAGCGTCGCGAACTCGCGGCGATTCGCTCGCGCGCTCTCGGCGACGCGAGCGGCGACGACTGGCAGTTCGACGACGAGTTCTCGGAGCCGGTTCTCGACGCGTTCGCGGACCTCCGGGCGGACTACGGCATCCCCGCGTCGGAAGTGGAGACGTTCATCGACGCGATGGAGATGGACGTCGACACCAGCCGGTACGAGACCCACGACGACCTCGAGACGTACCTCCGGGGGTCGTCGGTCGCCGTCGCGTACATGATGCTCGACGTGATGGCGGCCGGCCCGGGCAGCGATTCGGCCGGCCCCCCCGAGGGAATGGACGGGGCGGCCGTCGAGGCGGCCCGCCCGCACGCGAAGGCACTGGGAGAAGCCTTCCAGCTCACGAACTTCCTGCGGGACGTCCGCGAGGACGTCACGGAGTACGACCGCATCTACCTGCCTCGCGAGACCCTGGAGACCTACGGGGTCTCGGAGGCGTCCATCAGGGAGTGCCGGTTCACGGAGCGGTTCGCCGCCGCGATGCGGGCGGAACTCCGGCGGACGGAACGGCTGTACCGCGAGGGGGTCGCGGGCATCCAGTACCTCCCCGCGGACTGCCAGTTCGCCGTCCTGCTGTCGGCCGTGCTGTACGCCGACCACCACCGACTCGTTCGAGCGCGGGGGTTCGACACGCTGTCGGCGACGCCGTCGCTGTCGACGCGGCGACGGCTGTCGCTCGTCGCGAGGACGTGGTACCACTGGCGGCGCACCGGCGACCCCGAGGACGCGTTCTACGCCGCGAGCGCCGTGCCGCGGACCGAACCGGAGGCCGCCTCGGAAACCGAACCGGAGGCCGCCCCGACCGACGAACCGGAGGCCGCCCCGACCGACGAACCGGAGACCGAGGTCGGCCGCCGCGGTCCGGTCCGGTCGCGGGCGCGGAACGCTGCCGCGTCCCTGCA
>JBDGUB010000003.1:8274-41895 GCA_042216245.1 Halobacterium sp.
TCGGCCGCCGCGGTCCGGTCCGGTCGCGGGCGCGGAACGCTGCCGCGTCCCTGCACTCGCTGCTCGGAGGGGTCCTGTAGTGACAGCCGCGAGCAGCCCGACGGCGACGGTCGTCGGCGGCGGGTTCGGCGGGCTCTCGACCGCGTGCTACCTCGCGGACGCCGGCTTCGACGTCACCGTCGTCGAGCAGAACGACCAGCTCGGCGGGCGGGCGAGCGTGCTCGAACGCGACGGCTTCCGCTTCGACATGGGGCCGTCGTGGTACCTGATGCCGGACGTCTTCGAGCGGTTCTTCGCGGCGTTCGACCGCAGCCCGGGGGAGTTCTACGACCTCGAACACCTCGACCCCCACTACCGCGTGTACTTCAAGGACGGCGACCGGGTCGACGTCAGCGGCGACCTCGAACGCACCCGGGCGGTCTTCGAGTCCTACGAGGACGGCGCCGGCGACGCCTTCCGGCGGTACCTCGAGCAGTCCCGTGAGACCTACGAGGTCGGCATGGAGCACTTCGTGTACACCGACCGCCCGCGGTTCCGGGACTACGTCGACTGGGACGTCGTGCGGAACGCCCGCGGCCTCGGGCTCCTCGGGTCGATGCAGGACCACGTCGAGCAGTACTTCGACCACCCGAAACTCCAGCAGCTCGTCCAGTACAGCCTCGTGTTCCTCGGCGGGTCGCCGACGAACACGCCCGCGCTGTACAACCTGATGAGCCACGTGGACTTCGACCTCGGCGTCCACTACCCCGACGGCGGGATGGGGGCGGTCGTCGACGCGGTCGCCGCGCTCGGCCGCGACCTCGGCGTCACGTACCGGACCGGCGTGGAAGTCACCGGCATCCGCGGCGAGCGCGGCGCGATGCGGGTCACCACCGGGGGCGGCGAGGTCCTCGAGAGCGACGTCGTCGTCTCGGACGCCGACTACGCGCACACGGAACGGGAACTCCTCGCGCCCGCGGACCGCCAGTACGACGACGACTACTGGGCGTCCCGGACGTACGCGCCCTCCGCGTTCCTCCTCTACCTCGGGGTGGAGGGCGACCTCGACGGCCTCGCGCACCACACCCTCGTGCTGCCGACGGACTGGAGCGACCACTTCGACGCCATCTTCGAGGACCCGGCGTGGCCCGACGACCCCGCGTACTACCTCTGCGCGCCCTCGAAGACCGACGACTCCGTCGCCCCCGACGGCCACAGCAACGTGTTCGCGCTCGTCCCCATCGCGCCCGGCCTCGAGGACGGCGAGGACGCGCGCGACGCCTACCGGGACGCCGTCCTCGCGGACGTCGCGGCGAACACCGGCGTCGACCTCCGCGACCGAATCGTCGTCGAGGAGTGCTTCGCCGTCGCCGACTTCGCCAGCCGGTACAACGCCACCCGGGGGACGGCGCTCGGGCTCGCGCACACGCTCCGCCAGACCGGCCCGCTGCGCCCGGACCACCGCTCCGGCGCCCTGGACGGCCTCTACTACACGGGCGGGTTCACGCGCCCCGGCATCGGCGTCCCGATGTGCCTCATCAGCGGCGAGCACGCCGCGAACGCGGTCCTGGAGGACACCGACCGCGTCCCGGTCCGCGCCCGACAGTGAACCGATGACCCAGCCAGGGCACGGAACCCGGGACCTCCGGTGGCGCGCTGTCCGCCTCCTGCAGCGGTCGCGCCCCCGGTTCTGGCTGTACCTCGCCGGCCCCGTTGCGGTCGGCGCGGCGTACGGCGCCGGCTCGACGGCGGCGCTGTTCTCGCCCGTCGCCGCCGCCCTGTTCGCGTACTTCCTGCTGCCCGCGAACCTCTACCTCTACGGCGTCAACGACGTCTTCGACGCGGACGCCGACGCCGAGAACCCGAAGAAGGACGGCCGGGAGACCCGCTACGACGGCGACCCCCTGGTCGCCTGGGCGGTCGCCGCGAGCGCGCTGCTCGGCGTCCTGCTCGCCGCCTGGCGGCCCGCCGTCGCGCCCGCCGTCCTCGCGTTCCTCGCGCTCGGATGGGCGTACAGCGCGCCCCCGCGACTCAAGACGGTCCCGCCGCTGGACTCCCTCTCGAACGGGCTCTACGTGCTCCCCGGCGTCGCCGCGTACGTCGCGCTCGCCGGCCGCCACCCACCGCTCGCAGCGCTCGCCGGCGGATGGCTCTGGGCGATGGCGATGCACACGTTCTCCGCGATTCCCGACGTCGAACCGGACCGCCGCGCCGGCCTCCGGACCACCGCGACAGTCCTCGGGGAGCGCGGGGCGCTCGCGTACTGCGGCGCGTGCTGGCTCGTGGCCGCCGCCGCGTTCGCGCTGCTCGATCCCCGGGCGGGGGTGTTGCTCGCGGCGTACCCGGTCCTGACTGCCGGACTCGCGCTCTCGTCCGTCGACGTGGACCGCGCGTACTGGTGGTTCCCAGCCATCAACACGGCCGTCGGAGCCGTCCTGACCGTCGCCGGCCTCTGGAGGCTCACCCATGGCTGACGCACCGACGGTCGGCGCGTGGCCGGCCCGCGCGGACGTGGAGCGCCGGCTCGAGGAACTGGTCGCCGCCTACGAGTTCGAGGTCGTGGTTCTGGTGCCGGTGGTCGGCGCGGCAGTGATGATCGCGGGCTCGATGGGAGTGCTGCCGCGGCGGCTCGCGTTCGACCCGATGTTCCTGCTCGCGGGCACCGCCGTCATGCGACTGCCGCTAGTCGCGGGCGTCGCGCCCCTGGTCGACCGGCGGAGCGCGGGCCTGCTGGTCGTGCTCGCCGCGTACACGTACGCCATCGAGTACGTCGGTGTCACGACGGGGTGGCCGTACGGCGAGTTCTCGTACGTCGTCGAACTCGGGCCGACCGTCGCGGGCGTCCCGCTCGGCCTGCCGCTGTTCTTCGTGCCGCTCGCGCTGAACGCCGTGCTGCTCGTCGACGTGCTGCTCGGGGAGCGAGCCGGCGACTGGCGCGTCCGCGTCCCCGCGGCCGTCGGCCTCGTGCTCGCCGTCGACCTCGTCCTCGACCCGGGCGCCGTCGCGCTCGGGTTCTGGACGTACGGCGGCGGCGCATTCTACGGCGTCCCCGCGTCGAACTACGCCGGCTGGCTGCTCTCCGGCACGGTCGCGGTCGCCGTCCTCGACCGCGCGTTCGACCACCGGGCGGTGCGCGCCCGGCACGCGAACTGCGGCGTCCTCCTCTACGACTTCGCGAGCTTCGTCGTGCTCTGGGGCGTCGTCGCGCTCGCGTACGGGAACTGGATTCCCGTGCTCGTCGCCGCGCTAATCGGAGCCGGAATCGCCGCCGCGGAACGCCGACGCGGCACCGTGGCGCCGGCGAACTGACTCGGCGTCGCCGCGTGCAACGGCCTTATTCTCGTCGCGCCCCTACGTCCGGCGGAATGAGCGAGACGCGGGGGATGGACGCGTTCTCCCACCTCGGCAGCGAGGTCCGGCGCGCGCTCTCCGAGCGCGGGTTCAGCACGCCCACGGAGCCCCAGCGCCGCGCGATACCGCCGCTCGCGGACGGCCGGAACGGCCTCGTCGTCGCGCCGACGGGAACGGGGAAGACGGAGACGGCGATGCTCCCGGTCCTGGACAGCATCGCCCGCGAGGGCGCCCCGGAGGGGTTCGCGGCGCTGTACGTGACGCCGCTGCGCGCGCTCAACCGCGACATGCGCGAGCGCCTCGACTGGTGGGGCGAGACCCTGGGAATCGACGTCGACGTCCGGCACGGCGACACCACCCAGTACCAGCGCAAGCAGCAGGCCGACGACCCGCCGGACGTGCTGGTGACGACGCCCGAGACGCTGCAGGCGATGCTGACGGGGGAGAAACTCCGGGACGGCCTCGCGGACGTCCGGCACGTCGTCGTCGACGAGGTCCACGAGCTCGCGGGCGCGAAGCGCGGCGCCCAGCTCTCGGTCGGGCTGGAGCGCCTCGTCGAACTCGCCGGCGACTTCCAGCGCATCGGGCTGTCCGCGACCGTCGGCGACCCACGCGAGGTCGGCGCGTTCCTCACCGGCGGCCGCGGCTGCGAGATCGTCGAAGTCGACGTCGCGTCGAAGGTCGAGTTCTCGGTGCGTGAGCCCGAGGTCACCCGGCAGGACGAGCGCGTCGGCAACGAACTGATGACGAGCCCGGAGATGGCGAGCCACGTGCGCGCCATCCGCGAGATCGTCGACGACCACGACTCCGTCCTCGTCTTCGTGAACACCCGGCAGACCGCGGAAGCGCTCGGGTCGCGGTTCAAGGAACTGGACGCGAACATCGGCGTCCACCACGGGTCGCTGTCGAAGGACGCGCGCGTCGAGGTCGAAGAACGGTTCAAGGCCGGCGAGCTCGACGGCCTGCTCTGCACGTCGTCGATGGAGCTCGGCATCGACGTCGGCCGCATCGACCACGTCGTCCAGTACTCGTCGCCGCGGGAGGTCGCCCGACTCCTCCAGCGCGTCGGCCGCGCCGGCCACCGCCGCGACGAAGTCAGCGAGGGCACCATCGTCACCGGGAACCCCGACGACACGTTCGAGGCGCTCGCCATCGCGCGCCGCGCGAAGGACGGCGACGTCGAAACCACCCAGATCCACCACGGCAGCCTCGACACGGTCGCGAACCAGGTCGTCGGCCTCGTGATGGACTTCGGCGAGGTCGAGGCGTGGCGCGCCTACCAGGTCCTGACGCGAGCGTACCCCTTCCAGGACCTCGACGAGCCGACGTTCCGGGAGGTCGCGATGGAACTCCACCAGAACCGCGTCGTGTACGTCGACGAGGACGACGACACGATCTCGAAGTCCGGCGGCACCTGGCAGTACTACTACGCGAACCTCTCGATGATTCCCGACGAGGAGACCTACGACGTCTACGACATGGCGGCCGGCCGCCAGGTCGGCACCCTCGACGAGCGCTTCGTCGTGAACTTCGCGGAGCCCGGCGCGACGTTCGTGCAGCGCGGCGAGATGTGGCGCATCACGAACATCGACGAGGACGAGGAGGAGGTCAACGTCTCCCCCATCGAGGACCCCTCCGGGGAGGTGCCGTCCTGGACCGGCGAGGAGATTCCCGTGCCCTACGACGTCGCCCAGGAGGTCGGGGAGATGCGGGCGGTCGCTGGCGACCAGTTCGCCGCGGGCGCCGACAGGGACGGCGTCGCCCGCGAGTTCACGACGCGGTACCCCGCCGACCACCACACCGCCGGCGAGGCGCTCGAACAGGTCGAACGCCACGTCGACGGCGGCGCGCCCGTGCCGAGCGACGACCGCGTCGTCGTCGAGCAGACCGCGGACACGGTCGTCCTGAACGCGGCGTTCGGCCACGAGGTCAACGAGACGCTCGGCCGCCTGCTCTCGGCGCTGCTCGGGCAGCGCACCGGCTCCTCGGTCGGGCTGGACGTCGGCCCGTACCGCGTCGAACTCGAGGTCCCGCGGACGGTCAGCGCGCGCGACGTCGTCGCGCTCCTCGAGGACACCGACCCCGAGCACGTCGAACCGCTGCTCGAACTCAGCCTGAAGCAGTCGGACACCCTGAAGTTCACGCTCGCGCAGGTCGCCGCGAAGTTCGGCGCGCTCAAGCGCTGGAAGGGCCGGGACGGCGTCGGGCTCTCCCGGCTGCTCGGCGCGCTCGAGGACACCCCGGTGTACGACGAGGCCGTCCGCGAGGTGTTCCACCGGGACCTCGACGTGGCCCGCGCCAGCGACGTCCTCGAGCGCGTGCAGTCCGGCGACCTCGCGGTCGACGTCGTCGGCGAACGCACCGCCATCGGCACCGGCGGCCGGTCCTCGGGGAAGGAGTTGCTAACGCCCGAGAACGCGGACGCCAGCGTCGTGCAGGCGGTCCGCGAGCGCATCCGGAACGACCGCGTGAAGCTGTTCTGCGTGCACTGCCGGGACTGGGAGCACGAGACGAAGGTCCGCCGCGTCACGGACCAGCCGGAGTGCCCGCGCTGCGGGTCAACCAGGGTCGCCGCGCTGTCCCCGTGGGCCGACGACGTGGTCGCCGCGGTGCGCGCCGACGACAAGGACGACGACGAAGAGAAACGGACCGAGCGCGCGTTCCGGAACGCCAGCATCGTCCAGACCCACGGGAAGAAGGCCGTCGTCGCGCTCTCCGCGCGCGGCGTCGGCCCCCAGAACGCGGCCCGCGTCATCAACCGCCACCGCGAGGACGAGGCCGACTTCTACCGCGACCTCCTCGAGCGCGAACGCGAGTACGCCCGCACGAAGGCGTTCTGGTGAGCACACGCAACGCTGCGGAACGTCAAAAGCTATTCATGAGGGGATCCCGAACGACTGGCCATGACGCGTAGCCCTCACTCGAACGGACGGCAGGCGCTCGTCGCGGTCGCCCTGACGGCGATGCTCCTGTCGGCCGGCTGTACTGGCGTCCTGAACTCCGGTGGCGGCGGCAGCGGGTCCGCCGGCGGCGCGAAACTCGCGAGCGTCCCCGACAGCGCCGAATTCGTCGCGTTCGCCGACGTCGACGGCATGGTCGAGGACGACACCCTCCGCGGCCTGATGAACACCGTCCTCGAGACCCGGGCGCAGTCCGAGTACTACCGGGGCCCGACGAGCGTCTCCGAGATGCTCTCGCAGGCCGAGAACCAGACCGGGCTCTCCCCGAGCAAGTTCGAGGACGTGACGATGTACGGGCAGAGCGCCGACTCGCCGTCGTCGTCCTCCTCGGCCGCGATGGTCGTCACGACCGGCTTCACGACGGACGAACTCGTCTCCTCGATGAAAGAACAGGGCACCGAGCTCTCCGAGCAGACGTACAAGGACACCACCCTGTACACGTACGGCTTCGAGGGCCAGAGCGCGCTCGCGCCGCTCGGCGACGGCACGTTCCTGCTCGGTGACACGGACGCCGTGAAGCGCGGCCTCGACGTCGAAGCCGGCGACGCGAACGCGCTCGGCGGCAAACTCAAGTCCGTGTTCGAGAACACGGAGAAGGGCTACGTCCGGTTCGCCGCCTCAGTCCCCCAGAACCAGATTCCGACCGACCAGCTGAACTCCCAGTCCCAGCTCAACGTCTCCGCGTTCAACTCCGTGCAGTACTCCTCGGGGTCGTTCTCGACGTCCGGCAGCGACGTGTCGGTGACGCTCAACCTCGTCGCGGACTCCGAGAGCAACGGCGAACGCATGTACGAGCTCATCGACGGCGCGCTCTCGCTGTACTCGGGCATCGGCAGCGAGGAGGTCTCCCAGCTCCTCGAGAAGATCAGCGTCGAACGGAGCGGCGACACCGTCACCGTCTCGTTCACGGACTCCGCGTCCAACCTGAAAGACTACGTCCGGAAGCTGTACGGCACCGCGGCGTCCGGTAGCGCGTCGATGTCCACGTCGGCGAGCGGCTCGGGCGGCTCGCAGGCGTCGGCATAGATGGACGTCTCGTCCCTGCTCGGCAAGGAGCTGACGTGGGGGCGACACAGGCTTCTCGCGCTCGCAGCGATTCTCGTCGCGCTCCCCGCGGTGTTCGCGTACGCGACCTTCGGGTTCCAGCACGTGCTCCCGACGGACGCCCCGGTCGCCATCGCGCCCCAGACGGCGGCCGTGACCGGCGACGACTTGCGCATCACGCGGGCGTCCATCGCCATCTTCAGCGACCCCGAGATCTACCGGTCGAAGGCGGCGGCGATGCGGGCGCTCGGCCGCGAGCAAGTGTACGCCGTCGTGACCGTGCCACCCCACCTGACGAACGAGTCGCTGGGCACCGCGGAGTTCACGGTGTTCGTCGAGGGGAGCGTCGTCCCCTACCACAAGCCCTCGCAGGCGCTCCAGAGCATCGTCTCGTACGCCCTCGACGGGGCGCTGCCGCGGAACGCGGTCGCCACCCGGGAGTTCGTCGGGACGAAGCACTCGCTGTCCTCGTACCTGGTGCCGACGTTCGTGCTGACGCTCGTCGCGCTGGTCGCGCTCGCGTACCTCCCGTACACGTTCGACCAGGAGGCGGCGGTGCTCGACCGGCTGCGCGTCGAGACGTCGCTGCACGCTGTCGTCGCGAGCAAACTCGCGTTCTTCGCCGGCCTGCTGTTCGTCCCGCTCGCGGTGTTCGACCTCACCGGCGCCTACGTGGGCTCGAACGTCAGCGTCCTCGGCCCCGGAACCTTCCTGGTCGCCGTGTTGACGTTCCTGCTGCTCGGCCTCGTCGGGATGACCGTGATGCTCGTCGTCGGGTTCGGCGCGTGGGGCCGCATCGCGAACCTCGTCGTGCTGCTGTTCGTGCTCGGGTTCTCGGGCATCGCGTACCCGGTCGGGTTCTTCTCGCCGGCGCGCCGCTGGCTCGTCCGCCGCGTCCCGACGCACTACGCCGCCATCGCGACCCGCGGGTTCGTGCTGCGCGGCGACCCGATTCGACTGTACGCCGACTGGCTGCTCGGGCTCGCCGGCGCCGTCGCCGTCGCGGCGGTGGTGTTCGCGGGCGCCGTCGAACTCTACGAGAGGCGAGCGTGATGCTGGAAGCCATCGACGTCACGAAGACGTACGGCGACACGACGGCCCTCGACGACATCACCGTCTCGTTCGGTGGGGGCCTGCACTGCGTCGCGGGCCCGAACGGCTCCGGGAAGACGACGCTGATGCGGGTGTTCGCGGGCCTCACGCGGCCGGACTCGGGGACGGTGCGGACGCCGGACTCCCTCGGGTACGCGTTCCAGGAGCCGAACGTGTATCCGGCGCTCACGGTCGACGAGAACCTCGACGTGTTCTCCCGGCTCACGGGCGCCGACCGCGAGTGGCGCGAACGCCTCGTCGAGGAGCTCCGGCTCGGCCCGGAGCGCGACCGCGCCGCCAGCGACCTCTCCGGCGGCTTCCGGAAGAAACTCGACCTCGCGCTCGCGCTCCTGAAACGGCCGGACGCGCTCGTCCTCGACGAACCGCTCGCGGACCTCGACCCCGCGACCCGGCGGCGGCTCGTCGCGGTCACGACAGCGTACGCCGACGACCACTGCGTCCTCGCGTGCACGCACAACCTCGCGGCGTTCGCCGACGACTACGAGACCCTGACCGTGCTCGTCGACGGCGTCGTCCACCGCGAGTGGCGGCGGACCGAGCTCGCCGAGGGGCCGGCCGAGGCCTACGACGACCTGCTGGCGGGCATCCAGTCCGGCGGGGGCAACGGTTTTTAGTTCAGGCTACGCACGAACTGGTATGGTCGAGGAGACTGAGCAGGACGACATGACCTGGTACCGCTGCGAGAAGTGTGGGTTGATGTTCGACGACCAGGGGGACGCGCGCCAGCACGAGGAGAACTGCGACACGGAAGACCCCTCGTACCTCCAGTAGCTACGCTTCGGGCGCGAACAGCTCGTAGGCGCGCTCGCCGAGTTCGTCCTCCTCGAAGACGAACACGCGACCGCGGGCGTCCCCGGGGTCGGCCTCGACTTCCACGGCGTAGCCGTCCGCCCGCACCGTCACGCCGGGGAACAGCTCCTCCTCCTCGCCGGGGTCCAGCAGGACGCGCCCGACGCCCGTCGACTCGAGGATGTCGTCGTGGGTCTTCAGGTCGTTCACGTACACGAGCACGCCCTCCGTCTCCGAGGGGTCGGTGACGAGCACGTGGACGTCCTTCCCGGGGTTCGTGCGGACCGTGCCGTGGACCTTCTCGGGGACGCCGTTGTAGAACGTGCGTCGGCCGTCCGTGTACTCGACGTACACGCCCTCCTCGGCGAGTTCGACGCCGAGGGTGCTCGGCGAGATGTCGTTCCGGGCGCTCATACCACGGCCTAGCGCGGCGCCGTGGAAAAGCGCGCCGTTTGCCCGCCGCCCGACCCCGGGAGTTCGACGCGGCCGGAGGCCGCCTTCCGGCCGGCGATTGCCCGAAGCGCCAACCCCAAGTAGCGCCCGTGGCAGGTAGCCGCATGGACGGCCGCGCAGTCGCGCCCGCCGCCGGCACCGTGTTGAACGCGCTGGCGACCGGCGTCGGGTCCGCGTTCGCGCTCGACTTCGACGTCACCGCGGAGGTGCACCTGGACGCGGCCGCCGACGACGTCGCGGGCGAAGTCGCCGGCCGCCCGGACGCCGACACCGCGCTCGTCGAGCGCTGCGTCGAACTCGTCGCGCGGCGGTTCGGCGACGGCGAGGGCGGGACCGTGAGGACGGACAGCGAGGTCCCGATGGCGTCCGGCCTGAAGAGTTCGAGCGCCGCCGCGAACGCCACCGTGCTGGCGGCCCTCGACGCCCTCGACGCCCTCGACGAGATCAGTCGAGAGAACGCGGCGCGCATCGGCGTGCAGGCCGCGCGCGACGCCGGCGTCACGGTCACGGGCGCGTTCGACGACGCGACCGCGAGCATGCTCGGCGGCCTGACGCTCACGGACAACCACGAGGACGAACTCGTGTTCCGGGACGAGGTCGACTGGGAGGTCGTCGTGTGGACGCCGCCCGAGCGGGCGTTCTCCGCGGACGCCGACGTCGCGCGCTGCCAGCGCGTCGCCGGGCTCGCCGACCACGTCGCCGACCTCGCGAGCCGCGGCGAGTACGGCACCGCGATGACGGTGAACGGGCTCGCGTTCTGCGCGGCGCTGGAGTACCCGACCGACCCGGTCGTGGACGCGCTCCCGCACGCGTACGGCGCGTCGCTGTCCGGCACCGGCCCGAGTTACGTCGCGGTCGGCGAGCGAGCGGCAATCACGGAGGTGAAAACGCTATGGGAGGACAACCCGGGGACGGTCCGGCTGACGACGACGCAGACGGCCGGCGCCCGGACGACATGAACCTGGAGGAACTGCGCGAGGAAATCGAGGAGATCGACCGCGAGATCGTCGACCTCATCGCCCGCCGCACGTACGTCGCCGAGACCATCGCCGACGTCAAGGAACGCCGCGGCATGGCGACGACCGACGAGAGCCAGGAGGAAGCCGTCATGGAGCGCGCCGGCGAGAACGCCGGGGCCTTCGACGTCGACCCGAACCTCGTGAAGGCCATCTTCCGGCTGCTCATCGAACTGAACAAGGTGTCCCAAAGGGAATCACGCGAAGACCGATAGACGGCGGTCGTGAGGTAGATGCCCCGGGAATCGGTGATTCAATCCAGCCCGAGACTCAGTTTTAGTGCTTCGTCAACCTCGGCCATCGTCGGCTCGCTCAGACTCCCGACAACTGAGTGAATCCGTTCTTCGATAGAGACGACGCGAATCTGGTCGAGGCGGACTGAGGAGTTCTTCTCGAACGGTGACTCATCCTCTTCGACCAACACCTCGAACGGGTAGCCTCTATGTGAACCTGTCGCCGGGGCAACGATGGTCGTACTGGAATTGCGATTTCCAATATCGTTTTGCACAATCACCGCAGGTCGAGTCTTTTTCATCTCATGACCTTCGGCAGGATCGAGGCGAACGACTACGACGTCGCCACGCCGAACCTCGGTATCATCGGTCATTCATCGAGTCCGTTCCACGCTTCGTCGGATGCCCCCTTCCATTCCTCAGCGAGATTGTCGGCGCTCTCGGAAGCCTCGCGGTATGCGGCGGCTAATTCGTCCTCGTCGGGTCGGTTAGACTCGACTTCGACGACGGCAACGGTCACGCGCTTGTTCGCATACTCCGTTCCAAGGTAGATTCGACCTCGGTCGTCGGTCTCGTTGGTTTGCAGATCGTGAGCATCCACTTTCGTCATGTTATCCACGACGACTCACTTCCGGATAAGTCTTACCCACTATTACCCACGAGAACTGTTTTCTGTGAACTCATCCTGGATTTACCCATCTGAACGAGTCCGAACAGCGGGAGAACCTGTAGCCCGAACGCGGCCACAGCCCAGTCAGTCGTCGGCCGCGGCGGGCGCTTTCTCGCTCGCCGGCGCGGCGTCCGCCTGCTCGACGACCGGCGTCCAGTCCAGCGCCGCCTCGTAGTGGAACGCGCGGTGGTCGTCGGTGGGGTCGACGACGGTCAGCGACAGCCAGTCGTTGTCCAGGAGTTTTCTGAGTTCGTCGTGGTCGACGAGCACGTCCGTGACGCGGTCGACGGGCGCGTGGACGACCGTCGAGAGGCGGAGCGGCTGGTGGTAGGGGTCGTCGTCGGCGGCCATCACCGACTGCCGTGGGAGCCCAGCCATCAGGTCGCCGCCGTTGCCCTGGTAGACGCCGACGTTCCCGACCGGGTTCTGGGTAACCTTCGACCCGCTGCCGTAGACGGCGTTGTCAACCGTCGAGAAGTAGTACTGGGCGTTGATCCACTGCGTGACGACCATCGGCCCGGTGAGGATGGCTTCGAGCGCGTCGCCGTCGGGGTCCGTCGTCCAGTCGTAGGAGTGCAGGAACGCGCGACCGTCGAGGTCGAGGTCGCTGGTGAGTTCGCGCGGACCAACGACGAATCCGGCGTTGCCGGCGAGCCCCCACTCGGGGCGCGTCTCGGCCCAGTCGGCGGCGCGGCGCTCCGCTTCGCGGACGCCCGCCGCGTCCCCGGCACCCATGGATTCGGCGCGTTCGGCGGCGGCACGGTCGCGGGCGTCGGCGAGGTCCGCGCGCAACTGCTCGAGGTCGCCGGCGTGGCTCTCCGGGACGTCGCTGTCGAACAGCTCGATCTCGTCCGTGGTCGTGTTGTGTTCCGCGGCGAGGAAGACGGTGTCCTCGGGGACGTCGACGCCGCGCTCGCGGAGGTCGGCCCTGACGTCGTCGTCGTTGCAGATTGCGGCGAGCACGCGCGCGTTCGGGCCGCCGGGGTTACCGGCGCACGCCCCGCAGTCGAGACTCGAGTCGTAGGGGTTGTTGGCGGTCTGGCTGGCGTGGCCCGTGAAGACGACGAGGCGGCCGAACTCCCGCCAGCCCATCAGGTCGAACGCGGTCGCGGCGTACTCCACTTTCTCCTCGTGGGTGAGGCCGACCGGGAGGTCGCCGGCGTACTCGTGCTGGTGGTGGACGGTCTGCTCGCAGAACTCGTTGGTGTCGGGGACTACGTCGTCGGCGGCGTCGAGGGCGTCGTAGACCCCGCTCGGCAGGAGGGTGCGGGCGGCGAGCGCGAGCCCGTACCCGCCGCCGGCGTTCTCGACGAACCCGAACGCCGTGGCGGGGTTCTTCTTCAGGCGGCCGACGACGTCGCTGGCGGCGTCCCGGAGCCCCGTCCACCTGTCGTGGCGTTCGCGGCCGTCCTCGTCGGAGGGGACCTCCGAGACGCGGTGCTCGGGGTCGAGAATCGGGGGGCAGGCGTCGACCGCGGTCGCGTCCTCGTAGCCCCGGTACTCCATCGGGACGCCGAAGAAGCCAGCGTAGCCGTGCGTCTCGTAGTCGCCGACGGCCTCAACGTGACGGCGGACGACCTCCGAGCGCGTGTCGATGCAGAACACGAGTTGCGCGTCGGGACGGCTGCGGTCGCCCGAGGGGCGTTCCGCGCGGTCGGCGGCCTCCTGGCTCTCGTCCGCGACGCGCCCGACGAGGTCCTCCCGGTAGGTCGCCTCCCACGCGCTCAGGAACGCTTCCGCGATGTCGTCGGTCTCCCCGGCGTCGGCGCTGCCGGAGCCAGTCGACGGTTCGACGTCGACGCCGAACGCGTCCAGGAGCGCGAGCCTGACCGCGAGGAACCCCTCCAGCGTGATGGGGTGGGTGGACTGCCACGGGCCGTCGTCGTCGGCGCGGCGCTTCACGAACCCAGCCCACCCGGGGAGCGCGGCGAACTGCTCCTCGAAGATGGGGACGTACTGGCTCTCGGGGTGCGGCGCCAGCACGGACTCGATGGCGCCCGCGGGCGACGGCGGCAGGTCCGCGACCACGCCGTCGTCGGGAATCTGCCCGTCGTGGGGCGCGACGGCGCGGACGGCGTCGTAGAAGCCGTCCTCGCGGTTCGGCATCGACCACGTCGCAGTCCCCTGCTCGAGGAACGCGGACAGCCACTTCGTCATCACGCGGTCGACTCGCTCGACGTCGGCGTCCGGCCGGTCGCCCCGGACACCGGTGTCCACGCGTTCGAGGAGGACGTCGGGGTCGGCGTCGTACCCGCGGTCGGCGAGTTCCGCCTCTAGGCGGTCGCGGTCGATGCGGCCGTCATCGAGGGCCGCCCGGAACGTCTCGGGGCGGGGGTAGCCGCGGCCGCCGCGGAGGTCCGCGGCCTGCGAGACGGCTTCCCGGAACGGCAGGTCTTCGAGGCCGGCGAGCGGGTTGGCCGTGACGAACGAGTGAATCGGCCACACCGACCCGACGGTCGTCGCCGCCTTCTCGATGCGGTCCTGGAGCTGGTGGTCAGTGGTCATCGTATTCCTCCGGTGCGGTCAACAGGGTGCTGGGCGCGGGCTGGCTGGCGTTCAGCAGGGCGACGTAAGCGCGTTCGCTGCGCTCGTGGACGCCGGCCTCGATGGCGGCGTACGCCGCGAAGAAGCCGGCGGCGACGAGCACGTGGAGCGGCATCAGTTCGGTGCGCGCGACGACGACCGGGAGGTCGGCCAGCACCGTCGAGACGCTCTCGTAGACGAGCGCGTAGACGGTGATGGCGGGCGCGAACACGAGTGGGACGGCGCCGTAGCGGGCCGCCGCCGGGAGCGAGGTCTGCTGGACGGCGCTGCGGGCGGCGTGCAGCGTGGTGAGCGCGACGAACGCCACGAGCAGCAGCCCGCTGTCGAAGTGGGTGCCTTCGCCGGTGAGCGCGGCGAACAGCCCGCCGCCCGCCAGCCCGGTCGCGACGACGACGGCCGCCCCCGCGAGGCCGAGGTTCGCCGCCTCACCGCCGCCCGGGGCGGCGCGCTCGACGCGGCTGCCCGAACTGAGGAACTGGTAGGCCTTGTAGAAGCCGTGGAGGACGAGGTGAGTGATGGCGGCCGCGAAGAAGCCGAGGCCGGCCTGCGCGATCATGAACCCCATCTGGCCGACCGTCGAGCAGCCGAGCTGGCCCTTGACGTCCGGCTGGACGGTCTTGAACAGTTTCCCGAGCAGGGCGCTGGTCGCGCCGACGGCGAAGACGCCGAGCATGACGGCGGGGTCGGCGGTGAGGACGGGCGCGAACCGCGTCAGCAGGACGCCGCCGGCGTTCACGAATCCGGCGTGCATGAGCGCCGACGCGGGGGTGGGCGCGGTCATCGAGGAGAGCAGCCAGCGGTGGAACGGGACGAGCGCGGACTGGATGGCTGCCGCGAGGACGAGCGCGGCGGCGGCGACGCCCCAGGCCGGTCCGGCGAGGCCCTCCGCGGCTGCGGCGACGCCGGAGATGGTCGTCGCGCCGCTCGCCCACCAGAGCGCGGCGAGTGCGACGCCGAGCAGGGCGCTGCTGGCGAGGAAGTACTTGCGCGCGACCGACGCGGCGGCCCTGGCCTGCCGCCAGTCGTCGACGGTGCCGACGAGTTCCGCCATTGCGAGCCCCATCGCGAGCCAGAGGACCGCGAAGACGGCGAGGTGGTCGGCGGCGACGAGTCCCGCGACGGCGAGCGTGAACGCGAGGACGGTCAGCGCGAAGCCGGCCTGGTGGCGGCTACCGGCGAGGTATCGCCGCGAGTAGCTCTGGACGACGCCGCCGAAGAACGTGACGACCACCCACATGAGCACCGTCAGGCCGTCGACCGCGAACGGCCCCGGGACGTGCCACCCGCCGGCCGCTCGGAGGTGAGCGGCGAGGACGCCGACGCTCGCCGCGAACAGCGTCCACGTGAGCCACGTCAGTGCAGCGGGCACGAGCGGCGCGTCCGCCGCCGCCTCCGGGAGCGCTCCGACCGTCTGTTTCGGGGTGCGTCCTGCCATCGTTCGGTCCTGCGGCGACTCGGCCCGGATTCCGTGACGCCCGGAATCCGGATCCGGTCGCATCTACCGCCCTCCGAGAACAGACTGTGTATTAAACCTGTCTACTTTCACAGAACGTTCGCAGAACCCCGATTATAGAACGTTGTGGTTTTTCGGTGTGTGCTAACTAGCAACGTAGTCGGGAGTGCGGGGTCGGGACCTGCTGCACTGTCGGCCCCCGACCCCGCCGAGTCCTGTGGCAGTCAGAGTAGTCAGTACGTGGCGTTCAGGCGTCGCCGTCGTCGGACTCCGTGTTGCCGTCGTCGGGTCGCTCGTCGGCGTCCCCGTGCGCCTCCGGGTCGAACTTCCCGAACGGCGTCGTCTCGTGCGTCCGCACCAGCACCTCGTCCGCGACGGTCAGCCCCATGTCCAGGAGCTCCTGGGCGACCGGCGTGACGTCGCTGTCCGACTCGCCGACGGCAGTCACGAGCAGGTTGCGCTCGCCGGTCACCAGCTCCTGGACGGAGACCACGCCGTCGATGGCGAGGACGTCGGGCACGAGCTCGCCGCGCTCCGGAATCGAAGCGGTGCAGAACAGCATCATCCGGAGCGGGTACCCCGACTTCTGGTAGTCGACGCTCGCGCTGTACCCCTTGATGACGCCGTCGGCCTCCAGGCGCTGGATGCGCTTCCGGACGGTGCTGTCCGAGGTGCCGGTCCGCTCCGCGATGTCGCCCGACGACGTATTGCGGGCGTCCTCCTGGAGCGCGTACAGAATCGCTCGGTCCACGTCGTCGACGTCCTCGTCGGTCATACGACTCCGTCCGCGAGGGAGCCACTTTACCTTTTGAGTCGCCGAGGGCCGCGGCGCGGCCGACTCGGCAGGCGCCAGTGCGTCCACACGGTCGCGCCAGCACACCCCCCTCGGCTGGCGTCAGTACGTCCACAGTCGGCGAACGCGGTCCGCGACCTCGGGGTACGCGTCGCGGAGCGCCTCGGGGTCGCGTTCCCCGTCGACGTTGACGACGTGGAGCTCCCCGCGCCGGCCGCCGTAGACGTCCTGGAAGTCGTAGACGGCGCCCGCGACCCGGACGCCGTCGGGGACGTCGTCGCTCTCCCGGAGCGCCGCCACCTGCCGGTCGACGGTGTACTCGACGAGGTGGTTGACCGCCGCCTCGTGGTCGAGTCCGTCGGGGAGCGCGTCGACGCCGTCCGCGAGTCCGGGTGCGAGCAAGTCGATGCAGTGCCGGACGCCCGCCGGCTCGGTGCTGGTGTCGGCGCCAGTGAGCGCGTCGTAGGTCGCGGTGACCGCGCCGCACCCGGTGTGGCCGACGACGACTGCGACGTCCGTCCCGGTGTGCGCGAGCGGGTAGAGGACGTCCCCGGACACCACGTCGCCGTCCTCCGTGCGCTGGACCACCCGGTTCCCGATGTTGCTCGCGGTGAACACCACGCCCGGGGTGTCGTTCCCCCAGAGGTGGTCGTGGAGCACGCGGGAGTCCGAACAGCAGACGGAGACGACGTCCGGGTACTGGGCGGCCTGGACGTCCCCGGACCGGTCCGAGAACTCCCGGGCGTGCGCGGCGTTCGCGGCCAGGAGGTCGGCGAGTGCGGAATCCATCTCTGTCGCTCACCACCGGGCCGGCTGCCTTCGGTCTACCGGGTTCGGGTCGCGACGCGGCTCGCGCCCCGGTCCAGTGCGGGTACAGGACAGCCCGAGCGACGGGACGCACCTGGCCGCCGCCCGTTAGTACGTCTCGGCGAGCGCGTCCAGGGCCTCGTAGTGCTCGGTCGTGTGCGGCGCCGTCAGCGGCGACACGGAGACGTGGCCGTCGACGACGGCGCGCCGGTCGGTCCCCTGCGGGTCCGGGACCTCGCCGGCGTCCATGAGATCCCACATGCGGTCGTGGAGCGTGACCGTCTCGCCGTCGCGTTCCGCGGTCATGTCGTAGCCGTGGGACGGCCGCGTGACGACCATCTCGCCGGTCGCGTCCGCGTTCGGGTGGGGCGCGTTCACGTTCAGGTAGTCCGCGTGCTCGAAGACGTCGGTGCCGAGGGCGTGCTCGACGAGGTACGCCGTGGCGTCGACGGCCGCCTCGTAGTCCGCGGGCTGCGTGGGCTCCCCGAAGTCCTCGCTTGTGAGGAACAGCGAGGACGCGATGGCGGGCACGCCGAAGAACGCCGCCTCGACGGCGGCGCTGACGGTGCCCGAGCGCCCGAGGACGTACATCCCGATGTTCGCGCCTTCGTTGACGCCCGCGACGACGACGTCCGGGTACGGGCCGAGCGCTTCCAGGCCGGCGACCACGCAGTCCGCGGGCGTCCCCTCGATGGCGTACCCGAGGTCGCGCTCGCGCACCCGGACCTCGCTGGACATCGCGCGGCCGGTCGCGCTCTTGTTGTCGGCGGGCGCGACGACGGTGACGTTCCCGACGTCGGCGAGCCGGTCCGCGAGCGCGCGGATGCCCGGCGAGTCGATGCCGTCGTCGTTCGTGACGAGAATCTCCGGCTGGTCGGTCATTGGGCGGGAGTCGGCGCGCCGGCGAAAAAGCGTGTCGAAGCGAACGAGAAGACTTTCGGGGCGCCTCGGTTACGTCCGTGGTCCCGATGCCGCCCGACCACATCAACGAGGCGTTCGTGGAGGCCCAGCTCGCGCGCCTCCAGGACGAGTACGGCGAGGTCCCGGTGGACGACGATATCGTCGAGGTCCCGGCCGACGACTTCCCGGAGTACGTGCGGAACGCCAGAGACGGGTACGTCGGCAGCGCGTACGCGTGGGTGACGCGGTCCCCCGAGCAGGCGGGCGAGCGCAGCGAGACGTACTCGGGGCCCGTGGAGGACCGGGAGCGAGCGCTCCTGATTCTGCCCCGTGGGCGGTCCGAGTGGGGCGTCCCGGGCGGCGGCCTCGAGGGCGAGGAGTCCTTCGAGGCGGGCGCCGTCCGCGAGGTCCGCGAGGAGGCGGGCGTCGACTGCGCGGTCACGGACCTCTGGCACGTCGAGCGCCGGCGCTGGCGGAGCGAGGACGACGCCGACGGCCGCGTCAGTCACACGCTGCACGTGTTCTTCGACGCGGACTACGAGGGCGGCGAGATCGCCGTCCAGGAGGCGGAAGTCAACGGCGCGGCGTGGTTCGCCGAGGCGCCGGCGAGACTCATGGAGAAGACGGCGATGCGCGCCGACTCGTACTTCTGAGGGGTGGTAGGCGCCGACTCGTACTTCTGAGGGGCGGTAGGCGCCGACTCGTACTCCTGAGGACAGTTCGCGGACCACGCGACGCCGTCGCTACCCCGGGATGCGGTCGACGACCGTCTCCTCGTCGACGACGAGGTTGTAGGCGTCCTCGTCGTCGTTCCAGAGGACGAGCGCCGACTCCACGGAGAGCAGGTCGCCGTACCCGGCGTCGAGGAGGTCGCGGTTCAGGCCGGTCTCCCGGACGAGCACGGCGTAGCAGTCGGTGTCCTCGGAGCCGTCGCTGACCTTGAACAGGGGGTTGGCGTCCTCGTCGGCGAGGTTCGGGGAGAGTTTCGCGGCGACGAGGTCGGCGCGCTTGGTCACCCAGTCGTCGGCGTTCGCAAGTTTCAGCAGGCGGTCGCCGGAGAGTTCGACCTCGTGCTCGCGGGCGCCGTCCCGGCGGAGCAGCGAGTACGAGAACCGCACTTCGGTGTGCCGGAACTCCGAGGGGCGCTCGCTGGCCTCCGCGAGGCGGCGCTGGAACGCCGGCGCCTCGAGTTCGGGGCGCTCGTCGAAGGTCCACCCGCGGTCCGCGGGCCGTTCGTCCGGCCAGAGCCGCGGCGTCGGCCCGTAGACGGTGGCGCAGTCGCCGGCGTCGGGGTCGGTGCCGGGCGGGCACTCGACGGCGCGCTCCACGTCGCGGAGGGTCGTGCTCGTGTGTTTGTCGGCGGGCGCGAGCGCGAGGAGTGTTCCGTCTTCGGCGAGGGCGTCGAGGTAGCGGTCGACGACTGCGACCGGGTCGTCGAGTTCGCTGAGCACCGAGCACGCGAGAACCAGGTCGTACTCGCCGTCGGGGTCGAACCCCTCGGCGGTCTCCCGGTGGACCGTCGGGTGGACGTTCCGGCCGGTCTCGCCGAGGAGGACGTCGAGGACGTCCGCGGCGGCGCTCGGTTCGACGGCGTGGTACTCGACGAGCGCGTCCCCGGGCAGGAAGTCGAAGAGGCCGAGCGCGGGCCCGCCGACGCCCGCGCCGAGGTCGAGCACGCGCAGGTCGCCCGGGAGGCGGCCGCCGCGAGCCAGGTCGTCGAGCACGTACTGGACGGCGGCGTAGTAGACGGCGAGGTGGTAGACCGCGTACCCGAGCGCGACGTCGTCGTCGTACTCCACGGGGTTCCGGCGGTAGTAGTCGTCCTTGAACCGCCGGATGGTCGCCCGGAGTTCGTCCCCGGAGTCGCCGCGGTGCCAGTTCGCGCCCCACCGCCGCACGAGCAGGTCCTCGACGGCGTGCTCGTAGCGGTCGGGCAGCCGGTCGACGCCGTCGAACGCGGGGCGGACGGGCTCGTCGCTCGCGGGCTCGAACGTGCCGTCCTCGCGTTCCACCAGCCCGAGGTCGGCGGCGTGCTCGCGCAGCACCTGCCTGACCACCGCCTCCCGGGGCTGGCCCTCGACGTACTCCCGGAGCTCCCCGGGGTCGACCGGCCGGACGCCCCGGAGGTACTTCGCGCTGTCCAGGACCGCGTCCCTATCGACCGGCATCCTCGTACACCTCCTCGAAGCCCTCGGCGTCCGCGTCCGCGAGCCGCCTCGCGGCGGCCGCGACCTCCTCGGCGCCACCGAACGCCTCCTGGATGTCGGCGTACACCCGGGGGTTGCCGCCGGTCACTCGCTCGACGAGGTCCGCGAGGCCGTCGTACACTGGGGTCGCGAGCTCCTCGGGGACGTCGTCGGCGGCGAGCGCGAACGCCAGCACGGCGGCGTGCGCGCGCCCCTGAATCGTCGCCATCGCGTCGTCGTGCTCGCCGGGGTCGACGTCCACGACGTCGTTGCCCGCGTCCTCCAGCCACTCCCGCACCCGATTCGTCCCCGGGCCGGGCGCCCCAGCGCTCGCGGCGACCCGTCCCGGCGCGTGCTCGGGCGCGAACAGCGGGTGGAAGCTCACTCGCTCCCTCGCTGGCGCCGCCTCGGCCATCGCAGACAGCGGGCCGCGCATCTCGCCGGTGAAGTCCACGACGGCGCGCTGGGCCTTCGGCGCGTGCGCCGCGATGGCGTCCGTCGCGGCGCGCATCGGCACCGCCACGGCGACCAGCCCGAACGACTCCTCGGCGTCCACGTCGACGACGCGCGCCCGGCCGTCGTGCGCGTCGGCGGCCGCTTCCGCGCGCGCCCGGTCGACGTCCGCGAACGTCACGGGGGCGTCCGCGACGCCGGCGAACCACCGCCCGACGTCGCCGGCGCCCACCACGAGTACGTCCATCGGGCCTCGATAGCACGCCTGCCGGCAAAAGCCGTTCGCAACGCCCTCGTTCCGGGAGCCGGGGCGTGGATTTTTGTCCTCCCGCGGAGACACCCCGACAATGACTCCGGGCGACGACCACCTCGCGGACTCGCCGTCCGCAAGGCAGTGGTCGGTCGCCGGGCTCGGCGTCCTGCTCTCGGCGGCGGCGCTCGGACACTTCGCCGGCCACCCGGGGTCCGAGCCGATGGTCGCCGCGGCGACGGTGCTGCCGGCGGTCGCCCTCTTCGCGTACGGCGTCTGGTTCTGGCAGCGAGGCTCTGTGAGAGCGCGCGGCGACGCCGTCCTCGTATGGGCGATCGGCGGCGCCGGCGTCGTGCTCGCGCTGGACCTCTGGGCGATGCTCGTGAACGCGTACGGCGCGGGCGCCGCCGTCGACCACGTCTTCATCCAGCACACGAGCGTCGGCGCGCTCGGCGGCGCCGTCGCGGGCACGTACAGCGAACGCGACCGGTGGCGGGCGCGCTCGCACGTCCGGCTGCGGCGGGCGCTGGACGCCGCGATGGACGGCATCGCGGTCATCCGCGACGACGGCACCATCTCGTACGCGAACGACGCGTTCGTCGCGTACTACGAGGCCGATGCCGGCGGTCCGGTCGTCGGCGAGGACTGGCGAGCGGCGTACCCCTCGGCCGCCCGCGACCGCATCGCCGACGTCCTGGACTCTTTCGAGGCGGGCGACCGCGAGCAGTGGCAGGGCACCGTGACGGCGCGCCGGAGCGACGGCTCGACGTACCCCCAGGACCTCTCGATGACGGCGCTCGCCGACGGCGGCTACGTCTGGGTCTGCCGGGACGTCTCCGGCCGCGAGGAGCGCGACCAGCGCCTCCGCGTGCTGAACCGCGTGCTCCGGCACAACGCCAGGAACGCCCTGAACGTCGTGCTCGGGCGCGCCGACCGACTCGCGGACCGCCTCGGCGACGACGAGGACGTCGACGGCATCGTCGCGGCGGCCGAGGACTTGCTCGCGGTCAGCGAGAAGGCGCGGCGCCTCGAGCAGGCCCTCGAATCCGACGACGCGCCCACGCGGCCCCTCGCGGCCGTCGTGAAGGACGAACTCGAGCGCGTCCGCGGCGAGTACGCCGACGTCGCGTTCCGCTGCGAGCTTGACTGCGAGCGCGACGTCGACGTCCGCCTCCGGCTCGCGGTCCGCGAGTTGCTCGCGAACGCCGCCGAACACAACGACGCCGACGACCCCGTCGTGTCCGTGACGGTGTCCGCGGACCCGCCGGCCATCCGGGTAGACGACAACGGTCCCGCCATCCCCGAGCACGAGCGCCGCGCGCTCGCCGGCGTCGAGGAGACCCGCCTCGAGCACGGGTCCGGCGTCGGCCTCTGGCTGGTCTACTGGCTGGTCTCCCAGACCGGCGGCGACGTCGAAGTGACCGACGACGACGCCGTCGTCCTGCGGCCGACTGCGGGAAAGAACTAAACCCACCCATCGTCTTGGTGGGGCTGAGATGACACGGACGGCGACGGTCCTCGTCGTCGAGGACGAGCGCGAACTGGCCGACCTGTACGCCGACTGGCTCGCCGAGACCTACGACGTCCGGACGGCGTACAGCGCGGAGGACGCCCTCGAGGAACTAGACGAGGACGTCGACGTCGTCCTGCTGGACCGCCGGCTCCCCGAGAGCTCCGGCGACGAGGTCCTGGAGACGGTCCGGGACGCGGGCTACGACTGCCGGGTGGCGATGGTGACCGCCGTCGACCCGGACTTCGACCTGCTGGAGCTCGGCGTCGACGCGTACGTCGTCAAGCCGGTCTCGCGGTCCGACCTCGAGGACCTCGTCAGTCGGCTGCTCGCCCGCCGGCTGTACAGCGACGAGGTCCAAGAGTACTTCTCGCTCGCCGCGAAGCGAGCCACCCTGGAGACCGCGAAGACCGAGGAGGAGCTCGCGGACAGCGAACAGTACCAGCAGCTCTGCGAGGACCTCGAGGAGATGCGGCGTGACCTCGACCAGCTGGTCGCGGACCTCGACGAGACGGACTTCCTCGCGGTCTTCCACGACCTCAGCGGGGACGCGGCCGAAACTGACTAAACGCTGACGCGGCGAGGTGCGAACAGTACCCGCGATGGGCGATACCATGGTCGTCCTGTTCGTCGCGGCGCGCTCGCAGCCCCGCTCGGTAGCTGAGCGCGAACTCCCAAAGTACGCGCCCGTCGAGGTCGTCACCGCGGCCGACGGCGGGGCCGCCGTGGACGCGCTCTCGGAGCACCCCGTGGACTGCGTCGTCACCGAAGCGTCCGACGACAGCGACGCCGTCGGCGCGCTCCGGGCGGTCCGGGACGCCGACCCCGCCGTCCCCGTCGTCGTCTTCGAACGCGCGGACGCGGCGTCGGTCGCCAGCGAAGCCATCTCCTGGGACGTCACCGAGTACGTCGAGGAGGACGCCCACGACGACCCGCTGGCCGAACTCGCGCGGACGACCCACGACGCCGCGACGACCCACCGCGCCGAGCAGGACGTCGCGATGCTGAACGAGCTCGCGCGGAACGTCTACGAGCGCATCACGGACGGGTTCTTCGCGCTCGACCGCGACTGGCGGTTCACGTACCTGAACGACGCCGCGAAGGACCTCCTCGAGGTCGAGGACGAGGAGGCCCTCGGGGAGAACATCTGGGACGCGTTCCCGGACGCCATCGGCACGGACTTCTACACGGAGTACCACCGCGCGATGGCGACCCAGGAGCCCGTGACCGTCCACGAGTACTACCCGCCGCTGGACAAGACGTTCGCGGTGCGCGCGTTCCCGTCCGAGGACGGGCTCTCCGTCCACTTCCGGTCGGTCGTCGACGAAGCCGGCGACGGCGACCGCGACCCGCTCCTGGAGCTGGCGTCCGTGCTGTCCTCGGACCTCTCGGACTCCATCGACGCGGTCCGCGAGGACGTCGCGGACGTCGAGGCCGCCTGCGAGAAGGAGGACGTCCCCAAGGACGAGATTCCCATCGAGGACGTCCGGGCGTCCCTCGACCGCATGGAGAGCCTCGTGGACTACGCGATTCGGCTGGCCGGCGAGCGCACGGCGCCCTCGGAGCTGCCCCAGGAGCAGTAGGGCGCGGGCGGATGACGCGACCCGACAGCGCGTTCCGGGCTCACTCCGTCAGCGATATCTCGTAGTCGGTGAGGTTGTCGTAGCCGTCCTCGGTGACGACGACGATGTCCTCGAGGCGGACGCCGCCGACGTCGGGGTCGTAGAGGCCGGGTTCGATGGTGATGACGTGGCCTGGCTGGAGTTCCTCGCCGCCGCGGGAGACGGAGGGCTTCTCGTGGACGTCGAGGCCGACGCCGTGGCCGGTGGAGTGAATGAACCCGGTCTCGGTCTCCGGGTCGGTGAAGATGGTCGGGAAGCCGTGGTCCTGGTAGACGTCGACGACCGCCTGGTTGACGTCCTCGCCCGTGACGCCGGGTTCCAGCGCGTCGAGGGCGGCGTGTAGGGCCTCCTCGGTGACGTCGTACCACTCCCGCTGGGTCTCGGAGGGGTCGCCGTGGAGGAACGTCCGCGTCATGTCCGCGTGGTACTTCGAGTCCTTGTCCCGGGGGAAGATGTCGACGACGACCATCTCGTCGGGCTGCAGCGGTCCGCTCCCGCGGTCGTGGGGGTCGGCGGCGTCGCTCCCGCACGCCACGATGGTGTCGTCGAGCCCGCAGCCGTGCCGGATGAGTTCGATCTCGATCTCCTGCTTGACGAACTCGCTCGTGAGGGGGTCGCCGTCGTGGACGAGCACGCCGTCCTCGACGTCCGCGCCCCGGATCAGTTCCTCCGCGCGCGCCATCGCGGCCTCGTTGGCCTTCTGGGCGGCGCGCACGTGCTCGACCTCCTCGTCGGTCTTGGTCGCGCGGATGTCCCCGACGACGCCGTCCGCGTCCGGGTCGACGTCCACGCCGAGCCGGCGCAGGGCGTCCGCGCGCTCCACCGGGAAGTCCCCGCCGACGGCGACCGACTCGCAGCCGAGGTCCCCGAGGAAGTCCGCGCGGACGCGGTGCCAGGCCTCCCGGGGGTCGTACTCCTCGCGTTTCGCCTGGAGGCGGTAGTCCGACCCGCGCTTCACGACGTCAGCGCGGCTCTCGCGCTTCGCGCGACCGTACTCCAGCGAGGACGCGAGGATGGCGGTTCGCTCCGGCGTGTAGACCGCGAAGAACGGGTCCGGGGCGCCGAACCCGGTGACGTAGTAGAGGTCGGAGTTCGAGGCGTCGTCGAAGAACGCGTAGCCGTCGAGGCCCTCGTCGTCGAGGAACTCGTCGAGCCGCGAGAAGTCGGGGTCCATGCACGCGAGTCGGACGGGCGGTGCCTAAACCCTACCGTCTCCGGAACCGCGAGCGCTCCCGCGAACGGCGAGCGGCGTGGCCCGGCGGATGCCGCAGGGCTTCCGCCGTCCGGAATCCTCATGGCCGGCGGCGCCGTCCCCCTGGGTATGCAAGCGACTATCACGAACTCGAGCGTGAGCGGGACGGTCCGCGCCCCGCCCTCGAAGAGTTACACGCACCGCGCGCTGCTCGCCGCGGGGTACGCCGACGGCGCGCTCGTCCGCGACCCCCTCGTGAGCGCCGACACGAAGGCGACGGCGCGAGCGGTGGAAGCGTTCGGCGGCGACGAGGAGCGCGTCGACGGCGACTGGGACGTCGCGGGCTTCGGCGGTCGGCCGGACGTCCCCGCGGACGTCGTCGACTGCGCGAACTCCGGGACGACGATGCGGCTGACCACCGCGGCCGCCGCGCTCGTGGACGGGACGACGGTCCTCACGGGCGACGAGTCGCTGCGATCGCGACCCCACGGCCCGCTGCTGGACGCCATCGACGACCTCGGCGGGAGCGCGCGGTCCACGCGCGGGAACGGCCGCGCGCCGCTCGTCGTCGACGGCCCCATCGAGGGCGGCATCGTCGAGATCCCGGGAGACGTCTCCTCGCAGTTCGTGACCGCGCTGCTGATGGCGGGCGCGGTCACCGACCGCGGGCTCGAAGTCCAGCTGTCGACCGAACTGAAGTCCGCGCCGTACGTCGACATCACGCTCGACGTCCTGGACGCGTTCGGCGTGGACGCCGAGGAGCGCCGCGACGGCTACCGGGTCGCCGGCGGCCAGTTCTACGAGCCCGTGGACGGCGAGTACGCGGTCCCCGGGGACTTCTCGTCGGCGTCCTACCTGCTCGCGGCGGGCGCGCTGGCGGCCGACGGCGAGTTCGTCGTCGAGGGAATGCGACCGAGCGCACAGGGCGACGCCGCCATCGTCGACGTCCTCGACCGGATGGGCGCCGACGTCGACTGGCGCGAGAGCGAGGGCCGCGTCCGCGTCCGCCAGTCCGCGCTCTCGGGCGTCGAGGTGTCGGTCGCGGACACGCCCGACCTCCTGCCGACAATCGCCGTCCTCGGCGCCGCCGCCGACGGCACGACCCGCATCACGGACGTCGAGCACGTCCGGTACAAGGAAACCGACCGCGTGAGCGCGATGGCCGAGGAACTCGCCGCGATGGGCGCCAGCGTCGACGAACACCCCGACGAGCTCGTCGTCCACGGCGGCGACACCAGCCTCGCGGGCGCGTCGGTCGACGGCCGCGGCGACCACCGCCTCGTCATGGCGCTGTCCGTCGCGGGCCTCGTGGCCGACGGCGAGACGACCGTCGCCGGCGCCGAGCACGTCGACGTCTCGTTCCCCGACTTCTTCGACGCCCTCTACGGCCTCGGCGCGGACGTCACCCGCAGTGACTAGTCGGCGCGGGGCTCGCCCGCACTGACTGAGCAGTGCGGCAGGCATCCGCACGGACTCCCTGGTGCGGCAGGCACCCGCGCGGACCAAGAGGGCGTATTGCGGTCCGCGGGCGAGACGCCCTCGTCCCCTCCAGAGACGAAGCCCTCGTGCCGTTCGGCGCCGCACGCCTCTCGGACCTCGTGTAGCGAGCGGGCGACCGCGCCGATGCAAACTGTTATCCACGGACTGGCGTCTAGGACTGCGTCAGGACGAGCATGAGCGGGGACACCGAGACCGACCGGCTCGCGGCCTTCTTCGACAACTCTCCCGACGCGATTCTCGTGGTCGGTCCGGACGGGACGATTCGGCGCGCGAACGACCGCGTCGAGGACCTCTTCGGGTACGAGCCGTCCGAACTCGTCGGCGAACCGGTCGAGGTGCTCGTCCCGGAGGCGTACCGCGACGACCACCCGGCGCTCCGGGACGAGTACTTCGAGGACGTCGAACGCCGCCCGATGGGCGCCGGCCTCGACCTCGAGGCGCGCCGGAAGGACGGGTCGACGTTCCCCGTCGACGTCAGCCTCAGCCCGATTCGACACGACGGCGAACCCGAGGTCATCGCGGCGGTCAGGGACACCACCGAACAGCAGCGCACCCGACAGAAGTACCAGACGCTGCTGGAGACCGCGCCGGACGCCGCGTTCGTCGTCGACGCGTCCACCGGCGAGATTCTCGAGGTGAACCGCGCGGCCACGGAACTCGTCGGCGTCCCCGAGGACGACCTCGTCGGCGCCGTGCAGACGGCGCTCCACCCCAGCGACGAACCCGAGCGCTACCGCGAACTCTTCGAGGAGCACGTCGAACGCGAGCGCGTCACGGCCAGCCGGTTCGAGAACGGCGACGACATCTACGTGGAGACCGCCGACGGCGACCGCGTCCCCGTCGAAGTCAGCGCGAAGCGCGTCGACCTCCAGGGCCGGGACGTCCTGGTGGCGATGTTCCGTGACGTCTCGGAACGCCGGGAGAAGGAACGCGAGCTCAACCGCCAGATCGACCGGCTCGAGCGGCTCGCGCAGGTGCTGTCCCACGACCTCCGGAACCCGCTGAACGTCGCGGAGGGGAACGTCGAACTGGCGCGCGAGCAGGAGGACCTCGACCGCCTCGAGGAGGTCGAGCGCGCCCACGACCGAATGCGGGAGATCGTCGAGGACGTCCTGACGATGGTCCGCGGCGGCTCCGAAGTGGAGTCCGTCGACGCCCTCGAGCTCTCCGGCGTCGTCGAGGACTGCTGGGCGAACGTGGCGACCGCGGACGCCTCGGTCTCGGTGGCGACCGACGGCGTCGTGTACGCCGACGAGCAGCGCCTCACGCACCTCTTCGAGAACCTCTTCCGGAACGCGGTGGAGCACGCCGGGGACGACGTCGCGGTTACCGTCGGCCTCCTCGAGGACGGGTTCTTCGTCGCCGACGACGGCCCAGGCGTCCCCGAGGACGAACGCGAGTCGGTCTTCGAGTCCGGGTGGACGACCGCGGACGCCGGGTCGGGGCTGGGGCTCCGCATCGTCGCCGACATCGCCGCCGCACACGGATGGACGGTCGACGTCCTCGAGAGCGTCGACGGCGGCGCGCGCTTCGAGTTCTCCGGCGTCCGGACGGCGCCCTACGACGACGCGTACTCGACCCAGGACTGACGCGGTTCTCGGTCGGCGCCGGAATGCGCCGGGCGCGCTCGGGGGCGGCGGCGCTTGCGCGGACTGCAAGCACTAAACCCCTCGCGGCGTAACACCCGGCAATGAACGGCAACCGCTTCGGGCGACTGTTCCAGGTGACGACGTACGGGGAGAGCCACGGCCCCGGAATGGGGGTCGTGGTGTCGGGGTGTCCCGCCGGCCTCGAACTCGACGAGGAGACCATCCAGCGCGAACTCGACCGCCGGAAGCCCGGCCAGTCGATGATCACGACCTCCCGCGGGGAACCCGACGAGGTCACCATCAACTCGGGTATCCAGGACGGCTACACGACGGGGACGCCCATCGGGATGACCATCCAGAACAAGGACGCGAACTCCGGGAAGTACGAGCCGTTCGTCACCGCGCCCCGGCCGAGCCACGGCGACTTCACGTACTCCGCGAAGTTCGGCACGCGGAACTGGGGCGGCGGCGGCCGGTCGTCCGCCCGCGAGACCGTGAACTGGGTGGCCGCGGGCGCCATCGCGAAGGAGATCCTGGAGCGCGAGGGCGTCCGCGTGAAGGCCCACGTCAACCAGATCGGGGACGTCGAGGCGCCCGAGGTGTCCTTCGAGGAGATGCTCGAACACACCGAGGACAACGACGTGCGCTGTGCGCACCCGGAGACCGCCGGGGAGATGCAGGCGCTCGTCGAGGAGTACCAGCGCGAGGGCGACTCCATCGGCGGGTCCATCTACTTCGAGGCGCGGGGCGTCCCGCGCGGCCTCGGCGCGCCGCGCTTCGACAGCGTGGAGGCGCGCCTCGGCCAGGCGATGATGGCGGTGCCCGCGACCACGGCCTTCGAGTTCGGGCTCGGGCGCGACGCGCGAACGTACACGGGCAAGGAGCGCAACGACGACTGGGAGTTGCAAGACGGCGACCCGGTCCCGGCGGAGAACGACCACGGCGGCCTCCAGGGCGGCATCACGACGGGCGAACCCATCTACGGCGAGGTGACCCTGCACGCGCCGACCTCCATCCCGAAAGAACAGGAGACGGTCGACTGGGAGACCGGCGAGGAGAAGACCGTCCAGGTGGTCGGTCGCCACGACCCCGTGCTGCCGCCCCGCGGCGTCCCCGTCGTCGAGGCGATGCTGAACGTCACGCTGCTGGACTTCATGCTGCTCGCCGGTCGCATCAACCCCGACCGCCTCGACGACCAGCCCGGCGAGTACGAAACCGACTACCACCCGAGCAGCCCCCGGAACGAGTAACATCGACGGGCGATCGTCGAGGCTCGACAGTTCTCGGGGCCCGAGGTGCAGTCGCCGGACCCGTCGGACAGGTGTCGATTCCGCAGTCAGTTGTCGGTGCTGCCTACTCCGTCAGCTCGACACCGGAGAACGAGTACGCGTCGCCTCGATAGCGGAGGACGCCAGCGTCCTGGGCGCTCCGCGCGACCGAATCGCTGGTGCGGAGCACGACCGTGGAGACGCCCGCGTCGAAGAACGGGAGCGTGTTCCGGTAGACGTCGCGGCGCGCCGCCGACTCCGGCACGAGGACGCGGTCCGCGCTGGCGGCGCGCTCGACAGTGGCCTCGCCGCGGCCGTGGCCCGCGTCCCACTTCGGACTCGTCACGGTGACCGTGTCGCCGTCCCGGGTCGCCTCGACGCCTCCGGTCGGCGTCACCTCGACCGGCTTGGCGTCCAGTTCGAAGACCGCTGCGTGCGTCCGGTCCCGGACGTTGATGCCGACTTTGAACGCGTACGTCCCGCCGCCGAGCCAGCCGACGGCGTTCCCATTCGAGCACGGTAGCGACTCGCCGTTCGAGAACCGGAACCGGTAGTCGTACGCGTCGCCCGGCGGCACCGCCGTCACCGGCAGCGGGTACGCCCACGGCGTGATCTTGTGCCACGCGCAGTCAGCGAGCTCGAACAGCTCCCAGTAGTAGGGATTCCCGGTCGCCGGCTCCGTCGCGTGGTTCACCAGCGAGAACGTCACCGTGCTCGGGAGGTCCGTCTGCTCGACACTCGGCCGGAGGAAGACCGCCTGCTCGGCGGTCGCCTCGTGGAACCACGAGACGCTGCTCTGCCCGGTCTCGTCGTCACCCGGGAGCGCGGGGAACGACTCGCCCGCGAACCGCGAATCGGTCTCTGGGCCGGGCTGCTCGGGGTTCCACGCAGCGAGCGTCAGCGTCTCGCCGCCGCCCGACAGTTCGTGCGGCCGCGTGGCGACGCGGTCCTCGGGCGTCGGCCCGCCGACGGCCGCGAACGCCACGGTCACGGACTCCCCGGCGTCGAGCCGCCGGGTCGCCGGCAGCCACCGGCCGTCCGGGTCGTCGACGAGGCGCCACGCGCCGTTCGACCCGCGGTGGATTTCGGGCGCCGCGGTCGGCAGCGACTGGTCGGGCAGCGGCGCGAGGTAGACGCGCTCCTGGATCTGGGGCGGCTCCACCACCGCGTCGCCGACGTCCGTCCGCCGTAGCGCCGCCGTGAACGCGGGGGTCGCGTCCAGCGGCGGGTGGTCGTCCAGCCGGAACACGTTCGAGAAGTCGTTCGCGTTCGTCAGCGTCACCTCGACGTGCGTGGGGTGGTCGGCCGTCGCGGTCTGCGTGAACGCCACCTCGAGTTCGCCGCCGTCCCTGGACCGGTACTCGGTCGGGAAGAGGGACAGCACCCGCGGCTGGGTCTCCAGGGTGACCGTGGACGCCAGCTCCCCGGGCCACTGGCCGACCTCCCGGTCGTCCTCGTTGTCCCCGCCGTCCCCGGTGGTCGGCGGTTCGGTCGTGGGGTCCGTGGTCGGTCGGTTCGTCGTTCGATCGGTCGTCGTCCGGTCGCCCGCTCGCGTCTGGCAGCCCGCGATGACCGCCGTGCCCGCCGCGAGCGAGGCCAGGAGGGAGCGTCGTCGCACACCAGTGCCGTCGGTCGGCCGGGATAAACGCCTTCTGTGGAGTCAAACCGGGATTTGAGCGCCATCACCGGGCGGTGCGGGGTCTGTCTCTGAATGGGGCGGGGCGACGCCGAGTGGTGGTCGGCGAGCGAAGCGGCTTTCCGGAACGCGGCCCGAACCCCGGTAGATGGACGCCGAACAGGACACCCGACGGAACCCCTACGGGATGGACGAGGACTGCCGGAACTGCCCCGGGCTCTGCGACGTCCGCGACCGCGTCGTCCACGGCTACGGCGACGTCGGCGCCGACTTCGTGTTCGTCGGGGAGGCGCCGAGCGAGGCCGCCGAACGCACCGGCGTCCCGTTCACGGGCGACGAGGCCGGCGAGCGCTTCCAGCACATCCTCGGAAGCGTCGGCCTGAACTACTCGCTGCCGGACAGCGAGGAACCCGAACTCGAGAACGCCTACCTAGCGTACCTCACGCGCTGCCGGCACCCCGACCGCGGCCCCAGCGACGAGGAGGTAGTGACGTGCGAACCCTACCTGAACGCCGACATCCGGATGATCAACCCCGAGATTCTCGTTCCCGTCGGCCAGCGCCCGCTCACCGAACTCGGGAAGGAGTACACGACCCAGCCGGCCGACGACCTGGACGTCGAAACCCACCACGCAACCGCCATCCGCGGCCGCGGGTTCGAACTCGTCCCGATGATTCACCCGGCCGACCAGACGGACGAGGAGACCGAGGCGTTCGTCGAGTTCTTCCTCGAGCTGCAGGGCCAGGACTACCGGCAGACGAAGGGTCGGCGGGAGCGCTGAGGACGGAGCGACGAGGACGGGGCGATGAAATCGGAAACGGGGAAAGTCGAGGCGTAACTCGATTACGCTGCGCTGCGGATTGGATTACGCTGCACCACGGATTCCTCGTTGGCTACCAGTACGGAGTCTTTGCCTGGCTGCGGCCGCCGGCGCCACCGACGCCCGCTCCGATGACGGCGAGCACGACGGCGACGACGAGGGCGCCGGTGACGGCGGCGCCCGCCGTCTCGAGTGCGGCCGGCAGCGTCGTCGCGGCGCCGGCCACGGCGACCAGGATCGACGCGACTGCGATGACTGCGAGTGACTTCAGGTAGTTCATGGGGTACCGCAGTACGGCCGGCTTCGACTTATGCGGTTCGGCGCCGGCAGGCGTGTCAACACCGACCAAAGTTCGACGAGGGCGGTTGGGGTGGCGTCGGTGGGGAGAGGAGTGGGGGAGTGTCGTTTTGGTGAGCGGTCGAGGGAGTCAGTGGGGCGGTGGGAGCGGACCGCGGCGTTCAAGCACCGGCGGGAACGAGTCGGCAGTATGACCGTCGTCGCTGTCACCGTCGACCCGCCGCGTGACGGACTCGTGTTGCCCGACCTCCCGGAGACGACGCCGCTGTCCGCGTCGGAGGCGACACAGCTGTACGAGGCGATGGCCGCCGACGCGTTCCTCGCGGCCGCAGAGAGCGGCGGCGAACTGCTCGTGAACTACCGGTCCGACGACCAGCTTCCGGACGAGCACGTGCCCGCGGACGCCGACGCGGAGGCCGAAGTACGCGCGCTCGTCGAGGACGTCCTCGAGCCCGAGCAGGCCGACGCCGCGCGCGTCGAAGTCCAGGTCGGGTCCTCGAAGTCCGCGCGCGTCGGGAACACCATCACGCACCTCCTCGAGAACGAGGGCGCGAACTCCGCGGCGGTGCTCGAGCCGGACGCGCCGACGTTCCTCCGGAAGGACGTCGACAGCGCCGCGATGAAGCTCCGGCGGAGCCCGGTCGTCCTCGGGCCCGGCCGGGAGGGCAGCCTGTACTTCGCGGGGTTCCGGGAGCCCGTGGACTTCGAGAACGCCTTCGACGCGCCGGAACTCGAGAACGTGAACGCGCGAGCGCTCGACGCCGGCCGCGACGTCGACTTCCTCGGGGAGCGGACGCGCGTCCGGACCGGCGCGGACCTCCGGACGCTCGTCTCCCACCTGCGGGCGCGCCGCGCCGCGAACCGGATCGTGCCGGCGTACACGACGGCGTTCGTCGAGGAACTCGGGCTCCGCGTCGACGCGACAGGGGGCGGGCGGACGCTCGTCCGCGGGTGAGGAGACAGCGCGTCAGGTAGGTCGCGGACGGGGAGAAGAGGGCAGTCGACCGGGCCCGGCCCCGGTTTGCAAGTGTTCTGGTGGATGGGCAGGAAGGAGTGAGCGGTGAGCGGGGGACGGACCCCAGTTTGCAAGTGTTCTGCCAGGGGTGCGGAAGTCCAGACGATCCCACTGGCCCCGGATTTCGAGTGTTCTCCGCAGGAGGGGTAGTGGCTGTGGAGGATGGTTGCAGTGGCCG
>JBDGUB010000003.1:41995-57535 GCA_042216245.1 Halobacterium sp.
GGAGGCAGTGGCCGGCAGAGTAGGGATGCAGTGGCCGTAGAGGAGTGGGGAGGCAGTGGCCGGCAGAGTAGGGATGCAGTGGCCGTAGAGGAGTGGGGAGGCAGTGGCCGGCAGAGTAGGGATGCAGTGGCCGTAGAGGAGTGGGGAGGCAGTGGCCAGAGGAGTGGGGCTACAGTGGCCAGAGGAGTGAGTAGGCAGTGGCCGTAGGGGCGTGCCGTCGACACGCCCCGAACTGCAGCCTATTCGCCCGTCGGTTCGGCGTCCACGATGGCTTCCTCGACCATCTCGGGGTCGACGTCGAGCTCGTACTCGAAGAACTGGCCGCCGCCGCGGCCGTAGTTCCGGTCGTGCTGGCGGAGGAACCCCAGCATCGAGAGGTCGTTGAGGTGGTCGTGGACGCTGCGCTGGCTCAACGGCTCGGAGGCGTACTCCGCGGCGACCTGCTCGTAGACCTCGTAGAGCTCCTTCGCCCGGGCGGGTGTTTCGCCGTCCACCGCGAGCTCGGTGACCGCGAGCAGGACGTACTGGCCGTGCGTCGTCAGGTCCTTGATGGAGTCCTTGATGCGGCCGCGCTCCACGCGCTCGACGGCCTCGTCGACGTCCGCCTCCGTGACGGTCTCGCGCTCGTCCTCGATGGCGACGTTCACGGACTCCCGGAGAAGGTCGATTGCCTGGCGCGCGCTCCCGCGGTCGCGGGCCGCGAGCGCCGCGCACTGGGGAATCACGCCCTCCTCGAGGACGTCCCCGCGGAGGCCGCGCTCCGCGCGGTCGTCGAGAATGGTGACGAGTTCGTTCGCGTCGTACGGCGGGAACTTGATCTCGCGCTCGCAGAGCGTGTCCTGGACTTTCGGCGAGAGGTCGTTCCGGAACGTGTAGTCGTTCGAGATGCCGACCACGGCGACCTGGGAGTCCTCGATGTTCCCGTTGGTCTTCGCGCGCGGCAACTGGTAGAGCAGCATGTCGTCGTCGCCGAGGTTGTCGATCTCGTCCAGCACGATGAGCACGGTGCCCTCCCGCGACTCGATCTCGTCGAAGAGCGCGTTCAGCACGTCGCTCGTCGAGAGCCCCGTGGTGAGGGGGTCGCGGTCGGTGTCCGCGCGGAGTTCGTTGACGAGCGCGATGGCGGCCTGGTACGAGGACGGGTGGTGGTGGCAGTTGACTTCCACGCTGACGACGCGGTCGACGCCGTCCCGGTCCGCGGCCTCGTACTCCAGGGCGTCCATCATGTACCGCGTCACCGCGGTCTTCCCGACACCCGTCTTCCCGTAGACGAAGACGTTGTCGGGCTCCCAGCCGTCGACGACGTCCTGGAGCGCGTTCGCGTACTGGTCGATCTCCTCGTCGCGTTCGAGTATCTCCTCGGGCTCGTAGTGGTCTTTCAGTACGTCCTTGTTGGTGAACAGCTCGACGCGGTCCCGGAACGGCGTCTTCATCGCTGTCGCGTTCGTTTCGACGCACCGAACATAATACTACTGGTTCTTTAGTTTCGGCTGTTTCGGATGTTCGGGAGTCTACTCCGGATTCGGGAGCCGACTCGGACCCGGTGGCCGGGACCCTTTCAGACGACGAGAACACTTGCAAACCGGAGTGGGGGCCGGCGGAATCCCATTCCTTATGCGTCCTAGACGGGCGTTCCCCCTTTGGTTCATGGCGGTTCGTCGCGCTCGTAGATGAGTCTACTCGTCCGCCCAGAACATTCGAAATCCGGGGTGGGGGGGAGGCGCGTCGACCGACGCCGGCGGTCGGATTCTCCACAACGACAATTTCAAACGGCCACTCGTCGTACCCCTCCCTGCGCGGTGAGGTGGCAGAGCGGCCTAATGCGCCGGTCTTGAAAACCGGTGGCGTCAGCCTCATGGGTTCGAATCCCATCCTCACCGTCTTCTCACGCCGCCGAAACGCGGTACCGGCTCACGTCGCGAGCAGTACCACAGCTACACAACCCACTACATCGCTCACGTGTTCTCCGCGCGCAGTACCACGTGCTCCGCGCCAGTCGTCGCGCGCTCTACGCGGTCGAACGCCGCACGCTCTACGCGGTCAAACCCCGCAAGGTGCGGCCGGAGGTCGAGGTCGCGGTGATGGACGAGCCAGCACACTCCGTCGGCGGCCAGCACGTCGGCGGCGCCGTCGAACAACTCCCGGAGGACGTCGTCGCCCGCGTGCGTCGGCGGGTTCGACAGAATCGCGTCGAACGTCCGGTCGTCGACGCCCGCGAGGCAGTCGGCCGTCACCACGGTTCCCTCGACACCGCTAGCGTCGAGACTGCACTCCGCGCACGCCGTCGCGACGCGGTCGTGGTCGGTCAGCCAGACGTCGCAGTCCGCGGATTTCGCGGCCCACGCGCCGAGCGCGCCGTACCCGCAGCAGAGGTCCAGCACGCGGTCGCCGTCCGCCACGGCCGCGGTCTCGGCGAGCAGTCTCGTCCCGTGGTCGAGTTCGGTCGCCGAGAACACCCCCGGGACCGCGACCAGCGAGAGGTCGACGCCCGCCACGGAGGCGTCCAGCTGGCGGGGTTCGACGTACGTCGGCGCGTCCAACTCGCTGGGGCGGCCTGCCCCGAGCACGCTGCAGTCCCCTCGGGAGCGCAGTTCGTTCGCGGCGCCGCCAATCTCGCCGAGGGAGGACTCGTACCTTGACAGCCCGGCGTTCTGTTCCGCTGCGACGTAGAGGTCGCCGTCCGCCGCGAGCAGCGAGGCGGCGTTCGCGAGTCGCTGCGCGGCGACGTCCAGCGGCGTGTATGGCTTGGGCGCGTACGCGACGGCGTCGAATTCGCCGCCGACGGACGCGGGGTCAGCGACCAGCGCGACGTCGACGTCGGCGTCGTTCACGGCGGCGTTCCGACGGCAGAGCGCCGCCGCCCGTGCACTCGACTCGGTCGTCGCGACGTCCGCCACGACGCCCGCGAGCAGTGTTCCGGCGACGCCGTAGTTCCCCTCGAGGACGAGCAGGCTCTCGATGCCGCCGTCGGCGGCCGCATCCCAGAGCGCCTCCGCGAGCAGGAGTTCAGCCGTCCGGAGCGACAGCTTCGAGCAGACGCCGTCCGCCGTCTCGAAGCGGAACGTCGACGGCTCCTCGGAGACACGGGCCTCGAGCGCGACCTCGTAGGGCGCGCGCCTCACGTCCACCACCCCCTGGAGCGTGAGGGGTTCGCCGGCGGCGTCGAACGTGCTCGGCATCGAGGATGTCCATATCGGCGCCGTCGATGCGGCGGCCGGAGTGGTCGGTGTCGATGCGGCGGTCGGGTCGGTGTCGTCGATTGCAATATTCCGGGGTTCGGTGGCTCGCGTCGCTGTGAAGTCGGGACGGAACGCACCACGCGGAGGGGCTGGTTGAATCAGGCTGGTTGAACCAGAGACTACGCGTGGGGCGTCTCTCCGGGTGCCGAGCAGCGCGACGCGCGGGCCGCCCCTCTCGGGCGGTCACCGCGAGCCCACAGTCGGCGAGCCGGCCGAACCCGTCACCGCGCCGTCAGGCAGTGGGGCTCGACCTGAGGGTCCTGTGCAACGCGAATGTGAATCTCGCGACCGGACACAAAAACGTTCGGCTCGCGGCGGGGCTGTACATCCTGGGGGGTGGGACGCTACTGCGCGCTGATTGAGAAACCGTTTTGGGGCCCGCGCGGGACGGTTCGCGTATGGCAGAGATGGAAGACCCCTCGGGGCGGGACTGGGTGCACGACCCGGACGGCGAGAAGGGCAGCGAGGGCGGCCGAAAGTACGGGATGGCGGTCCTCTCGGACATGATCGACGAGGACGAGGACTTCCCCCTCGACCGGGAGTCGTTCGTCGAGGAGTACGGCGACTGGCCGGTGCGGCTCAACCACCGGAAGGTCGTCGCCGTCGACGACATCTTCGAGCACGTCGACGTCGACGAGTTCGGGGACAAGGTCTCGTTCCACAGGGCGGTCGGCGACGCGATGCGGCGCGCGGACCTCTGGGACTACCACCCTAGCGAGTAACCCAGCTTCTGCGTCTGTCGTTCTCGGCCTGAAACCGCGGATTCCTCGCTCTGAACTACCCGCGTTGGCCCCCTCGCGTTCGTACCTCCAGGGCTCGTACCTGCGTCAGGGCTCGTACCTGCGTCAGGGCTCGTAGCGTTCGTCGTCGTCCCGGGCCGCCCACGCAGCCATCTCCGAGCTCTCGGCCTGCACTTTCTCCTCGAGGAGGTTCACCGCGACGGAGTTCGCGCCCTCCGGGATGATGATGTCGGCGTCCTTCTTCGTCGGTTCGATGAACTGCTCGTGCATCGGCTTCACCGTCGAGAGGTACTGCTCCATGACGCCCTCGAGGTCGCGGCCGCGGTCGACGACGTCGCGCTCGATGCGCCGGAGGATGCGGACGTCGGCGTCAGTCTCGACGTAGATGTGGAGGTCGAGCATGTCGTTGACGTCCTCGTCGTAGAGCGCGAGGATGCCCTCGAGGACGACGACGTCGGTCGGTTCGACGGTCCTCCGTTCGTCCCTCCGGAGGTGTTCGCTGAAGTCGTACTGTGGCATCTCGACGGACTGCCCTGACAGCAGGGCGTCGAGGTGGTCGCGGAGGAGCTCCCACTCGAAGGCGGACGGGTGGTCGTAGTTGACGTTCGCGCGCTCCTCGAAGTCCATGTGGCCGAGGTCCTCGTAGTAGTTGTCGAGCGGGATGAGCGTCACGGCCTCCCCGACGTTGTCCGTGATCTCCCGCGCGACCGTCGTCTTGCCGGCGCCCGTGCCTCCGGCGATGCCGATGGCGAACGACGGGATAGTCATTGGGTCACTGGAGGGGGTCGAGCGGTGTTGAATCCCGCGGTTCGACCCGGTCGCGGGGACGGGTGGCGCGGGCGCGCCGCGCCCCGGTGAAGTACGACGGTTCGCGACATACGAGTTTCGGGGATACCTTCTTACCCACTTGACTGCTAGGTTTTACCATGACCCGACTGGCCCTCAGGGACGTGATGACCCACGACTTCGTCGGCGTCAGCGAAGGCGACGGCCTCCTGGACGCGGTCGAACTGATGCGGGCCGAGAACGCCACCAGCGCCGTGGTCCTCCGGGGGAGCGACCCGGTCGGCGTCGTCACGACGGAAACCGTCATGGACCTCCTGCTCGACCGCGAGGACCTGGCCTCGGTCTCCGTCTCGGACGTGATGGAGTCGACGCCGGAGTCGCTGCCCGCCGACGCGTCCATCGCGCAGGCCGCGGACGTCATGGGACGCACCGGCAACCCCCGCGTCCTCGTGACCGACGAGGACGGCGTCCGCGGCATCGTCGAAGCCCGCGACGTCGCGCCCGCGGTCACCGACCGCACCGAGCACGCGCAGAACCCCGGCAGCGACGTCGAGTCCCGGGGCGTTGCCGTCGAGGAGGCCTCGGCGAACCACGCCGACGAGTACGCCGAGGGGTCCGGCCCGAACGACTACGCCGAACAGGGCGTCTGTGAGAGCTGCGGCAGCCTGGCGTCCGAACTCGTCAACGTCAACGGCCGCCTGCTCTGCACGGAGTGCCGGTCGGTCTAGCCGCCCCGCCTGAGGGCGGCCTGGTCGCCGCTACCTCTCCGAGCCGTCTCGAGGGCCAGAACTGCCGTCGCCGCCGTCCACCAGTTCCCTGCCGCGGACCGGCGTTCACGCCGTACAGTAACGCATATACAATCAGGTCAAGTCCGTCCTCGTACATGGCGATACGGACCCTCGACGACCTCGACGCGCCGGACGCCGCGGTCGGGGTGCGGGTCGACATCAACAGCCCGCTGGCCGAGGACGGCACGCTGGCCGACGACGCACGCCTGCGGGCGCACGTCGACACGCTGGCGGAACTGCTCGACGGCGGCGCTCGCGTCGCGGTGCTCGCCCACCAGGGCCGGCCCGGCGGCGACGAGTTCGCGCGCCTCGAACCGCACGCCGACCGCCTCGGCGACCTGCTCGACCGCGAGGTCGAGTACTGCGACGCCACGTTCTCGGCGGACGCCCGGAACGCGGTCCGGGACCTCGACGCCGGCGAGTGCGTCCTCCTCGAGAACACGCGGTTCTACAGCGAGGAGTACATGGAGTTCGAGCCCGAGCGCGCCGCGGAGACGTTCCTCGTCTCCCGGCTGGCGCCCGCGCTGGACGCGTACGTCAACGACGCGTTCGCGGCCGCGCACCGCTCCCAGCCGTCGCTCGTCGGGTTCCCCGAGGTCCTGCCCGCGTACGCCGGCCGCGTGATGGCCGAGGAGATCGACGTCCTCGGGAACATCGAGGCGACGCCGGAGCCGCGGACGTACGTCGTCGGCGGCGCGAAGGTCCCGGACTCGGTGACGGTCGCCGAGCACGCGCTCGAGCACGGGCTCGCGGACGACGTGCTCGTCACCGGCGTGGTCGCGAACGTCTTCCTCGCTGCGAGCGGCGTGGACGTCGGCCGCGAGAGCACGCAGTTCATCCACGACCGCGGGTACGAGACCGAGATCGAGCGCGCCACCGACCTCCTCGACGAGCACGGCGACCGCATCACGCTCCCGGTGGACGTCGCCGTCGAGCGGGACGGCGAGCGCGTCGAACTCCCGACGGCCGACCTCCCGCCGCGGGCGGACGAGGCGGTGATGGACGTCGGCAGCGACACGGTCGACCGGTACGCCGACGTCCTCGCGGACTCCGGCACGGCGATTCTGAACGGGCCGGCGGGCGTCTTCGAGGACGGCCGGTTCGCGGCGGGCACCCGCGACCTCTTCGACGCGGCGACCGCGGCCGACTACACCGTCGTCGGCGGCGGCGACACCGCGGCCGCCATCCGGAAGTTCGGCCTGTCGGGGTTCGACCACGTGAGTACGGGCGGGGGCGCCGCGCTCCGGATGCTCACCGGGCAGTCCCTGCCCGCGGTGGAGGCGCTGGACCGATGACGGTGCGGGCCGCGACGGGCGACGACGTCGCGGCCATCACCGAGTTCTGGGTCGCGCTCGCGGCCGAGCAGCGCGAGCACGGCTCCCACCTGTTCGCGGAGGAGAACCGCGGGCAGGCGAAAGACCTCATCCGGCAGTACGTCCACGCCGACGGCTGCGCGGTCGCCACCCGGGGCGACGCGACGGTCGGGTTCGTGATGTTCCACGTGGAGACCGGGATGTACGACACCGACGCCACCCGGGGGTTCGTGGACAACGTCTACGTCGCGCCCGGGGCGCGCGGCGAGGGCGTCGGGTCCGCGCTGCTCGACCATGCGGAGGCGGAACTCCGCGACCGGGGCGCGGACGCGCTGGCCGTCGAGGCGCTCTGGGACAACGAGCACGCGCGCCGGCTCTACGAGCGCCGGGGCTACGCCCCGCATCGAATCACCCTCGAGAAGCGCGTCGAAAGCGATACGCACACAAAGGACCACACCTAATCCGCGACTGCGCCAAGGGAGCTTGGGCGGCTCAAGCACTCGATTTGTAATCGAGAATTCGTGGGTTCAAATCCCACCCTTGGCTTCCCACCCGGTGTCTACCGTTCTTCCCATTCGGCGACTCCATCCGCAACTCCGACCGCGACTCCATCCGCAACTCCGACCACGACTCCATCCGCAACTCCGACCACGACTCCGTCCGCCACTCCATCCGGCTGCTAGCGAATCCGCTCCTCCGGCGGTCCGAACACGCAAGGCCTTTGACTGACTGGCCAGTCAGTTAGTGTAACTGGTCACCCGATGCCCGACGACTCACCGACGGACGACATCGTGGACGCGACCTACCGGGCGCTCTGCGAGCACGGCTACGCGGACGTCACGATGGCGGACATCGCCGCGGAGTCCTCGAAGAGCAAGGCCGCGCTCCACTACCACTACGACAGCAAACACGACCTGCTCGTGTCCTTCCTCGAGGAACTGCTCGCGTCGTTCACGGACCGCCTCGACGCGGTGTCCGGCGAAACGCCCCGGGAGCGCCTCATGGAGACCCTGGACGTGTTTCTCGGCGCGACCGAAAACGGCCCGGACCGCGAGTTCAAGACAGCCGTCCTCGAGATGAAAGCCCAGTGCCCGTACGACGACGCCGTCCGCGAGCGCATCGTCGACTTCGACGACGCCCTCCGCGCCCACGTCGCCCAGATTCTCGCTGACGGCGTGGAGTCCGGCGCGTTCCGCGCGGACCTCGACGTCGACGCCGCCGCCGACTTCGTCGTCAGCGCACTGAACGGCGTCCAGACGCGGAGCGTCGCCACCGGCCGGCCGGTCGGCGAGATGCGGGCGGCCGTCGAGCACTTCGTCGAGACGAACGTCGACGCCGAACCGCCGGGGGCCGACGCGTGAGCTCCCCGTCGCTCCGCGAACGGATTCGCGCCGGCCTCGAGAAGACGTTCGACCAGGAGGACCTCGACCTGACCGAGGGCGGCATCGGCAAGCCCCTGGTCTACCTCTCGATTCCCATCGTCGTCACGAACCTCTTCCAGACGGCGTACAACCTCGCGGACACGTTCTGGGTCGGCCAGTACAGCACGGACGCGCTCGCCGCCATCAGCTTCGCGTTCCCGATGGTGTTCCTGCTCATCTCCCTCGGGATGGGGCTGTCCGTCGCGGGCAGCGTCATGGTCGCCCAGAACGTCGGCGCGGGCAACGAACGCGAGGCCGAGTACGCGGCCTCCCAGACGCTCGTGTTCGCCGTCGCGACGTCCGTCCTGCTCGGCCTCGTCGGCTACTTCGTCGTCGACGACCTCCTGCTGTTCTTCGGCGCGGCGCCCGACGTCTACCCGCTCGCCGTCGCGTACATGCGCGTCATCTCGCTCGGCCTCGTGTTCATGTTCGGGTTCCTGATGTTCATCTCCCTGATGCGGGGGTACGGCGACACCGTCACGCCAATGGTCGTGATGTTCTTCTCCGTCGTCCTGAACATCGCGCTCGACCCGTTCCTCATCTTCGGCTGGTGGGTGTTCCCCCGGATGGGCCTGGAGGGCGCCGCCGTCGCGACCGTGTTCTCCCGAGCGCTCGCGTTCGTCGCCGGCGTCGCCGTCATGTTCACCGGCGTGCGGGGCGTCGAGGTGAACGTCCGCGACATGGCGCCGGACTTCGGGTTCGCGCGACGCATCCTCCGCGTCGGCCTCCCGGCGTCGATCGAGGGCACGGGGCGCGCGCTCTCCGTGAACCTGATGCTGCTGGTCGTCGGGCTGTTCCCGACGAACGTCGTCGCCGCGTTCGGCATCGGCACCCGCGTCCTCTCGGTCGTGTTCATGCCCGCCATCGCCGTCGCCCGCGGCGTCGAGACGATGAGCGGCCAGAACATCGGCGCGGAGAAGTACAACCGCGCCGCCGCCGCGGCCCGGTTCGCCGCGAAGGCGATGTTCGTCATGCTGTCCGCGGTCGGCGTCGTCGGCTGGATCTGGGCCCGCCCAATCATCTCCGTGTTCACCACGGACGCCGCCGTCGTCGACATCGGCGTCACGTTCATGCGGTACGTCGCGCCGACGTTCGGCTTCATGGGCATCATGCGCTCGTACAACGGGAGCTTCCGCGGCGCCGGGAAGACGCTCACCGCGGCCGCCATCTCCGTCGGCTCGCTCGGCGCGGTCCGCCTGCCGTTCGCGTGGGTGGCGTCCCAGTCCTTCGGCCACGAGGGCATCTGGCTGTCGTTCGCCGTCTCGAACGTCCTCGGCGCGCTCGCCGCGTACGCGTGGTACCAGCGCGACACCTGGCGCGCGGCCGAGATCGTGGACGACCCGGCCGCCGTCGCGATGGACGACTGACTGCTGTCGCCCCCGCCCCGACCCGCCGTTTTGCAGGTGTTCAGTCCCGGCTTCAGTCCCGCACGCCGACGCCCGGGCCGTCGCCGGTCAGGCGGTCGTACTGGTAGCCGACCGGCCCCGCGAGGCCGCGCCGCTCGAGTTGGCGGGCCGCCGCGGCGAGGTCGCTCGCTCGCGCGAACCCGAACAGCGCGTCGACGTGGGGCGCGGCGGTCGCCATCCCGCGAGCCGTCGGTTCGTACGACGGCGAGACGGCCAGCGGGTTCAGCCAGACGACGCCGTCCGCGCGGTCTGCGAGCCACGCGACCCCGGCTTCCAGCGTGTCGGCGTCACCGACGTCGAGGCCGTCGCTGACGACGACCACGACGGTCCGGCGGTCGACCGCGTGCGGCGCCGTCGCTCGAATCTCGTCGAGCGCGTGCCCGATTCTGGTGCCGCCGCCCCACCGTACTTCGGCCGCCCGGAGCGCGTCCGCGGGCGCGCCGTCGGCCGCCCGGAACGACGCCGTCGCCTCCACGACGTCCGTGTCGAAGAGGAACACCCGGGGGTCGCGGGCGGCAGCGACGAGGCGCTCCGCGAGCGCGAGCAGCGCGCTCCGGTCGACCGTGTCGAGTACGGACCCGCTGACATCGACGAGCAGACACACGCGGAGTTCGCTCGCGACCGGCGCCGTCTCGGGGAGCGCGATGGGGGCGCCGCCGGTCTGGAGGCTCGCCCGGAGCGCGCGCCGCGCGTCCAGCGCCGACCCCGACGATGACCGGCGGCGCCGCCGCCCCGGGAGCGTCGCGAGCGCGTCCACGAACCGGTCGATAGCGGCGAGTTCGCCGCCGGACAGCGACGGGTTCTCGGCGTCGACGAGTTCGCTCCCGCCGACCGCGCTGTACCGGCGCGCGTCGTCCTCGCCGCCGGACGCCGACTCCTCGTCGCCGGACGTGTGGCGCTCGCCCGTCGGAATCAGCACCTCCGGTTCCGGCTCGTCGCCGCCCGCTTCATCCCCTGCGTCCTCCTCCGACTCCGGCGGCTTCGCGTCCTCGAGGCGGTCCGGCTCGCCGCTCCCGTCGCCAGTATTCTCGTCGCGGTCGCCGTCATCGCGGCGCTCCTCCTCCCCGCGGACCGCCCCACCATTGCCGCCGCTGCGCTCGCCGCCGGGGGACTCTCCGGCGGTGGCGATGCGGCTCAGTCCGCTACGGAGGCGCTGCCAGAACGCCGGGAACGCGTCCTCGAACGCGTCCGCGTCGCTCGTCTCCGAGAGCAGCGTCGCGCGGAGCGCGGCCGCCACCGCGTCCTCGTCGTCCAGCCCGACGACGGCGAGCGCGCGGGCCGCGTCCAGCGCGCCCGACGCGGGAACGCTGACGCCGTCGCTCCGGAGGTCGGCGACGAACCGAAGGAGCTCGGTGAGGACGTGCTGGCGGGCCGCCCGGAAGTCCGGGACGCTGCCAGTCGTCCCCGAATCCGGCGGGTCGTCGGCGGTCATCGCGGGTTCGGCGCGGCGGCGCGCTCCGCGGCCTCGTGGAGCTGCTCGAGCAGCGTCTCGTCGACGCGGTCGACGTCCTCGGCCTCCTTCAGCAGGCAGCCCAGCGTCCGCTCTATCTCGTCGGGCGCCAGCGACTCGTCTGGGTCGCCCTGCCGGAGTTCCGCGACCGCGCGCGCCCAGTCGAGGGTCTCCGCGACGCCCGGCCGCTTCAGGAACGACTCCTCGCGGAGGCGGTCGACGACCGCGCACACCTCCGCGGCGACCGCGGCGTCCAGCTCCGGGACCTTCCGGCGCACGATCTCGAACTCCGTCTCGAAGGACGGCGGCTCGACGTGCAGGTAGAGACACCGGCGCTTCAGCGCGTCCCCGAGCCCCCGCGTCCGGTTCGACGTCAACACTACGACCGGCGGCTGGGCGGCCGACACCGTACCGAACTCCGGGATCGACACCTGGAAGTCCGACAGCAGCTCCAGGAGGAACGCCTCGAAGGCCTCGTCCGCGCGGTCGATCTCGTCGACGAGCAGGACCGGCGGCGTCTCGCCGTCCGCGCGGAGCGCGCGCAGCAGCGGGCGCTCCAGCAGGAACGCCTCGCTGAACACCGACCCGGACGACGCCCGGCTCGCCTCCCCGTCCGTCGAGCCGGCCGCGACGATGCCCTCGTCGGCCTGCACGGCGAGCAGCTGTTTCGTGTAGTTCCACTCGTAGAGCGCGTTCTCCGCGGTCAGCCCCTCGTAGCACTGGAGGCGGATGAGCTCCGTGTCGAACGCGGCGGCGAGCGTCTTCCCGAGTTCGGTCTTCCCGCTGCCGGGCGGCCCCTCGACGAGCAGCGGCCGGCCGAGCCGGAGCGCGAGCTGGACGGTCGTCACCGTCCGGTCGTCGGCGACGAAGTCCGCGTCCTCGAAGCGCTGCCGGAGGTCCGCCTCGGTCAGGGAGTCGAAGGGACCGTCGTCGCTCACGGGTTCACCTCCGCTCCGTCGAGGTACTCCCCGGGGTCAGTCGCGAACGAGTCCGCGCAGCCCTGACAGCAGAAGGAGTACGTCTCGTCGCCGTACTCGACCGTCGGCGGGAGCGACGCCGGGTCGACGGTCATCCCGCAGACCGGGTCGACGGCCTCCCCGGTTTCGGATTCGGGTTCTTCGGTCCCGGCCTCGCTCCCGGCCCCAGCCTCGCTCCCGGACCTAGCCTCGGTCACGCTCTCGGCCTCGGCCGCCACGTCCTCGCGTCCGCCACCGGACTCCGAACGCTTCCGGGAGCGGGCGTCGACGACCTCGGCGACGACACTCGCTGCAATCTCGGCGGGCGTGTGCGCGTCGACGTCGACGCCCGCCGGGTTCGTGACCGCCGCCCGGACGTCCGCCGGGTCGGCGTCCGCGAGCGCCGCGGCCAGCTCGATTTCCTCGTCGGCGCGCGCGCTGCTCGCGACCAGGCCGACGTACGGCGCGTCCGCCAGGACGCCGGCGGCGATTCCGCGGGCGTCGTACTCGCCCATCGACGCGACGACGACCAGCGGCCGGTCGGCGACGGCGTCCGCGACCGCCTCGTGGTCGACGGTCTCGAGGACGCGCGTCGACGCCGGGACGTCCCGCTGCAGGGACGCGTCCTCGACGACGAGCGTGACGTCGAGCGTGAGGTTCCCGGCGAACCGGGCGAGCGACCGCGCGACCGCCGAGTCCCCGACGACGACGAGTTCCGTCGTCGGGACGACCGGTTCGACGAACACCTCGAGGACGCCGTCGCTGTGACACGTCATCGGGAACGCCTCGAGGCCAGCGCGCTCGACGGACTCCGGGTCGGGCGCGATGCCGAGCAGCCGCGGTTCGCCGTCCGCGATGGCCTCGAGGGCCTGCTCGCGGACGGTCGACTGCGCGCACGCCGCGCCTCCGACCCACCCGTAGAGGTCGCCGTCCTTCGTGACGACCGCGCGGTCCCCGACGTTCGCGGACGCCGGCGTCTCACGCCTGACGACGGTCGCTCTGGCGTAGGGTTCGCGGCGCTCCGCGAGGTCGCGCTCGACGGCCGAGACGTCGCCGTCGTCGACGCGGCCGCCGCTGGTTCGCTCGCGCTGTTCGTCGTCCGGTTTGTCGCCGCGTGTATCGTCCTGTGTCATTCCTGGAGTGCGGTCGGTTCGCCCCGTCCCGGAGGAGTCGGCCGGCCGTCGGCGGCAGCCGGGCATCGCCGTGTCTGCCGGCCGCCGGTGACAGACGACGGGTGTCGCCGTGTCGGCCGGCAGCCGTCGACGGCCTCAGTCGCCGGCCTCCGTCGGGGTCGTCAGTCGTCGGCCGAGGCGTCGTCGAGGGAGAACTCGACGTTCTGCGCGGGGTCGACGGCGAGGCCCGCCTCGTCGAGGGTCTCCCAGACGCGGTCCGGCGTCATCGGCATCTCCACGTGGTCGACGCCCGCGTGCGCCATCGCGTCCACGACCGCGTTCACGATGGCGGGCGGCGACCCGACAGTCGGCGACTCGCCGACGCCCTTCGCGCCGATCGGGTGGTGCGGCGACGGCGTCACCGTGTGGCCCGTCTCGAAGTTCGGGATCTCCTTCGCCGTCGGCAGCAGGTAGTTCATGAAGTCGCCCGCGGTCACGTTCCCGTTGTCGTCGTAGGTCACGTGCTCCATCAGCGCGGTCCCGATGCCCTGCGCGAGGCCGCCGTGGATCTGGCCCTCGATGATCATCGGGTTGATGCGGTTCCCGCAGTCGTCGACCGCGACGAACTTCTCGAACTCGAGTTCGCCCGTCTCCCGGTCGACCTCCACGACGACGACGTACGACCCGAACGGGTAGGTCATCTCGGGCGGGTCGTAGTAGTCCGTGGCCTCCAGGCCGGGCTCCTCGCCCGCCGGGTGGTTCATGTACGCGCCCGCCGCGATCTCCGTGATGGTGATCGAGCGGTCGGGCGCGCCCGCGACGTGGAACTCGCCGGACTCGCGGTCCCACGTGACGTCCTCCTCGGCGGCCTCGAGTTCGTTCGCGGCGATGGTCTTCGCCTTCTCCCGGACCTTCCGCGCGGCGACCGCGGTCGCGGCGCCCGCGACCGGCGTCGACCGCGACCCGTACGTCCCGAGGCCGTACGGCTCGGTGTCGGTGTCGCCGTGCTCGACGGTGATGTCGTCGACGTCCATCCCGAGCTCCTCGGCGACGATCTGGGCGAAGGTGGTCTCGTGGCCCTGGCCCTGGGTCTGGACGCCGATCCGCAGGACCGCGTTGCCGGTCGGGTTCACCCGCAGGTCCGCGGAGTCGAACATCTCGATCCCGGCGATGTCGCACTGCTTGCCGGGCCCGGCGCCGACGACCTCCGTGAACGAGGAGATGCCGATGCCGATGAGCTTGTCGGCGTCCTCCTCGATCCGGCGCTGCTGCTCCTCGCGGTAGTGCTCGTAGTCGGCCATCTCCAGGGCCTTGTCGAGCGCCTTCTCGTAGTCGCCGGAGTCGTAGTTCCAGCCGGTCGCCGACTCGTACGGGAACGCGTCGGCGGGGATGAAGTTCTTCCGGCGGAGCTCGGCGGGGTCCATCTCGAGCTCGTCGGCGAGCACCTTCACCATCCGCTCGATGAGGTACACCGCCTCGGTGACGCGGAACGAACACCGATAGGCGACGCCGCCGGGAGCCGTGTTGGTGTAGACCCCCGTCAGCGAGCCGTAGGCCGCCTCGATGTCGTACGACCCGGTGAAGATGTTGAAGAAGCCGGCGGGGAACTTCGAGGGCTGGGCCGCCGCGTTGTACGCGCCGTGGTTGGCGAGCACGTCGACTTTCACGCCCCGAATCTCGCCGTCCTCGGTGGCGGCGAGTTCGCCCGTCATGTCGTAGTCGCGGGCGAAGCCCGTCGTCTGGATGTTCTCCGAGCGCTCTTCGATCCACTTCACCGGCCGTTCGAGCACGTACGACGCCGCCGCGGCAACGACGTAGCCGGGATAGATGGGAACCTTGTTGCCGAAGCCACCGCCCACGTCCGGGCTCACGATCCGGACCTTGTGCTCCGGGATGCCGGACACCTGCGAGAACAGGGTTCGGTGGGCGTGGGGTGCCTGCGAGGTCATGTGAACCGTCATCTTGTCGTCGCCGGGGTCCCAGTCCGCCACGCAGCCACAGGTCTCGATCGGTGCCGGGTGGAGCCGCTGGTACTCCATCTCCTGTTCGACGGTCACGTCGGCCGCGTCGAACACCTGCTCGGTCGATTCCTTCTCGCCGGTCTCCCAGTCGAAGATGTGGTTGTCGTCCTGATCGTCCAGTTCCTCGCGGATCACCGGGGCGTCCTCTTTCAGCGCCTCCTCGGCGTCGACGACCGGATCGAGCACGTCGTACTCCACCTCGACTTTCTCCGCGCCGTCTTTCGCCACATAGCGGTCCTCCGCGATGACGGCCGCCACCTCCTGGGACTGGAACTTCACCTTGTCGTTGACCAGCACGTCCTGGGTGT
>JBDGUB010000045.1:0-54065 GCA_042216245.1 Halobacterium sp.
TCGCTCAGTCCGCCGACTCCAGGTGCTTCCGCATCGCGACGTGCGTGATGCCGGCCTCCTCGAACTCGTCGCCCTCGCGCTCGTAGCCGCGGCGCGCGTAGAACCCCTCGACGGGGAGCTGGGCGTGCAGGTACAGCTCCTCGAAGCGGCCGCGGGCGGCGTCCTCCACGGCGTCCATCAGCGCCGAACCCCAGCCCTCGCCGCGCCGGAATTCGAGGACCGCGACGCGCTCGACCTTCCCGACGCCGGCCTCGTACTCGCGCAGCCTCGCCGCGCCCACGGGCTCGCCGTCGTCGTACGCGACGAAGTGCAGGGCGTCGTCCTCGTGCTCGTCGACCTCGAGGTCCTCCGGGACGCCCTGCTCGTCGACGAACACGTCGTAGCGGACCGACAGCGCGTCCTCGTGGCGGTCGTCGGTGTCGGCGCGAACCACTCGCATACCGCGGAGAAGGGCGCGGACGCTGAAACGCCTTACTGGTCGCCGGCGACGTCCGCGACGAACGTCCCGAGCAGCGTCGACAGCATCGACGCGAACGCCGTGTCCCGGCTCCAGAACGCGGTCTCGTCCTCGCCCGGCACGCTCACCAGGACGGCCGAGTCGTCGACGTTCAGGACGCGCGCCGCGCCCATCTCCGGCGTGGGCTGGTCGGCGACCGACACCGTGCGCGCGCCGAGGCCGTCGGCGACCTCGAGGACATCCGCGTCCTCGCTGACGACCGTCACGTCGACGCCAGCCTCGACGGCGTCCTCGAACGCCTCCCGGACGGCGGGCTCCAGGTACGCGACCGAGTCCGTGCCGTACACCGCCTCGCTGTCGGCGTCCCCGAGCAACTGCGCGGCCCGCGAGGCGACGTTCGCCTGCCCGCGGACCGTCCAGATGGCCTCGCTCTCCTCCTCGCCGGTGCCGTACTCCGAGCGCACCGACTCGAGGTACTCGAAGGCCTCGTCGCTCTCCGAACGCAGCTGCCGGTAGAGGCGCTCGCGGGCCTCCTCGACGCCGACCGGCCGATAACGCGTCGGGTTCGACTGCTCGACGTCCACGAGCCCGCGCTCCTCGAGGTCTTCGGCGGCGCCGTACACCTGCGACCGCGGGACGTCGGCGATGTCCGCGACCTCGCTGGCGGTCCCGGTGCCGAGCTTCTGGAGCGCGACGAACACCCGGGCCTCGTACGTCGACAGCCCGAGGCGCTTCAGCGCGTCGACCGCGTTCTGTTCGTTCACGGTTCCTCCGGGCGCTCGCGCGCCCACTCCCGGACGACGCGGTCGTACTGGTCGGCGGACAGCTCGCCGTCCCGGAACGCCTCGCTGGCCGCCGCGAGGTCGGCGTCCGTGACGTCGGCCTGCGCGAACACGCGCTCGAAGATGTCCGCGACGACCTGCGCGTCCGCGTCACCGGCGACGTCGCGTTCGCCGCCGCCGGCGAGCGCGTGCCCGACGAACGAGACGGCCGCGCCGTCGGCGGCCGCGTCGTCGACGGCGACCTCGTAGGTCGCGGTCGCGTCCTCGTCGTCGAGCCGCCACGCGACGTGGACCGCGTCGTCGCGAACGACCGCCTCGACTGGCTCGGGGTCGGCCGTCACGTCCGTGACGCTGCCGCCCCGCACCGACTCCGTGAGCGCGACCCGGCCCGTCGCGTCCGGGAGCGTGACGGTCGCCGTCAGCGTACCGCCGGGCTGTACGAGCTCGCGGGACAGCTCCCGGGTCGGCGGTCCCGTCGACGCTCCCGTCGGCGCCCCGGTCGACGCCTCTGTCCGCGACCCGGCCGCGGTCTCGGCAGCGCCGCCGCCGTTCGCGGCGGGGCTGGAGTCCGGACCCGACTCCGGATTCGGGCTGGGCCCGGGGTCCGATTCCAGGTCCGGGTCCGGGCTATCCCCGCTCCCCGTCGCTCCGTCGGCGAAGTCGCCGTTCGTCCAGTCCGGGCCGAGGTACTTCGTCCACAGCACCAGCAGGCTCGGGAGCACCAGCACACTCGCGAGGAACGCGTAGACGATGGTGAGTCCGGTGATAACGCCGAACTGCTGGAGCGGCGGCAGGATGGCGAACGCGAGCACGCCGAACCCGCCGACGGTCGTCGCCGCGCTCCCGAGGAGCGCGCCGCCGGTCCCGGTGACGGCGGTCCGCATCGCCTCCCAGACCGTGTCGCGGCGCTCCAGCTCCTGGACGTAGCGCTCGCTCAGGTGGATGCTGTACGCCACCCCGAGCCCGACGGTCAGGCTCGTGATCATCCCCGTCAGGACGTTGAACGGGATGCCGACGAGGTACATCGTCCCGAGGATCCACGCCACGCTCAACACGACCGGGAGCAGCGTCACCGCCCCGAGGGTCGCGCTCCCGTCCGTGACGCGGTAAGTCACCATCAGGAACGCGAACACCGCGACGAGCGTGATGAGCAGGCTCTGGACGACCGTCTCCAGGAGCTGGTCCTGGACGATCTTGTTCAGGATGGCGTTCCCGGTCGCGGTCGCCGTGAGGTCGCCCGACTCGGCGACCGCGGCGACGGCCCGCATCTGCTCGGTGATGGCGTCCCCGGACGCGCCGCCGTCCACGGACACGACGAGCCGGACCGCCGCGTAGTCACCGCCGTCCGTGCGGTGGATGTACCGCGCGGCCTGCTGGGGCGCCGCGTCGTAGAACGCGTCGTAGAGCGCGGCGACGTTCCGGTCCGGGACGCCGTCGCCGTCGGTGTCCGACGCGGCGAACGTCGCGTTGAACTCGGCGTTCGACGCCGCGGTCGCGCGCATCGCGGACAGCGGCCCCTGGATGGCGGGCTCGTCGTTCGCGAGGATGCGAGTGACGCTCTTCTCGGCGGCCGCGTCGCGCGCCGCCGCGACGCGCTCCAGGGCTTTCTCCGTCGCTACCGGTCCCTGTATCAGTATCTGGGCCTGCGCGTCCTGCCGGACGAACCGCTCGTTGACGTACGCGAGGTTCTCCTTGGCGGTGTACTCGCCGGGCGCGAACGGCTCCGGGAGGTCCTCCATCCAGCCCGGGGGGTCCTCGGCGAGGAAGTCGGACTGCTCGAAGGACGTCGACACCTGCGTGCCGCCGTACGCGCCGGCCGCGGTGACGACGAGCGTCAGCGCGAGCACGACGACCGGCGCCTTCCGCGCGGCCGTCGACCCGACCGCGAGCACCTGGCTGAATCGGCCGCCGCCGGTGCCGAACGCGCGCTTCTCGCGGTCCCAGCCGCGGCCCTCGAGGAAGCCGTCGATCTCGACTTTCAGCGCGGGCGTCAGGACGCCGAACACGAGCAGCGCGGACGCGATGCCGAAGCTGGAGACGACGCCGAACTCCCGGATGGGCGGCACCGGGCTCGTGAGGTTCGAGAGGAACCCGATGACGGTCGTCGCGGTCACCCAGACGAGCGCGACGCCGACGCCGGAGAGCGCGACCCGCATCGACCCGCGGACGCCCTCGCCGTGGCCGGCCGCGCGCTCCTCGCGGTGGCGCATGAAGATGTGGATGGCGTAGTCGATGCTCAGCCCGATGAGGAGGACGGGCACGGCGATGAAGATCTGGTTGAACGCGATGCCCGCCCACCCCATGAAGCCGAACGTCCACGCGAGCACCGCGCCGATGCCGAACAGCCCGAGCGCGATGTCGATGACGTCACGGTACGCGACGGCGAGCGCGAGCAGCACGAAGATGACCGCGAGCGGGCCGACGATGAGGAGGCTGTCGGTCATCGACGTGTTGATCTCGTGGCTGATGATGCCCGACCCGAACACGAGGTAGTCCTGGGCGCGGCCCTCCGCGAGCTCCTGCATCGCGAGCTGGGCGTCGATGATGGCTTCGTCGGTCACCTGGCCGGCGGCGGGGACGTCCTCGGCGCGCTGCCGGACGATCAGCATCGTGGCTTCGCCGGTGGTCGACCCCGGCGTGTAGCTCGCCGGCATCAGCGCGAACGGCGACCGGCCCGACCCGCCGTTGCCGTCCTCCGCGAGGACAGTGGCGACGACGGCGTCGATCTCGGACGCGTTCATCGACTGGAGCTGCGCGAGCTGTTCGTCGAGCGTGGCGTTCCGGGCCGCCGCGACGTCGGCGCGCTCGGCCTCGAGTTCCCCGACCAGCGACTGGAGCTCGTCGGCGTTCGCCTCGAGTTCGCGGTACTCCTCAGCGAGCACGCCCCGCGTGCCGAGCCTGTACGCTGCCAGTCGCTGCCGCTCCGTCGTGGCGTTCCGGAGCTGGCTCGCCGCCTCCCGGAAGATGCCGGCGTCGGTGCGGTTCAGTTCGACGGTGGTGTTCGCGCGGACGGCCTCGAAGGCGGGCTGGACGCTCGCGTTCGGGTGCGCTTCGAGGTACGCGAGCTGCCGCTGCAGGCGGTCCGCGGTCTCATTCAGCGTCTCGCCGCGGGATTCGAGGGCGGCTCGCCGGTCCCGGATGCGGGCGGCGAGCGGCCGAACGTCCCGGGCTTCCTCGGCCTGTATCGAGGCGACCGCGACGACGTTCGCGATGCCGTAGACGGCGTTGTCCTCGACGAGCGTCTTCCGGACCGTCTGGTTCCGGTAGAGCGCTCGCTCGTACTCGAGGGTGTTCACGAGCGCGGACTTCGAGAGCACGTTGTCGCCGCGGACGATGATCTGTGCGGTGGTCGTGTTCTCGGAGCCCGACTGGAAGTTCTCGTTGATGTACTCGAGTTTCTGCGAGGCCTCGCTCTCGGACTGGAACTGGTCGAGCGACGAGGACTGGGAGACCATCGGCGCGCCGGCGCCGACCACGACGGTCAACACCAGCATCACGGCGATGGCGGCCTTGCTGTGTTTCGTGACGAGGGCGGCGACGTCGCCGATGCGGCTCACGCCGACCACCCCGGGTGTTGCGTTTGTACTTTCATACTGACAGCGTTGTTTTCGGCTCCTACTCACAACGGCCGTCACATAAATACGTCGAAAGGAGCGGGGACTGACCCGTTCGGCACCCAGGGGGAAGTATCCCGAAGAGCCCGCAGCGGAGTGCTACTCGGAGTATTCCGGTAGCGCGTATTACTCGGAGTATTCCGGTAGCGTGTATTACTCGGAGTGAACCGGTAGCGCGCGTTACTCCGAGTAATCCGGCAGCGTGTCGTCCTGCATCACCGCCGACCGGCCGCCGTCGACGAACAGCGACGCCCCGGTGACGAACGCCGCGTCGTTGCTCGCGAGGAACGCGACCGCGCCGGCGACGTCCTCGGGCCTCCCGAGCCGCCCGACCGGGTGGATAGACTCGAGGTGCTCGCGGTACGACTCCTCCATGTCACCCGTCGTCCGCTCGACGGCGACCCAGCCCGGGTTCACGGTGTTCACGCGAATCTCCGGCCCGAAGTCCAGGGCCATCGCGCGCGTCATCCCGTCGATGCCCGCCTTCACCGCGTTGTACGGGAAGTGCTCGGGCATCGTCAACCGGGCGTGATTCGAGGAGACGTTCACGACCGCGCCGTCGTCCATCGCCGCCACGGCGTGCTTCGTCGTCAGCCAGTACGACCGGAAGTCCGTCTCCAGGACGAACTCCCAGTCGTCCATCGTCGCGTCGTCGGCCGCCGTCTCCGTCTGGACGCCCGCGCTGTTCACGAGCACGTCCAGCCCGCCGAACGCCTCGACGGTCGCCTCCACGAGCGCGGCCACGTCCTCCGGGTCCCGCATGTCCGCGCGCACGAACTCCGCGGACCCCGCGGTCTCCTCGGTGATGCGCTCGGCGACCGCCTCACCGTCCTCGACGGTCCGCCCGGTCACCACGACGTCCGCGCCCTCCGCCGCCAGCCGGCGCGCCGTCCCCGCGCCGATACCCCGCGTCGACCCCGTCACGAGCGCGGTCTCGCCCTCGAAGCGCCTCGCGCCGACTGCCTCGTTCACCATTCTGCCACGCTCCCGTCGTCGTGCCGCCAGACCGGGTTCTGCCAGTCCGGCTCCTCGCTGTCCCGGAGCGCCTGCTCGTCGACCTCCACGCCCAGCCCCGGGCCCTCCGGCAGGTCGACGTAGCCGTCCTCGTACTCGAACACCGTCGGGTCCGCGAGGTAGTCCAGGACGTCGCCGCCCTCGTTGTAGTGGATGTCCAGGCTCTGCTCCTGGATGAGCGCGTTCGGCGCCGCCGCGTCCACCTGGATGCAGGACGCCAGCGCGACCGGTCCCAGGGGGCAGTGCGGCGCCAGCGCGACGTCGTAGGCCTCCGCCATCGACGCGATCTTGTGGACTTCCGTGATGCCGCCGGCGTGCGAGAGGTCCGGCTGCACCACGTCGACGCTGCCCTGCTCGAGGACCTCCTTGAAGTCCCACCGGGAGAACATCCGCTCCCCAGTCGCGATGGGCGTCGTCGTCTTCGCCGCGATGGCGGGCAGCGCGTCGTTGTGCTCCGGGAGCACGGGCTCCTCGACGAAGAACGGGTCGTAGGGGTCGAGCGCCGCGACGAGGCGCTTCGCCATCGACCGCGAAACCCGCCCGTGGAAGTCCACGCCCACGTCCACGTCGTCGCCGACCGCCTCCCGGACCGCGGCGATACGGTCGACCGCGTCGTCGACGGCGCTCGGGGAGTCGATGCGTTCGAGTTCGGGCGTCGCGTTCATCTTCAGCGCCGTGAACCCCGCGTCCACTTTCTCGCGGGCCGCGTCGCCGACGTCGCTCGGGCGATCGCCGCCGATCCACTGGTAGACGCGGACGCGGTCCCGCGCCGGGCCGCCGAGCAGCTCGTAGACCGGCGCGCCGAGCTGCTTGCCCTTGACGTCCCAGAGCGCCTGGTCGACGCCCGCGATGGCCGACATCAGGACGGGGCCGCCCCGGTAGAACCCGCCGCGGTACATCGTCTGCCAGTGGTCCTCGATGCGGGTGGGGTTCTCGCCGAGCAGGTAGTTGTCGAACAGCTCCTCGACCGCGGTCTCGACGGTTCTCGCGCGCCCCTCGACGACCGGCTCCCCCCAGCCGACCGTGCCGTCGCTCGTGGTGACCTTCAGGAACAGCCACCGCGGGGGCGCGTGGAACAGCTCGTAGTCGGTGATGCGCATTCGTCTCCACGAGTGCGCGCGCTCCCGTTAGTGGTTCCGGTCGGGGGAACTCGGAACCGAGTTGTCACCCGTCGCCGGGCTCCGGGGACCAGCCGGGGGCGTCGAACCCCTGGCGGTACTCGAAGCCCGCGAACCCGAGTATCGGCCACGCGAGCCACGGGACGACGAGCAGGGCGAGTCCGAACGGGACGCCGCGCCCGAACTGGTCGGCGACGCCCACCGCGATGCGCGCGAGCGCGACCGCGTTGAGCACTGGCACGAACGACAGCCAGAACCAGAACCGCGCGCAGTGCCCGATCCGGCAGAGCACCCAGAGGTTGTAGAACGGGACGAGCGCCGCCCACCCCGGTTCCCCCGCCTTCTCGAACGTCCGCCAGTAGCCCGCGGCCGTCGCGAGCACGACGGCGAACACGGCGGCGATAGCTGCGAGCGCTGCTTCCGGGCTGGCGTACACGGGCCAGCGTGCGATGGGTGTCACGGGGCGGGTTGGTCCCGCTCTCTCGAATAAACCCTCGGCCCGAGACCCGTCGCGGACCGGCTACTCGAGCCCCTCCGCGTACTCGTAGTCGGCGGGGTACGCCGTCGTCTCCGCGTCGTCGAGGCGGATCCGCCAGCCGTCCAGGACGCTCGGGTCCGAGTCGGCCGCCCGGAGCGTCCGCCGGACGTCGTTCACGTCCACGCCGTAGAAGTCGCCCGGGACGCCCTCGAGGTACTGCAGCGCCGTCCCGAAGAGGCTGCGCATCCCGTCGTCGTCCTCGAAGTCGTAGTGCTTGTACGCGCCCGCCGCCACCTGGACCATCCCGTGCAGGAACGCCGACTCCGTCGTGCCGTTCCCGTAGTTGTACCACTCGTCCTCGAAGCAGTCGTGGGCCTCGTGGAACGCCCCCGCGTTGTAGAGGCGGACGCCGTGCTCGGTGGCGCGCCGCAGCGTCGCGTGCTCCCACACCCGGCGGTCGGCGAGCCAGCCGGTCGGGTCCCCGAGGGGCGGTGCAACACTCGGGTCCCGCGTGTGGTCGTCCATACCCGGGTGTTCCCGCCAGCGACACGTAACCTCGTCGCCTCGCCGGGGGTGGCCACGAAGCACGTGCGCGAGCCAGAACGGAGGGTCGGTCACCCACTCGACGTGTCCCCAGCAGTACTGTCGACGTCCTCTCGGAGACGTCACCGCTCCCTTTCCTTGACATCCTCCCCGCCGTAAAGGGCGAGGATTCCCGACCGCGTTGGGATATTATGGTTTACGACGTAGCCTGTTCTTGAGGTACGAACGCACCAGTTTCCTTGTCAAACAGGAACGTCGATGGCTGTGCCAACCAGCCGTTACTCCTATCACCGCCATCCGTGACGGGACTCGGAGATACTTTCTGTCGAATGTTCTCAGCACCGTTCACGTCCGCGTTCGCCACCGTATCACACGAATCGCAGACGTACAGCCCACGCTCAACACGGTTTGCGTCACGCTTCCGACCACACGCCGAACACGACTTCGACGTATTTCGCTCAGATACGTCTTCAACCGAGATGCCTTCCATCTCGGCCTTGTATCCGAGGAGGTCGGTGAAGCGGTCGAACGCCCACGAGTGCAGGTCAAGGTTGCCGTGCTTGCCCCAGTTCTTCGACTCACCGTTCTCCTCACCCTCACGGACACCGGATAGATCACCCACAGCAATCGTTCCAACACCCTCGTCAACACACCGCTGGACGATGTGTTTTGAAAGAGTGTGGAAGTAGTGGGTGCGGCGAGCCGACTTCTTCTCGTTCAGTCGCGTAGCCTGCTCGGAGTCCGAATCGTCACACTGGGCGAGTCGCTTGCTGAAGTAGTAGTCATCCTGCTTCAAGCAGTTCAACGGATACAGTTCGCTGTGACCGTCTTCGTAGGCGAGTGCTGCGAAGTTGTTGATGCCGAGGTCAACACCCACTGTCTTCTCGCCGGGCGATTCGCTCACTTCGACTTCGACCTTACAGACGAAGTGCAGTTCCCACTCGTCACCAGTCCAGACGGATCTGACTTGTTGAACGTTCTCCACGGTGGAGAGGTCAACGGCGGGACGGATCTGGTACTCACAGAGGACGAAGTCCGACCAGTATTCTTTCAGGTTCGACCCTTTACTGATTCGGACGCGGTTGTACTGGGTGTCGAGCTTGAAGCCTTTCTGTTTGAACGTGACCGTACTTCGTGGGTGGTCGTCGCCGTGCTTACGGTACTTCGGCGGAGTCGCTCTCGTGTCTCCGTTGCGTCGTTTACCGTACCAGCCGTTGAACGCCTCAGCGAGTTCTTGGAGGACTCGCTGACTTGACTGCGAATGCAGGTCATCGTAGCGCTCGTGCGACTTGAGGTACGAGGTGAGTTCGGTGTGGCTGGGGATGTGGCCTATCTCAGACCACACTCTGTCACAGACCCACCGTCCGACGTTCCAGAGTTTCGAGGCTGCGAACCCGAGCGAATCAAGGTCGTCGGACACCTGTTGCTGGTTCCGTATGGAAGCAGTATAGGTCCGGGTGACGACCTGCTTCGCCATACGTAACCTATGTCGATAAGATTAGTTAATAGTGTGGATTGGCGTGGAATATCCGGCCCTGCTCTCGAACGTGGTTAGTGAAAGGTAGTATCGGATTCATCCCCGCCCTGAAGGGCGGGGCTTTCTCCTTGACTTTCCGTAACACCAACCCCTTTCAACGCGGCGCCCCTAGGGAGTCCCGATGCGAGTCGAACAGTTGGGCGAGGGGGAGCCGGAGCTGGCGATCGTCGGCGGCATCCACGGCGACGAGCCGTGCGGCGTCCGCGCCGTCCAGCGGCTCAGCGACGCCGACCCGGACGTCCTCCGACCAGTGAAACTCGTCGTGGCGAACGAGCGAGCGCTCGAAGCGGGCGTCCGCTACCTGGACGCCGACCTGAACCGGTCGTTTGACCAGAACGTCCCCGAGGACGCCCACGAGCGCGAGCTCGCGGAGCGCCTCGCGGAGGAAGTACAGGGCTGTACGGTGCTGTCGATTCACTCCACGCAGTCCCACGCCGACCCCTTCGCCATCTCGTCGGGGTTCGACGAGCCGGTGCCGGGGGTCGTCCCCGAGCTCCCGGTGGCGGCGCTCGTCGACACCCGCGGGTTCGGGAAGGGCCGGATGTTCGCGGCTGACGCCGACATCCTCGAGGTCGAGGCCGGCCTCCAGGGGACGGAGACCGCCGCGGAGAACGCGTACCGGCTCGCCCGCGAGTTCCTCGTCGCGGTCGAGGCGCTGCCCGGGGACAGCGTCCGCCGCGACGTCCCAGTCTTCGAGATGGGCGAGTCGATTCCGAAGCCTGACGCCGACGAGTACGAGGTGTTCGTCGAGAACTTCGAGCGCGTCGAGGCGGGCCAGACGTTCGCGGCCGTCGACGGCGACGAACTGGTCGCCGACGAGCCGTTCTGGCCGGTGTTGCTGTCGCCGTACGGGTACCCGCACCAGTTCGGGTACCGCGGCCAGCAAGCCGGCCGCCTGAGTCAGTCCTCCGAGGACGAGAACTCCACGAGCGTCAAGTCGCGGTCGAGCGCGCAGTAGTCGTGGGGCGGGTCGCCGAGAATCTCCCGTATCTGGTACTCCTCGTCGAAGTCCGCGCCCGCGGGCTCACAGAACTCGTGGCTCGGGCACTCCGTGTGCGGACACGGACCGGCGAGCTTCCCCTTGCTGCCGGCGTACGCGCCCTTCGACGGGACGTTCGCTTTGACTGACGCCGGTTCGACGTTCACCGCGACGACGCCCTCGTCGTGGACCGCGCAGTCGAGGACCTGGCCGCCCTCGCGGCGCTCCCTGACCTCGTACCGGACGCCCTCCTCGAGGTTGAGACACTGCTTGCGGTACGGACAGCCCTCGCAGGCCGAGGACTCGCCGCGGTAGACGAACTCGGTGCCCGGTTCGGCGAGGCGGGCGCCGAGCAGCGTGATAGACATGGACGGTGGTTCGCCGCGCGCCCGGTTAAGCCTCCCGCCACTCGACCCCGAAGCCGACGGGCCCGAACGCGTATCCGGGCGGTGGCCGTGCGTCCGGACGTGATACTGGTGGTCTGCGGGCCGCCAGGGTCGGGCAAGACCACGATTGCGACCCGGCTCCACCGGCGCCTCGAGGACGACGGGTTCGACGTCCGCATCGTCCACACGGACGACCTGGCGACGCCCGTGTACGACCGGCTCTTCGAGCGGGTCGCCGAGGCGCCCGGGGACGACTGGATTCTCGACGGGACGTTCTACGAGCGCGAGTTCCAGGCTCGCGTCCGGGCGTTCCCGGACGTCAGGTTCGTGCTCGTGACGGCTGACCGCGACACCTGCATCCGGCGGAACTACGAGCGCGACGGCATCCCAGAGCGCGCGGTGAAGGTGCTGTACGACGAGTTCGACTGGCCGGACGCGGACTTCGTCGTGGACACGGACGTCCTGCGCGTGGAGACGGCCGTGGACCTCGTCTACGAGCGCGCCAGCGAGTGGTTCGCGGAGTCCTGACGGCGGCGTCGCACGCGGCGTCGGGTCTCACGGACCGGTCAGTTCGTCGAGTTCCTCGAGGTACGCCTCGCGTGGTAGCTGGTAGGCGGCCCGGTAGTCGACGTCCCCGTCGTCGAAGCGTTCCGCCAGGTCGACGGCGCCCGCGACGGCGTCCGCGCGCGTCTCGAACCCGGCGTCCTCGTCGCGGACGCGGACCTCGGGTTCGAGCGTGAGCGAGACGTACCAGCCGTCCGGGTTCGACCCGGCGCGGCGCTTCCGCTGGTCGGGCGGGCGCTGCGTGAGGTGGATCGTCGGGAGGCAGGGCGCGGGGTAGTCGTGGCTGTCGAAGACGTCGGGCCGATAGACGAGAATCGCGGACCCGGACGCGTCCTCGTTCCAGACCTCCCAGCCGTCGGGGAGGTCCTCGAAGGTCGTCATGCGGGGGTGTTGCCGGGTCGGCGAGTAAGGGCTGCCGGTTCGCGACCGGTGAAAGTGGAGCCGCGTCCGACGCCGGGCTGACTCGACGCGTGCGAACGCAAGACGGCGTTCCTCGGGGATTCGGTCGTTACGACCGCCAGTTCCACTTTCACCACGCACCCCTGGCGCGGGATTGGCGCGGGCTACGTGTCCGCGAGCGACTCGACGGCCTCGACGCCGCCCTCGTCGTCGGCCAGCCACTCGTCGGCCCACTCCTCGATGGCGTCGAACACCGGGAACAGCGACTCGCCCTTCGCGGTCAGCGAGTAGTACGTCGCGACCGGCGACTCCTCCTCGAGGCGCCGGTCCACGAACCCCATCTCCTGGAGGTCGTCCAGCACCCGGGACAGCGTCCGCGAACTCGCGTCCGTCGAGCGCTTCAGTTCGTTGAACCGCTTCTCGCCGTCCTGGAGGTCGTGGAGGACGATGAGCCGCCACTGGGACCCGATCTGCTCCAGCGAGTCGATGACGTAACAGGCCTCCTCGCTGTAGCGCTCGTCTGCTGCCATGGCTCCCGGTAGGCGTCCCGCACGCATAGTGGTTCCGGCACACATCAGGTAACACCGCGACACCACACTGACGCGCGGGCCACCGGGTGACCGCCCGGTTAGGGGAGACGTTTACGTCCGGGTCGCGTACGACGAGCCGACATGAGCACGGCCGACCCGCACGCCGACCAGCCAGTCGAACACGGGGGAACCGCACTCGCGGACGCCGAGCGCGCCGTCGTCCTGCTGCACGGCCGCGGCGCCCGCGCCGAGGGCATGCTGGGGTTCGCGGACGACCTCCCGAGCGAGGACACCGCGTTCGTCGCGCCGCAGGCCGCCCGCGCGACCTGGTACCCGAAGAGCTTCCTCCAGCCGACCGCCGAAAACGACCCCTGGTTCAGTTCCGCGCTCGGCCTGGTCGCCGACGTCTTCGACGACGTCACCGACCACGTGCCCGCCGACCGCGTCCTCCTGCTCGGGTTCTCGCAGGGCGCCTGCCTCGGCAGCGAGTTCGTCGCGCGCAACCCCCGGCGGTACGGCGGGTTCGTCGCGTTCTCCGGCGGCCTCCACGGCCCCGAGGGGACGACCTGGGACTACGACGGCGACCTCGGGGGGACGCCCGTGTTCCTCGGGTGCAGCGACCGCGACCCACACATCCCCGAAGAGCGCGTCCACGAGACCCGCGACGTCCTCGAGTCCATGGGCGCGGACGTCACCGAACGCATCTACGAGGGGATGGGTCACGGCGTCAACGAGGACGAGCTCGCGTTCGCGGCAGACATGGTGTCGGCCCTCTAATTTTACGTACCGGCGCACCAACGTCAGGTATGGGCCACACGAGCGAGGGGGAGGCCGAGTGGCGCGACCGCCTCACCGACCGCGAGTTCCGCGTGCTGCGGCGCGGCGAGACCGAGCGACCGTACTCCGGCGAGCACGTCGACCGCGACGACGACGGTACCTACCGGTGTGCTGGCTGTGGCGCCGCGCTCTTCGACTCCGAGACGAAGTACGACGCGCACTGCGGCTGGCCGAGTTTCTGGGCGGCCGTCGACGACGACGCCGTGGAGCGCCGGCCCGACGACAGCCACGGCATGAACCGCACCGAGGTGGTCTGCGCGGACTGCGGCGGCCACCTCGGCCACGTCTTCCAGGACGGCCCGGAGCCGACCGGCGAGCGCTTCTGCATCAACTCCGTCGCGCTCGACTTCGAGCCGGTGAACGAATAGGGCTACCGGCTCGCCTGGACGTTCGTGCTGCCGCAGTCCGGGCACTGCGTCATCGACCCGAGCGTCGGGTGGGTCGCCTCCCCCCAGTCGGCTCGGTCGGCCGTGCGTCCACACCGGTGGCACCGAAGCTGGCTCGCGCTCGACATGTGTGAGCGTTTCGCACCGCTACACAAAATACTTCCCGGCGCGGAGTACGGCCGGCGCGGAGCGTAACCCGTTTTCCCGCTCGCGCCCTACGCCCCTGCAGTGACCGACATCTCGAAGGAGGCGTTCCACGACGCCCTGGAGGCCGCGGGCCGACCCGTCGCGACCGCCGAGCAGGTCGCCCGGGAGCTCGGCTGCACGCAGGCCGAGGCCGCGGCGGCGCTCGCCGAACTCGCCGACGAGGGCGAGGTGGAGCGCGCGGACGTCGACAACGACCCCGTGGTGTGGTACCCCCGGGACTGGCTGGAGCTCACGGACCGCGAGCGCGTCGTCCCGTTCCCGGGCCGCCGCGAGATAATCGTCGACCAGCCGTCCCAGTTCACGCGCGCCCAGCTCTCGCGGTTCGCGCACCTCGAGGACACCACGCGGACCGGCAGCTACCGGTACGTCGTCCGCGAGGAGGACGTGTGGGCGGCGCCGTTCGACTCCCTCACCGACCTCCTCGCGACGATGCGGCGAGTGCTGCCGCGGGAGTGCCCGGGCCTCGAGGACTGGGTCGAACAGCAGTACGAGCGGGCGACCCGGTTCCGGCTGCGCACCCACGACGACGGCTACGTCGTCCTCGAGGCGGCCTCCGAGAGCCTGCTCGGGAACGTCGCCGAACAGAAGCTCGCCGACGACGTGCTGCGCGCGCCCATCTCGGACACCGAGGCGTGGGTCGCCGAGGAGACGGTCTCGGAGCTCAAACGCACGCTCTACGAGGCCGGCTACCCCGTCCAGGACGACCGCGACCTCGAGACCGGCGACCCCCTCGACGTCGGCCTCGAACTCGAGCTCCGGGACTACCAGGCCGACTGGGTCGACCGGTTCGTCGACGCGAACGCGGGCGTGCTCGTCGGGCCGCCGGGCTCCGGGAAGACCGTCGCCGCGATGGGCGTCCTCGAGGCCGTCGGCGGCGAGACGCTGATTCTCGTGCCGAGCCGCGAACTCGCCGCGCAGTGGCGCGAGGAACTGCTCGCGAACACGAGCCTGGAGCGCGACCAGGTCGGCGAGTACCACGGCGGCACCAAGCAGATCCGTCCGGTGACCGTCGCCACCTACCAGACGGCGGGCATGGACCGCCACCACCACGTCTTCGACGACCGCGAGTGGGGGCTCATCGTCTACGACGAAGTCCACCACATCCCCTCGGAGGTGTTCCGGCGGTCCGCGGACCTCCAGAGCAAGCACCGCCTCGGGCTCACCGCGACGCCGGTCCGCGAGGACGACAAGGAGACGGACATCTACACGCTCGTCGGCCGGCCCATCGGTACGGACTGGGAGGCGCTGTTCGACGCCGGGTTCGTCGCCGAGCCCGAGGTCGAGATTCGCTACGTCCCGTGGAGCGACGACGACGCCCGCCAGGAGTATGCCGCCGAGGGCGGGCACACGCGGCGGCGGCTCGCCGCGGAGAACCCCGCGAAGGACCGCGAGGTCGAGCACTTGCTCGCGCAGCACGACGACAAGCCCGCGCTGGTGTTCGTCGACTACCTCGAGCAGGGCGAGCGCATCGCCGAGCGCGTCGACGCGCCGTTCGTCAGCGGGGAGACCCGGCACGCGCGCCGCGAGGCGCTGTTCGACCAGTTCCGGACCGGGGCACTGGACACGCTCGTCGTCTCCCGCATCGGGGACGAGGGCATCGACCTGCCGGACGCGGAGCTCGCCGTCGTGGCGTCCGGGCTCGGCGGGAGCCGCCGGCAGGGCGCCCAGCGCGCCGGCCGGACGATGCGGCCGGGCAGCCAGTCCCTGTTGTTCGTGCTGGCGACCCGCGGCACCGAGGAGGAGGACGACGCCCGCAGCCGGATGCGCCACCTCGCGGCGAAGGGCGTCCGCGTCACGGAGTCCGGGAGCGACCGTGCCTGAGGACCGCCTGCGGGAGCTCCACGACCACCTCGCAACGACGGGTGAGCGCCCCGTGGAGCGCTCGGCGAGCCACTACCTGGGGGAGGCGGAGGCCGTCGTCGCGGACGCGCTGCGGGGGGGACGCGAGCGACGACGTCGTCCGCCGCCGGGTCGAGCAGGCCCGCGAGTTGCTCTCGCACGTCGAGGAGACGGGTGACGAGCGCGCGGACCGCCACGTGAGCGCCGCTCGGGAGTGTTGCGCGGAGTTACTCGGCGACGAGTAGGGATTTCTTCCAGTCTCCGGACGTGTCCGATTGCTCGACTGACTTGTGAACTCCCCCCACTGCGAGGATTCGGCTGCTATCCCCCGTAATCCCACGAAGTAGAGTACAGGCCTCAGTCGCCGGAGCCGATACGTTTTCCTTGAGAGTGGTTTCGCGGAGAGGACAGCACACGAGTATCAGCAGTGAAAGCCAGGGGCGACAATTTAAATAGGAGGTTTCCGAGGGTCCGGTAACGAGGGTACCGCAGACCATGTTCGAATTCCTGGCCAGCGTCGTCTCCGGCGTCACCGGGTCGGCCGACAGCGCGGCCGCCGACGACCCCGGGACCGACGCGACCGCCGACGACACCGCGAAAGCACACCTCCACGACGGCCACGACCCCCGCGAGTGGCAGACCGAGGACGGACACAACCCCGAGGAGTGGCGGGACGAAGCCACCGTCGGCTCCGTCGTCGAGAGCCTCATGGCGGGCCTCGGCTACCCCGTCTTCATCGTCGACGACGGCGGCCACTTCACGAAGCTCAACGAGGAAGCCCGCGACCTCTTCGGGCGCGACCCCGGCCAGCTCTACGGCGACTGCCTCTTCGACTACGACGAAGCCGACAACTCCGTGATGCGGTCGGTGCTCGACACCGGCGAACCCGTCCGGAACCTCGAGGACACGGTCGTCGTCAACGGCGAAGAGATCCCCGTCAACCGCACCGTCATGCCGTTCTTCGCGCCCGACGGCGAGATCGTCGGCGCCCTCGAGATCAACCAGGACATCAGCGAGCGCGTCGAACTCCGGCAGCGCGAGGAACAGCTCGAGGCCTACCAGAGCGAGGTCGTCGACGAGCTCAAGACCAGCCTCGACGCGCTCTCCGAGGGCGACTTCACGGTCGAACCCGACGTCCGGGAGCCCGACGCCGACTTCGAGGCCATCCGGAACGTCTACCGGAAGTTCGACGAGATGGCGTCCGACCTCGACTACGCCGTCCGGAACACGCGGGCGTCCCTCACGGAGGCCCGCGAGTACGCCCGCGAACTCGAGTCCATCGCGGAGACGCTGAGCGACGCGAGCGCGGAGGCCGACGCCGCCATCCAGGAGATCGAGGCGTCCAGCGAGGCCGTCTCCGAGGTCGCCGCCGAGCAGACCGACCGCACCGAGGAGGTCGAAGCGAACGTCTCCGAGCTCTCCGCGACCGTCGAGGAGATCGCGGCGACCGCCCAGCAGATCGACCGGCTCGCGGAGGACGCCAACGAGCTCGCGAGCGAGGGGACCGACGACGCCGAGGACGCCATCGACCGCATGGAGGCCGCGATGGCGGCCTCCGAGCGGAACATGGAGGTCGTCGAGTCCCTCGAGGAGCGCATGGACACCATCAACGAGATGACGGAGATGATCGACGAGATCGCCGACCAGACCAGCCTCCTCGCGCTGAACGCGAACATCGAGGCGGCGCGCGCGGGCGGCGACGGCAGCGGGTTCAAGGTCGTCGCCGACGAGGTGAAGGAGCTCGCCGAAGAATCGAAGGAGGCCGTCGCGGAGATCTCGGAGATCGTCGACGACCTCAAGGACGGCATCGAGCAGACCGCCGAGGCCATCCAGCACAGCAACGAGCAGGTGGAGGCGGGCGCCGACGCCGTCGAGGACGTCGTCGACCGCATCGAGGAGATCGACGACGCCATCGCGGAGACGAACCACGGCCTCAGCGAGATCACGAGCGCGACCGAGGACCAGGCCCAGAGCGCGGAGACGGTCCACCAGCTCGTCGAGGAGGTCGCGGACTCCAGCCGGGACGTCAGCGGCCGGATGCAGCAGGTGGCGGCGGGCGTCCAGCAGCAGCGCGAGTCCGTCGGGGACGTCGCGGAGCGGTCCAGCGACGTCGACGACATCGCCGACGAGATGGCGGACAGCCTCACCGACTTCCGCCTCCACGACGACGAGGCGGCGACTCTCGACGAGAACGGGAGCGAGTCCGCGGCTCTCGACGGAAGCGAAGATTAGAACGCGGCTCTCGACGGAAGCGAAGATTAGAACGCGGCTCTCGAAGAGAGCGACGACTGACGGCTGCGTGCGGCGCTACGACCTGCTTCTGCGGTGGCTGTCGTCCGTCGGTCGGACCGCGCTCGAACACTCGAAAAACGGGGGTTCGGTCGGCGGCGCGGGTGGCTACTCGCTCCGCGGGACGCCGTTCTCGTACCGGGGCAGGTAGTCGCGGCCGCCCGCGTCGACCTGCAGTTCGTCGTCCTCGACGACGACCTCGCCGTCGACGATGGTGTGCGTCGGGAGGCCGGTGAGCTCCTCGCCGTGGAACGTCGAGTACCGGGGCTCCATCGTGTGGTAGAAGTCCTCGTCGACGACCTTGCTCTTGTCGAGGTCGACGATGACCATGTCCGCGTCCGAGCCCTCGACGAGCGCGCCCTTCCGGGGGTAGAGCCCCCAGCGCTTCGCGTTGTTCTCACAGCAGACCTCGACGAGGCGCTCCATGCTGATGCGGTTCTTGTTCACGCCCTCGCTCATCATCACGGGCAGGAAGTACTCGATGCCGTTGTTGTCCCCGGGGATGGCGTCCCAGATGTCGCCGTGCTTGCCCGTGTCCTTCTCCTTGTACTCGATCTTGTGCGGGCAGTGGTCGGTGCCTATGTAGTCGACGGTGCCGTTCCGGAGGCCCTCCCAGAGGCGCTGCTTGGAGTCCTCGCCGCGCAGCGGCGGCGAAATCTTCCCCCAGGTGCCGAGCTCTTCGTCGTGTTTCGTGTGACAGAGGAACGCGGGCAGCGTCTCGGCGTGGACGTTCACGCCCTGCTCCTGGAAGCGCTCGCAGATGTCGACCCCCTCGCCCGTGGACATGTGGACGATGTACGACCGCGAGTCCGTGAGTTCGGTCATGCGCGCGATCTGCTCGATCTGCATCGCCTCGCAGATGTTCGGCGCGCTCTCGGACCACGCCTCCAGGTCGTTGCGGCCCTCCGCCTGGAGTTCCTGGCGGCGCTCGTGGGCGATGTCCTCGTTCTCGGCGTGGAACATCACGACGCCGTTGTTGATGTCCGCGACCTCCGAGAGGAGGTTGTACACGCGGCCGGCGTCGGAGTGCTCGATACCGAGTTCGGGCGCGGCGTGCTTGTACCAGTTGAAGAAGATCTTGTACGACCGGACGCCCTCGTCGGCGAGCGCCTGGATCTCGTCGAAGTGCGCGTCCTTGTGGATGATGGCGTGGTACGCGAAGTCGATGTAGGAGTTTTCCCGGCCGGCCCGCTTGAAGAACTCCATGTCGGGGACGTAGGGGTCGGGCTGCAGGAGGAAGTTCACGACGGTGGTGACGCCGCCGTGGACCGCCCCCCGCGTCTCCGTCTCGAAGTCGTGCTCGAGGCCCTCGTGGTACTCGTACTCGTACCGGGAGAGCCCCCAGTGAACGTGGGGGTCGATGAAGCCGGGGATGAGGTAGTTGCCCTCGGCGTCGATGGTTCGCTCCCCGTCGGGGAGGTTGGGTTCGGTGCCTACTTTCAGGATCTTTCCGTCCTTCGCGGCGACGCCGCCGTCGATGGTGCCCGACGGCGTGACGACGCGCGCATTGACGACTCTCAGGTCTGCGGGCTGCGCTCCCATACTACAGGAAATTCGGTTCCCGGACTTAAGGTTATGCATGCCGAGTGTTCCCAGACCAAACCTATACGTGAACGTGGGGGGAATGCGGGGTCGTCAGCCCACATGCAGCGAGCTACTACTATTGCCGGCGCCGGAATGACGCGGTTCAGTGGTGACGCCGACGCCGCTGTCGGCCCGCTGCTCGAGCGCGCGTCGACGCGCGCCCTCGGGGACGCGGGCGTCGCCGGCCACGAACTCGACGCCGTCGTCGTCGGCAACATGGCCGCGGAGGCCTTCGAGGAGCGCTCCGGCCTCCACAACGCCCTCACCGCGAGCCTCGGCGCGCACGGCGCGCAGGCCGACCGCGTGGAGAACACGAGCGCGAGCGGCGCGAGCGCGTTCCAGCGCGGCGTCCAGGCGGTCGCGTCGGGCGCCGCCGACACCGTCCTGGTCGCGGGCGGCGAGCACATGTCCGACGCGAGCACGGAGACCGCGACGGGCGTCATCGGCAGCATCGTCCACCCCGAGGAGTACGTCCACGGCGTGACGCTCCCGTCGTTCGGCGGGCTCGCGGCGGACGCGTACCTCCGCCGGCACGACGCCCCCTACGAGGCGCTCGCGTCGGTCGCGTCGAAGAACCACGCGAACGGCGCGCGCAACCCCTACGCGCAGTTCCAGAAGACGGTCAGCGTCGAGGACGCCGCCGAGTCGCCGCTGGTCGCGGACCCGCTGCGGCTGTACGACTGCTGTCCGACCAGCGACGGCGCGGCCGCGGTCGTCCTCCGCGCGGCCGACGACACCCGGAAGCGCGAGGACGAGACGGGCGAGAGCGGGACGGGCGACGAGAGCGGCGCAGTCGACGTGACCGTGCGCGCCTGCGAGAGCGCCGTGGGCACGCACGCGGTCGCGGAGCGCGACGACCCCCTCGAGATCGAGAGCGTCCGGACCGCCGGCGACCGCGCGTTCGAGGCGGCGGGCCGCGACCGCGGCGACGTAGACGTGGCGTGCATCCACGACGCGTTCACCGTCCTGGAACTCCTCGAACTCGAGGAACTCGGGTTCTACGACGCCGGGGCGGCGTGGCGGGCGACGATGAACGGCGAGACCCGCCTCGACGGGGAGCTATCGGTGAACCCGGGCGGCGGCCTGAAGGCCCGCGGCCACCCCCTCGGCGCGACGGGCGTCTCCCAGCTCGTCGAGCTCGTCTGGCAGTTACGGGGTGACGCCGACGGCCGGCAGGTCGAGGCCGACACGGGCCTGGCGGTGAACGTCGCTGGCTTCGGGAACAACGCGGTCTGCTCGATTCTGGAGGTGGAGGCGTGACCGCGACCGAGTGCGCGGACTGCGGGACTCGGTGGGCGTACGACCGTGCGCGCTGTCCGTCCTGCGGCGGCGAGGACTTCCGGTCGTTCGAACTCGGCGAGGGCGTCCTCGTCTCGACGACGGTCTCCAGGGTGACGCCGCCCGGCGTCCGCGAGCCGAACCCGCTCGGCGTCGCGCGCTTCGGGGACGTCCAGGTGACCGCGCAACTGGCCGCCGACGACCTGGGGCCCGGCGACGACGTCGCGCTGGCCGGCGACTACGAACTCCGCGACGGGGAGCGGGGGCCGCGCCTCGAGTCAGTCTGAACCGGTGTCCATCAGCGGACGCAGCGCCTCGTAGGCGGCCTCCGGGTGCTCGGGGTGCACGACGAGGGGCTTCGCGCGCCCGGAGACCATGAACGTGAGTTTCCCGCGTTTGCGGTACGTCAGGTAGAAACTCCCGACGCCGGCCGCGGCGAACGCGAGCCCGCCGAGGACGTGTTTCGTCGTGGAGTACAGGCCGAACGCGACGAGCGAGAGGCTGAGGAGACCCAGGAAGTAGTCGAAGTTCTCGTACTGGACCTCGACGACGTGCTCGGCGTCGACGCGGACCGTCTCCTCGTCCGGTCGGTCGAGGTAGATGCCGTCGTCGCCGAGCGCGAGGCGTCCGCCCCGCCTGAGCGCGAACGTCTCGGACGCGTCGGCTCGCCGATCGGCGTCTGAGTCTGCCATACCTCGGGAGTGAACGGACGGGGCCGTTACTGTTGCGGTCGTCGCCGCGGCCGCGTCGCGTCGGTTGCGTCCCGCTGTTCGTTCGAGAACGAGAAAGGGAAGAACCGCAGAAGAGCGCCGGGTTCGTCAGTCCGCGCGCGTCGGCGACTCCTCGCCGCCGCCGAAGCGCTCGAAGACGGACTGGAACTCCTCGTCGCCCTCGGTCATGGCCTCCCACTCGTCGAGGCCGCGCTCCTCGCGCGTGCCGGGGATGGTGTTGTCGAGGACGAACGCGATGATGCCGCCGACGGCCATGCCGGTCGAGCCGATGACGTAGACGATCTGCCCGACGCTCTCGGAGATGCCGAGCGCCGTCAGGACGTCGCCGACGAGCCACGAGTTCGCGAGCCCCGTCGTGAACGTCCCCGCGGACATTCCGCCCATGTACGCGGGAATCGCGAGGCCGGAGAACAGCGCCAGGCCGACGATGTAGATGTTCCGGTTGGCGTCCATGTCGATGTACTTCAGCTGGGAGATGCCGACCGCGGCGATCTGCCCGAACATTGCGATGAACAGGCCGCCGACGAGGGGCGTCGGGATGGTCGCGAACAGCGCGCCGACCGGGCCGATGAAGCCGGCGACGAGCATCACGACGGCGCCGATCTGGACGACGTACCGGGAGGCGACGCCGGTGATGCCGATGGCGCCGACGTTCTCCGTGTAGGACGTCGAGCCGTTCCCGGTGCCCATGACGCCCGCGAACGCGTTGCCGAGGCCCTCCATGCCGATCCCGTGGTTGATGCGCTGGGCGCTCGGAGCACCCTCGCCGGCCATCCGGGCGACGGAGTGGTAGTCCCCGAAGCTCTCGATGGCGGACGCCAGCATGCCAGCGATCATCCCGATGATGAACGACGTGGTGAACTGGGGCGTCCCCCACTGGAACGGCGTGATGACGCGGATCGCGCTCGCGTCACTGACTGCCTGCAGGTTCACGTAGGACGCCGAGCCCTGCGCGTAGACGCCGGCCTGGGAGAGGACGAGGGCGAGAATCCACGCGAACCCGAGACCGAGCAGCACCGGGTAGAGTTTGAACACCCGGTGGTAGCGGTCGAGGTACTGGGAGAACGCGAGGATGCTGACGAGCGTGACGCCGAGCAGCCACCAGTTCTGGGTGCTGGTCGTGATCTGTGGGACGTTGAACAGGGCGAGACCGATGAGTGCGATGACCGGCGCGATGACGATCGGTCCCATGTATCGTTTCAGCCAGCCGAAGACCCCGAGGTAACCGATGAGGAATTCGGCGAGGCCGGCGACGATGACCGCGCCCTGCAGTTCGAGGATGGCGTTCTCGAACAGCGCGGCCCCCGAGCTCTGGGTCGCGACGACGCCGATGATGGCGAAGGCGGGTGCGAGCATGGAGAACGTCCCGCCCTGCACGATGGGGTAGCGGTTGCCGATGGTGGTCTGGGCGAGGGTCGCGATGCCGGAGACGACGAAGAACGTCCCGATGAGTTGCCCGACTTTCTCGGGGTGGTACTGGAACATCTTCATCCCGCCGGCGAGCGCGAGCGGGATGGCGACCGTCGCGCCGATCATGGTGAGGTAGTGCTGGAAGCCGAGGAGGATGGATTCGCCCAGCGGTGGCTTTTCCTCGATGCCGTACTCCACCATGCTGGACTGTTCTCGCTCCTCGCCGGGTTCCATTCCCGGGCCTTCCGGACTGTACGACTTCTCTACTTCGTCGGATGGGTCGTCTGTCATGTCACAGGCCTCCGTGGGGAAGCATCGTGCCCCTGCGTGCGTGTCGCTGTCATACCGGGCACGTACCTTTCTCTACAAACATCCATTATAAAACTGCCGCCACTTTCGGTCCGTTCGCTGTCACGTGCCAGGGTTCCGGCGGGGAAACGTATTTGCGCCTGGTGTCAGTCGTTGGCGTATGGGAAGCGACAGCGAGCAGCCGTACAGTGTCCACGCCGACCTGAACGTGATGGTGCCGACCCGCGACGGCACGCGTCTCGCGACCGACATCTACCGACCCGCCGACCCCGACACCCAGGAACCCATCGAGGAGCCGCGGCCGGTCATCCTCGACCGCACGCCCTACGACAAGTCCGGCGGGCGCCTCCGCCACGGCGAGTGGTACGCGTCCCGGGGGTACGTCATCGCCATCCAGGACGTCCGCGGGCGCTTCCAGAGCGAGGGCGACTTCTACATCCACCGCAACGAGGCCGAGGACGGCGCCGACACCGTCGAGTGGCTAGCCGACCGCGACTACTGCGACGGCCAGGTCGCGACACTCGGGACGTCGTACGGCGCGTGGGTGCAGAACGCGCTCGCCACCCAGGACCCCGACGGCCTCGCCGGGATGTTCGTGAACATGGGCGCGGCGAACGGCCGGGAGAAGACGTTCCGCCACAACGGCGCGTTCGAGCAGCGCTGGCTGTCGTGGGCGCTCACGCTCGGCGCCGGGTTCGCCCACGAGTCCCTCCGGGACCCCGACGTCCAGCAGGTGTTCGCCGACGTCGACGTCCGGGAGGTCTTCGAGGACGGCCCCGTCCAGCGCGGCGAGTCCGCGCTCGCGGAACTCCCCCAGTACGAGCGGTGGGCGTTCGACATCATGACGACGGGGTCGGCCAGCGACGACCTCTGGCAGAACCCCGGCCTGAACTTCGAGCGGCACTACGAGGAGTCCGCGGACGTCCCGACCGTCTACTCGGGCGGCTGGTACGACTCCTACACGGGCGCGACGGCGGACAACTTCGTCGGGCTCTGCGACCGGAAGGACAGCGACCACTACATGCTGATGGGGCCGTGGACGCACCTCGCGCGGCTCCCGGGCGGCCACGACCACAGCGAGGCGCTGCTGTTCCCGCCGCTGACCTGGGAGCACCCGACAGCCGGCGACCTGGCGTTCGGCGAGCACGCCACCCGGAAGTACCGGGAGACCCGCAAGCAGTTCTTCGACGCGTACCTCCGCGGCGAGGACACCTGGGACCGCCCGCGCGTCGAGTACTTCCTGATGGGGACGGGTGACGGCCACATGACCGAGGACGGCCACCTGTTCCACGGCGGCGAGTGGCGGAGCGCCGACCAGTGGCCGCCCGAGGGCACGGAGATGACGAAGTTCTACGCGCACGGCGACGGGTCGCTGTCCACCGAGAAGCCGACGGCCAGCGAGTCCTACACGTCCTACGAGTTCGACCCCGAGGACCCCGTGCCGACCATCGGCGGGAACACGTCGTCGTACCTCACGTACGAGCAACGCGAGGAGTCCGTGGAGGCGTACCCGCTCGGCGACCGGAACATCGTCGACTTCGCGGGCCGCGGCGGCTACGACCAGCGCACGGACGAGGACACGTTTGGCGCGTCGCCGCCGTACGGCCCGCTCAGCCAGCGCGACGACGTGCTCGTGTTCCGCACCGACCCCCTCGAGGAACCCGTCGAGATCGCGGGCCCGATTCGCGTCCGCGTGTTCGGCGCGACCGACGCCCCGGACACCGACTTCACGGCGAAACTGATCGACGAGTACCCCGCGACCGAAGACTACCCCGAGGGCTACGACCTCAACCTCTCGGACTCCATCTGCCGGGCGCGCTACCGCGGCTACCGCGACGAACCCGACTTCGTCGAACCCGGCGAGGTCTACGAGTTCTACATGGAGCCCTACGACACCGCGAACGCCTTCGAGGCCGGCCACCGCATCCGCCTGGACGTCTCGTCGTCGAACTGGCCGCGCTTCGACGTCAACCACAACACGGGCGGCCCGCTGTACGGCGACGACGAGTACCGGGTCGCCGAGAACACCGTCCACCACTCCGCGACCCACCCGACGCACGTCGAACTCCCGCTCCAGCCGCGGAACTGACGCAGACGCCAGCGCACCCGCTTTCAGACGCCCGGCGGCGCGCTGGACGTGTCGCCCGAACACCTTCGCTTCGCATCGCCCGTTTTGCCGGTTCTCCGCCAGATGGCTCCGAGTCGTGGGACGAGTTAGCAAAACGCTTAATAGCGGGGTGCCGCGTATTTCACAATCGTCCGACCGGGTTACCGGATTCACGTGAGACACATGTGCAGGCACCGTTCACCCCCCGACGACAGTCCAGCCGTCCACGCCGGAGGTGGCCAGCGATGAAGCCGGCGACCTTCGAGTACCACCGACCGTCGACAGTCTCCGAGGCGACGGACCTCCTCTCCGAACTCGGGCACGACGCCGAACTGCTCGCGGGGAACCAGAGCCTCGGCATCATCATGGCGAACCGGCTCGCGACCCCCGACCACCTCGTCGACCTCAACCAGGTCGAGGAGCTCTCCGGGTACGCGATCCGGGACGACGAGGTGGAAGTCGGCGCGATGACGACCCACCGCGACCTCGAGTTCGCGGACGACCTCCGCGACGTCCTCGAGATGCTGCCGGAGGCCGCCGAGCAGATCGCGGGCCCGAGCGTCCGCAACCAGGGCACGCTCGGCGGGAGCGTCGCCGAAGCCGACCCCGCCGGGAACTACCCGGCGGCGCTCGTCGCGCTCGACGCCGACCTCCACCTCGCGTCCGCCGACGACGAACGCACGGTCGCCGCGCGCGACTTCTTCGTCGCGTACATGTTCACGGACCTCGGCCCGGACGAACTCGTCACGGGCGCCACCGTCTCCCGCGAGCCGTTCCCGGCCGACCGCACCGGCATGGCGTTCGAGGAACTGAAACGCGCCGCCCAGACGTTCCCCACGGTCAGCGCGGGCACCGCCGTCCGCGTCGACGACCCGGACGCCGACGACCCCGAAATCGAGGAGGCGCGCGTCGCGCTCGCGAACGTCGCGGACGTCCCGCTGCACGTCCCCGACGCCGAGGCCGCCGTCGAGGGCACGACCCTCGACGAGGACGCGCTCGACGCGGCCGCGGCCGCCGCGAACGACGCCGCCGACCCGTCCCCCGAGATGCACGCCGACGAGGAGTGGAAAGTCGAACTGGCAGGCGAATACACCCGCCTTTCCCTGCGGACGGCATACACCCGAGCTATCAATGATTGAGTTCTCAGGCGAATTCGAGTCCGAGCACGCACCCGACGAACTGTGGCAGTACTTCACCGACCCGGACGTCCTGGCGGAGTGCGCGCCCGGCTGCGACCACATCGAGCAGGAGTCCGAGTCCGAGCTCTCGGCGACCATCTCGGTCGGCGTCGGCAGCGTCAAGCCGACCTTCGACGTGGACATGACCGTCGTTGAGGCCGACCGCCCCCACCACCTCGTGATGGAGGCGGGCGGCGACGCGTCCCGGAACTCCTTCGAGGCGGTCGCGGAGATGACCCTCGAGGAGACCGAGAGCGGCGGCACGCACGCGACCTGGCACGCCGAGACGAACGTCTCCGGGCTCATCGCGAGCCTCGGACAGCGCGCGCTCGGCAGCGTCGCCGACCGCCTCGTGAACGACTTCTTCGACGACCTGGAGGCGCTCGCCGACGAGGGCGTCCCCGCGGAGTCGAAGATCTCCGCGAAGCCCGACGCGACCGCCAGCCTCGACGAGTAGCCCGCCGAGCGTCGCTTCCTGCCGTCTCTTCGGACGTCCACCCCGGATAGCTGCGCCGGCGCTGAGCTACGGGAGGGGGTCGGGCGCGCCGAGAGCGGAGAACGGTCGAATCCGCCGGCCGGGAGGCTACTCCTGGTCGCGGAGGCGCTGGCGGACGCGGTGGGGCGTCATCGGGATCTGGTCGGTGACGAAGTCGAACTCCGAGAGGGCATCGTTGATGGAGGACGCGACGGCGACCGGGCCGTCGATCATACCGCCCTCGCCGGTGCCCTTCGCGCCCGTCTCCGTGAACGGCGACGGCGTCTCCGAGTGCTCGAGCTCCACTGGCGGCATGTTCTTCGTGGACGGCAACAGGTAGTCGAACATCGTGATGGCCTGCGGCTGGCCCTCGTCGTCGTACGAGAACTCCTCGAGGAGCGCGGCGCCGACGCCCTGTGCGATGCCGCCGTGGGCTTGCCCGTCGACGATGGTCGGGTTCAGGCGGGTGCCGCAGTCCCGCAGCGAGTAGAACTTCAACACCTCGACCTCGCCCGTGTTCACGTCCACCTCGACGATGGGGGCGTTCGCCGCGAACGCCGCGGTCGGGTAGACCGGGTACTTCGACGTCAACGCCTCGTCGAAGTCCTCGATCTCCGTCGCGGGGTGGTCGTAGTCGTAGGACACCTGCGTGAGCCGCTGGTGGCGGTCGGCGTCGAGCTCGGCGAGTTCCTCCAGGTCGACCCGGCCGTCGCCGTCCGCGAGTTCGACGCCGCCGTCGCGGTAGACGACGTCCTCGACGGCGCACCCGAACGCCTCCTCGGCGGCGAGCTGCCGGCAGTTGTACCGCAGCTTCTCGGCGGCGCCCTCGGTGGCGCCCGACAGCATCACGGCCATCCGGGACGCGGCAGTCCCGTACTCCGTCGGGGCCTCGACGCTGTCGAGGTAGCCGACCTCGATGTCGCTCGGGAGGACTTCGAGGCCGTCCGCGAGCAACTGGGTGACGAGCGTCTGGTGGCCCTGCCCGGACGTGTCCGTCGCGATGTACGCCTGGAGGGTGCCGTCCTCCATGAGGGTGATGCGGAAGTGCTCTGGGAGTTCCTCGACGTCCTCCCGGTCGCGCTCCTCGAGGGCGTCGCGCTCGGTGCGCTGGCGGTCGGTCCAGTCCGACCCCGACACGCCCGGCTCGACGTGTACGGTGTGGCTGACGCCGCGGTACTTGCCCTCCTCGCGTTTCGCCTCGACGACCTCGGGGTCGAGGAGGCCGCCCTCGCAGCGCTCGCGCTCGTCGACGATCTCCCGGATGCGGTCGAGGGCCGCCGGGAAGTCCCCGGAGTCGTAGATGTTCTTCGTCGGGAGCTGGTACGGCATCTGGTCCTCCTCGATGAGGTTCCGGCGCCGGAACTCCTCGGGTTCGACGCCGAGCTCGCGAGCGGCCTCGTCGACGACCATCTCGAGGGCGTGCAAGTGCGCGGGCACGCCGAACCCGCGGTACGCGGTCTGGCTCGTCTTGTTCGTCATCACGAGCTCGTAGTCGTACCGCACCGCGTCGACGTCGTAGGCGTTGTTCACGACGGACAGCGGCTTCAGCGCCTGGTTCACTGGGTACCGCGGGAACGCGCCGAAGTCGTCGACGAACCACGTGTCCAGCCCCTCGATGGTGCCGTCGTCGTCGTACGCGAGCCGGACGCGGTACTCGCGGTCCGAGGAGTGCATGTCGCCGCCCTGGAGGTTCTCGACGCGGTCCTCGACGAACTTCACGGGGCGGCCGTCGAGCTGCTGGGACGCCATCGACGCCACCGCGCAGTAGCGGTGGATGGCGATCTTCGTGCCGAAGCTCCCGCCGACGTCCGCGGGCACCTCGAGGCTGACTTTCTCCGGCGGGTAGCCGAGCGTCTCGTAGACGGTGTCGTCGACGAGCGTGTGCAGCTGGATGTTGCAGTCGATGTCGAAGGAGTCGTGCTCGGGGTCGTACTGCGCGACGACGCCCGCGGTCTCCAGGGGGACGCCGGAGATGCGGCCCCACGAGTACTCGCGTTCGACGACGTTGTCGGCGCTCTCGAAGGTGTCCTCGACCTCCCCGAACTCCATCGTCTCGGCGTCGGGGACGTTCGTCCCGACGTCCTCGTGGATGACCGTCTCGTCCTCGCGGGCGTCCAGCGCGTCCACGACGGGGTCGAGTTGCTCGTACTCGATGTCGACGAGGTCGACGAGGTCCTCCGCGACGTACCGGTCGGTGGCGACCACCGCGACGACGGGTTCGCCGACGTACCGGACCTTGTCGACGGCGAGCGACCACTCCTCGAACTCGTTGAGCCCGCAGGGCATCGGCTGGTAGTCCGCCCGGACGTCCTCGCCGGTCAACACGAGCTCGCAGTCCGGGTGCTCTTCGGCGGCGCTCGTGTCCACGTCCACGATGCGTGCGTGGGGGTGGACGCTGCGCGCGAACGCGAGGTGGACGGCGTTCTCGGGGGCGACGTCGTGGATGTACTCGGCTTCGCCGGTGAGGATGCGGCGGTCCTCGACGCGCTCGAGGCCGGTGCCGACGAACGACTCGCCCTCGGGTTCGACGGCGTCCTCGACGTCGAGTTCGGAGTGCGCGCCAGCTTCGGACATCTACGCGTCACCCCCGGTGCGGTCCTGGAGGTCGTCGCTGGGCGCGTCCACGAGGTCCGCGACGCCGTCGAGGTCGTCGTCGAGTTCGTCGGCGGCGCGCTCGACGGCGGTGTAGATGTTCTGGTAGCCGGTGCAGCGACAGATGTTGTCCGCGAGCCCCTCCTCGATGGCTTCCTGGTCGGGGTCGGGGTCCCGGGCGAGGAGTTCGGTGGTCGCCATGACGAAGCCGCTCGTGCAGAACCCGCACTGGAGGGCGTGCTCCTGATGGAAGGCCTCCTGGATGGGGTGGAGGTCGCCGTCGTCGGCCATCCCCTCGACGGTGACCACGTCGCCGCCGTCGACCTGGACGGCGTACGTGAGACAGCTCTTCGTCGCTTTCCCGTCGACGAGCACGGTGCAGGCGCCGCAGACGCCGTGTTCGCAGCCGACGCGGACGCCGCGCTGCCCGCACTCCTGGCGGAGGAAGTCCGAGAGTTTCAGTCGTGGCTCGACGGTCGCCGAGACGGTCTCGCCGTTCACCGTGACGGTGACGTCCCGGGTGGGACGGTCGAGACTCTGTGAACTGCTCTCACTGCTCATGTACCCGACCCAAAGCAGTGACTGTTCATTATTGTTTCGTTGAGATAGCGCCCGGAGTCCGGGACGGCGAACAGGTTCGGCGCGAGAACGACCCGTGGGAGGAAACGTGGCAGAGAGGGGGCGCTGGTCCTCAGGCGGTCGGTTCGGTCCGGGGGTGGATGGGGCCGGACTGCTCGCGGAGGCGGCCGCCCTCGGCGTCGTTCGCGACCGCGAGCACCTCGCCGACGACGCTGAACGCGATGCCAGTCGGGCTGCCGTCCCCGAGGTCCAGTCCCACCGGCGTCGAGACGCGCTCGAGGTCCTCGGGCGCGAGCGTGACGCCGTCGTCGGCGAGCGCGTCCTGTATCTCCTCGAAGCGCTCCCGCGGCCCCATCAGGCCGACGTACGGGACGTCGGTGTCGGTGAGCAGGTGCTCGACGGCGAGCTGGTCGTCCACGAGGTTGTGGGACATCACGACGACGTACGTCTGCTCGGGCGCCTCGATGATGTCCGCGAGGTCGGTCGGGTGGCTGCTCTCGACGCGGTGGGCGTGCGGGAACTGGTCGTCGCTGGCGCGCGCGCCGCGCGCGGACGCGACCGTCACGCGGAAACCGGCGTCGGCGCCGAGGCGCGCGATGGGGTGGACGTCGTTCTGCGCGCCGAACAACAGGAGGTCGGGCGCGGGCTCGACGCCGTCCACGAACACCGAGAGGTCGCCGTCCGCGCGTTCGACGTCCACGACGCCGCTGGTCCCGTCCGCGCGGGCGTCGGCGGCGGCGTCCCGGAGGTCGGCCACCGCGTCCGCGGGAATCCCGGGCCGGTCGGCTCCCGCGTGGTCGCCGTCGGCGGTGACGACCGTCCGTGCGCCGACCGGCACCGCGTCGTCGTCGTCGCTGTCGACGACGGTGAGCACGGTCGCGGGCTCGCGGTCCTCCAGGGCCGCGAGCAGCGCGTCGAAGGAGTCGTCGAGTGGCTCGACGAGCACGTCGATGATGCCGTTACACCCCATCCCGAGCCCCCACTCGTCGTCGTCCATCAGGTCGAACGTCTCGACGGCCGCCGCCCCCGTCTCGCGGGCGTCCGCGGCGAGTTCGGCGACCGGGCCCTCGAGGCAGCCAGCGGTGATGGCGCCGAGCGCGTCCTCGCTGCCGGGTGCGAGCAGTTTCGCGCCCGGGCGCCGGTACGCCGACCCCTCGACGTCGACGACGGTGGCGACGGCGGCGGTGGCGTCGGCGTCGCGGAGCGCCGCGAGGCGGTCGTGGAGTTCGCGGTCGGTCACGCTCCACGGGTCGTCCCGAGTCATGCGAGAGACTTTCACCCGGGCGTACTTAGTCGTGTCCACGAATCGGCGCTCGCGTAACCACTCGCGGTTGCGGGCGATTTATTGACGTGGCCTGTTTCGGTAACGTCGATGCGACGACGCGCGTTCCTCGCGGCCGCCGGCGCGGCGGTCGCGGGGACCACGGCGGCGACGTTCGCCTCGCGGGGTAGCGGGAGCGCGGCGTCCGCGCTGGTCGCCGGGAGCCTCCAGTCCGTCGCCAGCGAGATTCCGGGGGCGTCCGTCGAAGCCCACGGGAGCGTGACCTGCCGGCGGTACGTCCTCGAGGACCTCCGCGACCCGGACGCGCTCGCGCTCGCGGACCCCGTGCTCTTCGAGGGCATCGCGGAACCGACGCTGTTCGCGACGAACGCGCTCGTGCTCGCCGGCCGCGAGGAGACCCTCCCCCGGGACTGGCGGACCGCGGTCCGCGACGGCGACGTCGAGGTCGGCCGCACCGACCCCCAGCAGGACCCCCTCGGCTACCGGACGGTGCTCGCGCTCCGCCTCAGCGAGTTCGACGCGGACGCCGTCCTCGACGCGATGCCCGTGTTCCCGGAGACGTCGCTGCTCCGGACGCTGGAGGCCGGCGGCCTCGACGCCGCGTTCTGCTACCGGAACATGGCCGAGGACCACGGCCTCGCGTACCGCGACCTCCCCGACCGGATCGACTTCTCGGACCCGGCCCGCGCCGACCACTACGCGTCGGCGACCGTCGAAGTGAACGGAGAGACCGTCCGGGGCGCGCCGATCAGGTACGGCGCCGCCGCGCTCACCGACGCTGGCGAGCCCTGGGTCGAGTCCCTCGTCACCGGCGAGCAGCGCCTCGAGGACGCGGGGTTCAGCGTCCCCGCGTCGTACCCCGTGCGCCGATAGCGTCGGCCCACAGCGCCCAGACGCCGAGCACCGTCACCGCCATCGCCGCGAACCCGGCGGCGTACGTGTCCGTCGCCGAGACGAGTTCGCCGACGAGCCACGGGTACGCGAGCGCGCCGGCGTTCCCCACCGCGAGCATCACGACGAGCGTGACGCCGGCGTCGTCCGCGAGGTTCGAGAACGCGAGCGCGAACAGCGGGCCGAACGGCACGCTGAACCCGAGGCCGGTCCCGGCGACGGCGGCGGCGAGCACGGCCGGCGCGCCGTAGTGGACGCCCGCCGCCATGCCGGCGAGCGCGACCGCGAGGCCGAGCAGCGACCACCCGACGACCGCGCGTTCGCCGAGCCGGGCCGCGAGCACGCCGCCGAGCGCGCGCCCGAGGACCGTCGTCGCGGCGAACGCGAGCAGGGTGGCGGTCGCGGGCACGCCGGCGACGCCCGCGAGCGCGTCGACGTACCAGGTCGTCGCGACCATCAGGAACCCGAACGTCGCCATGTTCCCGAGGCCGAGCGCGAGCCCGACGCGCGTCCGGAGCGGCGCGAGGTACGTGCGGAACGGGACGACCGGTTCGGCGCCCGCGGACGCCAGCAGCGGCGCGCCCGCGGCGCCGGCCGCGACGACGACGGCGACCCCGAGCATCGTCGCGGGGAGGCCGACCGCCGCGAACGCGGGGTCGCTCGCGGCGAGCGCCACGGCGAGCCCGAGCGTGAACAGCGCACCGAGCAGTCCCTGCGCCGTGGAGACGAGGCGGTTGGGGGTGCGGCGGCCGACGTGCTTCATCGCGCCGACGAACGCCGTCCCCTGCCCGACGCCGAGCAGGGCGCGGGCGCCCAGGGTGGCCTCCGTCGTCCCGGCGGCGGAGAGCGCGGCGGCCGCGGCGCCCGCCGCCAGGCCGGCGGCGGCGACCCACGCCGACCGCCGGGTTCGCGTGAGTCGGTCGGCGGGCGCGACGACCACGAGCTGCCCGAGCAGGAACAGCGTCATCCCGAGGCCGGCGACGCCCGGCGGCACGCCGCGAGCGAGCAGGCGGGAGACGGCGGCCCCGTAGCTGCCGACTGCTAGCCCCATCCCGAGCAGTCCGAGTCCCAGCGTCGCCAGCGCCCGCCGGGGCAGGTCGTCGTACACGGTACGCCGTGCGGGGTCGGCGTTCAAAACAGTTTGTGCCGCGGCACGAACGTTCATCTTCCCGGCTCTCCGAGTCCGGGGCGTGACACTCGACTGGGAGCTCCAGGACGCCGTCTGGGAAGAGTTCGAACTGCTCGCCGGCGCCGACGACGACAGCGTGCCGACGGGGGAGAACCGCGTCGAGACCGAACTCGTCGAGAACTACCACGGGCGCGGGGCCGCCCGCGAGTTCGAATTCGAGTCCGACGAGCCCGCGTCGATGGCGGGCGGCGAGGACCGCGGGCCGCGCCCGCTGGAGTACTTCCTCGCCGGGTTCGCGTTCTGCCAGCAGGTGGTGCTCGCGAAGCACGCGCTCGCGACGGGCGTCGAACTCGATGACGTGAACGTCGAGGTCGAGGGCGACGTCGACCCGCGGGGCGTGCTCGGCGTCGGCGACGTCGACCCGGGCTTCGACGGCGCGCTCCGGCAGGTGACGCGAATCGAGAGCCCCGCGACCCCGCGGGAGGTCCGGCGCCTCGTCGAGACCGCCGAGGACCACTGTCCCGCGCACGCCTCCCTCGCCGTCCCCGTGGAGCGCGACCTCTACCTGAACGGCGAACAGATCGACTGACGTCCGGGGGCGGGACTCGCGGTTCGGGGACGGCTACGGTTCGAGGCCGGCTACGGTTCGAGGCCGGCTACGGTTCGAGGACGGACATCCCGTGGGTGTCGCCCGCGTGGATGGCCTCGTGGACCGCCGGGACGTTCCCGAGGCCGACGGTCTCGGTGTAGTCCGCGGTGACCCGGCCGTCCGCGAGGAGTCTCGCCGCCCGCGACACCTCGTCTTTGGTGGCGTACCGCGACCCGAGGACGCTGGCCTCCTTCGCGACGTAGTCCTGGAGCAGCGGCGCGAACGCGTGCTCGTGGTGGGTGGTGAGCGTGACGACGCGGCCGCCCATCGCGAGCGCGTCCCAGGCGTCCCGCAGGGTGTCGAGGTCGCCGACGGTGTCGACGGCGACCGTCGGGCCGTCGCCGTACGGCGCGGCCTCCCGGAGGCGGTCCGGGAAGTCGTCGCCGCGCGCGTCGACGGGCGTGACGGCGTTCGACGTGAACCGGTCGACGTGCGCGAGGCGGTCGTCGTGGACGTCCGCGGCGAGCACGTGCGCGCCCCGGAGCGCGGCGAGCTGGCAGAGGTGGATGCCGACCCGGCCGGCGGCGCCCAGCACGAGCACGGTGTCGTCGTCGCCGACGCCCGCGCGCTCGCAGACGTGCAGCGGCGTCGCGAGGCCGTCCGCGGCGACCGCTCCCTCGGCGAACGACGCGCCGTCCGGGAGTTTGAGGAGGTTCCCGGCGGGAATCGTGGTGTACTCGGCGTACGCGCCGTCGCGGTGCACGCCGAACCAGCCGCCGAACTCAGTGCACTGGTTGGTGTCGCCGCGCCGGCAGCGGTCGCACTCGCCGCAGGTGAGGTAGAAGTACGCGAGCACGCGGTCGCCGGGCTCCCAGGCGGTGACGCCGTCGCCGACGGCCTCGACGACGCCCGCGAACTCGTGGCCGGGAATCCGGGGCGTGAGTGCGGGGTCGTCGCTGAGGCCGCCCCCGACAGCGTTCTCGATGGTGCGCGTGACGCCGCACGCGCGCACGTCGACCAGGACCTCGTCGTCGTCGGGTTCCGGGCGGTCCACCTGGCGGACGGCGAGGTCGCCGCCCCACTCGTCGAGGACTACTGCGTCCATCGTCGCCATACACGCCACGTCTACGGGCCGCAAGTTAGGTGTTGGCCCCGGAATTCCCTGGTCGGGCCCGGAACCGGCAAAAACGCTGAAGGTTTAACTCGGACTGCGAGAGGGTTGCACCCATGCCAGAGGATACCACGGCAAGCGAATCGGAGACCGGACTCGTCGACTACGGCATCGACGACGAACCGCCGCTCGGGGAAGCAATCGCGCTCGGCGCCCAGCACCTGCTCGCGATGTTCCTCTCGACGGTCGCGCTCCCCCTGGTCATCGCCAGCGCCATCGGCCTCGGGAGCAGCGACACCACATTCATCGTCCAGATGGCGCTGCTCGTCGCCGGCATCGCCACACTCGTCCAGGTGTACCCCATCGGTGCCCGCCTCCCCATCGTCATGGGGACCAGCGCCATCTTCGTGTCGCCGCTCATCGACATCGGGTCGTCGTTCGGCATCGCCGCCATCTTCGGCGCCGCCATCGCCGCCGCGCCCGTCGAAGTCGTCATCGGCTACTTCTTCGACGAGGTCGAGGACTTCTTCCCGCCGCTGGTCACCGGCATCGTCGTGGTGCTCGTCGGCCTCACGCTCGTCCCCATCGCCATCCAGTACTCCGCGGGCACACCCGGCACGGAGTCCTTCGGCAGCCTCGAACACCTCGGGCTCGCCGCGCTCGTGCTCGTCGTCGCGCTCGGCGTCAACCAGTTCTTCAGCGGGTTCATGCGCTCCGCGAGCGTCCTCATCGCGGTCGTCGTCGGCTACCTCGCGGCCATCCCGCTCGGACTGCTCGACCTCTCGGCGGTCGGCGACGCCGCGTGGTTCGCGCTGCCGACGCCGCTCGCGTTCGGCCTCGAGTTCCAGCCCAGCGCCATCCTCCTGGTCGCGTTCGCGTACGTCATCACGTCCATGGAGACCATCGGTGACGTCGCCGGCACCACGGAAGCGGTCGGCCGCGACCCCACCAGCGAGGAGACGAAGGGCGGCCTGGTCGCCGACGGCGTCATGTCCGCGTTCGCCGCCGTCTTCAACGCCTTCCCGAACACGTCGTTCAGCCAGAACGTCGGCCTCATCAGCTTCACCGGCATCGCCAGCCGGTTCGTCGTCGCCATCACCGGCGTCTTCCTCATCGTGCTCGGGCTCGTCCCGAAGGTCGCCGCCGTCATCTCCGCGATGCCCAACCCCGTGCTCGGCGGCGCCGCCGTCGTCCTCTTCGGGATGATCTTCTCCATCGGGCTCCGCATCGTCACGCGCGGCGCCGAACTCACCCAGCGCAACCTCACCATCATCGCGACGTCCATCGTGCTCGGCGTCGGCGTCGAGTGGCGCGCCGACGCGCTCACCCAGCTCCCCGAGGACGCCCAGGTGCTCGCGACGTCCGGACTCATCGTCGGCGGCGTGACCGCGCTCGTGCTCAACGCCGTCCTCCCGGAGGACGTCGCGCCCGTCGGCGAAGGCCCCGTCGGCGAACCCGTCGCCGGCGAGGACCCCGAGGAAGCAGTCGACGACTGACCGCGAGAAGACCGCGCCGCCCGCTTATTCTTCGGTGAACGCGACGCACCGACAGACCGAGGACTCGCCGCCGCGGAACCGCCACGGGAACGTCCCGATCTGCACGCGCTCGTTCAGGAGCTCCTCGGGCACCTGCGCGTTCTCGACGTGGACGATGCCCTCGGGGAACAGCTCGGTGTGCATGAGCTGGTAGCCCTCCGGCGGGAAAATCTCGTCCAGGTCGTCGACGCCGTGCTTCTCGCGGGCCTCCCGGGCGAGCTCGGGGCGGACGTCCCGGATGACCGTGTTCATCGGGTGGTCCGCGCTCCCGCAGTCCAGGATGAGGTACTCGAGTTCCATCTCCTTGCACCAGTCCGCGAACTCCTGGTTCGGGCCGGGGTGCTTGCAGAAGAACTTGTGGGGGTCGGCCTCCTCGCGGTGCCACGCGTACTGCTGGTAGCCCGTGTGGATGAAGAGGATGTCGCCCTTCTGGACGTCGCAGACGTCCTCGATCATCTCGGACGTGTAGACGTCGTAGTCACCGACCTTGTCGGAGATGTCCGCGACGACGGCGTCCCCGACGAGCTCCTCGAGGGGCATGCTCTCGATGTCCCGGCCGTGGGCGATGAAGTGCTTCTCGCCGTCCAGGTGGGTCCCGGTGTGGTTCATGAACTCGATCTTCTGGCCGTTGACCTTCTCGGTGTCGAGGGACTTCTCGTACCAGATTTTCGGGTTGTCGTACGTCGGCCACGCGGGCGTGTCCTGTGACCACGGCTGCGTCAGGTCGTGCATCTCGTAACCGTCGAGCATGGGCCAACCGTCGCGTGACTCCCTCATAAGAATTGGCCATGGGGCAGCCGGCCGGGGTTGCCTGGTCGCGTTACCAAGACTTTCCAGGCGAGTACTCGAACGCCGGCGGGCTCCGCGCGAGTCCACCAGCGTCGGGACCGCCGCCGTCAGTCGTCGCCGAAGACGCCGGCGTCCGCGAGCGCGTCGATCTCCTCGTCGCTGTACCCGAGGTCCGCGAACACCTCGCGGTTGTGCTCGCCGAGCTCGGGCGGCGGCGACCGGAACCCGCTCTCGCTGCGCTCGTAGTTCAGCGGGTGCTCGATGACGGGGATGGTCTTCCCGCGGGCCTCCATCTCGCGGACGACGTCCCGCGCCTCGACCTGCTCGTTGTGCAGCGCCTCGTCGACGGAGTACACGGGCCCCGCCGGGATGCCCGCGTCCTCCACGAGGACGTCCATCCACTCGTCGGTGGTGCGCTCGCTGAGTTCCGCCTCGAGTTCCGCCTCGAGTTCGTCCATGTGCTCGACGCGGTCGGCGTTCGTCTCGAAGCGGTCGTCCTCGGCGAGCCCGGGGCGGCCGATGGCGTCGCAGAACTGCTTCCAGAGCTTCTGGTTGAGGCAGGCGACGTTGATGTGGCCGTCCGCCGTCTCGAACGTCTGGTACGGCGCGAGCACGGGGTCTTTCGTCCCCATGCGCTGGGGCTGCTCGCCGACGAACGCCTTCCCCGCCTGCTTGGTGAGCCAGGGGAGCGCGGCGTCCAGCATCCCGAGTTCGACGTAGTCGCCCTCGCCGGTGAGCGCGCGCCGGTAGAGCGCGTTCACGATGCCGAACGCCGACCACATCGCCGTGATGAGGTCGGTCTGCGGGAGGCCGACCTTCACGGGGCGGCCGTCGGGTTCGCCCGTGACGGACATGATGCCGCTCATCCCCTGGACGAGGAGGTCGTAGCCGGGGCGCTGGCTCCACGGCCCGGTCTGGCCGAACGCCGAGATGGCGCAGTAGACGACGTCCTCGTTGACCTCCCGGATGTCGTCGTAGGCGACGTTGAGTTTCTCGGCGGTGCCCGGGCGGTAGTTCTGGATGAAGACGTCGGCTTCCTCGGCGAGGTCGTACAGCGCCGCGAGGCCCTCCTCCTTCTTGAGGTCGAGTTCGATGCTGCGCTTGTCGTAGTTCACGGTCCAGAAGTACGGCGACTCGCCGTCGACGAACGGCGGGCCGGAGTGGCGGTTGTCGTCGCCGACGCCGGGCCGTTCAACCTTGATGACGTCCGCGCCGTGGTTCGCGAGCATCAGCGAGCAGAACCCGCCCGTGACGAACGTGCTCAGGTCGAGGACCGTCACGCCGTCGAGTACGTGTCCGTCGGTAGCCATCGAGTGTCACGAGGCGGACCGGCGGCATAAATCATTGCCGACGGGCCGTCGTTGACGGCAGCGCGCCGGCCCGGGCCGAGTTGTTCACCTCTGCCGAACGCAGTTCGGACTGGATGCACAAGGTGGCCGCCCGAATTTTCGGGCGTCACCGCCCCCAGGGAGCACAGGCGCAATATCTGCCGCATGCGCCGTGTTGACACACCGTTCGCTCGTGGTGACTGGCCCAACACCTCGCCACCACAGAGGGGCGATTGTCCGGTGTAGCTGAACGAAAGTATTACGTGCCCGAACGACGTCGTGTGAGTCAGTGACAATGAGCGAGACGACGCCGACGGTCAACGCGGTCGAGACGACCTTCCGCATCATCGAGGAGCTCCACGACCGCGGCGGCGCCGGCGTCACCGAACTCGCGGACGCCCTCGCCGCGCCGAAGAGCACCGTCCACAACCACCTCAAGACCCTCGAGTCCAGCGAGTACGTCGTCAACGACGACGGCACGTACCGCGTCGGCTGCCGGTTCCTCGAGCTCGGCGCGCACGCCCGCGACCGCCGCGCCATCTACGAGGTCGCGAAACCCGAAGTCGACCGCATGGCCGCGGAGACCGGCGAGCTCTCCGGCGTGCTCGTCGAGGAGCACGGCCGCGGCGTCTTCCTCTACCGGTCGAAGGGCGACCGCGCGGTCCACGTGGACACCTACGCCGGGAAGCGCATCTACCTCCACGGCACGGCGCTCGGGAAGGCCGTGCTCGCGCACCTCCCCGAGGACCGCGTCGACGCCATCGTCGACCGCCACGGCCTCCCCGCGCTCACGGAGAACACCATCACGGACCGCGACGCGCTCGCGGACGAACTCGCGGAGATCCGGGAGACCGGCGTCGCGTTCGACGACGAGGAGCGACTGGACGGCCTCCGCAGCGTCGCGGGCGCGGTCACCGACCCCGACGGCGACGTCCTCGGCGCGGTCAGCGTCGCCGGCCCGACGAGCAGACTCCAGGACGGCCGATTCCGGGAGGAGCTCCCGGACGTCGTCCGCAGCGCCGTGAACGTCATCGACCTCAACGTCACCTACTCGTAGCCATTACAGACGTACGCCTGTAATGCCTAGTTGTGGTCGGTTCTCCGAGAATAACTCGTTATCCTAGCCTTTCTGGTAAATAATCTGCTGAAGACCAATTTCTCTACTTTACACGCCTAAGAGCCCGATCTCTGGATTTCTATGCAGTCTCTTCCAATCCTCTGTTTCATTTTCGAATTTGTGTCTAGTACGGCCTGAAACAGGTATTCGTCCCCTAATTACCAGTACAGTCTGTTTTCCAACTAGTATCCAGAAGAGAATAGACAGTAATCAGATATAGTGCCGCCAGGGCGTCTGACGCGGGGGAGCAAGACACAAGCGCCCGGAACCCGGTGGTGTGAGACATGACCCACGAACACGCGGACCTGCTGTCGCGAGCGGACGCCGTCGAGCGCGCGCTCGACCACCGCGAGACGGCGCTGGAGCGCCGCGGCACGGAGTCGGTCCCCCTGGACGAGATCTCGGGCCGAGTGCTGGCCGAGGGCGTCGTCGCCGACGAGGACCAGCCGCCGTACAGCTACGCGACGATGGACGGCTACGCGTTCGACGCCGACGAGGACTACCCCTACGAGCTCGTGGACCGCGAGGTGTTCCCGGAGGACGAACCCGAAGTCATCGAGGCCGGGGAGGCGGTCCGCATCGCGACCGGCGCGCCGCTCCCCGAGGGCGCGAATGCCGTGCTGAAAGTCGAGGAGGCGACCGCGGCGGACGGCGAACTCCGCGGCGCGGACGTCTCCCCGGGCACGTACGTCTACGAGCGCGGGAGCAACGTCGAGGCCGGCGAGGAGCTGTTCGCCGCGGGCGAGCGGCTCTCCCCGAAGGACGCCATCCTGCTGCGGGACCTCGGCGTGGAGTCCGTCGAGGTCCGCGAGCGGTTCTCCATCGGCGTGCTCGCGACGGGCACCGAGATCCACGAGGGCCGCATCAGCGACCTGGACTCGCCGATGCTCACGGGGCTGTTCGAGTCCTGGGGCCACGACGCGACCTACGAGGGCACGGTCCCCGACGACTACGACACCGTCGAGGGACGCATCGCCGACCTCGCGGGCGAGCACGACGTGGTCGTGACGACGGGCGGCACGAGCGTCGGGAAGAAGGACTACGTGATTCGCGCGCTGGACGCCCTGGGGGACGTGGACTTCCACCGCGTCGCCGTGCGGCCCGGGAAGCCCATCGCGTTCGCGGACCTCCCCGAGCACGACGCGACCGCGGTCGCGGTTCCGGGGAAGCCGCTCGGCGCGCACACCATCACGACGCTCGTCGCGCGACCGTTCTTCACCGGACGCACCGACCTGCCGACCGTGCCAGCCCGGTTCACCGAGGACGTCAGCCTCGGCCCGGAAGGCTTCGAGTACGCGATTCCGGTCACGCTCGACGGCGGCGACGCCGAACCCCTGGGGCACGCCGACTCGCCGCTCGGCGTCTACGAGGAGACGTTCGACCCGAGCGTGCTGTCCTCGAGCACGCGCACGACGCGAGCCGACGGGTTCGTGTTGACGACCGACGCCCTCGAGGCCGGCGAGCAAGTCCGGGTCGTCCGGTACGAGTGCGTCGAATGAGCCTCCCCCTCGTCTCCCCGCCGGGCGAGCGCTCGGGCGGCGCGCGCGTCGCGGGCGTGCTGCTCGCGGCCGGAACGAGCAGCCGGTTCGGCGACGAGAACAAACTCCTCGCGCCGGTCGACGGCGCGCCGATGGTCCGCCGGAGCGCCGAGACCCTCCTCGACGCGGGCCTCAGGGAGGTCGTGGTCGTCGTCGGGTACGAGGCCGACCGCGTCCGGGACGCGCTCGCCGGCCTGGACGTCCGGTTCGCCGAGAACCCCGACTACGAGTCCGGCCAGGCGTCCTCCGTCAGGACGGGCGTGAACGCGCTCGCGGACGCGGACGCCGCGGTGTTCGCGCTCGGGGACATGCCGTACGTCGACGCCGAGAGCGTGACCGCGCTCGCCGCGACCCACGAGGCGACCGGTCGCTCCGCGCTCGCCGCGGGGTTCGAGGGCGAGCGGGGGAACCCTGTGCTGTTCGACGCGACGCACTTCGACGCGCTCGCGAGCACGGACGGCGACACCGGCGGGAAGGCAGTGCTGCTGTCCGCGCCGGACGCCGCGGTCGTCGAGACCGGCGACCCGGGCGTCCGCCGGGACGTCGACCGGCCCGACGAGTTCGCCTGAACCGCGGGGTTCAAGCGCGGCGCGGGCCACCGACCGAGCGATGACGGAGTTCTCGTACACGGCGACCGTCGACGTGCGCTACCAGGACCACGACACGATGGGGCACGTCAACAACGCCGTCTACGTGACGTACATGGAGGAGGCCCGGTTCGCGTACCTCACGGAGGGCGTCGGCATCCCGCCGAACGAACTGAACATGGTGGTCGCGGACCTCACCGTGGACTTCCGGCGGCCGGTGCAGTTCGCCCGCGAGGTCGAGGTCGCGGTGTCCGTCACGGACGTCGGGGACGCGAGTTTCACGATGGCCTACGAGGTGCGTGACGACGAGGGCGTCGCCGTGGAGGGCGAGACGGTGCAGGTCGCGCTGGACCCCGAGACCGGCGAGAGCCGTCGCGTCCCCGAGGCGTGGCGGACCGCGTTCGAGGAACTGGAGCACTGAGTGTGGAGCCGAACGGGGCAGCGCTCGCTACCGAGTCGAGCCTCAGGGCGCGGTCGCGGGATACTTCCGGAGTCGGGCGAGCACCGCGTCGACGATGTCGGCGTCGAACGTCCAGAACCCGTAGAACTCGCCGTCGCCGCGTTCCTCCGCGAGCAGCGCGCGCTTCTCCGCGTCGTCCCCGTGGTCCAGTACGACGAACCACGTGCTCGTGATCTCTTCGTCGTCGTACTCGTGGCGCGCGAGTTTCGGGGACGGGACCGTCCAGTCCGGCGCGCCGTAGACGTGGGTCTCGACGCCGGCATCGGCGAGCCGGTCGTACAGCCGGTACTGGGGTTTCAGGTTCGAGAGCTCCTGGAATCCGGCGTGCAGGGTGCCGCCGTGGCGGTACGCGTAGTCCTCTATCTCGCGGGACGCGATGGTCATCCGCGGGCGGCCGTAGTTCGTGAACACGCTCTGGTCGATCTCCCGCAACAGGCTCGGGTACTCGATGTCTCCCGGGTCGGTGACGTCCAGGAGGTCCGAGTCCGGGCGGACGACGGCGTAGACGTCGCGGGCGGCGGCCGCGTCCAGGAACTCGTCGCCGTCGTGGAGGACGAAGAAGTTCCGTGGTCGGCCGTCGTCGGTCGCGGCGCGCCGCAATGAGACCGACTGCACGTCGAAGTACGACTGGAAGTCCGCCTGGGCGGACTCCGGGAGGTCGCTGTTGTACAGCGTGAGCGTGAGTTCGCTCTCGCTGACGCGGTCGACGATCTCCCGCAGGTGTGGCGCGTCGGCTGGCTCGGGGTCCGCCATACTGCCAGGGGTTGTGTGCGGACCCGTATAAAATCGGGTCGTGGTCGCGCGGCTTGCCGGATGCCGCGGCCTCGGGCGGCGTCCGGGGGTCAGGTCGCGCGCCCGGTAGCGGTGACCGCGATGCCGACGAGGATGACGGCGCCGCCGAGGACGGTGAACTCGCCGGGGACCTCGCCGAAGACGGCGAGCGCGAGCAGCGCGCTGCCGACGGGTTCGCCGAGCAGCGAGACGCTGACGACGCTGGACTCCACGTACTTCAGCGCCCAGTTGATGACGGTGTGCCCGAACAGCCCGGGGCCGACCGCCATCGCGACGAACAGCGCCCACTCGTGGGGCGGGTAGTCCGCGAGCGGGAGGCCGAGCGCGAGCGCGGTCGCGAACAGCGTGGCGGCGCAGACGCCGTAGACCACGAGGACGTAGGGGCCGAGGGAGAGCCGCTGGCGGACGGAGCGCCCGGCGAGCACGTAGCCCGCGGCGGCGGCCGCGCCGAGGACGGCGAGCCCGTTGCCGAGCGTCGGGTTCGACCCGACCGTCGCGCCGCCGAGGAAGTCCCCCGCGGAGAGCAGGACCGACCCCGCGATGGCGACGAGGATGCCGCCGGCGACGCGAGCGCTCACGCGCTCGTCGAGCAGCAGCCACGCGCCGACGGCGACGAACGCTGGCTGGGTCTGGACGAGCGTCGTGGACGCGGCGATGCTCGTGTACTCGATGGACGCGAACCACGCCGCGAAGTGGGCGGCGAGCAGCGCGCCCGACACCGAGACGAGCAGCCAGTCCGTCCCCGATATCCTCGCGAACTGGTCGCGTTCGCGGTACGCGAACGGCACCACCAGCCCGGTCATGAACAGCACGCGGTAGCACGCCTTCACGAGGCTTGGCGCGTCGCTGAGGTCGACGAGTATCGCGCTCGTGCTCACCGCGACCACGGCGACGGCGACGCCCGCCATCGGCGGCACCGCCAAGTCTTCGGCCGTCGTCACGGTCGAACCTCGCCGGGGTGGCGGTTAGGCGTTGCGCTGGCGGCCAGCCGTGGGGGAGACCGGGGCCAAGAATCGATGCGCTGCCTGTGGAGGGTCGGACCTTCTGTCTGCGCAGTCCGCCGGACTCGCCGGTGTTATGAGCCCCGGGCGCGTAGCCCGACCTGATGGATTCGAGTCGCGCGACGGTGACCTGCGCCTGCGGGTTCGAGGAGTCCTTCGACCGCCTCCGTGACGCCCGGGCGGCGGTCGACGACCACCGGCGGGACACCGGCCACGACCCGACGTGGGAGATACACGGCGTCGCCGACGGCGTCGAGCGCGCCGGTGCGGACGCCGGCGTCTGCGGCCGGCCCGAGTGCGCGAACGAGGACTCGCCGCTGTACCGGGGTCGCGACTAGTCGGCTTTCTTCGTCCACTTCTTCTCGACGTCGGCGTTCGCGCGCACGACGCGGTCGCCGTCCACGTCGAAGCGCGTCTTCCGGAGTTCGACGGTCTCGACCGTCCCGGTGACGTCGCCCGCGACCACCTCGTCGCCGGGGTTGAACTCGGGGTCCCGGAGGAGGTAGAGGCCGGCGACGGCGTCCGCGAGCATCCCGGAGAGCGCGTACGAGACGCCGAGCGCGAGGAAGCCGGAGGCGGTGCCGAGCGCGGCCGCGATCTCCGGGAGGCCGACGGCCGCGACGAACGCGAGCAGCGCGCCGAACCAGAGCGCGACGCTCGTCAGCGTGCCGCCGAGCTGGACGTAGATAGGCTGGCGCGGGAAGACGCGCCCGAGGACGGCGCGGACGGCGACGAAGCTTGCATAGCGTTGCCTTCGGCGGCCTGTCACGTAAGGACTGGTGGCCACGCGGGGCAACCGGTGTGGCCGCCTGGCCGCATCCCGAAGCTTCTTGCGCGCGCCACCGCGTCCCTCTCGTATGCGAGACGCGCCAGACGTCGGCGAGCTCGACCCGCCGCAGCGAACGCTGATGGGGCCGGGCCCGAGCCCGGTCCACCCGCGCGTGCTGAAGGCGATGAGCACGCCCCTGGTCGGACACCTCGACCCGTCGTTCGTCGAGGTGATGGACGAGACCCAGGAGCTGCTGCGGTACGCGTTCCAGACGGACAACGAGTGGACGATCCCCGTCTCCGGCACGGGGTCGGCGGCGATGGAGGCCGCGATCGGGAACCTCGTGGAGCCGGGCGACGTGTTCCTCGCGCCGACGAACGGCTACTTCGGGCACCGGATGGCGGAGATGGCGCGGCGCGCTGGCGGCGAAGTGGTGCGCGTGGGGGCGCCGTGGGGCGAGCCGCTGGACCCGGACGACGTCGCTGACGCCTGCGAGGAGTTCGACCCGGACGTCTTCGGGTTCGTGCACGCGGAGACGTCGACGGGCGTCCTCCAGCCGGACGTCCCCGCGTTGACGGAGGCGGCCCACGACCAGGACGCGCTGGTGGTCGCGGACACCGTGACGAGCCTCGGCGGCGTGGAGCTCCGCGTGGACGACTGGGACGTCGACGTCGCGTACGCCGGCCCGCAGAAGTGCCTGTCGTGTCCGCCGGGCGCGAGCCCGCTGACGCTGAACGACCGCGCGATGGCGAAGGTCCTCGACCGGGACGCGCCGGCCCGGTCGTGGTACCTCGACCTCTCGCTGCTGGAGGGGTACTGGGGCGACGAGCGCGCGTACCACCACACGGCGCCGGTGTCGAACGTGTTCGCGCTCCGGGAGGCGCTGCGGCTGGTCGCCGAGGAGGGCCTCGAGGAGCGGTGGGCGCGCCACGAGCGGACGGCGGGCGCGCTGAAGTCGGGCGTGGAGGCGATGGGGCTCGGCCTGAACCCCGAGGACGACTACTGGCTGCCGAGCCTGAACGCCGTCCGCGTCCCCGACGGCGTCGACGACGGCGCGGTCATCGACTACGTCCTGGAGCGCTACGACCTCGAGATCGCGTCGGGGCTCGGCGACCTCGAGGGCGAGGTGTTCCGGGTCGGCTGCATGGGCCACGGCGCGCGCCCGGAGAACGTCACGCTGGTCGTCGCGGCGCTGGCGGACGCGTTCGACGCGCAGGGCGCGGACGTGGACGTCGACGCGGGCGTCGCGGCGACACGGGAGGCGCTCCGGGACGCGTAGCTGCGGTACGGCAGGAACGCAGTCGCTACGGAACGCAGTCGCTGTAGCGTGCGGAAGACGGAGAAGCGGGGTGGGCGCTAGCCGACGGGCGGCGCGCGCGCCACCTCGTAGTCGCCGTCCTCGTCTACCCCCATGACTGCCCACTCGTAGGGCGGGTCGAGTCGACGCAGCTGTGCCTCGAGCGCGTCGGCGTTGTCCGCCCACGTGACGAAGCAGCGATAGCCGCTGTCGTCGTGCGAGTCGACGTCGTCGGCGACGGCGCAGACGCGTATCTCCTTCCAGTCGCGGGTCGCGGAGAACTCGGCGCCGTCGCCGGCGAGACTGTACCCGAGGTCGGCGAAGATCGACCTGGCCTGCTCGTCGGGAGGGGTGGTAACAGTCCCCATGCACGTATGGGTTCGCGGGGACGGGTGATAAGCTTTCCCACGGTCCGGGAGTGTTGCCGGTGCCGGCGCTACGCGTCCGGCCCGTGGAGCCGCCACCGACGCAGGAACAGGTCGATGCCGTCCGTCGATTCCTCGAACTCCACGGGCACGCGGTCGCCGGCCGCCGACACCGCCTCGAACGTCAGGTCGCCGCGGTCAAGCGAAGTCGGTCGCGCGGTCAGCGTCTCGCCGCCGAGCGCCGTGTCGACCGACACGGAGACACCGCCGCCGACCGGCTCGACTTCCGCCGACGCGACGCCACGGTAGGACTCGTAGGTCCCCGCGACGCGCTCGGTCTGCTCGCGGAGCGCGTAGAACGGGACCGCGTCCGCGGGCGCCTCGCTCTCGACGATGGCGAGCAGCGCCGGCCCGACGTGCATCGGGTGGACGTCCGGCGCCGTGTTACACGCGACGGCGACGCCGAGCCCGCGGTCCTCGAGGAACCCCAGGTAGGCCGCGGTGACGGACAGCGTCCCGCTGTGCCCGACGAGGTCGTCACCGAGGAACGACCGCCGCATCCAGCCGTACCCGTAGCCCTTCTCCGTGCCGTCCAGTTGCTCTCCACGGGTTACGTGGGCGTCCTGTGCGCGCTCCAGATACGCGTCCGGCAGCACGCGGTCGTCGCCGTGCATCGCGAACTCGAGGTAGGTCGCGAGGTCCCGCGCCGTGCTCAACAGCCCCCCGGCCGCGCCGACGCCCTTCACGGGGAAGTCCGCGCGCTCCAGGCCGTCATCCGGGGAGCGGTACGGCGTCATCGCGTCCTCGTAGTCCCGGGGGTCCGCGCGCACCACCGACCGGTCCATCCCGAGCGGCGAGAGGACCTCGTCGTCCACGAACTCGGGCAGCGACCGGCCGTCCACGGCCGCCACGAGCTCCCCGAGGACCGTGTAGCCCGTGTTGTAGTAGAAGAACCGGTCGCCGTCGGCGCGCTCGCCGAGTGACTGCTCGACGCTCCGGCGGACGTCGGCGTCGGAGCTCAGCGGCGCGGTCTCCGCGCCCTCGCCGAGCATCCGGGCGGCGAGCGCGACGCTCGCGCCGTCGCTGGGCATCCCCGAGGTGTGCGTGAGCAGTTCGTGCACCGTCGGCGGGTCGTCGGCGCCCGCGAAGAAGTCGGTGTGCTCGGTGATGGCGTCGTCCAGCGACACGTGGCCGTCGTCGACGAGCTGGAGTACCGCCGTCGCGACGACGGACTTCGTGATGGACGCGACGCCGTACACCGTGTCCGGCGTCGCGGGCTCGTTCGACTCCAGGTCGCGCGCGCCGAACCCCTCGACGTACGCCACCTCGTCGCCGTCCACGATGGCGACGCTCGCGCCCGGGACGGCCTCCTCGGTCACCCAGTCCGCGACGAAGGACTCGACGCGGCGTCGGGTCTCGGAATCCAGGGTCGATTCGACCATGCCCCGCGATTCGGGACCGACCGCAAAAGCCTCGGGGTGCCGGCAGCGTGGCTCGGCCCCAGCCCGGCCCTAGCCCGGCTCGACTCCACCCTGGCTCGACCCCAGCCCGGCGAGGACCCGCGTCACTCGTCGGCGGTGTCCTCGCGAGGGACGGCGAGGGAGGGGTCGTTCACTCGTGAGCGGCGTCCCACTCCTCGGGCTTCCGGAAGTTCCCGCAGACGTTGCACTCGATGCGGCCCATCGCGTCCATCGCGTTGTCGACGGACTCGCAGTTCGTGCAGTACCAGCCGTACCGCTGTTCGCGGTCCGCAGTCCGGTACACCACGAGGAACGGGCCGTCCTGGCCGCGGTCCCCCTCGTCTTCGGCGACGAACAGCTCGTCGCCGTCGTCTGTCACCACGGTCAACATGGACGCGACTAGCCGACGGCGACTCTTATCGCTGTCTGTCCCGACAGCCACCGACAGTCACCAACAGCCCACCGACAGTCACCAACAGCCCACCGACCGCCACCAACAACCACCGACGGGCGCCGACGGCCCACCGAAGGCCTATTGGCCGGCGGGCGCCTCCCTCCGGTAGCATGGCGGTCCACGTCTACCACTACTCTGACCTGGAGAACGTCTACGATTCACCGGAGCAGGCGGGCCGGCTCGCGGGACTGCTCGCGGACCGCGGGGACGCCATCGCTGCCGGCACCGGCGACAACACTGCGCCGGGCGTGCTCTCGCTGGTCACGGAGGGCCGGCAGGCCCTCGACCTTTTCGAGGTCGTTGAGCCGGACGTGGCGACGTTCGGGAACCACGACTTCGACTACGGCGCCGACCGGACGGCCGAGCTCGTCGCCGCGTCGCCCCAGACGTGGGTGTCCGCGAACGTCGCCCGGGACGGCGACCCAGTCGGGGACACCGAATCCTGGACCGTCGTCGAGCGGGACGGCGCCCGGGTCGGGTTCGTCGGCGTGCTCGACGACGCGACGCCCGCTCTGAACCCGATGGCGAGCGACCTCACCGTCACCGACCCCGTGAGCGCGGTCAGGGACGCCGAGGCCGATCTCCGGGACGCGGGCGTCGACTACGTGGTCGCGCTCTCCCACCTCGGGCGCGGCGACGAGGAGCTCGCGGCCGCGACCGGCGTCGACGTCGTGCTCGGCGGCCACATCGCGTCCGAGCGCGTCGAACGCATCGACGGCACCCTGCTCACCCGGCCGGGGTCGGGCGGCGAGGTCGTTCTCGACGTCGACCTCGAGTCCGGCGACGTCTCCCGGCGCGTCGTCGCCGACTACCCCGTCCACGAGGGCGTCGCGGGCACGCTCCGGGAGCGCATGGAGACGACCGGCCTGAACGACGTCGTCGGGCACGTGGAGGACCCACTCGAGCGCACGGAGTCGACGCTGTTCCGCGGGGAGTCCCGGATCGGGAACTTCGTCGCGGACGCCTACCGGTGGGCTGCGGGGACGGACGTCGCGCTCCAGAACTCGGGCGGCGTCCGGGACGGCCCGACCCTCGAGGGCGACGTCACGGTCGCCGACCTCGTGAGCGTCGTCCCGTTCGAGGAACCCGTCGCCGTCGCCGAACTCACCGGCGAGGAACTCCTGGAGGTGTTCCGGGGCGCCCGCGGCGGGTCGCTGGGGTTCGCGGAGCCCGAGTGGTGGCACGCGCACGTCTCCGGCGCGGAGCTCGTCTGGAACGAGCGCGCCGACGAACTCGTCGAAGCCCGGGTCGGCGGCGACCCCGTCGACCCGGCGGCGACGTACACGCTCGCGACGACGGACTACCTCTTCTACTCGGACGACGAGTTCCCGGCGCTCGACGAGGCCCACCGCGTCGACCGCCTCGGCGTCCAGCACGAGGTGCTCGCCGAGTACGCCCGCGAGCGCGGGATCGACCCCGAGATCGAGGGCCGCGTCCGCCTGCACGCCGGCGACGACTGAGTGGGTTCCCGCGACCGGGGCCGGCAGAACGGCTAAGGGCGTCGTCTGCGTCCGTGAACGCATGACGGACCCCCGACCGCAGGCCTAGGAAGCCGCGTTCCACTTCACGCACGAGTCGACGCCGAGCGAGGCGCTCGTCTGCGGGTTCTCCCAGTACGGGCTCGCCGGCCTCACCGCCGTCGACTACCTCGTCGACCACCTCGGACTCGAGCAGACCGGCCACGTCGCCGTCGACAGCCTCCCCGCCATCACGCCCTTCGAGAACGGGACGCCGCGGCACCACACGCGGTTCTTCTCCCGGGACGACGTCGACGTCACCGTGCTGGTCGGGGAGCTGTTCATCCCCGTCGCCGCCGCCGAACCGTTCACCGAGGCGCTCGTCGGCTGGCTGGAGGACGAGGCCGTCGACGAGGTCGCGGTGCTCTCCGGCGTCCCCGTCGCGCACGGCCCCGAGGACCACCGCGCGTTCTACATCGCGACCGAGGACTACCAGTCCGCGCGCCTCGCGGACGCCGACGTCCCGCCGATGGGCAACGGCTTCCTCGACGGCGTGAACGCGGACCTGCTCGCTCGCGGCGTCGACAGCGACCTCCGGGCGTGCGTGTACACGACGCCCGTCCACCAGCAGGTGCCGGACGTCGAGGCCGCGATTCGCCTCGTGGACGCCGTCGGCGACGCCTACGGCCTCGACATCGACACCGGCCCGCTGGAGGCGTTCGCCGCGGAGGTCGCCCAGCACTACGAGGAGCTCAGCGCGCGCATCGAGTCCCTCGCCGAGGAGGAACGCCCGGAAGACCGGATGTATATGTAAAACGAGCGTCGTCGTCCCCCGGAAGCACTTATCCCGCGAACGCGACGGTCCGCGTATGAAGCGCCGCGCCCTCCTCGGAACGCTCGCGTCGCTCGCCGTCGCGGGCTGCACCGGAGCGAACAGCCCCGGCACGGGCGGGACGACAACGACGACCGCGACCACGAACTCGCCGACGACCGACCCGACCACGACTGACCCGACGCCGACCGACGAAGCCACCCCACCGGAACTCCGCGCGCTCGGCGTCCCGGCGTCCGAGACCGACTGCCCGCTCGGCGACGACGGCCGGGCCGTCTGCTACCCCGAGCAGACCGACGCCCCGCTCTCGCTGACGCCGGCGAGCGCCGCCCTCGACCTCCCGCGGGCGTCCACGACGTTCACGCTCGCGAACGACACGGACTACGAGTACCGCGCGAACTTCTACCACTGGCGGCTCCACAAGCGCGAGAACGACGACTGGTACTCCGTCGCCCCCCAGATGTGGCCCGAACCCCTCCACGTCCTCCCAGCCGGCGAGTCCAAGGAGTGGTCGTTCACCGTGGACAACGGCGACGCAGTCACAACCGGGTCCTCCAGCGAGAGCGACGTCGACCTCGCGGGGCTCGGCGGCGGCGAGTACGCGTTCTCCGTCCGCGGCTGGTTCCCGCTCGGCGACGACGAGAACTTCCACGTGAGCGCCGGCGCGCGCTTCGAACTCCGCGGCGACCCCGTGGAACTGACTCCCGCCGCCGGCGTGTCCACGACCCGGGACGGCGACACCGTCACCGTCACGACGGACGCCCAGCCCGGCGAACACGAAGTGATGGCGGCGTTCGTCGTCACTCGCTCGGGAGTCCCGCCCGAGCAGCCGCTCCGGCGACGCATCACCGAGCAGCTGCTCCGCCCCGGCCCATCCGTCGACGGCCCGAACCCGTACCGGAACACGCTCCCGTTCTTCGACGACGGCGCCGAGACAGTCCGGTTCGAGGCGTCCGCCTCCGAGCACTCGCCGTTCGGCGTCGACGACCCCTACTACCTCGGGTACGACGGCGAGACCTACCGCGTCAGCACCGACGTCCTCGGGTAGCCGGCGACCGCAGGCTAAAAGACGGGGGTTCCCGTGGATGCGGGTATGAGCGACGAGGACCTCCGCGAGACCGTCGAACGAGTCGGCGCGGGGTTCGACCTCGGCGAGTACGAGATCGAGGCGTACCTCACCGTCCTGCAGCACGGCGAACTGACCGCCAGCGAGATCGCGGAACGCACCGACATCCCCCAGCCCCGGGTGTACGACACGGTGCGGAGCCTCGGCGACCGCGGCCTCGTCGAACTCCGGGAGTCCCGGCCGATGAAGGTGGTCGCCCTCGACCCCGAGGACGCCTTCGAGGGCCTGCGGTCGGACTTCGCGGAGATGGTCGCCGCCCTCGAGGACGAGTACACGGCGCCCGCCCGCGAGACCGAGGCGGTGTCCCTCGTGAAGTCGCGGTCGACCATCGTCCGGTACTTCGGCGAAGTCATCGACGACGCGCGCTTCGAGCTCGTGTGCTCGCTGACGCCGAAGCTCCTCGAGCGGTTCGCGGACGACCTCGCCGCCGCGAAGGACCGCGGCGTCAGCGTCGACCTCGTCGTCACGCCCGCGGGGGACGCGCCGGACCCCGAGCGCTTCGACTACGAGCGCGTCGCGAGCGCGGCCCGCGGCCGCCGCGGCGTGACCACGCCCGTGCTCGCGGTCGCCGACGGCGAGTACTCCGTGTACGCCACCCAGGGCGCCGTCCGCGACGCCCCCGAGAAGTACGGCGTCATCTTCGACCGGTCGGCGCTCGGCTTCCTCGTCTCCGGGTTCTTCGGCACCGTCGTCTGGTCGACCGCCAACCGCGTCCTCCACGAGTCCGGGTCGGCGGTCTCGCTCCCGCGGACGTACGCGTCCATCCGGCGCTGCGTGAAAGACCTCCAGTCCGTCGACGGCGACGTGTACGCGACCGTCCGCGGCCGAGACGTGCTCACGGGCGACCAGCGCACCGACCGCGGCCGCGTCGCCGAGACGCGCTTCGAGGAGACCGAGGAGGTCGCGACGCTCGTCCTCGAGACCGACGCCGGCCGCGTCGAGGTCGGCGGCCGCGTCGCCGCCTACGAGGACGTCGAAGCCCACGAGATCGAGGTCGCGCGCGAGGAACCGCCCGAGGCCTGACCGACGAGGAGCGCTCGCCCGGGAGACCGGGTCGCGTTCAGTACTCGACGACGCCCTCGTCGGTGACCACGGAGTCCAGCAGCCGCGTCGGCGTCGCGTCGTACGCCGGGTTCTTCACGTCGAAGCCCTCCGGCGGCTCGCGGATGACCTCGCTGGCGTCCCGGAAGTCGTTCTCGAAGCGGAACCCCTCGTCGACGAGCTTTGCGCTCGAACCAGACACCGTCACGGGCGTCCCGGCGTCGTCGGCGGTCGCCGCCAGCGGGTACGTCCCGACGCGGTTGTAGTACGTGTCCCCCACGATGCAGTCCATCCCCAGGAGGACGCGGTCGCAGTCCCCGAGGTAGTACCCGGACGCGCCGTCCACGACGAGCGTCGGCTCGATGCGGTCGATGGCGGCGAGCGTCCGCGCGGTCTTCCGGCCGAGGTGCCGCGGCCGCGCCTCCGTCACGAACACCTCGAGGTGTTTGCCGTCCTGGGCCGCCAGCTCCAGGGCCTCCAAGACCGTCGACGAGTAGTCGTGGGTCAGCAGCGTCTGGCCGTCCTCGATGCGGTCCGCGGTCGCCTCCGCGGCCTCGTGTTTCGCGCTCTCGACGGTCTCGACGACGTCCGAGATGGCCGCCGCCGTCACCTCCTTCGCTTCCGCGACCGACGCCGGGTTCGCGTCCCGCACCGCGTCCACGATGTCCCGCTGGGTCGTCACGAGCGACGCGTGCGAGGGGTTCGCGCGCCGCAGCGCCGTGGAGTTCCGCTCGAGCGCGCGCAGGTACTCCTCGACGGTCGGGTAGTCGTTGTCGACGAGGTCTCGGAGCGCGCGAGCGGCCTTCACGGCGACGACCGAGGAGGAGTGCGTCCGCATCTCGCGGATCTCCTCGGCAGTCTCGTCTATCATACCCGATGCATCCCCCGGTCCGGGCAAATGTCTTCCGGAGTG